>JAGKWW010000027.1 GCA_021151665.1 Flavobacteriaceae bacterium
GATGTTGCTGTGCGGCCAGCTGTTCGATAAGTTTGGTATAAGGCTGGAATTTGTTTCCGGCATTTCTTCTTTTAGTCATGGCAGGGTAATGGTTAAGCTTTTATTTTTTAGTTGAAAAAGCCGGCATTTTTCAGCCGGCCTGCCGTTGTGTTATTTCAGGAATAGTGTTGTATTGTGTGTACTAGGCTTTCGCTGTCTTGCTCACCCAGTCGTTAGCGCGGTCCATTGCTGTATTCACTGCATCTTTAGCACCGCTGTTTTTTAGTTCTTTGCCTGCTTTGCGTTTCAGTTCGTTCAGTTTTCCTTTAAAGTTATCCTTTGCATCGGCAACTGAATTTTCAAACTGGCGCTTTTTTGATCTTTTACGTGAAACAATCACTCCTGCTACTGCCAGGGCCGCTGCTCCTGCTGCAATGCCCAGTATCAATTTTTTGTTGTTCATGGTATAAATATATGTGTGGGTTTAAATCTTAGGCTAAAATATATAATCCTCAGGCTATCGGCAATTTGATTAAATTATATTTAACACCATTAACAATCAGTTGTGATTTTTATGATGAACTTAACGTGTGTAGGAATTTTTTTGAAAATAATGTAATCCGGTGGGAATTTCAGACTAACTTTTTTAAATCTCTTCACCGGCTGCGGTTACTGGTATTCTGAAGGGGGTTTCGTTGTGATATTCTTTTTATATGTGTATTTCACCCCTAAAAAAATAGGGGGTCGATAATTGTAAATAAGAAATTCTATATATTTGCAATGTTTTTAGTATATCAATAACTTAAAAAAACAACATCCATGTCAACATTTCGTTTTCAGGCATTAAAAGAAACGGCTAACAGAAAGCCCGTTAAAGTAGAAGAGCTCGATAAAAAGTCGGCTATCTTCGGAAGTAATGTGTTCAACGATAAGGCGATGCGCCAGTTCTTAACTTCGGAAGCCTACCAGGCTGTTCGGAACGCGGTGCAGCATGGAACTAAAATAGACCGCAAGCTTGCCGAATATATCGCCATGGGTATGAAAGAGTGGGCACTTTCTAAAGGTGTTACGCACTATACCCACTGGTTTCAGCCACTTACGGGAACTACTGCCGAAAAGCATGATGCATTCTTTGAAACTTCATTTGACGGTAGCGACCCGGTAGAAAAATTCGGCGGAAGCCAGCTTGTACAACAGGAGCCGGACGCGTCAAGTTTCCCTAACGGAGGTATACGCAATACCTTCGAAGCACGTGGCTATACGGCGTGGGATCCTACGTCGCCGGCGTTTATCTATGGTACAACGCTTTGCATCCCTACCGTATTTGTATCTTATACAGGAGAAGCGCTTGATTATAAGACTCCGTTGCTAAGGGCGCTTGCGGCTGTAGACGAGGCAGCTACCGACGTATGCCGCTATTTCGATAAAAATGTGAAGAAAGTAACTGCAACCCTTGGATGGGAGCAGGAATATTTCCTTGTAGATTCAGCACTGGCTGCATCAAGGCCGGACATTATGATTACAGGCCGCACGCTTTTGGGCCATGCTTCTGCCAAAGGGCAGCAGCTGGAAGACCACTATTTCGGCTCGATCCCAACGCGTGTACTTAACTATATGCGTGACCTTGAAAATGAGTGTATGCTTTTGGGCATCCCGGTAAAGACACGCCACAACGAGGTAGCGCCCAACCAGTTTGAGTTGGCGCCTATCTTTGAAGAAGCCAACCTTGCAGTAGACCATAATTCATTGTTGATGGATGTGATGCAGAAGGTTGCCGAGCGCCACGACTTTAAAGTGCTGATGCACGAAAAGCCCTTCCAGGGAGTAAACGGTTCGGGCAAGCACAATAACTGGTCTTTGGCTACAGATACAGGCGTGAACCTGCTTAGCCCAAGCAAAACCCCGATGAGCAACCTGCAGTTCCTTACCTTCTTTATTAATACCATCAAGGCGGTATACCGCTACGAGGAACTTCTAAGGGCGTCTATAGCATCTGCCAGTAATGACCACAGGCTGGGTGCCAACGAGGCGCCGCCCGCTATTATTTCGGTATTCATTGGTCAGCAGCTTACAAGGGTATTGGAAGAGCTGGAGAGCGTTTCTAAAGGGAAACTTTCGCCGGAAGAAAAAACCGACCTTAAGCTAAACGTAGTGGGCAAGCTTCCGGATGTTATGCTGGACAACACCGATAGAAACCGCACCTCGCCATTTGCATTTACGGGCAATAAATTTGAGTTCCGTGCCGTAGGGTCAAGCGCCAACTGTGCCAATGCGATGACTATATTGAATGCGATCGTGGCCAAGCAGCTTCGCGACTTTAAAAAGGAGGCCGATGCGCTTATCGAAGAAAAAGGCATGAAGAAAGATGATGCTATCTTTAACATCCTTCGCGAATATATCAAGGAAACCAAGAACATCCTGTTTGAAGGCGACGGCTACAGCGAGGCGTGGGAAGTAGAAGCTGGAAAACGCGGACTCAGCAACCACAAAACAACACCACGCGCACTTAAGGCAAAAGTATCTAAGGCTGCGCTAGACCTGTTTGAAGAGCTTAGCGTAATGAACCATGTAGAGGCAGAAGCCCGATACGAAATAGAGCTTGAAGAATACACCAAGAAGATACAGATAGAAGGCCGCGTGCTGGGTGATATTGCCCGCAACCACGTAATTCCTACTGCTATCCGTTACCAGAATATCCTCATTGAAAACGTGAAAGGCCTTAAGGAGATCTTTGGCAGCGAGTTTGAAACTGTAGGCAAAGAGCAAATCGCGCTTATCCGCGAAATATCGGGCCACATCGCTGGTATCAATACCAATGTTGAAGCCATGGTAGAAGAGCGCAAAAAAGCGAATGCCCTGACTAATGCAGAAGAAATGGCTGCCGCATATTGCGACGCCGTAAAACCTTACTTTGACGTGATCAGGAACCATTGCGATAAGCTTGAAATGCTTATTGACGATGAGATATGGACACTTACCAAATACCGTGAATTATTATTTACCAAGTAAATAGTCTTAAACAGAGCGAAAGCCTGCCGTACTACCGGCAGGCTTTTTGCGTTATTACAGCATTATGCGTACATTCGTTTTTAAACAACCGACAATTATGAAAAAGCTACTGGCGTTACTGCTCGTATTTATTCCGGCCCTGCTGTCGGCGCAGGAGAAGTTTTCTGTTTTTTTTGACAGCAATAAATATGAGCTCAATAAAGCAGAAGCCCAGAAGCTGACCAATTGGGCTATCGCTAATAAAGATTCCCGGATACTTGCGATAAACGGCTATACGGATGAAGACGGTTCCATCGGACTGAACGATACGCTGGCGCAACGGAGGGTGACCACGGTTTTTTCAGCCGTAAAAGATATGGTTTCTACGCGTTCTGATTTTAAAACACGCAGTTTCGGGAAGCTGCACAAGCAGTCGCCCATAAAAGCGGAGAACCGCAAGGTTACGATTTACTTCCTACAGCAGAAGGACCGCCATCTCGAGAATGAAGTCCTGGGTATCAACGATGCACCGAAGGCTGCTCCAAAACCCGTAAACTATCCTGAAAAGATATTTATACGAAATCCGAAAGGCGAAACCGAGGAACTTAAGCTCGACGTCGCGTTTATGAAAGCGGTGGGCGAAGCCAAGCCTGGCGAAAAGCTTGCCATCAAGAACCTGAACTTCTACGAGAACACCTATGGCATACTGCCCGAGTCGCGCCCTAAACTGTATGAGCTACTGGAAATAATGAAGCTGCATCCGGGCCTTAAGATCAAGCTTTTGGGCCATATCTGCTGCATGCAGGGAGACCCCCGCAAGCTATCTTATGATCGTGCCAAGGCGGTAATGATGTTCCTTCACCTTAACGGTATTGAGAAAAGCAGGCTTTCCTTTGAAGGGCTCGGCACCACACAGCCAATATATACCATCCCCGAAAAAAATGAAGAAGAGCGCGCCGCCAACCGCAGGGTAGAGGTGTTAGTGATGGAGAATAATTAATGTAGCAATTTTTCAATTCTTAAATATAGCAATTCCTGGACCGGTCGGTATGCGTTACTCTTTTGAATTGACACATTGCTACATTAGTGAATTGGTTCATTCAATAGCTGTCTCCATAGATACCCTCACAGTATAGTCGAGCAACTGCCCGCTTGAGGCAACCGTACGCACTTCGATTGCTTTGCGGAACGACTGTATCTGGTACGCATCTTCGGTAGTGTCGCCAGCAGTAGCGGGAGACGAATTGGTGCTTATCTTAAGGATTTTTCCGGTTGTTACCCCTGCGGCTTTTGCCAGGCGTTTTGTAGTTTCCCTTGCATCGGCTACGGCAATCTCCTGCGCCTGCTTAATAAATTCGGCACCTTGGGTATTGAAGTACGAAACACGCTCAATCTCATAGATACGAGTCTTCATTACTTCTTCAGTAAAGTCATTCAGGCGCTTCAGGTTGTTCAGCGTGAAGATGATCTTCTGTGCCGACTCAAATCCTACAAATACTTCTTTCTTTTGCTGCGCGCTCCATCGCATCTGCTTGTCTGTAGAGATAAGGCTAACTTTGATGGCTGTGGTATCCGTTGCATATTTGCGTACCACGGCCAGCACCTGCCGGGTAGCCGCCTCATTTTCGGCAATCGCTTCTTTAAGCGTGGGCTTGGTGAACTTTAGTGCAAGCGTGATATTCGCTGCGTTGGGAAATGCGGAAACGGTGCCAACACCATCGACGTCGATCTTCGGGGCGGCGCTGGCGTTAACGGTTTGGGCAAAGACGGAGTAACTGCAAAGCATGAGCAATACTGCAGTAATGATAAAACGTAGTTTCATAAGGTTATAGGTTGGTTGTAAAGCTCTAACGTATTTGAATTGAATGATAGTATACGGATGCATCATCCATTCTCAAATTTTCATTCTTCAAATTCAGAATCAATTGTTCCATTGAATAATTGCTCCATTTTCACATTAGTCCTATCTTTGAACCACAACAACACAAACTACACTACATGAGTTCTGATACCAGTAAGCGCTACAGCCTCAGGGGCGTATCGGCCGAGAAGGAAGACGTGCACAACGCCATCAAAAACATCGATAAGGGCCTGTTCCCAAAAGCATTTTGTAAAATTGTTCCCGATCATCTTACCGGCGATCCTGACTACTGCCTGATTATGCACGCCGACGGTGCGGGCACCAAATCGTCCCTTGCCTATATGTACTGGAAAGAAACGGGCGACGTGTCGGTATGGAAAGGTATCGCACAGGATGCCCTCATCATGAATATAGACGACCTGCTATGCGTAGGTGCTGTAGACAACATTATGCTTTCGAGCACTATCGGGCGTAATAAGAACCTGGTGCCTGGTGAAGTCATTTCTGCCATCATCAACGGAACTGAAGAGCTCATTTCAGAACTGAAGAATTTTGGCGTAACTATCCATTCTACCGGTGGTGAAACAGCTGATGTTGGCGACCTTGTGCGAACTATAATTGTCGACTCCACTGTTACCGCGCGAATAAAGCGCAGCGATGTAATAGATAACGCTAACATCCGTCCCGGCGATGTTATTGTAGGCCTTGCTTCCTTCGGGCAGGCAACCTACGAAAAACAATACAACGGTGGTATGGGCTCTAACGGGCTTACGTCGGCACGCCACGATGTATTCGGTAAATACCTCGCAAAGAAATATCCGGAAAGTTATGATGCGGCGGTTCCGGAAGAACTCGTTTATTCAGGAGATGTCAACCTTACCGATGCAGTAGAGGGCAGCCCGCTGGATGCCGGCAAACTCGTGCTTTCCCCTACGCGCACGTATGCGCCCGTTATTAAAAAAATACTTGAAAAGTATTCTTCTACAGAGATACACGGAATGGTGCATTGCAGTGGTGGTGCACAAACTAAGGTGCTGCATTTTGTAGAGGGCGTCCACGTGATAAAAGATAACCTGTTTCCCGTGCCGCCGCTATTCAGGCTTATACAGGAGCAAAGCAGTACCGGCTGGAAAGAAATGTACCAGGTGTTCAATTGCGGCCACCGCATGGAGCTCTATGTTCCGAAAGGAATTGCCGATGATATTATCGCGATATCAAAGTCGTTTAGCATTGATGCTCAGATAGTAGGTAGGGTAGAAGCAGCCGATACAAAGAAACTCACGATAACAAGCGAATACGGAACCTTTGAATATTAGTATGCAGCAAGGTAAAGGCAAACGGACATTCCTTAACGCCCAGTGGCGAAAGCTCATCATGGCCAATTATGCGGTTGATCCTGAGGTGCTGAAACCTTACGTACCTTTTGAAACCGAGCTCGATACTTGGAATGGCACTTGCTACGTAAGCCTTGTCGGTTTTATGTTTGTTGATACCCGTATGCTGAAGATGCGCATACCGTTCCACATAAATTTTGAAGAGATTAACCTGCGCTTTTATGTGAAGTATAAGGATACTGATGAATACAAGCGCGGTGTGGTATTTATTAAAGAGATCGTGCCAAGGCCTGCGCTTACTTTTGTAGCGAACACGCTCTACAACGAGAACTACGAGACAATGAAAACACGGCATTCCTGGACGAAGTCTGAGGATGCCCTGACGGTGGAATACGGCTGGAGGAAGGGCGAATGGAATACCCTGAAAGTTACGGCAGGTGCTAACCCGACCGATATCGCCGAAGGCAGCGAAGAAGAGTTTATCACCGAGCATTTTTGGGGCTACACGAAAATCAATGACAGGGTAACCTCAGAATACGAAGTTGCCCATCCAAGATGGCAGATATACCCCGTTAGGGAATATGTGGTGGATGTGGATTTTGAGAAGGTATACGGAAAGGATTTTGCTTTCCTTACCGGGGCAGAGCCTTTATCTGTTTACCTGGCGGAAGGCTCAGAGATCGTAGTTAAACAGGGAAGAAAACTAAAGATAAAGAAATGAAAATACAATTAAAGTCGGGCGTAGATAAGCTCCTGTTTGGGATGAAGGAAAAGGACGTGAAAACGATTTATGGCGAACCGGACAGAACCTACAAAGACGAAGACAAAAATATTATCTACGTATACAATGCCCCGAAGCTGCGGCTTACATTCTATGCCGATGAAGACTTCAGGCTTGGATATATCATCGCATCGCATACAACGCTGGAATTGTTCGGCAATCCGGTGATCGGTATGCCGTGGACAGACCTTGAGAAAATTTCTTCTGTAAAGAAGTTCGAAAAAGAAACGATAGACACGATCGAGAACTATTTCAACGAAGACAACTGGGTTTTATTCCAGGTAGAATTTGGTGAAGTAACAAAAGTAGAAGTCGGCGCCATTATCAACAGCAAAGACGAATTCGACTGGAAGTTTAAAGGTTAGATAAATACTAACAAAAAAGGACATCAATGTGATGTCCTTTTTTGTTTATATCTGTGGCAGTAATTACTGCGCCGGAAGCATCTCTACTTCAAAGATGGTATTGGCATTTGGCCCGATACCGGCACGCGGCTCGCCGCGCTCGCCGTAGCCAAGGTGGCCGGGGATAAAGAATACCGCTTTGTCGCCGGGGCTAAGCAGTGCAAGCCCTTCCAGGAAGCCCGGCATCATACCCGACTTGGTTCCCACCGTAAAAGGGAATGGCACATAAGCGCCAGCCGCATCCTTTTGAGGGATGTATGCATTGAATGCTTTTGCTACGGCCGCGTCGCTCGAGTCAAATAGCTTACCATCCTCTAAAAATCCGGAGTAAGCAACCCTCACCTGTGTACCATCGGCAGGCTTGGCAGCGCCACCTTTGTTTACAATAAAATACTGGAAGCCCGAAGCGGTTTTGGTGCTTTTCGCTTTCAGGTCGTTCAGGTAAACCATTTTGTCGGCTTTGGTTTTCGCTAAAGCCGCTTCTTTTGCTTTCTGGTCGGCAATTGCCTTTTCATTCGCCTGTTTAAACACCTTTGCAGCATCAAAATGTTTTGCTTCTTTGCCTATGCGGAGAATTTTAAGCGTTTCAATTTTATCGCCCTGCTCAATTGCGTTTACCACATCCATTCCCTGCACCACATGCCCAAATACGGTGTGTATGCCATCCAGGTGCGGGGTTGCTTTATGCGTAATAAAAAACTGGCTGCCATTAGTTGCGGGGCCTGCGTTCGCCATAGAAAGTATGCCCGGGCCGGTATGCTTCAGGTCGGTTATCTCGTCGGCAAACTTGTAGCCCGGCCCGCCGGAACCGTCACCTTTAGGGTCGCCTCCCTGTATCATAAAGTCCTTAATCACGCGGTGAAATTTCAGACCGTCATAAAATGGCTTACCTTTTAGGTCGGCGCTTACCATATCATTCTTCCCTTCGGCCAGTGATACAAAGTTGGCTACCGTCATCGGGGTCTTTTTGTATTCCAGTTGCAGGATGATCTTCCCTTTGTTGGTAATCATCTCGGCATAAAGGCCATCTCCCAGCTTGGTGTCCGGCGGTGTGGTGGCATTATTGCATGAAAAGAGCAGCGCAAAAAGGCTTAGAAAAATACTTGTCATCGGTTTCATTTATAGTTAATTACTTTTGTACTTCGGTTTCCGGCTTTATGTCGTTCAGGGTAACGGTACATATAAGCGGCTGGTTGTGGCCTATCTTCCTGTCATCGCCATGGTAGCCAAAGCCCATGTGGCTCGGAAAGAGGAAGGTTACGGTTTCGCCTTCGTTCATCAGCTTGATGCCGTCCCGCAATCCCATCATAATATTTTGCTTATCTACATGGTATACCTGCGGGCGTAGTTCTACCTCGCTGTAAATCACATTACCTTTCAGGTCTTTAATGTCATAATCAAAATAGGCCACGTCGCCTCGTTTCGGGCGGATGGTATCCTGCGTGTTTTCGGTATTATAATAGTACCAGTAGCCTTTTCCGGAAGCGATATATTTTATTTGCGGATTGCTTTTGATAATCGAATCGATCTGCGACTCCTCATTGGCGATCAGCTTTTTATTCCGTTCTACCGACTCGCGCATGAACGACCCCGAACTCTGTGACACCGGCTTACGCGCCTGGGGCTGGTTGGAGCATGATGCAAATGCCACCGCTGCCAGTAGTAATAACGCTATCTTCTTCATTCTCATACAATTTTTTGTTCTGCTAAGGTAGCAATAAATTTCTGTATCGTTGCCTCAAGCGTTTCGCCCGAGCGCCCACCTGCCGCATTGACGTGACCGCCGCCATTAAAGTATTTTCTGGCGTATTCGTTTACGTCAAAACCGCCTTTCGAGCGGAACGATATCTTAATAATCCCCTCGTCTTTATTTTCAGTGAAAAACGCCGTGAATACAATATCTTTCATACTTAGGCCGTAGTTCACAATTCCTTCGGTGTCGCCTTTATTGTGTCCAAAGCTATTGAGCTCGTCCTGGTTAAGCGACATATAAGAGGTGCCGAACTGCGGCAATACTTTCATGTTATGCAACGCCCGTGCCAAAATTTGTATCCGGCTTTGCGAATGGTTGTCAAACAGCAGGCTGTGTATGGTGCTGTTGTCAACACCAAGGTCGATAAAATCGGCTACAATGCGGTGCGTTTCGCCCGTGGTAGAAGGGTATCGGAAAGAGCCGGAGTCGGTAACAATACCTGTATAAAGACAGGTGCCAATGGTTCGGTCAAGCGCGTCTTTGTCGCCAAGCGCGGTGATAAAATGGTAGATCATCTCACAGGTAGACCCGTAAGACGTATCTGAAAAAGTGACAGTAGCATAGTCGTCCGGCTTTTGATGATGGTCTATCATCACAAAAGGTAAGTTTAGCGTTTTGAGGACAGCCTCCATAGCATCACCGGTACGGCTCAAAACGTTATAGTCAAGGGTAAAAACCAGTTCGGCGCTTCTTAGAGCGCGCACCGCCTCTTCATTATCCCTTTCAAAAATTACTGCACTTCCGGCGGCGGGCAGCCATGCAAGGAAATCAGGATATTCATTGGGTACAACCACTGTTGCTGTATGGCCTTTTTTGGTAAGGTAATGGTAAAGCCCGAGCGAGGATCCCATGGCATCACCATCGGGGTTGCGGTGGCAGGTAATAACTATTTTTTTTGGGGAAGAAAGCAGTTCTTTTGCTTTTTCAATAGCTTCAGGTGTAATCATTTTGCGAATTTACATCTTTTTCCCATTTTGCCAATTGAGGATATATAAATAAGATAGCCCCGAAAAACGGGGCTGTACTCAAAAAACATTCATTGTTATTTCTGTTCGTAGTCGTAATTTACCATCCAGTTGATGCCAAACTTATCGGTAAACATCCCGAAAAGGGCACCCCAAAATGTCTTTTGAAGCGGCATGCTAACCTTCCCGCCTTCAGAAAGCCCATTGAAGATGCGTGTAGCTTCGTCTTCGCTGTCGGCGTTGATAGAAACCGCTATGTTGGTTCCCTGTATCACCGTCTGCCCGAATGCATCAGAGGCGTCGCTGCCCATTAGGATAGTTTCCTTGCTGATAGGAAGTGAAACGTGCATGATCTTATCGCCTTCAAATTCAGGAACCTTACCATCTTCAGAAGGCAGATCCTTATACCGTCCGATATAGGGGAACTCGCCGCCGAATACCGATTTATAAAAATTAAAAGCCGCTTCGCAATCGCCGTTAAAGGTAATGTACGGATTTACCTGTGCCATATAGTTTGTCAATTTGGTTACTCACCTCAGTCCTCGAGCGCTGCCGTACCTGTGCCGGCACTTTGTAGTGTTGACAGGCATCGGGACACGTCAAAATAAAGTCCCGGCAACTCGTAAGAGTTTTTGGAAAGGCTAAGATAATCAAATTTGTGGTCCATCAGGGCCTGGTCGCCACCATAGTCGAACCCAAGCAGATGGACAACTTCATACTCATTCACAGTATTGACCACGTAGAACGGTGTGTCCTTCGTAACCCCATCTCCCGTGCTTAGTATTGCATCTACGATCATGGCAGCCTGTGCTTTTTCATGCGTGGCTTCCGCAATCATGCCCAACTCCTTCATGCAATAAATCCTGTATTCTTTCAGGCGCAGCGAAAAAGGATATTGCTCAAGGGCCACACCACAATACAGTATGATCTTTTTCATATCGGCAGGCGACGGATCTTCTTTATTTAAAATTTCACGGAGTTGAGCCAGTATCCCCGAGCTTACATAGGGTGCGTAGCCCGGGGTGAACGAATAGCCATAGTACAGATGCCTTTTCTCCTCGATAGTCATTGTAGAGTCGGCATCCTGATAACGGGCGTACAACTTTTGGTAGTTGTAGGGCGACGTCTCGTCCTTTATATTTTTTTCGATGGTTTCAAAATCCGGTTTTGCAAATCCTTCTGCCTGTGCCATCGCCACACTTCCGTACAGCAGCGGCAATAAGAGTAATAGCCTTTTCATATTTTGCAATTTTGATTATCATAAAGTTACCCATTAATTGCAGCGCCCTCTGCCAAAGCATTGTGAACGAAATGTTTTATTTATCACAAGCTTTTTATTGGCTGATTTTAAGAAATCCCGATTTTATTATTCACTCCCGATAGCTTACTTTTGCACATGCAACACAACGTACTTATTTTAGATTTCGGATCGCAATACACACAACTGATTGCGAGAAGGGTTCGCGAGCTTAATATCTTCTGCGAAATTTTCCCTTACAACCACCCCCCGGTGGATTTATCAACCTACAAAGCCGTAATACTTTCGGGCAGTCCTTTTTCTGTACGGGCCGAAGACGCGCCGCACCCCGACCTCTCGCAGCTAAGGGGTAAGCTTCCGCTGCTTGCCGTTTGTTATGGTGCACAGTATCTTGCCCATTTCAATGGTGGGGAGGTAGCGCCCAGCAACATCCGCGAATATGGGCGCGCCAACCTTTCGTATATAAAAGAAGGAGAACCTTTCCTGGAAGGTGTGCCGCAGGACAGCCAGGTGTGGATGAGCCATAGTGACACGATCAAGCAACTGCCAACGGGAACTGTAAAGCTGGCCAGCACCAAAGATGTAGAAAATGCGGCTTACCGTATTGAAGGCGAAACTACTTATGCCATACAGTTTCACCCCGAAGTGTACCACAGTACTGACGGTGCAAAGATGCTTGAGAATTTCCTGGTGAAGATCGCGGGCGTGCCCCAGAATTTTACGCCAACCTCGTTTGTAGAGGATATCGTAGGTGAGCTTAAAGCAAAGCTGCAAAACGATAAAGTTGTCCTTGGCCTTTCGGGTGGGGTAGATTCTACCGTAGCTGCCGTACTCCTCAATAAAGCGATAGGCAGCAACCTCTATTGCATATTCGTAAACAACGGGCTTCTCCGCAAAAACGAATTTGAAAGCGTACTCCACCAGTATAAAGACATGGGCCTTAACGTGAAAGGAGTAGACGCCTCTGATCGTTTTCTGTCACAATTGGCCGGCATCGAAGATCCCGAAACCAAGCGTAAAACTATTGGCCGCGTATTTATAGAAGTGTTTGATGACGAAGCCCACCAGCTTACCGATGTGAAGTGGCTGGCACAGGGCACTATATATCCCGACGTCATCGAATCGGTATCAGTTAAAGGCCCATCGGCTACTATTAAATCACACCACAATGTCGGCGGGCTACCCGATTTTATGAAGCTGCAAGTGGTAGAGCCGCTGCGCATGCTTTTTAAAGATGAGGTTCGCCGGGTGGGAGCAACCCTTGGCATAGACCCCGAACTTCTCGGCAGGCACCCTTTCCCGGGCCCCGGGCTTTCTATACGCATACTCGGCGACATCACGCCGGAAAAGGTTCGCATATTACAGGAAGTGGACCATATCTTTATACAGGGGCTCAAAGACCATGGGCTTTATAACAAAGTATGGCAGGCCGGAGCAATATTGCTGCCTGTAAACAGCGTGGGTGTAATGGGCGATGAACGCACCTATGAAAAGGTGGTGGCATTGCGTGCCGTAGAAAGTACCGACGGCATGACCGCCGATTGGGTTCACCTGCCTTACGACTTCCTGATGAAGATAAGCAATGAAATAATCAACAAGGTGAAAGGGGTAAACAGGGTGGTTTACGATATCAGCTCAAAACCGCCTGCCACGATAGAATGGGAATAGTTTTCAGGATGCCGCCACTGTGCGGCATCTTTCATTTAAAATCTGAATTTGCATTTCGTCGACTAATCCTGCATCACAGCGAAATCAGGTGTTTACAAAATAACATTAGTAAAAGTTTAACTTATATTAGCATTCATAATATAACTGCCATTAAAAATTTTTATGAGAAAAATGCTGTTAACAGGCTTGCTTATTATGTCTGTAAGTTCACTTTTTGCGCAGGATAACGCCACCGCATCCGCATCTTCAACTTCGGTAAAGATGCACAGGGTAGCGCTGGGGGAAACCGTAGTGCTCATTGCCAAAAAATATATGGTTACGCCAAAGGATATTTACGACCTCAACCCCGATGCGGTAAACGGAATATCGGCCAACCAGTCGCTGAAAATCCCCATGGACAAAAGCATCCCGATAGATGAGCCCGAAGAGCAGAAAGTTCCGGTAATATCAAGGCCGGTTGCTAAAAAAGGAACTTCAAATAACGGTCCGGCCCGGGAGGTTGCCTCCGCAAATGAACCGGCACCTGCGCTACAAAAGCCTGTTCAAATCGAAACCCGGCCTGTCACTGTTAAAGAAGAAGCCGCGCTACCCGAAAATACCGGGGCGTCAATTTCAGCGGCTTCGCTTTCGACTGTAACCCACCTCGTTAAGGGAGGTGAAACACTTACCGGGCTTGCAAGAAAATATAATACCACCATCGCCCGCATTACCGGCGAGAACAGCCGTACACTCAAAAGAGGGTTGCAAATAGGGCAGAAGCTCCACATTACACCCGGAGCACCCGGTGATGACTCCCCTCAGCCGGCGCACGCAGTCGCAGAACCCACAACCTCGGCGGTAGTGGAAGCAAAGCAGCCAGATATTGTCTATCCATCAGGCGGGTCTGTAGAGCACCATGTGTCCGCCGGCGAAACCCTGCATAGCCTGGCGCGCCGTTACCAGACTACGGTAGATGCCATTACAAACCAGAATAAAAAGATATTGAGGCGCGGGTTACAAACGGGGCAAACATTACATATCAACGCCGGGACGGCAAATACACAATAGGCATCGTTTGACTATTTAACACGCCCGGGTGTGTTAATATTTAAATATTACATAAATTTTATCCTAACTTAGCGTTAATCAATGTATAACGAAATGCTAAGGGATATGAAGAAGTTTATGTGCGCAGTAATGTTGTTGGGAACAGTTATATTTTTTAATGGTAATGCCCAGGATAAAACGGAGGAAAATCCGTCTGAAGGTGAAGTCATAACACATAATGTAGCGATGGGAGAAACGGTGATGCTCATTTCTAAGAAATACCTGGTAAAGCCCCAGGATATTTATGAACTGAACCCTACTGCTGTAAACGGGATAACGCCAAACAGCGTTTTGCGTATACCGATGGATAAAAGTATCAGGAAAAAGGTAAGCGCTGCTGAGGTGAAGGATAAGCCAAAGATTTCTACGCTGAAAACCGGAGCACCGTCCCTTGCGGCGCACTAATTTATAAATTAGGATAATTTTATTAATTAAGTCATTACAAAACCTAACTTTGTAATGGCTTAATTTTTTTTTGAAACCACCACAATGAAGTACCTTAAAGTTATAACGCTCTCGCTTATGATTTCTGTTGCTGCCTATGCGCAGGAGTATAAAAAGCACACCGTAGCAAAAGGCGAGACAATAACCGACATCGCCAAAAAATACAGGATCACCCCATACGATATTTACCGGCTTAACCCCGATTCTAAGAACGGTATAAAGGAAAACACGGTACTCCTCATTCCCGGCAAGCCGCTGCCCCCTGAAACAGATAAAGAGCAACCTACCAAAGTAGCTAATACAGTGCATGAGGTGCAGCCGAAAGAAACGCTGTACAGCCTTTGCAAAAAGTACGATGTTACGCCCGAAAGCATACGGAAGGCCAATCCGGGTCTTAAAGACAGCCTCCAGGTAGGGCAGAAACTTATTATCCCCGCAAAGGGAAGCGGCGTTGCAGCCCAGGTAAGAGAGGTAAAACAGGAAAAGAAAAGTGAGCAGACCTATTTTTACCATACTGTAGAGCAGGGCGAAACCAAATACGGTATCGCAAAAAAATACGGTATGTCGCTCCAGTTGCTGGAGTCGCTTAATCCCGCAGTAAAAGACACATTGCCCCTGGGGTATAAGCTGAAACTCTCTAAAGAGAGCGTAATTGAAAAAGAAACCGTCCCTGCTGATACAAAAGCAGAGGCTACAGAATATGCCACTTATATTGTGCATCCTAAAGAAACGTTCTACAGCCTTACACGGCGCACCGGCTTAACCGAGGCGCAGATCACAGAACTTAATCCGCAGGCTAAAGGCGGATTGAAGGAAGGGATGGAACTGCGTTTACCTAAAAGCGTTAATACCGAAGCCGTTGCTGCTTTTTCCGGCACTGTAAACCTGGCTTCGTCGCTGAACCGGAGCAATCCTAAAGAGCTGGCGATACTGCTTCCGTTCAACCTTTCCAAACTCGATGCCGATTCAACCAAAACAACCACACAGCGCCTTCGCAGTGACAGGTTCCTTAACATGACCCTCGATTTTTATTCGGGAGCGCTTATGGCTATAGACTCTGCACGGGCATTGGGGCTTCCGCTGAAGGTGAGGATACTTGACTCGAAGGAAACAAAGACTACATCGGCCATTGCCGGGCTTAAAGCGAGCCTTTCGGGTGTAGATGCGGTTATCGGGCCGTTCTTCCAGAATAACGTGGAGTCGACGGCGGCGTTGCTCGGTACAATTCCGGTCATTTCTCCGTTGTCTAAAGATCCCGGGAAAGCCTACGCCAACCTTTTCCAGTCGATACCTACCACAGAAATGGTAAAGATGTCAATGCTTGAATACCTTAAAAATAAGGATGCCAATATCATTGCGGTGATCGACCCTAAAAAGGGAAGCTCGCGCCAGCTTATTGTGAAGAACCTGCCCGAGGCGAGGATATTGCAGGGCGCTGCCACCGATGCATCGATACGCCCGCTACTTGTAAAGGATAAGATGAACTACGTAATACTCGACAGCGAAACGGTAGGCGTAATTGTGAATACCACTAAAGTACTTGCGGCAGCGCAGGCCGATTACAATATACAATTAGCCGCGCTTGACCCTAACCCCGCTTACGATAACGACGAGGTGCCGCTGACAAGGCTTACCGGCTTAAAGATGCTGTACCCATCGGTTACCAACGATGACGAAACGCCGCAGGCTATGTTGTTTTCAAGGCTGTACAGAAACCAGAACGGAGTACTGCCTACGCAATTTGCAACCCGTGGCTTTGATGTGACTTTCGATACGATTTTAAGGCTTTTCCAGACAGAAAGCTTTGCAGAAACCTGCATGAAATCTACGGAGCAGGTGGAGAACAAATTTGAGTACACCAACATAAATAGCGGTAACTATAACACCGGCGTCTACATTATGCAATATGGCGACGGCAACATCATAAAACAGGCACAATAATGGCAACATCAAGAGTAACGTACCTCGGCGGATTGCGTACATCGTCAATGCATTTGCAATCCGGAAGCACTATTCTTTCTGACGCTCCTACCGATAATAATGGCAAAGGTGAGGCTTTTTCCCCCACCGATATGGTGGCCAATTCCTTGGCTACCTGCATGATCACCGTGATGGGGATCAAAGCGCGCGAAATGGGTGTAGACATGGAAGGTTCGAAAGCAGAAGTGACAAAGATTATGCAGGCGAGCCCACGCAAGATTGCCCGGATAGAGGTAGTTTTTGATATGAACTCTAACGCTGATGAAAAAGCAATGATTATTTTGGAGCGGACCGCATTGACGTGCCCCGTATATCTTAGCCTTCATCCGGATATCGAAAAAGATATCGTTTTCAAATGGTAAGGGTTGGATAAGCAGCAGGAACTCCTTATAAAGCTGGCGCACACAAAAATGCCGTTCGGCAAGTACGAAGGGCGTTACCTTATCGACCTGCCCGAATACTACATGGTATGGTATCATGGCAAAGGTTTCCCGAAAGGGCAGTTGGGAGACCAGCTTAAGCTCGTGTACGAATTAAAGCTTAACGGGCTCGAAGAGTTGGTTCGTAACATTCGCAGAAACTACCCAAAACCTTAACGCACTACATATACCCAGCCGGTTATAGGCTCGGGATATTCGGGATCATTAAGTTCCAATACAAAATAATACGTCCCGTCGGGCAAGCTGTTGTTTTGCGGGCCTATTTTAGCTTCGTTGGCAACGCCGTCCCAATCGGGCTGGCTGTGGTTGCCTGTCCACACCAGGTTGCCCCAACGATTGTATATGGAGATACGGAAGTTATAAAAAATGTTCCGCAGGCCTTTCACAAAAAACGTATCGTTGCGCCCATCGCCGTTCGGTGTAACGTAATTATAGGTTTCGGGCGGACATTTTTTAGCAATAAGATTAAAGGCGCCGGTAGTGTAACAGCCTTCTGTACTTTCCAGGCGCACATAGATTGTTTGCGGATTAGCAGTGCTGTGAAAGCTGCCCGGATTGGTAATTTCGTTTATCCCCGCAACGGCGTCCTGCTGCGTGGTGTAGAAAGTCACGGTGTCCGAAGGTTCGCTTTTCAGGCCATAAGTATAAGCGGAAAAGTCGAAAATGCCCGAATCAAATCCTATGTTGCATGTTACCAGGTCGGCTGGCTGCTCAAGCACAGGCGATATGATAAGGCTATACGATGCCGTAAAAGTATTGTTGGTTTCATTAGTTTCTTCTTCTGTACCTGTTCCATCTCCTACATCGTCTGCAGCAAAGGTGAGCGTGAAATCAAGCCCGGCGGTATCGGGAATGGTAAGCGCTACAATGCCCGATTCGCTGCCGTTAATGGGGATATCGACTACGGTTTGGGCCTGTCCCGCCAAGTAATTGTTGACGTAAAATGACAAGGAGGTACCGGCAGGCAAAATGTCCTGGCTATTGAAGTTGCCAACCGTATAGCTTACTGTTACCAACCTTGAGTTACACGACCGTTGCAGGTTGTCGATGGTAATCGTGGCATCCGGGAAATCGCAGTCTACTGCGGTAAGCAGGAACGATTTTATGCTATAGCAACCGTTGGCGTCCTCCAATCTGACAAATATGGGCTGGTTGGGTGTTGCAGATGTAAATTGAGAAATATTGATTATAGCATTTACGGCATTTTGGGCATGCGTTGCCGACTCATAAAAAGTTACCGTATCGGTGGGCAGGTTGGCCAGCGACTGAACATAAGAAGAGAAATCAAAAATGCCCGTTCCCCCTCCAATATCGCAGGCGGTTACATTGGCCGGTTGCTGCAACGCAGGCGACACCCACAAGGTTACCGTTATCTCAAAAACATTATTTGCTTCGTTGGTTTCGGTTACGGTTCCCGTGCCCGACGGCGTCTGGTCGGCTATGAATTTTAGCTGGAACGGCGAAGATATTCCGGCGGGTATCGTCAGTATAATACTGCCGTTTTCACTCGCATCGATGGGCAGCGCCGCCGTGGTTGCGACCGATGTTAAGTAAGTGCCATTAGCATAAATGGCTACCGGCGTATTTGCGGGAAGCACATCGGTACTGTTGCTATTGGATATAGTATAGTCTACCTTGATGATACGGGAGTTGCATTGCTGCTGTATATTGTTTACTGCCACTGTGGCGTCCGGCAACTGGCTGTTCAGCTTTGTCACTACGGCATTGACCATTACAAAGTCGCGCCCCGATTCCAGCTTAATAATTGCCGACTGGTCGCCTATCTGTATCATGTTCTGGATGTCGTACACATCAAGGTCCATGTTATACAGCATCGTAGATTCTGTGATGGTGTTAGTACCGTTAAAGGCATTGGTGGGAGGATTGAGCGTGTTGCTCAATGTTGTTCCGTTTATCGTCAGTTTTTCGCCAATCTCAATTGAACGGTCACCTTCCCAAGCCACAAACCCGATCTTAGCGCCAATATTATCAATTACGTTAAGGCTTGGCAGGTTGATGGTAATATCACTCGGCACATACTGCATCCCATCATACAGGTTAAGCTGGTTAAGCGGCAGGTTATTATTTTTATACACCACAACCAATGTCCACCCGCCAAAGTTGGTGCCGTTCATGCAATAGATATTGGCATCGTATTCCGGATTTATCTCCGAAAGAACAGCGGTAAGGTCGAGGTCGCTAAGCGTATAGCTTCCCGGCCCGGCTTGCTGTACCAGCGTAGTTACATCGGCAAATGCCGCAAAAAAAGAACGGGGCACTCCGTCAGAGGTTAGCGCCACGTTTAGCGGAAAGGTGCGTTCTGCTATTATTTCCTGGCCGTTTAGCTTCACATTGAGGTCGCCCGTGCCCGATCCTGCCCAATACAGGAAAGCCTTTTCTATAACGTCATTCGAAGAAAGCTGGAGATCTGCCGATGAAGAGGTAAGTATAGTGCATGTGGCAAATGCGCCATTCTCCTCGGTGTTAAGCGTATTGCCGGCAAAAGTAAAGTCATACCTTCCGTTAAATTGCTGGTAGAGTGATATGTTTTGCGACCAAAGGTTTTTGCAAAGCAGCGTCAGGCACACCAGTATCAACAGTTTAGTAATTTTCACAGCAAAAGGTATTGGGCTTAAAATTAGCAATTTTTAAGGAGGATGGCTATGCAGTTAGGCAATAATAGCGGCTTTTGGCAAAATATCTTTACATTTACAAATATTTAAAACCTCCGGATGTATAGCATTATCAGGTATGATGAGTCCCGTAAAACCGCTTGGAATCAAGCCGTCACTAAATCGAAGAACGGTACATTTCTTTTTTATCGCGACTTCATGGATTACCACAGCGACAGGTTTGCCGATTTCTCGCTGATGGCGTATTGCAAAGGGAAAGTAGTTGCGTTGCTTCCGGCACATCTTGAAGGCAATATACTCATATCTCACGGAGGGCTTACCTACGGCAGCCTTGTGTACGGAACGGATATCCGGCTCAATGAGTTGCTTACTATTTTTAGTTCGATGCTCCGGTTTTTGGAGGCGAATCAAATCACCGCGCTTCGCCTGAAAATGATTCCGCTTATCTACCACAAACAGCCTGCTGAAGAGCTGGATTATTTGCTTTTTTTAATGAATGCAAAATTAGTGCGCCGCGATGCCCTTTCGGTAATAGATTACCGTAATCCGCTGCCTTTCACGAAAGACCGCCGTCAGTGCATACGCCGTGGCAAAGCTGCGGGGCTGGAAGTGAGGGAAGAAGCGTTGTTCGATGAGTTTTGGGAACAGTTGCTGATACCGAATCTTCAGGCGAAGCATGGGATAATGCCGGTGCACTCCGCCCGTGAAATGGCATTGCTGCATAGCCGGTTCCCGGAAAATATCCGGCATTTTAATGTCTATAACAAAGGTAAATTAGTGGCCGGAACCACAGTATTTGTTACTGATACCGTTGCTCATCCGCAATACATTTCGGGGCAGCATGACAAGAACCGCCTGGGCAGCCTTGACTTCTTGTACAACCACCTGATCACATATGTATTTACAGCTAAAGCGTATTTCGATTTTGGTATTTCGAATGAGGAGCAGGGCCGCAAAGTTAACCGGGGATTGATGTTCTGGAAAGAAAGCTTTGGTGCACGTACTATTACTCAGGATTTTTACGATGTAGAAACGCGTAATTACCATCTCCTTGAAAATGTACTGATCTGATGCTGCAGCGCGCCCGCAATATTACCCGTACCAGCTTTTTTAAGGTTACATCGCTCAATGCGGTGAACGTGGGTGTAAAAATTGCCGGCGGTCTGCTGGCTTCCAAGATGATTGCTATCTTCATTGGGCCTTCCGGAATGGCGCTTATGGGCAACCTGCGCAACCTTCTTTCTTCGGTAGATACTTTTGCCACGCTGGGTTTTCAGAATGGTATTATTAAATACGTGGCCGAATATGAAGCAGATGAGCATAAGCTCCGGAAGTTTCTCACTACGCTTTTTATTACGGTTATCGTCTCGGTTATACTGTGCTCGGCTGCACTGCTTCTTTTCACCGGGCCTTTATGCGATTACATTTTTCCGCTGAATCCCGAATATGCCTGGGTAATAAAAATACTTGCTTTTATACTGCCGTTGTACACCGGTAACCTGATATTTATGGCGGTACTTACCGGCCTTGGGGACTACCGGAAAGTTATCGGCGTTACAATATGGGGCAATGCGTCGGGGGTGTTGTCCTCTGCTTTGCTCATCTGGCAGATGGGCGTAGAGGGTGCTTTCCTGGCGCTGATCACGGCGCCTGTGCTTCAAATGGTCGTGGCATATTACCTGTTGCAAAAACGATTTCCCAGGCTGCTGTTTCTCGCGAAAGACCATTTCGACAGTTCGTTCTTAAAAGGGCTGCTGTCCTATAGCCTGATGTCGCTGGCTACAGCAGTGCTTGGCGCCTTCATCTTACTGAACATACGGAACAGTATATTAATAGACCAGGGCGCAGAAGAGGCGGGCTATTGGGAAGCGATGAACCGAATCTCAACCTTTTATATGCTTTTTGCCACAACGCTGCTTTCGGTGTATTATCTGCCACGGCTTTCCGCTGCAGGAGAACGCACGGAAACTTCTGTGATTATTAGGGGTTATTATAAGCATCTAGTACCGTTGTTTGCTTTAGGGCTCGGTGTGCTTTTCATCATTAAGCATTATGTGGTAGGGCTAACGCTTTCCGCCGATTTTGAGCCTGCCGAAGAATTGTTTAAATGGCAACTGGCGGGCGATTTCCTGAAGGTTTGTTCTATGATACTGGCTTACCAGTTCTTTGCCCGTAAAATGACAACCGCCTATATCGTGAGTGAAATGTTGTCGTTTGCTGCCTTGTTCTTTTTTGCAAAAACGTTCATCCCGGTTTACGGTACAGAAGGGGCAGTAATGGCACACTTATTTACGTACGCATTATATCTCGCCGGACTGCTCGTGTATTTCCGTAAAACCGTTTTCGGCAGGGCGGTGTAGCTGTAGCATCTCGCGGTCGCCACGGCCTTTTCCATAAACATAAACCTCGCTATAGCTATCCACGTCGATATGTTCGCGGATGCGCTCTACCTTCTCCGACCCGCGGCAGTTTTTTGTAACTAACCTGCCGGTCAGTTGGCCGTTAACCGATTCCATTTCCGTGGCGATAAGTTCTAGCTTGTTCGCTATACACCAGTCCCTAAGCCATAGCGAGCAGGAAGCAGACACAATGTAAATGTGGTGGCCGGATGCGCGGTGCTGTTTTAATTTTTGGGAAAGGCCATGGTCTAAATTGTTCCCGATTTTCAATGAAAAATCCTTCACCTTTTCCTTGCAATCCTGTTCGCTTTTTCCGGCAAAGAAACAACGCAGGTACGCGATTTTCGCCGACTCACGGGAAATAATTCCTAATTTCATGAGAATAAGAATTGGGGAGATTAGTGCCATTCCCGTGTAAAAGCGTGTCCTGCCGAACGCGAACTTTGTGAAGTCGAGCATGGAATCGCCTTTATACAGTGTGTGATCGAAATCGAAAAGTGCGAGCGGCCTTTTCATTACCGGACGTATAAAAGGTAAACCATCACTAACAGCCAACAAACAAGTGTGCCTTGTATTACGCGGTTGCGCAGCAGTATCGCCGTGGGAGAATGCGATATTTTGTCTACTAACGCCAACTTCATGTAGTAGAGTAGCCCATTGATCACGAAAATTATTGATATATAAAGCCAACGCGAATGATAATGCTGCTGCACTTCGGGCGATATGGTATAAAAAATGTAACAAACAATAATCACGGCAGCAAGGATAGAGAGCACGGTATCTACAAACGTAAGGTTGTACCCGTCGATATTCTTTCTTACCTCACGGCCTTCCATAAAGTGAAGCACGTCGGCGCGGCGTTTGCCAAAGGCCAGGAATAGCGCCAGTAGAAAGGTAATGAGCAATATCCAGGATGAAGGCGCTACCGATGTGGCCACGGCTCCTACCAAAATTCGCAGCACGAAACCGGTAGCAATGATGTTTACATCGAGAACGGGAACGTGCTTCAGCCATTTTGAATATAGCAGGTTCATCAGCATATAAGCCAGTATGATATAACCGGCTTCCACGTTGAAAGCAAAGACAAATGCGAGTGAGATTATAGCCAGCGTCACCATTAGTATCAGGGCGTTTTTGGGACCTACTGCTCCCGAAGCCAATGGACGAAGTTTCTTTACAGGATGTTGGCGATCTTCGTTTATATCGCAATAGTCGTTGAAAATATAGATGGCGCTTGCCGCGAGGCACCACGCTGTGAAAACGAGCAACGCAGAAACGAACACACCGCTATCGAGCAGCCGCCCGGCAAAGAAAGCTGGGGCAAAAATAAACAGGTTCTTTACATACTGCTCAGTGCGCAGCAGCTTGAGGTAATGCATCATACAGGTCGCGGCTGTTATAAACGGTAAAGTTACGCAGAATTTCCACCGGCTTGCCGTGGTCTTTTATGTATTGCGAAAAATAGCTGTAGTTCTTGTATTTGAGACGCTCTTTATCAAAAGTGGGGTTGTAATTTTTTTCCAGGAATATGTAGGCCCCACTCTTTGACGCAATGGCAACCATTTCGCGAAGGCGGAAACTGTATTCGCTATTAATCATCCAGTCGGCGGGTAACGGATTATGGGTATTAAACAGGTAGTGCACCCCGGGATAGTTGGTAGTAACGATATAGTTAGGTCCGTATTTGGCAACAAGGCCTTTTAATTCCATAAACCGGTCGAAGGTAGGCTTATCTGCTTTTATATATTTTAGTTTTGGCGAAATGGTTCCCATATCAGATGTCACTTCTGGCAGCGGTGCCTGGCGATAGGGTACCCAGTTATAAGCGAGCCCGGCAGCGAACACAGCAAAACCAACAAGTGTTAGATATTGGTTTCTAATTAAAGGAATATCACCCTGCATCAACAAGAGGAAAGCCAGTATGAGGCCCGTGCTGCAAAAGATGGGATAAGGATAGCCCCAGCTTATAGAGGCACACCAGCTAATGGCCATCAGCATAGCGGGGAGCAGCAATTGTTTGATAGTTTTCTTCAGATGAAAGAAATTATAGAGAACCGCACAGGCGCAAGCCGTAAATACGATCATAGATCCGCGTGGTGCCTCTCCTGCAAAGAGCAATACGATTCCCGCAATAAATTGCAGGTAGATTATCCAGGTGGTGACTTTTATAAAGGGCGCATCTTTTCTTTTAATAAAGAATAGTGCCACAACGATAAAAGCGATAATGCAGTAAATAAGGAAGTTCTTTTCAAAGTAGCCATAGCACCCGCTCATAAACAGGTCGGCGAGGTGTGTCTGGCCGCTGATCATGGAAAAGAAGTTCGGTAGCGTGGTGATGTGGGCTATTATATACAGGAATAATCCAACCAACAAGACAGTCCATGCCCCATAAATCAGGGCGTGTTTACGGCCGTTTTCCAGTAGTATCCATATGGCAAACAATAATGGAACCGGGTAAAATGACTGCTTGCTCAGGGCGGAAAGCAACGCGAATAGCGCCACCAGGAACAGCTGCCTGGCTCCGCTTTTTTTAGAATATGTTTTTGCAAATAGTGCCGCCGCCGCAAACAAAAGGCCATCCTCTGTGTACCACGGATAAGGCGAGATATTCAGGTACGAAACAGCGAACCCCACGATAGCCAGCCCCCACGGGTTGATCCCTGCTTTTTTTAGGGGATATACAGCGTTCACTGCGAATACGGTTAAAAGTGTTTGTATCGCGAACAATGTATAATTAATGCACCGGATAAAATAGAACTGGCCCGTTTGCGGCAAGATCTTTAGATAGAGTGCGGCAAGTGTAGGCGTTACCGGCGGCTTTGTGTAAATGAAATCCGCATAGATACTTTCACCATTTACCATGCGCCATGCCAGCCCCGAAATAAATCCGGTGTCCCACTCCTCATAACCGTTAGGCGCCAGGAAAATGCAATAGGCGATTACTACACAAACAAAGAGTCCGGCGTAGGTAAGGTCTTTTTTATCCATCAATGCTGTGCCCATTCATTTAAGTATCGGTTTGCAACTGTAATATGGTTGTGCCCGGTTAATACAAATTGCCTTGCACGTTCGCCAATGATCCTAATCTGGTCCGGGTTTTCTATCAGGTGTGACAGATCGTTAATTATAGCTTTTGTATCGGGTAATGCGTTAATCGCGACCTTTTCTTTCAGGTTGTAATGCATCATAAATTCCCATTCAGCCCCGGTAAAGACAACCTTTCCCATAGCCATTGCCTCCAGTGCGTTATATCCCTGGTCGTAACCATACACCTGGTCCAGTACGATATCTGCCTGTTGCAAAAGCTTTACATAGTCCCGATAGGGCACGCTTTCTGCTGTCACAATTTTTACCTTCTCTTTATATTTTGATTTGACGCTTTCTAATGCTTCTTCAAAATATTTAATGCCTTTCTGGTAGCGCGTCCATTTGTTGATACCCAGGAAAATAACAGGTTGCCGATTTGTCCCCGCGGGCGCAGCATCCGGAGGAATAACAGGGTTCGCTATCAGCCCTATAAATTTCGGGTGACCCTGCATCGGCAGGAGGTAATCAATGTCGCTGGCAATAATGCCGTTGACGTTGGCGAACAGAAATTCATGGATATTTTTGTGGCCTTTGGTGTCGTATTCGAAAATGTAATTGAAGAAAGGCTTTAATTTAGGATCTGCCTTGTATTCGTCAAGAAGGGTATACTTTGGTGAACCTCCCTGCATATATTTCAGTACCGTATAATCGATACCGCAGCACAGTAAAAAAGTCTTTTTGTTTTGCGCCATCAGTTGTTTTAGCAGTCGCAATTCCAGCGTTGGGTATGTTTTGATGGGCGCTTCATTAATAAGCTGTACCACATCATAACCCTTCAGGTCAGCAACCATCCTGCGAAATCGTCGGCCTCGTTCATTTTTCGCCATATCGTAACCGCAGATCCGGAATATCGCCTGCCGGAGGTAGTTTAACGGCTTTTTAGTCCAGGTTACAGCAGCATAGGATAAGTCGGTGGGATACTGCTTGAAGCCATCGCCGTCGCTTACCAGCACGACGTCATGGCCCAGCCGGAGCAGTCCCTCTTTCAGCGAGTTGTGCAGCCTGCTGTATTCGCCCACCAGTAATATCCTCATGAATTGTTATATTTGTGCGAAATGTAGCCATTCTGTGCAAATGTTGCAAACCCCCCGCTATAAAATATGCCTTGTGGGCGACCTGCTGGCCGGTGGGGGAGCCGAACGCGTACATGCGCACCTGTCTGTTTTTTTTGACACGGCAGGTATCGAGGTGCACAACGTAATTGTGCAGGACCTGGTGGAATATCCTTACGCCGGCAGCCTGCTTAATCTTGGCAAGCTAAAAAATAAATCCAATGGACCGTTTAATAAGCTCAACCGCTTTGCGGTGCTGAGAAATTACATCCGCAAAAACAACTTTGATTACATCATCGATTTCCGGATGCGGAAAAAGCCCTTGCAGGATCTATTCATTTCAAGGCTCATTTTTACCGTACCTACTATTTACACCGTGCACAGCGCTAAGCTCGACTGGTATTTTCCCGATATGCGCTGGCTGTCGCGGCTTATCTATAAAGACGCATTTAGAATTGTAGCGGTGGCGAACCGCGTAAAGCAGGAAATCATCGCAAAATACGGGCTCGAGAATGTTACTACCATTTTCAACCCTGTAGACGTGGCCGAAATTGCGCGGCTGGCTGCCCAAAAAAATCCTTTAGACGGGCAACGCTACATTGTTGCTATGGGCCGGCTGCAAAACTCAGTCAAACAATTTGACAAGCTGATTGAGGCTTACGCCTCATCGGCCCTCCCTAATGAAGGCGTAAAACTTGTGTTGCTTGGGCAGGGCAGGGATGAAGTTTCTTTAAAAGCTCTGGCCACACAAAAGGGCGTTGCGCAGCATGTTTTATTTGAGGGGTTCTCGCAAAACCCCTATGTTTACATCAAGGATGGCATTTGCCTGGTTTTGTGTAGTAAGGTGGAAGGTTTCCCCATGGCCCTGGTTGAGGCGTTGGCTTGCGGGACACCGGTAATAGCTTTTGACAGCTTTTCGGGCGCCGGTGAAATTGTGCATCATGAGCAGAACGGGCTACTGGTGCCGGGCGGGGATTTCACGAAATTTGCGGAAGCTATGCATCAAATGGCTTTTGACGGGGAACTCCGGAATAGATGCAGTTTGAACGCTGCGGCCAGCATTGTGCACCTGCACCTTGATGCCATTGGAAAACAGTGGCTACACTATTTAAAGATACAATAAAGATACCGTACCCCTCGACATACAGCGTGTCTCTATCTGCACCAGCTCAACCAAAACAGTGGTTATGCCCGCAAACGGCTGCCGTAACTTTTGATAAACTTACCTCGCGGCTAATAAGTAGTTGGATTGAGGCCTAGTTTAAGCAGAAGTTTTTTTGCCAGTTTGATCCCCCGCAAGACAAATGCAGGAGCCAGTAGCAAAAGTTGCTGTTTGCCATTAAGGTTGGTGTTATCGATTTTGCTTATCATTGCCTTATAACCCCGACTGTCGCCTTCCAGCCGATAGCGCTTCGCCATGACGTATCGCTTAAAATCAAGGTATTTTTTAAGGTCAGAGCGCGCGGGGTTCTCTTTTTCGTACCGGTCAAAGTCGGTAATAATTTTTCCGCTGGAAGTTCCCCTTGTAATCTGGTTCTCACTATGGATGACGTAACAGGCGAGCGGGATGTTGCTATAGGCCATTTTATTGGTAAGGTGCAGGCGGATATTGAAGTCGACATCTTCTGCAAAATTTATCTTCTCATCAAAATATCCTGCGCGCTCAAAAGCTTTTTTCGCAATGCAGACACATGAATAATTGTAGATAGACTGATTGAGATTGCGAAGGAAGAAATTGTCCACCATTCCATCCCGTACATCAAAATGATGTTCGAGCCGCCTGCCGCCGGGATGTACTTCCTCGTACTTGGTAGCAAATACAGTCGCTTCCGGATACTCATTTATCAATTGCGAAATCGTTTCCAGGAACGCCGATTTCCAGGTATCGTCGGCGTCCAGAAACGCAACGTAATCTGCGTTAGCTCCACGTATGCCTGTATTTCGCGCAGCCGAAAGGCCTTTGTTACGCTCGTGCGAAATAACGCGGACGCGATCGTCGGGAAACGTTTTGGCAATGGCAGCGCTTCCATCCGTAGAGGCATCGTCTACGATCAGAAGCTCAAAATCACCAAAGGTTTGCGCCAACACGCTTTCTATGGCGGCAGCCACATAGTTGCGTTTGTTGTATAGCGGAATAACGACGGAGAAAAAAGGCATTTTTGGTTAACTTTTTAGGCTGCACATATAGCCGAGCCGATAGAGGTCAAAAGCCCGGAGCGATGGTTTTTCTTTTAGGAACCGTTTGCGCAGCGCTTTTTCAAATGTAGTAAATAGCCACGCAACGAACGGCGCGGTTCCCGAATTTTTAAGAAGCAGGTAATGCCTGCAAAGCGAATTGATGTCTGCCAGGCCGGGTTCGCTGTTTAGCCATTGTTTGCGCTGTGCGACAGATTCCAGTGCTTTGGCGAGAAAAACTTCGTTGTCTTCCAGGCCCAGGTGGATGATCGGGTTATCAATATGCACAGGTTCAATACCTTTTCGGTAAAGGTTGTAACTGAAAAGGATGTCCAGCCCATAGCCTTTTGCCTCTACGGGGTTGCATTCAAAAAATACCTTTTTTTGAATCAGCAGGTTGCCCGAAAAAACGTTGAACGGATCAGCCTGCCGCCGCGCTGCTGTACGCTGCTCCCGTGCCAGCCCGTAGGCATAGCGAAGGCTTTTCTGTGCACCCGGATGCATTTTGCTATAAGTATAACCGCCAAACACCAAAGGTTGATTTTTCTCTATATAAGGCAGGTATCGGTTTATAAAATTGCCATCGGCTGGCATTACATCTGCATCCAGAAAAAGCAGTTTATCATATCTTGCTTCTTTTGCAAGAATCAGCCGTGTAGCCGTACGACCCTTGTTTACATTATTTGTAATCGTCCGACATTGTGCAGTATTGTAGTTAACGGGATTTGCCGAAGCATCATCGCCAATAAGGATCTCATACGCTATGCTCGCTTCGGTACATTGTTTATGTACCGCATTAAGCAGGGCAGAAATATCATAATTATATACCGGTATGAGTACAGATAGCATAAAACAAAAATAGGAAATAGTAAAGGCTTATCGAGGCCTGCTTATAATTTTTGAAGCACTTCTCTTTGAGGGAAGATATTGCTGTTTGAGAGCGCAGGTTCCTTATTATCCTGAAAACAACAATTCCCATTAAAAACTCAAACGGATAACTGTAGCGGGCATTTGTTCCAAAGGTGGCGGCCGCCTGTAGCACTGATGTGGAGATAATTACCACCGTAAGTACAAATTCAACAGAAACACTCCGGTCCCTGAAAGATCTGTAAACTATAATGGGCACGCAAATCAGGAATAGCAATTTAATAGCCAGCAATATAGCATACTGAATAAACCAAAGTCCTAAAAACACTTTATTGGCCCCGCTGACTTTAAACTGATCATAGTTCCAGTAGATGTCAACATCCCAAAAGCCTTTCCATGATATCACTACCTGTTTCGCAAAATCCAGCGGGTTGTTTTTAATAACTTCCTTTCCGTACCTGCCTAAAAGCATGTTCAGCTCAATATCAGAGAGCCCGGTTTTCTTTTTAAGTTCAGGATAAGCAAACCAGATGCTCATAGCCAAATCTTTATGCTCAGCGATTGCCTGCTCGCGGTGTTTGACATATATGTTACTGATGTACTTGTATTCTGCGGGAGCTTTTTCGGCAAAGCTGACACAGTTTTGTGCAATGTTTATCCCGAAATAGGTAGAGGTAAAATAACCTGTATTTATTTTATTTACGTATGACCATCCCGTAAATGCAATTACCGGGAGGATAAGTAAAATGATCCCATTTACCAGGCGGTATTTTAAATTGAAACGTTTTAAAGCATTGATAAAATAAATTGCAAACGGGAGATAAATATAAAATGGTTTTATAAGCACCAGGCATCCCAACAATATGCTTAAGATGGCAGCCGTCTTCCAGTCTGTGCTTTCAAGAAATTTCAGGGTAAAAAATGTAATGAGGAGGATAGACAGCAGTGTCAGGCTTTCGGTTAAAATAGCGGTTTCGTAAAAAATGGCATGCAAAGAGCAGCTGAACGCTAACGTTAAAAAAAACGCCGACCCTTTTCCAAGCTTTGCAAGGAGTGCAACGTTATAGGCGATTACTGTGGTTAGCAGTCCTAATATAACCTGAACTATCGCTGTAACCGTTAGGTTATTGCCGCACAGGCTGATCAGCATCGGATAGCCCGGACTTCTTTCACCGGTGTAGCCGTTAAGCGATCCGGCACTAATAAGTTTTGCGAGCGGAGTGTAACCAAAACTATCGGGGAAGGTGGTTACGTGCTGATAAAACAGGGCAGCTAAAAGGCGTGCAAGTAAAGCGAGTAGTACGAGATTTCGCACCGGATTCCGCAGCAGCGCATTACTTATGTTCTTAATGCCCATACGCGAAGTATATTTTCAACAGCTGATAGGGAAAGCTTAGTAATTCTTTAAGTTTTATCTTGCTATTTCCTTTTTCGATCCAGTTATTCAGGGGGTATTCATATACACTTTGCAGATTTTTATCCTTTGCTTTGAGCCTGAGAAGGAGTTCTACATCAAATAGCCATTTTGTGATAAACGGCTCTCGAAAGAGCTCCAGCGCCAGGCCGGACTCAATTACCTTTGCCCCACACTGGGTGTCATAAACCGGGACTTTAAGGATGAGCTGGCTTGTTATGGTCGCAAAAACCCTGCCCGCATAATGCCGGTAACCGTAGCGCACAATCTCGCTGCCGAGGCGCTTAATACGGCTGCCCATTACCAGGGTAAATATTGGGTTTTTCACTGCAAACTCTTTCATAAGAAGCAATTCAGACCCGGGCGTTGCGAGATCCGCGTCCATGTAACCGATATAATTATAATCAGATATAGCGGTGCTAATCACTCCCTGGCGTATCGCGTCCGCTTTTCCGGAGTTTTTTGCGAGATGAAGCGCGCGGACATTAAGATGTCGCCCGGCAAACTTATCCAGCAGGGCGCCGGTCTCATCGGTGCTTCCGTCATTTACCAGTAAAAAACCTGCGGAGGGATAGTGGGTAAACATCTCAGTCAACGACAATTCGTCCATACGAAAACCTTCGTTGAAAAATGGGATGATCAGCAGCAACTCCATTAATGAGGGCTAAACTGTCTTCTGCACGACTTCAAAAAGGGTGCCCTCGTCGCATTTCAGGGTCTTACCCGGGAATTTCATAAGCAATGCGTAATCGTGGGTTGCCATAATAATGGTTTTACCATTCTGGTTGATCTCGCGCAGCAGCTGCATCACCTCCACGCTTGTTTGCGGGTCCAGGTTTCCGGTAGGCTCATCTGCCAGGATTATTTCCGGGTCATTCAGCAGGGCGCGCGCCACCGCAACACGCTGTTGTTCACCACCCGATAGTTGGTGCGGCATGCGCTTTGAAGAACCTTTCAGGCTTACCTTGTCCAGCACTTCATCAATCTTCTCGCGCATTTCCTCTTTATCTTTCCAGCCGGTCGCTTTTAGCACAAAAAGAAGGTTGTCAAACACGCTGCGGTCGGGCAGGAGCTTAAAATCCTGGAAAACCACGCCAATCTTTCGGCGCAGGTACGGGATGTCGCGCTCGCGGATTTTAGCAAGGTCGTACCCTATAAAATGGCCTTCGCCTTCGCGGAGCTTTATATCGCCGTAAAGCATCTTCATCAGCGTACTTTTGCCCGATCCGGTTTTCCCGATAATGTACAAAAACTCACCGTGGTGCACCTCAAGGTTCACATCGGTAAGTACAGCCCTGTCATCCTGATAGATGGTTACATTTTGTAGCGAAAGTGCGGGTTCGGCCATGGTCCTGAATTTGTTTTTTGTAAAAGTAATAAGATAAGGCGGTTGTTCAAAATTTATTTATGCAAATGCCCGCAACGAGGGATATCCGCGCGCGGTAGTGCTAAGTTTTTGCTTTCTTTTAACGATACTAAAACACGGTTTGCTGCCGTTTGATATGAATAAGAATGGTATATTTGGCAGGTACCAAAAAATAAAACAACACATGCGCAGAATAAACAGGGCTTTCCTTTTATCATTGCCGTTCTGGGGCCTTTCGGCAATGGCCCAGCAATCGGCCATCTACACGCACGAGCTGAAAGATTTTGATAAGGCCGTATCGCTTTATAACGATAAGCAATACCAGGCGGCACAGATTTTATTTGAAAAAGCTAAAAGCGACAATACAGATACCGATGTGCAGGCCGACTGCGCATATTACATTGCTAACTGCGCTATACGCCTTGACCAGATGGGGGCCGATACGCTCATGGAAAATTTTGTGACCGACTATCCAACCAGCACCAAGCAGAACCAGGCATATATCGAGGTGGCGGGTTATTATTTTACCGAAGGCAAATATGCACAGGCGCTTGAGTGGTATGACAAGGTAGATGAGGAAGGCATGAGCAACGCCGACCGCGAGCGCTACAACTTCCAGAAAGGGTATAGCTACTTTAGCGCGGGCGATAAAAAGCAGGCATCAAAATACCTGAACAAGGTTGTCAATTCTAAGGAATACGGATCTCAGGCGAAATACTACCTGGGCTACCTGGCTTATGAAAGTGATAACTATAAGGACGCCAACCAATATTTTGAGCAGGTTGAGGACAAAGATCGCTACAAAGAGAAAATGTCGTACTTCCAGGCCGATATGAACTTTAAGCTTGGCAACTTCCAAAAGGCGATAGACCTTGGCGTCCCGCAGCTTTCCAAATCGGATGCCAACGAAAAGTCGGAATTGAACAAGATCATCGGCGAAAGCTATTTCAACCTGAAGCAATACGATAAGGCGATCCCGTACCTGAAAGAATACCGCGGCAAGAAAGGCAAGTGGAACAACACAGATTTCTATCAGCTTGGGTACGCGTATTACAAGCAAGGTGATTATGAAAACGCAATTGCTCAGTTCAATAAGATCATAGACGGGCGCGACTTTGTAGCGCAGAACGCCTTTTATCATTTAGGCGAAAGCTACCTCAAGACCGGCAGGAAACAGGAAGCGCTTAACGCTTTCAAGAATGCCTCCGAAATGGACTTCGACCTCAAAATACAGGAAGATGCGTGGCTCAATTATGCCAAGCTGAGCTATGAAATCGGCAACCCTTATCAAAGCGTGCCCGAGGTATTAGGCGGCTTCCTCGAGAAGTATCCGGCGACACCATTTAAGCAGGAAGTTCAGACGCTTTTGGTAAACTCCTATATCACTTCTAAAAACTATAAGGAGGCATTGTCGCTTCTTGAAAAAAATAGGACTCCGGAGAACCGCGCGGCTTATCAAAAGGTTGCGTTTTATCGCGGGATGGAACTCTACACCGACGGCAATTACAAAGAGGCGCTGGCGCTTTTCAAAAAATCGATTGCCGAGCAGCGCGATTCCAGATTTACCGCACGTGCCACCTTCTGGAAAGGGGAGGCAGAGTATGTTTTGGACCAGTTCAACGAGTCGCTGCTTAGCTTCAAGCAATTTGTAGGCTTTGCCGAGGCGAAAACAACGCCGGAATACAAAAACATCAATTACAATATTGCTTACGCTTACTTTAAGCTGAAGGAATACGAGCAGGCAGCCAAATACTTTGCCGATTACGTGGCCACAGCCAAAGATGATAAGGTAAGGCTTAACGATGCTTACCTCCGCCTGGGCGACAGCCATTTTGTAACCAATAAATACTGGCCGGCCATGGATGCCTACAATAAGGCGATAGACATGAAAGGCATCGATGCTGATTATGCGCTGTTCCAGAAAGGCATCAGTTATGGGTTGGTACAGCGCAACGACAGGAAGATTGAAGACCTGACGAAATTTGCGCAAACCTATCCGAAGTCGAAATATGCAGATGACGCGCTTTTTGAACTGGGAAATACTTACGTTGCGGAAAAACAAAATGATAAGGCTATCCAGACCTATGACAGGCTGATTGCCGACTACAAAGAGTCGTCTTACGTTTCTAAGGCCATCATGCGCCAGGCGTTGGTGTATTATAATGCCGAGAATGATGAGAAAGCGCTGGCGAAGTTCAAGAAGGTGGTAGCCGAATTCCCGAATACGCCCGAGGCGATGGAGGCAGTTTCTACCGCGAGGCTTATTTATGTAGACAATGGCCGCACCGACGAGTATGCTGCCTGGGTAAAAACCCTTGGCTTTGTTGATGTGAGCGATGCCGATCTGGATAATACCGCCTTTGAAGCGGCAGAAAAGCAATACCTTCAAAATAATACGAAGCAGGCCATCACGGCGCTTAGCAATTATGTGGCAAAGTTCCCGAACGGCATTTCTTCGCTGAAGGCAAACTTCTACCTGGCGCAGTCGTATTTCGCCGAAGGGCTTGAAACCAATGCGGCGCCGCACTACCAGTTTGTTATAGACAAGCCCCGCAGTGAATATACTGAGCAGGCACTGGCAAGGCTATCGCAGATACAGCTTAAAAAGCCGGATTACGCCGCTGCTATCCCGGTACTGAAACGCCTGGAAACAGAAGCCGAATATCCGCAGAACGTTACGTTTGCGCAAAGCAACCTGATGAAGGCGTATTATGAGCAGAAGGACTATCCTAATGCGGTAGTATATGCCGACAAGGTTATGGCTAATGCAAAAACCGAAGACAGGGTGAAGAGCGATGCCCAGATTATTGTGGCGCGCTCGGCTATAAAAAGCAACAACGAAGAAAAAGCGCGCACTGCCTATGCTAAGCTATTGACGATTGCCAAGGGCGAGCTGGCAGCGGAGGCATTATACTACGATGCGTATTTCAAAAATAAGGATGGCAAGTTCGAGGCTTCCAACACGGCGGTGCAAAAACTGTCGAAAGATTACTCAGGCTACAAATATTTTGGCGCCAAAGGCCTCATCGTGATGGCGAAAAACTTCTACGGGCTGAAAGACAGCTACCAGGCAACTTACATACTGGAGAGCATTATCAAGAACTTTACGGCTTACCCGGATGTGGTTGCCGAAGCCCAGCAGGAACTTGACACCATAAGGGGCGAAGAAGCCAAACGTAACTCATCCATCCAGAAATAAATTTAAGCCGGTAACATGAACAACAAATTTCTATATACAGCAGCACTATTGTTGGGTTTCGCAGGTTTGCAGGAAGCCTTCGCCCAAAAGAAAGATGAAAACTTGGGGACGGAAGTTGTAAACGTAGTAAAACCCTATACTCCAACTATATCCGATGCCTTTAAGGTAAAAGAAACCCCTGTGGTTGAAGATGAGGACAATACGCAGAAAGAAGAGATAAAGTATAATATTTTCTCTTTTCCGGTGGCTTCCACATTTACTCCTGCCAAAGGAAAAGCCGCAGGAGTAGAAAAGCAGGAAAAGGAAAAGCTTTACAACAACTACGCAACGCTTGGAGTAGGAAATTACGGTACTATAAACGCCGAGCTTTTTGTAACCGAGAACCTGAACCGGAATGAATATGTGGGAGGGATGCTCCGCCACCTGTCATCGCAGGGCGGTATAGATGCAGCGCGCCTTGATGATAAATACTATAATACTTCTATCGACCTGAACTACGGAAACCGTCAAAAGGATTATACCTGGAATACCGACCTTGGCTACCAGAACAGGGTGTATAACTGGTATGGCCTTCCACTTGAATACTACCAGTTTGATGACCAGACGATAAACAGCATCGATCCTGCGCAAACCTACCACTCCTTTTATATAGGCGGTAAAATTGCAGCGCGCGACAGCTTTTTCCGCGATGCGCAGGCGCAATACAAGCGTTTCTGGGATGCTTACGGATCGGGCGAGAACCGGTTTTACATCAAGCCATCTCTGGATATCGACGTAGCAGAGGAAAAGATCAAGGTAGATTTTGTGGCCGATTATGTGGGTGGCAGCTTCGAGAAAGATTATTACACGGGCGCCGGGCTCGACTACAACCATTTTAACCTTGGTGTGCAGCCGAGCATCCTCTATCAAAAGGGCGATATATCGGCGCAGCTTGGGGCGGGTATATTCTATTCTATGGGCAAGCTTGCCGGCGAAAGTGATAACAAATTCTATATTTATCCGCAGGTGAAGGCCTCTTATAAAGTGGTGGGCGACCTTATGGTGGCCTACGCCGGCGCTGAGGGAATGCTAAAGCAAAATTCGTATGCCGACTTTGTAGACGGTAATCCATTCGTGTCGCCAACACTCTACGTAACGCCTACCAACCAGCAATATGACATTTATGTGGGCCTGAAAGGCAAGCTGGCCAACAGCGTAGCTTACAACATCCGGGGCTCTTATATGAATGAAGATGACCACGCGTTTTACCTGTCAAATGATCCCAGCCTGAGGCTTGGGGAACTGGCCGATGAGAATTATACCTATGGCAATTCGTTTGGCATCATATATGACAGGCTGACAACGATGAGTTTTTTCGGAGAGCTTAAGGCTGACTTTTCTAAGAGCGTGTCTTTTGGGATAAACGGAACATATTTCAGCTATAGCACCGATCAGGATGAAGCCTGGAACCTTCCGCAAATAAAAGTGGGCGGCAGCCTTGACGTAGATATTGCGCCAAAATGGTATGCGGGTACCAACATGTTCTTCGTAGGCGAACGCAAAGACCGCATTAATGATACATCTATATTGGGCGGAGATATCGTTTACAAAACGGTCACACTCGATAATTATTTCGATCTGAATGCCCATCTGGGTTACAAATACAGCGAGCGCCTTACCGGTTTCCTGAAACTGAACAATATCCTGAACCAGGATTACCAGCGCTGGGCCAATTATCCGGTACAGGGTTTCCAGTTCCTGCTTGGGGCGTCATACAAGTTTAACTTTTAAAGCTATTACACGGAGCTGAACAGAGAAGGCACAGAGTTCCACAGAGTTTTTATTAAAAGTATTCTCTCTGCGTATCTCGGTGTCTTCTCTTTTTATCTCTGCGAACCAAATATGGACGAATTCAAACAGAAAATACTCCAATACTACCGCCAGCAGGTCCAGGACAAGATCGATGCCTTCCGCGATATGGTAGCGGCCTTAACAGAGGGCGCCGCCAATGATGCCAAGGGATCTGCCGGCGACAAGCACGAAACAGCGCTTTCTATGATGCACCTTGAGCAGGAAAAGCTCAACCATAAAATTGCGGAGTTTATGGAACAGAAGTCGGTACTGGAAAGGATCAATGCTGATGAAAAGCATGACCGTGTAGTACTGGGCAGCCTTGTAGTAGCTAATGGGCATAATCTCTTCGTAAGCACAGCACTGCAAAAGATTTCGCTGGAGGGAAAAACGGTGCTGGCCCTTTCGCCTCAATCGCCGCTTGGCACGATGATGATGGGGAAAACAGTGGGAGAATCTTTTGAAGTAAACGGCACCATCTACCACATCCAAAGTGTCCACTAAATCTAAGCGCCTATGTTACGTTTTGTTACGCTAACCCTGTTGTTCATTATCGTTCCGGCCAACGCCCAGCAAGCTGACAAAAACGATGCGAAAGAGTTGTACCCGACTTCTTTAATCGCGAAGTTGAAACCGGTTGCAGACTCACTTACTACCGTACTCAACAACAGTACTGTTAAGCAAATAAACAGCGCGTGGCAGGGGAGGGCAAGATACATCTATGCGCAGGGTGCCAGTGCGCTCAAGTTTAAAAAAGCGATTGACGCGGGCGCAAGCCTCTACGAATTAATAAAAATAGATGCCTCCGCATTGTCAGCACGCGACTACCTCGTAGTCCGGTTTGTCGGCAAAAAGAATGGAGAGCCGGTTTTGCGTTTCGAACATTTTTCGCTGGGTGTAGAACCCCACTTTGAACTTAGGTTTGCGGGAGAAGCGTACCAGAATTATAGAGATAAAAGGCAGGGATGTTTTTACCAGTATGAAGAAGGTAACGGGGACGACGATTACCTGGAAGCGTTTTATTTTGAGTCGCCGATGCTTTCCCGTCCTTTACCCGAAAAATATGCGCGCGATGTCCTGTATGCACGTACCCTTATCGATACGCAGGCAATTTATCAGCCTGGCAGGGATTATCTGGACTATTCTAAAACAGCAGAATGGTATAGTTACGCCAATGATAAGCTTGCGGCAACAGGATACCCGCCGTCAGAAACCCCGGATTGGGAAAAAGGAAATTTAATTACGACAGCAGATGGGAAGGAGATCGAAATATCTGCGACAAAATGGCGGGAGCTTCGGCGAGAGGGTATGGATTTCCTTATGAAAAACGACGCGGATTTTGTGAAGATATTCAGGGAGGCGATCGTTCAGGCCGATTCGTTTCCAAGCATTAGTTTTAATGAATTTGAAGACTATGTTTCACGGTACGATTCGAAGAAAAAAGCGCTCAGGTATAAAAGAGGCAGGCGCGAGAACTGCTCTTTATTACATAATTACAATATCGCCACGTTAGCGGCAGAGCTTGGTGACTTCAAAACATTCCTGCGTTCCCATATTGAAATTATGAACGATGGTGAGTGGGATTGCCCGGACGACAAAAAATTTAAAGAGCCCGAAAACTATTTAAAAGTTCTGAACGCCTTAGGCCTGCAGGCAAAACCCATGCTGCTGGGGTCATACCTTACTATCGATGGCCTGCCCGAAAGCGCATTCCAGAGCAGAACGTTTTTTGTAGGGCCGTATCTGACCTATATTTCTAAAGACAAAAATAAATCAGCAGATGAAATTCTGTCAATGATTGCCGATCCGGATCTCGACGATTTTAACCGCCTGCTTATGTCTTACATTTATGACTTCTACGCGTTAGAGTTTACAAAGTCGCAGCGTAAGCAATATGCAGAGAAATACAAGGCCGCAATTGCAACTTTACCGGATTATGTAAATGGCGATAGTGAGCGTTAAGCTTTTCAGTTACATTTCAAAAGTGGGGCAATATAATTTTAGGGAATTGCTTAGCAATCTTTCTAAATATCGCGTTTTGAATTTTGAAATGTAATTAAATATGTTGATTGTGTTTTTAATATAAAACCAAAATTCCATTTTTGCCTTGTTGTTTGTAACTAATCATTAAGGCAAAATTATATGTGCGGAATTTTGGCAATTATAGGCAAAGGAAAAGACGAAGCGCTGGCAAGGCAGTTATCAAAGCGGATGTCGCACCGCGGCCCTGATGAGAGCGATGTATTGGAAACTCCCGGTGGACATATACTAGGGCATGAGCGCCTCTCAATTATCGACCTGAACACAGGAAGGCAGCCTATACAAGGCACAAAAAATGCCTGGATGGTGCACAACGGCGAAATCTATAACCACCGGGAACTACGCAACACTGTGCTCTCCGGCCATTCCTTCCGCACTACATCAGATAGCGAAGTGATCGTACACCTGTATGAAGAATACGGTTACGACTTTTGCGATAGGCTCGACGGAATTTTTGCCTTTGTAGTGATAGACGGCGACGATTACATTGCAGGGCGCGACCCGCTTGGCGTAAAGCCCTTATACTATGGGCTTGACGAACGCGGCAGGATGTATTTTGCGAGCGAAATGAAAGCGATCGCAGACCAGTGCCAAACCTTTGCGACATTCCCTCCCGGGCATTATTATACGCCTAAAACAGGTTTTGTAAAATACTACAGGCCACAATGGGAAGATGCAGCTAAGGCAGTACAGGAAGTCGATTACGCGGAAATACGTGAAACGCTCACGCAGGCGGTTGAAAAGCGGTTGATGAGCGATGTTCCGGTAGGGGTGCTGCTCAGCGGGGGGCTCGACTCATCACTCACTTCGTCTATTGCGGCAAGGCTCATGAAGCAGCGCGGGCAAAAACTGCATTCTTTCTCCATTGGGCTTGATGCCATGGCGCCTGATGCCGTAGCGGCGCGAAAGGTGGCCGATTTTCTTGGGACTGACCACCATGAAATCTATTTCACAGTAGAGCAGGGGATAGCGGTTCTTGAAAAACTGATATGGCACCTTGAAACCTACGATGTCACTTCGGTAAGGGCAAGCACACCCATGTATTTCCTGTCGGAAGCCATAACGAAAAAAGGTATTAAGGTAGTACTGTCGGGCGAAGGCGCCGATGAAATATTCGGTGGATACCTGTACTTCCGGAACGCGCCTTCGGTAGCCGATTTTCAGAAGGAAACTATCGAGCGCGTGCAGAAGCTTTTTACCGCCGATTTACTGCGTGCCGATAAAAGCACTATGGCGCACGGGCTCGAGGCAAGGGTTCCTTTCCTTGACAAGAAATTCCTGGAGCTGGCCATCTGTATAAAGCCCGAAGAAAAGCAGCCCAAAACATACGACGGCGTAGAAAAATATATTTTAAGGAAAGCTTTTGATATACCCGATGCCTACCTGCCGTCGGAAGTGCTGTGGAGGCAAAAGGAACAGTTTAGCGATGGGGTAGGTTACAACTGGATCGATACCCTGATAGAATACTGCGCAGCGCAGGTTACCGATGAGGAGATGGAATCGGCACAGGCCCGCTTTCCGTATAACACTCCCGCTACCAAAGAGGCCTACTATTACCGGTCGATCTTCCATAAGCATTTCCCGCAGGTAAGCGCGGCTCAGACAGTGCGCAAATGGATACCGAAGTGGCAGGAAAATACCGATCCGAGCGGCAGGGCGAACTCCGCTCACCTGCAGGCTGATACTGCTATAGCAAAAGTGATGTAGAGTTTACTCCTGGAATATAGTTTATTTGTTTGTTTGTTTTGAGTGCGCCCGGTTCTGCCGGGCGCTTCTTTATATGGGCACAGGTTTTGCAGTATAAAGCTCATGGATAAGAAACCTCTTTATACTATTGGCCACGGGGTACGCAAGGCAGAGATATTTTTGGAACTGCTTCAGCGATACAACATCGAGTGCCTTGTTGATGTGCGGTCGGTTCCGTACTCACGCTTTAATCCGCAGTACCGCCAACCCGCACTGAAAAGCTTTCTGGAGGAGAATGGAATTACTTACGTATTTATGGGCGACACCCTTGGCGGGAGGCCGAAAGACCCGTCATGCTACCATGAAAATGGAAAGGCTGATTATGCGGTAATTAGCACGAAGCCGTTTTTTCTTGAAGGGATCGGGCGCCTGAAGGAAGCCTGGTCAGAAAACATCGTGCTTGCCATTATGTGCAGTGAAAGCAAGCCATCAGAATGCCACCGTACGCATCTTATTGCGAACGTGATCCGGGAGGAAGGGGTAGAGGTAGTGCATATTGACGAAAACGGGCAGCTTAAATTTGAATTTTAAGATCGCTTTTAACGCTATTCTATTTCAATTTTAAAAATATTTGTTTTCAAAATTAAGCTTAATAAATTGTTAATAACTATGGTGCTAAAGTCAGCGTC
>JAGKWW010000028.1 GCA_021151665.1 Flavobacteriaceae bacterium
TCTTGAACATCAATAGGAAAACACTGAAAAAAAAATTGCCGCCAAATATTTTGTGATATTAAAAAATTTATATCTTTGCTCCGAATTAATAATTAACCTTTATAATTTAGTAAGATGAAAAAAGTTGTTCTTAGCATGGCTCTTGTAGCTATGATGTCTGTATCTTTCGTTTCTTGCAAGGATAAAGCTGCTGAAGCTCCTGCTGAAGAGCCAGCTGTAGAAGCTGAAGCTCCTGCAACTGAAGAGCCTGCTGCTGCTCCTGCTGATTCTGCTGCTATGCCAGCTGATTCTGCTGCTGCTGCTACTCCAGCTGCTGCTCCTGCTCACTAAGAAACAGTCAGAAAAGCATTTAAAAGCCCCGCATTGCGGGGCTTTTATGTTTTGAAGCAGTAGGTGTTAAACCTCACAAGCACAATAATGCATTACTCGTAACTTTGTAAATAAAGATTTACAGCTCACCGCATCAACCAAGATTTTAACAACGTAAGAAGTCACGTTGAAGTGGCTTTTTTTATATTTGCTTAACAAACATTTAAGATTATGAAAGATTCGAAGTTTGAAGAAGCAAGTACAGAGGAGCTTAAGAAAAGAGCTAAAACAATCAAGGTTGTTACAATCACCCTTGCCACTATGCTGGCTCTTCTTTTTATTATGGGCATCATACTATATAACAAATTGAGCTCGCTGTTTGTAATACCGCTGGGCTTACTACCAATAGTCTTAATCAACGTTGGACAGCTTAAACAAATTAATAAAGAACTGCACGCAAGGAACCAACAATAATCGCCAACCACAATTACTAACAGATTATCTTATGAATTCAAACTGCCTCAACTGCGCTAACCCTGTGCAGCATAACTTCTGTCCCCATTGCGGCCAAAAAGCCTCAACACACCGTTACTCGATGGCTCACTTTGTAGCACACGACCTGGTGCACTCTGTATGGCATGTAGATAAAGGAATATTCTTTACTATCAAAGAGCTTTTTACCCGCCCCGGGCATAGCGTTCGTGAATATATCCAGGGAAAGCGCGTTAACTATTTCAGCTTCATTACCCTTATCCTGCTTTTGCTGGCTGTGGCCGGTTTTCTGAATCCGTACCTAAAGGTTACGATGTCCGACCTTATGTCTGAGAACAGCCGGAAGATGATGAATGTCATTGAAAAGTTTACGACATCATACCCAAAGATAACAATGCTTATTACATTGCCCATTTCTGCCTTCTTTAGCTTCATCTGGTTCAGGAGGTCAAAACTCAATTATTCTGAACATCTGGTACTCGAATCATACAAGATCATACCTTTGTTGCTGATAGGACTGCTCTATTCTGTTTTGTGCGTATTCTACACCAACACCGTGGTACTTTCTATACTTTATTTCGGGGTAATCAATATATTCGGAATGGTCTACTCAACATGGTTCTACTACCAGTTTTTCTCGGGATACAATTACAGTAAAAAACAGCTTATTTTTCGGAGTATAATGGTTCAGGTTACCTTTATGGCACTATCTTTCCTGATCGGCATTATACTCGGCATACTCAAAGCAGTTGGCATAATGCATTAAAAAAGGCTGCCAAATGGCAGCCTTCCTTTTCAATTTTTTTAGCAGGGAGCAGCGGTAATAAAAAAAGCCCCGACTTTCGTCAGGGCTTACTATACTGTGTACTCAAGGCGGGACTTGAACCCGCACGGACATTACTGTCCACTGGATTTTAAGTCCAGCGTGTCTACCAATTTCACCACTCGAGCTTATGGTAGTGTTTGAGCGAAAAACGGGATTCGAACCCGCGACCTCCACCTTGGCAAGGTGGCGCTCTACCAACTGAGCTATTTTCGCATTTTTAATACCGCTGTTTGGTTCAGTATTGCGAGTGCAAATGTAGCACAGAATTTCGAATTTGCAAGCTTTTCCGCAAAAAAAATTTCAATAATTTCCTAAACTTCTGATAACGTTAATTTTAAAATTGAAAGTTTTTTAGCCCTCCCAACGCTTATAAGATCCGTAGCTATTTTACCAGCATCCTCTTTATCTCATTCAGCTTCATCAGCGCCTCTACCGGCGTAAGCGTATTAATGTCGAGGTTCATTATTTCTTCTTTGATCTCCTCCAGCAAAGGGTCGTCAAGGTTAAAGAAGCTTAGCTGCATTTCATCTTTAGCAGCTGCCTTTACATTACCCAATGCTTCACCTGAATGATCCTTTTCAAGCTTCTTAAGCAGCTTCTGTGCCTTTTGAATTACCGTTTGCGGCATCCCCGCCATACGCGCTACATGGATACCAAAACTGTGTGCGCTCCCGCCCTGTACCAGCTTACGGATAAAAAGCACGTTATCTTTCAACTCTTTTACAGAAACGTTATAGTTGCGTATCCGGGTAAAGATGTCCTGCATCTCATTAAGTTCATGGTAGTGGGTCGCAAAAAGCGTTTTGGCTTTTGCAGGATGCTCGTGAAGGTATTCGGCAATAGCCCACGCGATAGAAATACCATCGTATGTACTGGTACCGCGCCCAATCTCATCGAGCAGGATAAGGCTGCGTTCACTCAGGTTGTTCAGGATGCTGGCGGTTTCGTTCATCTCGACCATAAAGGTAGATTCGCCCATAGAGATATTATCCGATGCGCCTACGCGTGTGAATATCTTATCTACCACACCCATGCGTACGCTTTCGGCAGGCACAAAGCTACCCATCTGAGCCAGCAGCACAATGAGCGCCGTTTGCCGCAGTATGGCCGACTTACCTGACATGTTAGGCCCCGTGATCATAATGATCTGCTGCTGCTCCCTGTCAAGGTACACATCGTTAGTAATATAAGGCGTTCCCACCGGCAGCTGCTTTTCGATAACCGGGTGGCGGCCCTCTTTTATTTCAAGGTCAAAGCTGTCGTCTATCTGTGGGCAAACGTATTTATTCTCTGTCGCGAGCTTAGCGAACGATGCCAGGCAGTCTACCTGCGCTATAAGCGATGCGTTCAGCTGCACAGGCTTAATGTAAGTAGCGATCCAGGCCACAAGCTGATCGAAAAGCTGTGTTTCGAGCTGATGGATCTTCTCTTCCGCGCCAAGTATCTTCGATTCGTATTCCTTCAGCTCTTCGGTGATGTAGCGCTCGGCGTTGACCAGTGTCTGCTTGCGTATCCATCCTTCCGGTACTTTATCCTTATGGGTATTGCGAACTTCAATATAATATCCGAAGACATTGTTGAATGAAATCTTCAGCGATGAAATCCCGGTCAGTTCCGATTCGCGCCGTTCGATCCCTTCCAGGTACTCTTTACCCGAATAGGCAATCGCACGAAGCTCATCAAGTTCGGCATGGATGCCTTGGGCAATAGCATTTCCTTTATTGATGGATACCGGCGCATCGGGATGCAATGTGGTTCGTATTTTTTCACGAAGGAGCTCGCAACTATGAAGGCTGTCGCCTATGGCACGCAGCGCTTCGTTCGGGCTTTGCAATGCCAGCTCTTTTACAGGAACGATGGCATCCAGCGAATCCTTCAGGTAGATCACCTCCCGCGGCGTTACTTTCCCTGTTGCTATTTTCGAGATAAGCCGCTCCAGATCGCTTATCTGCTTTATCTGTTGCTGTATGCGCTGCAATATTCCGGGATTGTCCTTCATGTAGCCAACCACCTCATGGCGGGCACGTATCTTGTTCGCATCCTTCAGCGGCAGCGCCAGCCAGCGTTTCAGCAGCCTGCCTCCCATGGGCGACAGTGTGCAGTCAATCACATCGAGCAGCGTCACCGCATTTACATTCGGGCTTTGGTACAACTCGAGGTTGCGTATGGTAAACCGGTCCATCCACACATAGGCGTCTTCTGCAATGCGCTGAATCCCCGTGATGTGCTGCACCCTGTTGTGCTGGGTTTCACTCAGGTAATATAAAACGGCGCCTGCTGCTATAACACCTTCCTGCAACTCCTCGATACCAAAGCCCTTCAATGAGTTGGTCCCAAAATGCGCGGTCAGGCTTTCAAAGGCGTAGTCTTCTTTAAAAACCCAGTCATCGAGGTAGAATGTATGGTGGCTTTCGCCGAAAGCGTCACGGAAAGCGCCCTTTTCGCCTTTGCACACCAGTACCTCACTCGGCCTGAAATTCTGCAAAAGCTTATCAATATATTCTTCGTTTCCCTGTGCGGTAAGGAATTCGCCGGTAGAAACATCCAGAAAGGAAATACCGATGACCTTCCGGCCAAAATAAACCGCCGCCAGGAAGTTGTTTGATTTCGACTGTAAGACCTCATCGTTCAACGCTACACCGGGGGTTACAAGTTCTGTAACGCCGCGCTTTACAATAGTTTTGGTCATTTTGGGGTCTTCCAGCTGGTCGCAGATTGCCACCCGCAATCCCGCCTTTACCAGCTTAGGCAGGTAGGTATTCAGCGAATGGTGCGGAAAGCCCGCCAGCGCGGTTTCCGTTTCGCTGCCATTACCTCTTTTGGTAAGGACAATTCCCAATATCCCGGCAGCCCTTATAGCATCCTCACCAAAGGTTTCATAAAAATCTCCTACGCGAAACAGCAGGCAGGCATCGGGGTATTTTGCTTTTATACTGTTATACTGCTTCATTAGCGGAGTTTCTTTTGCCGCTGCTTTTTCTTTTGTTGCCAAGGGAATACATTTTACCAAGGGCGAATTTAAGTAAATCTGCTAAAAAACAGGGTTGCAAACACCTGCCAATTACCAACAATCAGCATTTTGATTATATTTACCCCTCAAAAAAATACGACATGAAAAAAATAGTGTTACTTCTGTTTGTGATGATAAGTTCCATGGCAATTGCACAGGAACAGGATGCTCCCGCAAAACTAAAAGGCGGACCGGGCCCGGGAATTGAGAACCATGTAAAAGACCTTAAGGACAAACTGAACCTGAATGAAGGGCAGGCGGCTAAGGTGAAGAAGCTTTTTGAACAAAGAAAAGCCGCAATGGATGCCGAGCGCGCGGAATATAAAAGAACCGGAACCCGCCCTGATCCGGCTACGCTAAAAGAAAAACGCGACAAGGAAAATAAGGCTGTCGAAGCTGAAATGCAAAAGATTCTAACCAAAGAACAATTTGATAAGTGGAAATCGCTTGAGCACCAGCGCGGGGGCAAACCACAAAAATCAATGCAACAATAATCATCAGGCTGCCTCAGGGCAGCTTTTTTATTGGGCAAAATAGTAACTTGCGCCCTATAATAATTGTACCATGCGAAAACTCGCCAACGACGAACTCGGCCGCAAAAGCGTCGATGATTTTAAAGCCGCCGGTAAGACACCGGTCATCCTCATTCTCGATGATATCCGCAGCCTGCATAACATCGGTTCGGTCTTTCGCACCGCCGATGCTTTTTTGCTGGAAAAAATCTACCTGTGCGGCATCACGGCTACCCCCCCAAATAAGGAAATCCATAAGACTGCGCTTGGTGCAACTGATACCGTGGAGTGGGAATATTGCAAAGATATTACCGAATTAATTTCACGCCTAAAGTACAGCGGTGTTTCGATCTGGGCAGCGGAGCAGGTGGAAAATCCGGTTTACCTTCAGGATTTTGAGGCTGAACGGGATACCACTTACGCCGTCATCTTTGGCAACGAGGTAAAAGGTGTACAGCAGCAGGCGATAGCGCTTTGCGACGGCGTTATTGAAATTCCACAGCTTGGCACAAAGCATTCGCTAAATATAGCGGTAAGCGCAGGTATTGTTACCTGGCAGCTGCTCCAAAAAATTAACAGTCTATCAAACCGGTAGGACTATCACATTTTCCTACTTTTACCAAATGAAAATTTTTCGCCCCTACCAACTAATACTTACACTGCTAACATTTTACAGCGGTGCGCTTTTCGCCCAGACCAATATCGCCCCTACCCTTATAGCAACCGGCGCCCGGCAGTATTGTCCCGGCACACCCCTCAACATCGTTACATCCTTTAACATTATAGACCCGGACGATACTTCGGCAAGTGGCATTTTCATCCAGATATCATCCGGCTACGAAAGCGGTGAAGATATACTCACACTCTCCGGCACGCACCCTAATGTTACTGCTACATGGAATGCCACATCAGGCAAACTTGCGATAGAATCGGTTAGCGGCGGGAACATTCCGTATACCGACCTTATCGCTGCTGTAGAGGATGTACTTTATAATAACGGGGCCTCTTCGCCAACGGCGGGAACCAGAACCTTTTCTATCACCATCGGGCAGGCCAATTACCTGCCGTCAACCGGCCACTACTACCAGTTCGTTTCGTCTATGAATATATCGTGGACAGCTGCGCGAAGTGCAGCGGCTGCCAGCACTTATTACGGGCTGCAGGGCTACCTGGTAACTATCCTGGCGGCCGACGAGGCACAACTGGTAGGAGAGCAGGCTACAGGTACCGGCTGGATAGGCGGAACGGACGAAGCCCAGGAAGGTGTATGGAAATGGGTGACCGGCCCGGAGGCGGGAACTATTTTCTGGAACGGGGGGCCTAACGGTTCAACTCCGAACTATGCATTTTGGAACACCGGCGAACCCAACGATGCGAACAATGAAGATTATGCCCACATCACCGCGCCTGGTGTAGGTGTTCCCGGTTCGTGGAATGACCTGCCTGTAAATGGCAGCAACGCGCCTTATGTACCTATGGGCTATATCGTGGAATACGGTGGGATGCCGGGCGACCCGGTGATTAACATATCTGCAAGCACAACCATCTCCATCGACAGGATAACTTCTGCAACCGGGGCGTCTGCCTGTGGTACAGGATCTGTTACGTTGCAGGCAGCGAGTACCGGGACTGTATATTGGTATGATTCGGCAACGGGCGGCAACCTGGTAGGAAACGGCACGAGCTTTACAACCCCTTCACTCACGGCACCAACCACTTACTACGCCTCAGCTTATGACGCAACATGCAATACAGCGATACGAAATGCTGTACTCGCCGATGTAACGGCGAGGCCAACCGTAACGCCGGGAACTGCGCCGACAGTTTGTAGTTCGAGTACAGCACAGCTTACAGCAACGCCCTCTGCTGGAACAATTACCTGGTATGATGCTGCGACCGGCGGAACCGTGCTGGGAACCGGCAACAGCTTCACAACCCCTGGCCTTACCGCTGACACTACATTTTATGCAGAAGCTTCGGTAAGCGGATGCACGTCAGCAACCCGGGAAGCAATCATGGTTACAGTAAGCCCGCTGCCTGTGATCGCCAATGCCGAAACGGTGCAGTTTTGCGAAAACAGTACGGCTACACTCAACGCAGGCATAACAGGTGTAACCTATCTTTGGGATAATAATGCCTCGCAAACAGGGCCATCGATCACCGTGAGCCAACCGGGCACACACACCGTTGTGGTTACCAATGCTGCCGGGTGTTCTGCCACCAAAACATTTACCGTGACAGAACTACCAGCGCCAGATATCGACGAGGTGCGCGTGAGCCGCGGTACAGCTACCATTGTAATGGAAGGTAATGACCCGCAGAATTACGTTTTCTCGATAGATGGGGCGAATTACCAAAACTCGCCGACGTTCAACGGGCTGTATTCGGGTTTTTACTACGCCTATGTGCATTCCCGCTTCGGTTGCGGAGATGACTACAAGCGTTTTACCATATACCTTATCCCGCAATTCATCACGCCGAACAACGACAGCTATAACGACGATTTCATGCTGACCGACATGGCCGAATATCCCCTTGCAAAGATTACGATATTTGACCGTTATGGGAAAGTAGTTGCACAGCTAAGCCGCAGCAACCCAAGATGGAATGGCACGTATGATGGCAAGCCCCTGCCGGCTACAGATTATTGGTACGTAATAAAGCTGGACGAGCAATCGCCTGAGATCAAAGGGCATTTTGCATTAATGCGCTAATCGCGGAATATCCATGGGATGCCCCGGCTCGAAATCGGGAATCAGACCACCTAAAGCTTCGCGGCTGTCATAACCCCAATGCACCCAGGCCATTTTCACCCCTGCCCTGTGGCACGCTTCAAGGTCGCGCAGCTCATCGCCAACGTAAAGTACCTGCGACGCGTTTAGTTCCTTAGCCTTAAGCACTTTCAGGATGGCTTTATCTTTACCGAATATTCGGGAGGAAGTATAGATTTCAGGAACGTTCAGTCGCTGATGCTCAAAAAACGCCGCAATATTTTCATTCGAATTAGAAGAAAGTATAGCATACGGAATCTGCATTGCATCCAGTTCGGCCAACATTTCCCTGATACCGGGATATAACGGAATGCGGTTAATGTTGCCTTTGTACTGTTTTATAATGGCCGAGGCAATAAATGGTATCTGATATAACGGAATATGCATCGTCCTGCATCGCTCGGTGATGCTCATACTCCGGAGGTCTGAGAGATTAGAATCGGTTAGAAGTGCATAGCCTTTCCGCAGTGCAATGTCATTGTAAAGATCGAAGAACAGTTGCCGTGAATCAGCGAGCGTACCGTCAAAATCGAATACTATCAGCTCCCGCTTCATCCGGCAAAATCCTGTATCTGCTGCAGGATGGCTATATAATCCTGTTGCTGTTTTACAAAATCAAAGTCGGACACATCGATGATGAGCACCTTCAATCCCTGTTGCGATTTGACGTAATCCAGATACCCGCGGTTGATCTTTTCAAGATAATCCGGCTGAATGTCCTGCTCATAAGACCTCCCGCGTTTTTTGATATTCTGCAACAGCCTGTCGGTATTCTGATATAGATAGACGTACAGGTCGGGCTTTGGCATTTCCTTGTACATAATATCGAAAAGCTTCCGGTACAGGCGATACTCGTCTTCGCCAAGTGTCACCTTCGAAAAAATAAGCGACTTGATGATATGATAATCGGCCACGACAAAATCGCGGAACAGGTCGAATTGCGAAAGGTCGTCACTCAGTTGGTGGTATCGGTCGGCCAGGAATGACATTTCGAGTGGAAACGCATAGCGCCCCGGCTCTTTATAGAATTTCGGAAGGAAGGGATTATCGGCAAAGCGCTCGAGCACCAGCTTGGCATTAAAGTCTTCCGAAATCTTTCCCGAAAGGGTAGTCTTCCCCGCGCCGATGTTGCCTTCTATCGCGATATAATTATACCGGTTGAGCGTAAATGCATCCAGTGGCGCCTTGAGCCGGGCAACTTTGCTGCAAGTGCTTTTATCGTCAGAATACCTTATCAGGGTTTCAATATCTTTTCTGAGTACCGGATGCTCCCATTCCGGGTTTATTTCACGAAGCGGGAACATCACAAAGTTGCGGTGCTGCAAATGTGTATGGGGTATTTGCAGGTGCTCTTCAGAAATGACCTCATCATTAAACGAAATAATATCGATATCAATCGTGCGCGCAGCATACCCGTTGCCGGCCTGCCGTGTACGGCCGAGCTCCCGTTCGGTTTCCAGAATATCTTTCAGCAGCCGTTGAGCAGAATTACAGGTATGAACAATTATTGCGCAATTGTAAAACTCATCGCCTTCAAAACCCCATGTGGGTGTGGCATAAATCGCGGAAACTTTCACGACAGTCGCCACACGGTTATGGATCATATCAATGCAGGCCTGCAGGTTCCGCTGCCTGTTGCCCATGTTGCTCCCTAAAGATAGTATTGCCTGGTTTTGCATTTTCATCAGGCTGCAAAGTAACAAAACAATTGGCATGGCTGTGCCCGATTTCGGGGTGTGTTAATAAATTTAAACGCTATCCCGACGAAATACAGTAAAACCTTATCTTTACGATGTAACATATACAGGCTGTATGCAACATATAGCTAATCTAAAACATAACAAGTTATGCAGTTTTTAAAAAATGTGCTTAGCACAATCGTGGGGCTTTTCATTTTCTGCCTCCTGTTTTTCTTTTTGATCGTCCTTATCGGGGTTGCGGCAGGCAGCAGCAAGGAGGATGTAGTGCAGGTAAAGAACAACTCTGTCATTGAACTTGACATCAAAAAAGTAAAAGACGATTATGCCGGCAAATTTACATACACCGATTTCCAGATGCTCGACAGCGAGCCGAAAGACGGGGTTACTGATATACTGAAAGCCCTCAAGGCCGCGCAGAAAGACGACCGTATCAAAGGAATATCTATCACTAACAGCACTTCTATGCTGGGTATGGCGCAAAGTAAAGCGTTACGCGATGGCCTGGAAGAATTTCGCAAGTCGGGCAAATGGGTAATGGCTTATTCCGATTCGTATTCTCAAACCGATTACTACCTCAATTCAGTTGCCGATACCATCTACCTGAACCCGGTGGGCGAAATGGAATTTAAAGGCCTTTCGAGCGAAGTGATGTTCTTTAAAGACTTCCAGGAGAAAACCGGCATCAAGATGGAAGTGATACGCCACGGCAAATATAAAAGCGCTGTTGAGCCCTTCCTTAGCAATGAAATGAGCCCTGCCAACCGCGAGCAGCTTACCGCATTGCTTAACTCGATTTGGAGGAGCGTTGCAGCCGACATCGCCAAAAGCAGGAAGATATCTGTAGCGGCGGTTAATGACATTGCCGAAAACCTGTCAGCCCGCACGCCGGAACTGGCAAAACAAAATAAGCTGATCGATAAGATAGGCTACGAAGACGAATACCGTAACGGCATACGCAAAGCCCTGAAAGTAAAAAAGGGTGAAGAATACAATACGGTAGACATATTAGATTATGTGTCTTCGGCCGACATGAGCGACATCCTTTCGGATGCAACCGACCGCATTGCTATTATTTATGCGCAGGGTGAGATCATGCCGGGTAAGGGTGACATCAATGTGGTAAGCGAAGGTGCCATGCGCGAATCGCTTGAAGAGGCACGCAATGACGATGCGGTAAAAGCCATTGTGCTAAGAGTTGACTCTCCCGGTGGGAGCGCACTGACTTCAGACATTATCTGGAGAGAGATCGAACTTACCAAAAAAGTGAAGCCGGTGGTAGTGTCTATGGGTAACCTGGCGGCTTCGGGCGGCTACTATATTTCCTGCAATGCCAATCGTATTTTCGCCGAGCCGAATACCATTACAGGCTCCATCGGTGTATTTGGCATGCTGCCGAATTTCACACAGCTGTCTGAGAAGATCGGGATACACGCAGAGCAGGTAAACACACACAGCAATGCATCAGGGTATAGCGTTTTCACGCCGCTCCAGGACAACACCCGCGGCATGATACAGGAAAGCATCGAAAAAGTGTACAGCACATTTGTAAGCCGCGTAGCCCAGGGCCGTAAGCTTACCCCGGCCCAGGTAGATTCTGTTGCGCAGGGACGTGTGTGGACAGGCAGCGATGCGGTTAAGATAGGCCTTGTAGACGAGTTGGGCGGACTTGACAAAGCAGTAGCCTATGCTGCTAAACTGGGCAAAACCACAAAATACACGACGCAAAATTATCCGGAGTTTAAACGTACGGTTGAGGAATACTTAAGCGGCTTGAGTGGGCTGCCGTTTGCCAAAACACGCGAGCAGCTTATTAAAGAGGAGATCGGCGAAGAAAACTACCGCGTACTGGAACGCATCAGGCGCGTAAACCAGCTGCGTGGGGCGCAGGTAATATTGCCGTACGAAATAAACATCAGGTAAAACACGTTATAATTTATTAGCCAAAAAAATAAATACCATGCTGAAAAAGGTGCTGAAGTGGACGGGGATCCTACTGCTTGTAATCGTAGTATTGCTTGCGGCAACCCCTTTCCTGTTTAAGAACAAGATCAAATCGATGGTAGCCAAAGCCATTAATGAGCAGGTAGATGCCACTGTTGCCTTTGATGATGTGCACCTCAGCCTCTTCAAGAGTTTCCCGAAAGCCAGTGTGACAGTAGACAAGTTGAGTATTGTCAACAAGGCTCCTTTTGCCGGCGACACGCTCGTGTATATGGGCGAACTCGACCTGAAGATGTCGGTCATGGAATTATTTAAAGGCGAGAACGAAGGGATGAATGTAGAGTCGTTGGCTACCAAGAACGGCGTGGTCAACATCCTTTTCAACAAAGACGGTTTGGGTAATTTTGATATTGCCCTTAAAGATAAAGAGGAAACACCCGGCAAAGGCGGCAAGTCGAAGCCATTCGCGATGAATGTGCAGAACTACTCAATAGAGAACCTGCGATTTAAATATTACGATGAACGCTCAAAGATAAAGATGGTTATCGATAGCATTAACCATACGGGCAAAGGCAATTTCGCCCAGCAGAAACTCGACCTTGATACCCATACCACGGCAAAGCTTACGCTTGATATGGACAAGGCCAATTACATGCGCAATGTGGCCCTGAAGCTGGATGCAGTACTGAACTTAGACCTGGACAAAAGCATTTACACTTTTAAAGACAATAAGGCACTGGTGAATCAACTCCCACTTGAGTTTAACGGAAGCCTGGCGTTACTGGAGAATGGCCAACAATATGACCTGACGTTTAAAACGCCTACATCCAGCTTTAAGAACTTCCTTGGGCTGGTGCCGGAATCGTATTCGGGCAATCTTGCCGAGGTGCAAACGAGTGGTGACTTTACGGTGAATGGAACTGTAAACGGTATGCTTACCGATACTACGGTACCAAAATTCAATATCGCGATAGCATCGTCCAACGCGTCGTTCAAGTACCCAAGCCTGCCCAAGTCGGTACAGGATATCGTAATTGATACCCGCATTATAAACGATACAGGGATTATGAATGATACGTATGTGAATCTCAATAAACTTTCGTTCCGTATTGAGCAGGATGTGTTCAATGCCAGCGCCAACATCAAAAATATTGCAGAAAATGCATTGGTAGATGCCAGGCTAAAGGGAACGATCAACCTTAGCAATGTGGCACAGGCATATCCGGTTAAAATGGACGTGCCACTTTCGGGTATGCTAAAGGCCGACGTAGAAACGAAATTTGACATGAAGTCGGTTGAAACAGGCGCCTACGAAAAGATAGACAACCGCGGCAGCATGAGCCTTAGCGGATTCACCTATTCTGGCGACGGTATGGCCAAGCCGGTGCGCATCAACCAGGCCGATGTTCAGTTTACGCCAAGCCACGTAAACCTTAGCAAATTCAGCGCCGCAACCGGGAATTCAGACATTGCGGTAACCGGGACACTAGATAATTTTTACGGATTCCTTTTTAAAGACCAGGTGCTAAAAGGTAATTTCAGCATGAACAGCAACAAACTGGATGTGGCTGACTTTATGACGAAGGAGACGAAGGCTACTGCTTCCAACGAAAAAACCGCTTCAGGTAAGCCCTCTACGCAAAAGAAAACCTCTTCCGATGCAGTAAAGATCCCGGCATTTTTAGATTGCACCATATCCGCCAGGGCAGGAACTGTAATTTACGACAATCTGAACCTGAAGGATGTTTCCGGCAAAATGATCATTAAAGACGAAGCGGTTACCCTCCAGAATGTGAAAACGAATATTTTCGGAGGACAGATAGGTGTAAGCGGAAACGTAAGTACCAAGGGTAAAACACCAACCTTTGCCATGGATCTTGACCTGAACAAAGTAGATATTGCTCAGTCCTTTACCGGACTGGATATGCTGAAATCTATTGCTCCTCTTGCGGGTGTTGTAAACGGCAAACTGAATTCTACGATAAAAGTAACCGGTAACCTGGACAGCAAAGAAATGACGCCCGACCTGAAAAGCATATCGGGCAACCTGTTGGGGCAGCTGCTTTCAACGACCATTAATTCTAAAAACTCGGAGTTGCTAAGCAGGCTGGATGAGAACGTAAAGTTTATCGACCTGAGCAAACTCAACCTAAATGACCTTAAGGCAAACCTGACCTTTGAAAATGGCAAAGTAAATATCAAACCCTTTAATCTGAAATACCAGGACATCGGGATACAGATAGGCGGTACGCATGGCTTCGACCAGACGATGAATTACAATGTTTCATTTGATGTGCCCGCCAAATATTTAGGTACGGAGGTTAACAAACTACTGACTTCACTGAGCCCTGCTGAAGCCAGCAAGATTTCGGTACCGGTGAATGCCCTTATCACGGGAACATTCAAAAACCCGAAGATCAGCACCGATGCGTCTAAAACCGTTAGTAACCTTACCCAGCAACTGGTACAGCAGCAAAAGGACAAGCTGCTGCAACAGGGCGCGGGAGCTATCCGCAATATTTTAGGAGGTAACCGTAACCAAGGACAAAGCCAGGGACAGACACAAACCGACACTACTAAAACCGCAACTCCGAAAAATACGGGTGTAAAAGAAAAGGCCAAGGAGGAGGTGAAAAACGCTGCAGGTAATATTGTGCGGAACCTCTTTAAAAAAGGAGAAAAGAAAGATGAATAAACAAAAAGGCTGTCGGTAAGATAGCCTTTGTTGTTATACGTTATCGCTACCCTGCAGCACATCCTTTGTCATTCTGATGAAGGAAGAATCTAATCTTGACCGATAAGATTCTTCACTCCGCAGGCTCCGTTCAGAATGACACAAAATATCTTTTTGTTTATACGTTTATCGCTACGCGAAACCCTTCGAAAGAACGGACGTTGAAAACCGTTCCATCCCTAAACAAAAGGTACTGCCCTTTTACACCGGCAAGCTGGCCGCTGTAATTTGGGGTTGTAGTAAGGTTTAGGCTGGATATCTTAGTTGGGTATTCAAGGACGGGATACTCAATTGAATATAGTTTCTCGGTTGTGGTATCAAAATACTCCCTTACTTCATCCGGGAGCAATGCCTTTATCTTTTGGCGGTGCTCCAACAGGTCGTCAGTGCAGCAATCGTTTACCAGCATTCGCTTCCAGTTGATCTTATCGCTGAAATGATTCTTAAGGGCGACTTCTGTAATTCCTGCAAGGTAGCGGTTCGGCACTTCGATGATGGGTGTAGCAACGTGCGCCCCCTGGTCTATCCAGCGGGTGGGCACCTGTGTTTTGCGGGTTACCCCAACCTTCATATCGCTGGCGGCTGCTAAATATACAATATGCGGCTGCAACTGCGCACGCGTTTCATATTCCAAATCGCGGTCGGCAATGCCAAGGTGCGCAGTGCTTAGCTCCGGCCTCATGATCCAGTCGCCCGCAGCGGGTATTGCATAAAAGCAATCGTAACAGAAACCTGTACGGTATATCTTCTTCTTTTTGCTGCAGTTAAGGCAGGTATGTCCCAAAAAACTGATCTCAAAATCTTTTCCCAACAACTGGTTCATGTGCAGGAATCCGTCATCAAAAACAAGGTAATATTGAATAGGGCTGCCATATTCGGCCTGCATTTTTGTGAGAACGCCTTCGTATTTCATCAGGAAAAAGAGTATATTTATATGCTGTAAAGATAATAAATATGCCATTGCCTATCATCAACTCCATTGCCTCCTGGATACTTAAAAAGAGGATACACGACATCGAACTCTTTCTTAAATACCCCAACGAAGTACAGGAAGAGTTGCTGATGAGCCTGTTGCGCACCGCAGAAAATACAGCATTTGGCAGGCAATACGACTTCGGGTCGGTACGCACCTATAATACTTTTGCAGAACGGGTACCGGTATCGTCTTATGAAGAGCTGGAACCCATGATAGAGCAGACGCGGCGGGGAGCGCAAAACGTATTCTGGCCAAGCACAATCAAATTCTTTGCAAAAAGCAGCGGCACTACCAATGCGAAAAGCAAATTTATACCGGTGAGCAGTGAGGCGCTGGAGGACTGCCATTACAAGGCAGGGAAAGACTTGCTATGCCTTTACCTGAATAACAATGAGAACTCTCAGCTGTTTACCGGCAAAAGCCTCAGGCTGGGTGGCAGCAAACAGTTATATGAAGATAACAATACGTTCTTCGGGGATCTGTCAGCCATCCTTATAGATAATATGCCGATATGGGCAGAATTCAGCAGCACCCCAAGCAACAAGACATCGCTGATGAGCGAATGGGAGACCAAGCTGCCGGCTATTGTAAAGGAGACAATTACCGAAAACGTCACGAGTTTTGCCGGCGTACCCTCATGGATGCTGGTATTGATGAACCGCATCCTTGAAGAAACCGGCAAGACCAACCTGTTGGAGATATGGCCTAATATTGAAGTTTACTTCCATGGTGGTGTGAGTTTTGAACCCTATCGTGAACAATATAAAAAGATCATCCCGAAAAGTGATTTCCGTTATTATGAAATCTACAACGCATCGGAAGGCTTTTTTGCAATACAGGACACTAATGACAGCAATGAGCTGTTACTGATGCTGGATTATGGCATCTTCTACGAATTTATACCGATGGACACCTTTGGGACTATGCACCAGAAGGTGATCCGCCTGGCCGAGGTGGAGGTCAACAAAAACTACGCGGTAGTGATCACGACCAATTCCGGCCTTTGGCGTTACCTCATAGGCGATACCGTGCGTTTTACCTCTATCAATCCGTATCGAATAAAGATTACGGGCCGCACACGCCATCATATTAATGTGTTTGGCGAAGAACTGATGGTAGAGAATACTGACAGCGCGATAGCCCGTGCCTGTGAAGCCACAGGGGCCGAAGTTATCGACTATACAGTTGCCCCGGTTTTTATGGAAGGCAAAGAAAAAGGTGCGCATGAATGGATCGTCGAATTCAAAGTACATCCTCAGGACCCGGAGCATTTCCGGTCTACGCTTGACGAGGCGCTGCAGGCGCTCAACTCAGATTATGAAGCTAAGCGTTATAACAACATGACGCTAAATCCGCTCGTGCTTAATGTAGCGCGGAAGGATCTATTTTATGACTGGCTGAAAGCGCAGGACAAGCTGGGCGGCCAACACAAAATCCCAAGGCTTTCTAATGAACGCGATTATCTCGAACAGCTTAAAGCCATGCAGGCAGAAAGCTACGCGTAAACTTTAACACAAAGATTTACAGCATTTTAATGCAACGGCATTACTTTTGTTTAGTATAGCGAAACAAAAAAATGAAACTGACAATGAAGGGGAAACGATTACTTACTTTGGGTGCGGCGTTATTGCTGTTAGCCTCCTGCGGGCCAAAGGTGCACCGCTACAATTGCGGAAGCAAGCGCCGATGCATCTCTGAAAAAGAAATAAACCAGCCGGTACAAAAACCGCAAAGCATAAAAAAAGCTGCCTGTTAGGGCAGCTTTTTTGCTTATTAACTTATGAAGCCGCTTTAAGGCGCTTCATTAATGTCCTGCTTAAGTGATGTTCTACGTAATCACGGTCGATGAAAAGTTCTTTATCGTCAGAGCCCGGCATTTCGTACATCGCCTCAGTGAGGATGGCCTCGCAAAGGGAACGGAGTCCGCGTGCGCCAAGTTTATACTCCAACGCCTTATCTACAATATAATCCAGCGCATCCTCTGAAACCGTAAGTTCCACCTCATCCATCGCAAAGAGTTTCTGGTACTGTTTTACCAAAGCATTCTTTGGTTCGGTGAGAATAGCGCGAAGCGTTTCACGATCCAGCGGATCCATATGCGTAAGTACCGGAAGCCTTCCTATAATCTCTGGGATAAGGCCAAAGTCTTTCACATCCTTAGGGATAATATACTGCAACAGGTTATCCTTATCTATCGAATCAGAACTTTTTGAAGTGCTGTAACCCACAGCCTGGCGGTTAAGCCTTTTTGAAATGATACGCTCGATGCCATCAAACGCACCGCCCGCAATAAACAGGATATTCTGCGTGTTGACTTCGATAAACTTCTGGTCGGGGTGCTTGCGCCCACCTTTCGGCGGAACGTTTACCACGGTACCTTCCAGTAATTTTAGCAACGCCTGCTGCACGCCCTCGCCCGACACATCGCGCGTTATGGATGGGTTATCGCTCTTGCGTGCAATTTTATCGATCTCGTCTATGAAAACAATTCCACGCTCTGCCTTTTTGACATCATAATCTGCCGCCTGCAGGAGACGTGTCAGTATACTCTCGACATCTTCGCCCACATAGCCTGCCTCTGTCAGTACTGTGGCATCTACAATGGTAAGCGGTACGTTAAGCATCCGCGCAATAGTTTTTGCAACGAGTGTTTTACCGGTACCGGTTTGCCCTACCATCAATATATTACTTTTTTCTATCTCTACATCATCATCACCCTGCTGTTGCATAAGCCTCTTGTAGTGGTTATACACCGCTACAGAAAGCACCTTCTTGGTCTGCTCCTGCCCTATCACGTACTGATCGAGGAACGTGCGTATCTCTTTCGGCTTCTTCAGCTCAAGGTCGGCAGCCAGTGCTGTAGCACCGCCCTGACGCAACTCGTCGAGCACAATGCCATGCGCCTGCTCAATGCAGCGGTCGCATATATGCGCGCTAATTCCTGCTATAAGCAGGTTGGTTTCAGGCTTCTTCCTTCCGCAAAATGAACACTCTAATACTTCTTTCGCCATTATTATAAGTTTGTTTATATAACCAATAGACGCAAAATTACGCCTATTGGTTCATATAACACAGAAATTTATTTTTCTACCCTTGTCAGCACCTCATCAATCATACCGTATTCTTTCGCCTCGTCTGACTTCATCCAGTAGTCGCGCTCACTGTCTTTGTGTACTTTATCGAAGCTCTGTCCTGAATGTTTTGCGATAATATGGTACAGCTCCTCCTTCAGCTTCAGCATTTCACGAAGGTTGATCTCCATATCTGTAGCCACACCCTGGGCACCTCCCGAAGGCTGGTGGATCATTACCCTTGAATGCGGAAGCGCCGAACGTTTGCCTGCCGCACCTGCACAAAGCAACACCGCACCCATAGATGCTGCCATGCCTGTACAAATAGTAGCTACATCAGGGCGAATGAACTGCATCGTGTCATACATGCCAAGGCCTGCGTAAACGCTGCCTCCCGGCGAGTTAATGTATATCTGGATGTCTTTAGAGGCATCGGTACTTTCAAGAAAAAGCAGCTGCGCCTGTACGATGTTGGCCACCTGGTCATCAATACCGGTACCAAGGAATATGATCCTGTCCATCATGAGGCGCGAAAACACGTCGATCTGGGCTACGTTAAGCTGACGCTCTTCCATAATGTATGGGGTAAGGCCCACCGGTGTCATGCGGTTTACCAGTTTGTCATAATATAGGTTGTTTATGCCATGGTGCTTCGTGGCATATTTGTGGAATTCCTTTCCGTAGTTCATAGTTATCCTGTTTTTTTGATTTTAGAGGTATATAGCAAAAAAAACGCCAAACTTTAAAAGCCTGACGTTCAAATATAGTCAATTTTTGCGAGAAATTTACTCTCCGTACATTTCTTTGACGAACTCCTCGTAAGTAACTTCCTTCGATTTAGCTTTAACTTTCTCTTTGAAAAGGTTCAGCATCTTCTCGCTCATTACCTGCTCGCTTAGTCTTTTCACTTCATCTTTGTTAGAAAGCACACGTGCCACGATGTTCTCTACATCAGCATCAGTTGGGTTCATCTGGCCGAACTGCGCCATCTGTTTCCTGATAAGTCCTGAAGTGTAGTCTTTAAGGTCTTCGAAGTTTACCTGAAGGCTGTTCTCTGTAATGATCCTGCCTTCGATAAGCTGATAGCGAAGCCCGTTTTCAGATTTGGCATATTCTTCTTCTGCCTGCTCGGCAGTTAGTGGGGTCTCGCCTACTGTCTGTATCCATTTCTTAAGGAACTCTGCCGGAAGCTCAAACTTCGTTTCGCCGATAAGGAACTCGGTAACGTCGTTCAGGAACTTCTGGTCTGCCTGCTGTGCAAATTGCTGCTCCGCATCTTCCTTAATCTTTTCTTTCAGTTGCTCTACCGAAGTAACAACACCCTCACCAAACAGCTTATCAAAAAGCTCCTGGTTCAGTTCCGCCTTCTCAGACTCTGTTATCTCCTCAATGGTGAAGTTTACCTCGATGTCAAGGCCGTGTACATCGTCATGGCCTACTTTAAGGTAATCCATAAGTTTGTGGTCGTCCTCAAAAAGGCCTTTCGTAGAAAGCGTTACCACATCGCCTACTTTTTTACCAACGAATTTCTTTGCAGTCTTTTTGTCTTTAAATATATCTGTGGTAATTGTTGTGCTATTGCTGATACCTTTCTCCTCATTAGAGAAAGTACCGGTAATATTGTCACCTTCTGCCACTTTCTCTTTAGCTATCAGCTTGCCGTATTGCTTCTGGATGCGCTCTACCTGCTCATCAAGCATTTTGTCATCGGCAATGATGGTATATTTTACAAGCTTGTTCTTAGCGCCAAGATCTACGGTAAATTCAGGAGCAAGGCCAAGTTCAAACTCAAAAGAGTAATCATCGGCATCCCAGTTGAAATCTTCTGTCATTTTTGGCAGTGGGTTGCCCAGTATGTCAAGTTTTTCTTCTACAAGGTAATCGTTAAGCGACGACTGCAGCATTTTGTTCACCTCATCAAGAAGTACCGCTTTGCCATATTGTTTCTGGATAAGGCTCATTGGCACAGCACCTTTACGGAAACCCGGGATGCTCGCATTTTTCCTGTAATCCTGAAGCACTTTCTCAACTTTTGGCTGCACTTCTTCTTTGTTTATCGCCACTTTTACAACAGCGTTCAATGCATCTACATTCTCTCTTGTAATATTCATTATCTTGTTTGTTTACTATAAAATTATGGGTTGCAAAATTAGATTATTTTTGCAACCCATCCAAGTTTTTAATGTACTGAATTTCACGCCTGTTAAATTTGGCGGCGCTATCTATTTTGAAAGCGAGCCTACAACCGCCTGGCACAACGACAGGACAAGGCTGAAGAGCAGGGCCCGCAGGAAACCGTCGATAAAAAAGCCATCGATAAGGCTGTCGCATATCATCACGATAATAGCATTTATCACTAAAAGGAACAGCCCGAGGGTAAAGATCGTTACCGGCAGCGTGAAGAACACAAGTATCGGCTTTACAAATATATTGAGCAGCCCAAGCACAAGGGCTACCAAGAGCGCCGACTTAAAGCCGTCGACCCTCACGCCCGGCATTGCATGGGCGAGCACCACCACCAATATGGTAGTGAAAATAATATTGATAAGTGTTTTCATACGAAATACGTTTTTACAAAAATAAAAAAAGCGCTGCAGGATAGCAGCGCTTTTAGCATGTATTTAATTGGGCTTAGTTCGACTGAAGCACCGTTGAGCCCGGATAGCCCGATGGGTTTACCAACGGAAGGTTAGCATGATAATGCTGGTTGATCACTTTGAGGATCTCATTAGCAATTACGGCATAGCCACGTGCGTTAGGGTGAACACCGTCCAGCGAGAACAACGTAGTATTCAGCCTTGAAGTGCTGAAATAGTTAGCAGTATAGATCTGCCCGTCTTCCAGCCTAAGTCCGCTTATCAGTCCGTTCATGATAGCATTCATATCGGCTACTGCAAGGCCTTTAGACGCTGCAATAGAACGGATGCTGTTATTGAAGCTTGTAGTTGCAGTGTTTACCATTGTCACCTCTGCTGCAGTAAGCACATGCTGATCCTGTAGCGGATAGGTGATACCGTATTTGTCAAACGGCGCTACAGGGCTGGCAGGTGCAGTACCGATTACCGAGCGGGTGGTAAGCAATACCAGGTCAGCCGAAGTAGCCTGGCGTGCCTGCCCAAAAACCTGCCCGATATAAGCAGCCTGTGGCGCAGGTATGCCGCCCATAGTCAGTGCAGCAGTGATCTGTGGCGCCATGTTGGCAAGGGTTTCATCTTTGATAAGCAGCGGGTTGCCTCCTGTAGTAGAAAGCGGCGCTATCCTGCCGCCTTGTCCAAAGGCTGTAAGCGCTTGCGAAAGCGGGCCGTAAAGCTGGGTATTCAGCTGGGTGATTGCAGCAGTACCCGCCGCCTCGTTGCCCTGCCCGATAACAGATGCTGTCAGCGGGTTGTAAGGAACCGTAGTGAAGAACGGAATAGCCGTTACGTTAGGTATAGTAGCCACAACTCCTTTAGCACCATTAGCAGTAAGGGTATTGATAATGGTTGTATAAATACCGGCAAAGGCAGTCGGGTCTGTAATATCGTTACCTCCATAAGTTGCAGGGTTCGGGTTTCCTGTCTGGTCTGTACCTATACCGCCCGATGTTGCAAATGCAAGTACATCGTTAGACCCTATCCAGTTGGTAAAGAACGTTGGATTAAGGCTCATGGCATCACCCAGTACCGTTGCAGAAGGCGAAGTAGCAGTACGTACAAAGTACGGATTGGATTGCCCAAGGGCTACACCGGCAAGACTACCGTAACCGGGGGCAAGGAGGTGGAATGATTTTGCTCCCGGAACACCCATATTATTAAATGCTTTTGCCTGAAGGTTGCTTACCTCTATGGCAGATGCGCCATTAATAGGCTCTGGGCCTCCTGCTGAAGCATCAATGATAAGGCGCGTTGAGCCGATAGGCGTACCGCCAAGCAACAAGCCGCCATAATTATTTACGTCTTCTGCGTAAGATGGCTGTGTAAATGCGCCACCGCCCACGACAGCAAACTGCTGTGCCAGGATGTTCGGGTAAGAATTTTGCTGGCTCAGTCGCGACACCGTTCCGTCAGAGAAACCCGCTGTAAGCGAGTTACCGATGGCAACGTAGGTAGTAAAATCGGCATCGCCGGCGCTGTAGCTGGCATTGGAAACCTCGTTATCAAATTCCGGTTCGCAGGCTACTAAGCCGGCAGACAGGATTGCGAAATATATAAACTTGTTTTTCATATTGTCTTTTCTGTTTTTTATAAATGCGCAGCTTAGAAGCTGTACGAAAGGCCAACGCCCGGAGAGAATACTACGTTTTTGTAAGTACCGCCAAAGCTCACGTTATTGTTGCCGTCTTCAGAGTAGTGGTCGTAAGAAGCATCAACCTGTTTAAAGTGCAGGTAAAGGAAGGAAACATCCACACCAAGCTTAGGAGTGATCTTGTATGTTAAACCACCGGTATAACCGTTAGAATCGTTCCTGGGTGTTTCCGGGGCAAAGTAACCGGGTTGTACCGGGCTCTCGTCATGATAGAAACCTCCGCGAACCGTAAATTTCTCTGAGGCCTTATATTGTGCACCCACCCTGTAGGTACTTGCGTCTTTATAGTTACGCGGGTTTACAGATTGCGGCACCTGAGAGGTTGCTGTCTGCGCGAAGTTTACCACTAATGCATCATATACATGCCACAGCGTCCTGTTGTAATCAAAGGCAAAAAGCCATTTGTCTGTCGGCTTATATGATATACCTGCGGTAATTTCTGCCGGAAGGGGAAGGTTGGCATCAAAAGTTGTGTTGCCAAGGGCTACATCGGTTGCAGATGTAGGAGCATCTGCAAGGAAAGCAGGCACATCGCTGAAGGTAGCCTCACCATTGCGGGCCTTCATAGTGATCTCAGAACGGTAGTTGAAGCCCAGCCTGACATCGTCTGTTGGGTTAAACATGAAGCCTGCTGTCCATCCCCAAGCGGTAACGCCCTCAGCTTTAATATTAACATCCGTGCGGTTTCCGCCCATTGTCTGGTCGTCGGTTAGGCTGCGGCTCAGGTTACGGTTAAATTCTACACCGCCGTTTACATAGATTGGGCCCCCACCGATACTAAACTTATCGCTAAGCTTTATCGAAATAGTTGGCTGCACATAAATAGCCATCAGGTCGATATTGTTTACTAGGTGCGATCCCTGCCAGTCCTGGTCCCATTCTACAGCACTGCCGTATGGAGTATATACTGCAAGGCCGGCAGTAAGCCAGTCGGTAATCCGGTAAGATGCGTATACTTCAAATGGGGTACCCATGTTTTCGGTAGAAGCATGCCAGTTGTACGTCTGGTTCTGGAACTTTGTCCGTGCAAAAAGGGCATTCCCTCCTACAGATACATTGAACCTGTCTTCCAGGAATGCCATACCCGAAGGGTTAAAGAACATAACCTCGGCACTGTTTACCACAGCTACTCCGGTATGCCCCATCGCTAATTGTTTTTGTCCCTGAAGGCTTACACGGTAACCGCCTGCAAATGCAGAGGTAGCCGATAATGCCAGCATGGTTAAGGATAATAGTCTTCTCATAAGTTTCTAAGTGTTAGTTTGAATTGTAACTTCTTTCAAAATTATAATAAATTATGAAAAATACAATATAATTCACTAATTTGTTATGCGTTCATAATAAAGTTATCCGGTATCTGGCGATTTCTTAATTATAACGTTTCACTGATAAAAATTTCGCCCTAACCCATATATTAATTAAAGCCTAAAGTTGAAACGATTAGCCTGCAGTTGCACTAATTTTAAAGGTAAATATGTACAAATGCACTTGTTAAGAAAAATCGCTTACGTATTCCTGGGCCTGGCTATTCTTATCCTGGGGTTAAACTTCGGCGTAAGTTATTGGGTTAAAAAAAAGCTCCCTACCCTGATCAGCAGGCAAAAAGACTTCCCATATAACATCAGTTATGAACAGATGGATATCGACCTGATGAGCGGCAGCTTTACGATCCACAACATGTTTGTTGCTCCTAAGGACAGTATTGCCGCGGCTGTAAAGAACGGCGTTTTTGCAAAAGCGGGAACCGTTGCGGTGCGCGGCCTGAAGTTATGGCAACTCTACAAGAATAATAAGATCATAGTAACGAGTATACTTGTAGAAGAACCTGAAGTTATATTATATCATCGTGAAAAAAAATACAGTGTGGAAAGCGACCTCGAAAAACCTTTCCGTCAGGTAGTGCAGACCCGTGAGGTAACTATTCGAAGGGGGAATTTCAAAATGATGGATAGTAAAATGAACACGAAGTTTCGCACTGCCAATATAAACCTCGACATATTTAATATTAAGGTAGACAGCAATACGGTGGACGACAAGATACCGGTACGTTACCGCGATTACCGCCTGCAATGCGACAGCATCTTTTATAATGCCGGCATCTATTATAACCTTACTGCCGATCACCTCATTACAACCGACAGTACCGTGGCAGCTACCGGGTTTAAATTGGTACCCAAGCAAAGCCGGGTTCAGTTTACCCGTATGATGAAAACGGAAAAAGACCAGTACAACGTACAGGTAAAAAAAATATCTGTACCAAAGGCCGACTGGGGCTACTTGCGGGATACGCTTTACATCCATACACCCGAAGTGATACTTGACAATGTAGATGCCAGCGTTTACCGCAGTAAGGACCCGCCTGACGACCCTACCAGAAAAAAATTATACAGCGAACTACTGCGCAGCATAAAGTTTGACATTAAAGTTGATGCCATAAAGCTTAAGAACAGTACTGTAGTTTATGAAGAGCAGCCCACCTTTGAGCGCCCGGCCGCTAAAGTGATGTTTACCAATTTTTTCGCAACGGTGCATAATGCCTATAGCCCGGTTAACAAAGAAAAATTGCCCCCTACCGTTATTGATGCGCAATGCCTTTTTATGCAACATGCGCCCATGCATGTTACGTGGACATTTAATACCATGGATAAGAGCGACTCTTTTACGATGAAGGGCGTACTCAAAAATGTTTCGAGCGAAAAGGTTAACCCGGTATCTAAACCGCTGATGAATGTGGAAACGAATGGGCACCTTAAGGAAGTCCGCTTTACTTTTAACGGAAACCGGGAGTCCGGAAGCGGCACATTCGCTATAGATTACGAAGACCTGAAAGTGGATATGTACAAAAAAGACGGCAAAAAGAAAAATAAGCTGATGACAGCTATAGGAAACTTGTTAGTTAAAAACGATAGCAAGGGCGAGCTGAAAGAAGTACAGGTAAGCGTACCTCGCGGCAAAGACAAATCTGTTTTCAACTTCCTGTGGAAATTTATTCAGGAAGGCCTCAAGCAAACGATACTGCCAAAGATCGTTACTAAGTTATAGATAATTGATGTAGATTTGCGTCACCAATTATCTTGAAAATGAGGCTATCAATTTTACTTTTCGCTTTCCTCCTGTTTTTTGTTGAAGCACATTCGCAGGAAACGCTTACGCCAATCCTGACAACTTCTTATGGGAGTCATGGATTTTCTAACAGAAATAATTCTTTTTTCTCTTTATCTGATAGTAATAGTAATGTTTATAACATAGGCACTACCGAACGCGACACCACCTTTACTGATGTTCTTATAACCAAGCTTAACCCATCGCTGAAACTTCAGTGGCAAAGAAAAGTATCGTTTGGCAACACGTATTCCCATGATGAGCCCCTGGCGGCAGCCACAGACAGCAATGACAATATCGTGGTTGCTTCGCATAGCGGATTAGAAAACGGCCAGAGCGCTACCGGTACGTTTCATCTTTTTAAATACTCCTCTACCGGACAGCAGATGTGGTCTTTAGATTTCGGTGAATTTTACAAGCAATATGTTTTCTTCGAGAACGATGCGGTTAAGATCGTATTGGTAACGATACCGCAGAATACCTTTCAGTTTCGATTTATTTCGGTAAACAGCCTGGGACAAATAGAAAGCGATTATATACGTAATGATGTAACAAACCTTGGTATCACGGGTTATTCGTCATTCAATTTTAAGCCTTTTTACCATGAGGGCAAATTTCATATACTCTACAGGCATCTGATTGACAACAGCAGCACAACTCAGAGTTATTTAAAAACTGTGACGGCATCAGGGATGGAAACAATCTCCTTAAACGCTACCGTCGGCACATCAGACGTGTCATCGGGATTATTGACCGTAAAGGCACCCGGTGAGTATATCATATCGTTTCCTTCTAATAACTTCAGAGCGATAAAGACCGCCGCCGTGAACAGCCAGGGGGCAACTTTGTGGACATACATTACCCCGCAAACTTCAGATTACACCCTGTTTACCCAATATGTCGACGCCTCCAACAATTTTACAATTATTTCCAGCCGAAAATTACCTGCCCAAAATGACCCCTTAAAGTACACGGTTACAAAATTCGATTCGCAGGGAACATTTATTTCCGAGACAGAAAATCCCCAGATAAACGTCAACAGCCTCAAACGTTTATCAGACGGGAAAACGCTGGTTTATTCAGGAAACAAATTCTGGCTTCTGGACACAAGTCATGCCATTATCAATCAATTCGATTTTAACGAAGCCCAGGCGGTAAATGATTACACTTATATTGATAACCTGTCTGTAACTGCGGCGTGCACTAACAACCCCACGATAAGCCCAGGTTCGCAGTTAAACAATTTGCGGCAGCAGATTTTTCAATGGAAGCTTAAAAATGAAAACAATGTTCAAACATCTGTTAATTACAGTTTTTCAGGATTAGGCTGTTCTATGACAGGTCGGGCGTTTCTCGCAATAGATAAAGATGATAACTACATACTGGCAACCTCAGAACTCATGACAAATGGGGTGCAAAGTAATTTTTTGGATGCTACCCGAAAGTTCAGGCTGATCAAATACAACAGCAACTTTCAGCTGTTATGGCAGAGGGACGTAAACTATGACATCACTAATGTGTCATTCCAAAGTCCTTCTTTTCAAACGGTAATCACAGACAGCTCGGGAAACATATATCTGGCCGGAATCTATGTTAATGATTCGTATTTCTATCGACTCTTAAAATACAGCGCCGATGGCGACCTTATATATGACGTAGAGGGAAATCATTGCCAGAAGATGTTTTTTGACCATGACGGCAACCTCAATCTTTCCTCTAATATAGTGGTAGACCATACCTTTAACGATTATACCACATCAAATACGATTTACAATCCGGCAACGGGCAGTGTCATTACTACACAAAATTTTAACGGACTCTCCTTATTAGACTCTTTCAGACAGAATAATGATCTTTATCTTTATTTCTATGACGGGCGCAATTATCCGGGCGGGCCGCCACACAGCTACAAGATATATAAGAACGGAGTTGAGATATCTACAGTAAGCCTATCGGCGGGGGAAACTTACAAATGCCACGATGTTGATGACCATGGAAACTTTGTTTCCATCAACATGTACAACGCGCAGTACAGGGCGTTAAAAATGATTCCCGGGGCAGACCATCAATTTTCGTCATATTCTGCCGCGGGCGGCGACATTGTTTCTGTTTCCAATAATGGCAGGGTATTTTCAGTCAGTTCCACCAACAGCACATACTGTTTGTATAACAGCGACCTGACTTTAAATTCTACTGCTTCGGTTCCACCGCAAACTGCCTATAACACTATTTACAGCTACAACAATCTTTTTTTAACAAGCTATTATGGCAATTCGCTTTCTGTATTTAGCAATGATGGAACTTATATCAACTCCTACAACATTCCTAATAACCTGCAGAGATTACACACCGGAACGGATAGCGGTAATAACCTGATCACGGTAAATTACATTAGCAATAATAGCTCAGCGGGTTTACTCAACTGGAGCAGGATAGTCATGAATAAACTTTCTTTCACAGCACAGTCTTTGGGAATAGAAGAAGTGAGTCCGGGCAATGCTCATGATATTCGTATGTATCCGAATCCCGCATCAGGCATCGTGCATATAACTTCACCTGTTCCTGTTGATAAGATACAGGTATATGACGTTACCGGAAAACTACTTATAGAAAAGGCCGCGACATCATTAGACATTTCGGCGTTGCCTGCCGCCATATACATTGCAAAAATCTATACATCAGACGGACAGGTCGCAACACATAAAATAATCAGGCAATAGCCGTGAGAAACTCCAGCGTTTCTTTCATGAAATCTTTGGGGTTCTCGGCATGCAGCCAATGTCCCGAGTTGGCAATGTCCCTGATTTCGCTGTTTGGAAAATGCCTTTCTATTCCCACAATATCACCATCCTTTATATAGTTGGAGCGATCACCCCGCAGGAAAAGCGTTTTACCCTCATACACCGCGTCTTCAGGAAGAGCTTGCCCGATGTTATCAATATTCGCGTTAAAGACAGGCAGGTTAAAGCGGAATGCCAACTGCCCCGGCTCCTCCCAATATAAATTTTTCAGAAGGAACTGCCGTGTACCGAAATCCGGGATATACCCCGTCAATACTTCTTCGGCCTCTGCGCGGGTAGGCTTTGTGGCAAAATCGATAGCATTGAGCCCCGCTAAAATATCCTGGTGGTGCGGCGCATAGTATTTCGGCCCGATGTCAGCCACGGTAAGCTTATCCACCCTTTCCGGATACTGTGTTGCAAAAAACATTGCAGCCTTACCGCCCATTGAATGGCCAATAATGCTCACCGTGTCGAGTCCGTGCGCATTGCAATATGCCAGAAGGTCGGCAGCCATGGCATTGTATGTGAACTCTTCTGAGCGGAAGCTCTTGCCATGGTTGCGCATATCTACCGCATGCACCTGAAATCCGGCGGCAGCATATTGTCCCGCCAGCGATTTCCAGTTATCGCTCATCCCTAAAAAACCGTGTATGATGAGCAGCGGCCTGCCCTCTCCTTCTATCCGCGAATGCAATAGCTCCATTATTTCAGTTTTTGAAGGTACATATTTACCACATTCTCCAGCCCAAGGTATAGCGACTCCGCAATAAGCGCATGCCCTATCGACACTTCCAAAAGTCCGGGAATATTGTCCTTGAAGAATTTAATATTGTCGAGGCTAAGGTCGTGCCCGGCGTTAATGCCGAGGCCCAGCTCATTCGCCTTTTCCGCGGCAGCAATATAGCGGTCGATGCCGTTGGTATTGCCAAGGCCAAACTGGTGTGCAAAAGCCTCAGTATAAAGCTCTATACGGTCGGTACCGGTTTCAGCAGCGCCTTCGATCATTTTTATATCGGGGTCGGTAAATATCGAAGTACGAATGTTGTTGCGCTTAAATTCGGCGATTACATCTACCAAAAAATCTTTATACTTAACGGTGTCCCATCCGGCGTTAGAGGTGATGGCATCGTCGGCATCGGGCACGAGTGTTACCTGCGTGGGCTTCACTTCAAGTACCAGGTCTATAAATTTCGGAACCGGGTTACCCTCAATGTTATATTCCGTATACACTACCGGGACCAGCTCGCGTGCATCATTGTAGCGGATATGCCTTTCGTCGGGACGCGGGTGGATGGTAATTCCTTCGGCGCCGAAACGCTGTATGTCCGCTGCCACAGTAAGCAGGTTGGGCACGTTGCCCCCACGCGAATTGCGCAGTGTGGCTATCTTATTTATGTTGACACTGAGTTTTGCCATAAATATTGCAATGCTTTATAATTAACGCAAAAATACAAACTTAAACAGCCGGAATGTGCTGTTTTTTGATTATTTTGCATCAGGTAAAAATATGGTATGACAGAGATTTCTGAGTTTTTAAGTAACAGTGTTAAGCCCCTGAGAACTACCGATTCGGTAGCCAGCGCGCAAGATCTTTTTGCAGAGTACCCGTTCTCTCACTTCCCGGTGCTGGAAGACGGGGTTTACATAGGGAGTGCCCGCGCAGAGGATACCGAACAGATGGACATTGAAAAAAAGCTGGCGGATGTACGCTACACGTTCGACCGTTTTTTTGTACGCGATACCACTATCTGGCTCGATGTACTGGAGGCATTCGCCAAAAACGATACCAATATCATGCCTGTGCTGGATGCTGAGAATAAATACATCGGTTTCTACGAAATGACCGACATTATAAAATTCTTCCATGAAACGCCTTTCCTTAAGGAAGACGGCGGTATACTGGTAGTTGAAAAAGGAATAACAGATTACAGCATGAGCCAGGTGGCACAAATCGTAGAAAGCAACAATGGCAGGCTGCTGGGCTGTTTTATATCTGAATCGCTGGGCGACAAAGTGCAGATCACGGTCAAGATAAGCCTTGGGGGGCTGAGTGAGATCATCCAAACCTTCAGGAGGTACAATTATGATATCATCAGTGAGCACCAGGAAGACGCGTATCTTAACACCCTGAAAGACCGGTCTGATTACCTGGATAAATACCTTAATATATAGCCATGAAAATTGCACTGTACGGCCAGTATTATAAGGACAGTACCGAAAGCATCATACGCAGGCTCATGAGTGTGCTTGCAACGCACAACGCTAATATCACTATAGAGGCCGCGTTTGCATCAGCCCTGATAGAGAAAAGCCTGCTGGACAAACCTTATCCCACCTTTTCCTCACACGACGATCTTAACGACACCAATATATTTATAAGCGTGGGTGGCGATGGCACAATGCTGCGCGCCGCTACCTACGTACGCAATAAAAACATACCGATACTGGGCATCAATGCGGGAAGGCTCGGATTTTTAGCCACAGTTCAGGAAGAAAGTATTGAGCCTCTGATATCGCTTGTGTTCGAGAACAAGTTTAAGGTATCGCCGCGAAGCCTTCTGCAGCTCGATTTTGACCGAAAAGGCGACTCTTTAGCCGACATCAACTTTGCCATGAACGAGATCACGGTAAGCCGCAAGGATACCACCTCAATGATCACGATAGAAACGAGGCTTAACGGCGAACACCTGAACGCCTATTGGGCCGACGGGCTTATCATCTCTACCCCTACCGGCTCTACCGGATATTCGCTAAGCTGTGGGGGGCCGGTTCTTCTGCCGGAGGTGAACAGCCTTGTAATAACGCCTATTGCACCACACAACCTGAGCGCCCGCCCGCTGGTTATACCCGATGATACCGAAATTGAGCTTACCGTATCGAGCCGGGAGCAGCAGCACCTGGTATCGCTGGATTCCCGCATTATTTCGGTAGATGTTGAAACAAGGCTTAGGATAACCAAAGCCCCCTTCAAGATTAACCTTATCGAATTCCCGGACGAGAAATTCCTCGACACCCTGCGCAAAAAGCTGCTATGGGGAGAAGATAAGCGCAACTGACAACTTTTTTTAACCGGGATATACTACACTCCTACTTCTCCCGTTTTGAATACGGAACGCTGAGAATGCCTTAGCATACACCCGTTAAAAATCAATAACCGGCGTAAAATAGACAATGTTAGCCTATTTAGAAATCTATATTGTTATATTTGCACCCAATTTCTTATAATGAAGAGGATCCTTTTTGCGCTTTTTGCAGCAGCCATTCCGCTGATAGCCAGCAGCCAGATATATGAGGTTGGGGTGTTTGCAGGCGGAAGCAACTATATAGGTGAGGTTGGCCCGACGAGTTATATCGCGCCAAACGAGCCTGCATTAGGGCTGATAGCGAAGTGGAACCGGAGCCCAAGGCATTCATGGCGCGCTTCATTTACATACGGCAGGCTGGCGTCTGACGATGCCGACTCTGATGTGAGCGGGAGAAAAGAAAGAGGGTACAGCATTACCAACGCCGTTAAGGAGCTCTCGGCAGGGCTTGAGTTCAACTTTTTTGAATTCAACCTTCATGAATCTGATTTTCAGGTAACTCCTTATCTTTACGGCGGCCTTAGCTATTTTTGGTACACCGAATCGTATATAAGGAATCAGCGCCAGTACAAGGGTAGTACCGAAGCAGCACTTGCAATCCCGATGACAATGGGAGTTAAGGCAAATATACTGGAGAATTTTGTGTTAGGGTTTGAGGTAGGAGCGCGATACACTTTTACCGACAATCTTGATGGAAGCTATCCTGAAGACGACTCGAACGCGGCCTACCGTTTCGGGAACCTTGAAAGCAAGGACTGGTATGTGTTTACGGGGTTTACCCTCACGTATACCTTTGGCAACAAACCGTGTTATTGCTCAAATTAAAGAATGGACAAAACCACTACTATAAATACTAATAACCTTCCAAAGCACCTGGCCATCATTATGGACGGCAATGGCCGGTGGGCAAAACAAAAAGGCATGCTGCGGGCTTTTGGCCACGAGAATGGCACAAAATCGGTACGGCAGACAGTAGAAGCCTGCGCAAAGCTTGGCATACCCAACCTAACGCTGTATGCATTTTCTACCGAAAACTGGAACAGGCCAAAGCTGGAGGTAGATACCCTCATGAAATTGCTGGTAAGTTCATTAAAAGATGAGCTCCCTACCCTTCAAAAAAACAACATCAGGCTTAATACAATAGGCAATATTGCCATGCTGCCGGACTCGGCGCGAAAGCAATTGCTGGATGTTATAGAAAAAACCGCCGCAAATACCCGCATGACACTTACCCTGGCGTTGAGTTATGGCTCACGCGAGGAATTAGTATCGGCAGTAAAAGAGATAGGCACACAAATACAAAACGGGCAGCTTGACCCGGCTTCGATAACCGAACAGACTATAAACCAACACCTTTACACGCACAATCTGCCCGACGTAGACCTTGTGATACGCACAAGCGGGGAGCAGCGCATCAGTAACTTCCTGCTATGGCAGATAGCGTATGCTGAGTTTTATTTTACAGAGGTGTTGTGGCCCGATTTCCGGGAAAAAGACCTTAACGAAGCCCTACTCAGCTACCAGAACAGAGAACGCAGATTTGGAAAAACCAGTGAACAAGTTAAATAACACACGAATGTTTTATAAAAACATCAGATTACTTTTTGCATTTTTTACAATAGCCACCTTTGCCGCAAACGCTCAGGAAACCGCCGGTGTAGAACCTGGCAGGTATATACTGGGCGGGGTAAACGTTACCGGAAAATTCACGTATAATGAGCAAACCGTAGTTACTTTTACCGGCCTTGAAAAAGGGCAGGCTATCAACGTACCCGGCGAAGAAATAAGCGCAGCCATCAAGAAATTATGGAAGCTCGGCCTTTTTAGCGATGTAAACTTTTTTGCCAACCGCACCTCGGGCGATACTATTTTCCTTGACCTGGAAATTTATGAACTCCCAAAGCTTAGCGAAGCTAAAATACAGGGTGTAAAGAAAGGTAAGCGCGAAGGGCTTTTAAAAGATACGCAGCTTTCTAAAGGCAAGATCGTAAACGAAAACCTCCTAACCAATACAAAGAACTATATTGAGAATAAGTACCGTAAAGACGGTTACTACAATACAAAGGTTGCCATCAATGTAATACCCGATAGTACCAATACGGTAAAAATGGTGGTGAATATTGACCGTGGCCGTAAGGTAAAGGTTAAAAAGATCATATTTACGGGCAATACAAAGCTTTCCTCTGCCAAGCTGAAAAAGGCTATGAAGAACACCAAAGTTCGCAGCCCGTTTAACCCGATGCGCATCTTTAAATCTTCTAAGTATGTGGCAGACAAATACAAAGAAGACCTTAACAGTGTAGTTGATAAATACAAAGAGAAAGGCTACCGTGATGCCCGTGTGGTAAAAGACTCTGTGGTATACGACCCTAAAAGCAACACCGTTTCAATTGCTGTAGGGCTCGAAGAAGGCCGAAAATACTACTTTGGCGATATCCGTTTTATCGGAAACTCTGTATATCCCAACCAAAGGCTGAGCCAGGTTCTGGGCATTAAAAAAGGTGATGTTTACAACGGCGTGATGCTTCAAAACCGAATCGCCGACAAGACAAAGCCGGACGGTGACGACCTTACCAACCTTTACCAGAATAACGGTTACCTTTTCTCGAATATCAACGCGGTGGAGGTAAAAACCGCTAATGATACGATAGACTTCGAGATCCGTATTACCGAGGGGCCTGTTGCCTATTTCAATAACGTGACTGTTGTAGGCAATGATAAGACCAACGACCATGTTATCTACCGTGAACTCCGCACGAGGCCGGGCATGAAGTGGAACAAGGAAGAAGTGGTAAACACCGTGCGCGAACTTGGTGCTCTGGGCTTTTTTGACCCGGAAACCATCAGGCCGGATGTAAAAAACCCTGACCCTTCAACAGGAACGGTAGATGTGGAATGGCATGTTACCGAGAAAGGATCGAGCCAAATAGAGCTTCAGGGAGGTTACGGCGGAGGCGGCTTCATCGGTACACTCGGGCTTTCTTTCAACAACTTCTCCGCACGCAATATATTCAAGAAAAGCGCATACAGGCCGCTCCCTATGGGCGATGGGCAAAAGGTTTCGCTAAGGCTCCAGGGTAGTACCTATTTCCAGACCTACAGCCTTTCCTTCTCAGAACCATGGCTGGGTGGCAAAAAGCCGGTATCATTCTCTACTTCAATTTCGCAGAGTAAGCAGTTCCTTTACAACTACTCCACACGCGATGTGGACAGGTCAAGGTTCTTCAACATAACATCGATCAGTGTAGGCCTCGCAAAAAGGCTTAGCGTTCCAGACCCTTACTTCACATTCTCACAGGCGGTAAGTTTTCAATACTATGCGCTAAGTAATTATAACACAGGATTGTTTACCTTTGGAGACGGAAGTTCGCGCAACCTTGCCTTCACACTTGGCCTTAGCAGGAACAACAAAGGTATTAACCCTATCTACCCGACTTCCGGGTCGGAGTTTGGGGTAACAGCCAAGTTCACGTTCCCTTACTCACTGGTAAATGGCGTTGATTACGCTAACCTGAAAAACCTGCCCGAATACAAGCAGCGTGACAGCGCCGGAAGGTTTATAGACAGTAATGGCAATGTGGTGGTAGACCCCGCTAATGCTGCAACAGACCAGTCTAAGGTAGACCAGAAGAAGTTTAACTGGCTGGAGTTTTATAAGATCAAGTTTAAGGGTGATTGGTACACCCGCCTGTATGATAAGCTTGTGCTCAGGGCTCTTGGCGAATTTGGTTTCCTTGGGGCGTATAATATGGATAGGGGCCTTGTACCGTTCGAGAGGTTCTTCCTTGGTGGTGACGGCTTGGCCAACTATGCGCTTGACGGACGTGAGGTAATTATGCTCCGCGGATACCCGAACCAATCGCTTTCAAGCAACAACGGGGGCACTATTTACAACAAGTTCTCACTCGAGCTTCGTTACCCGATAACACTTAAGCCGCAGGCGTCTATATTTGCGCTTACGTTCCTTGATGCAGGTGCCTCTTATAATTCGTTTAGTGAATACAACCCGTTTGCGCTGCAGCGTTCCGCAGGCTTTGGCTTGCGTGTGTTTATGCCGGCATTCGGTATGCTTGGTATCGACTTCGGGCATGGGTTTGACCCAATACCGGGCAACACAACGAAAAACGGTTGGGAAACGCATTTCATCATCGGTCAGCAGTTCTAATAAAATTGGCATGATATTTTCTAATACCATAATAGTATGAAAAAGCTTTTAGTTGTAATCGCCGCTTTTGCTACGCTTGCGGCAGCAGCGCAAACAAGGGGCCTTAAGATCGCTTATTTTGATATGGAGTACATCCTGGAAAAGGTGCCCGACTATGCCGAAGCGAAAAATCAGCTTGAGTTAAAGGCAGGCAAATGGAAGCAGGAGATCGAAGCCAAGAAGAATGACGTAACAAAGCTAAAGGCGAGCCTCCAAGCAGAAAAAGCCCTGCTTACCAAAGAACTTATAGAGGAGCGTGAGGACGAGATAAAATACCTTGAAGCAGAGCTTATCGACTTCCAGGACAAAAAATTTGGCCCGAAAGGCGAACTGATCTCACAAAAAGCAGTATTGGTAAAACCTATCCAGGACCAGGTATTTAATGCCATTCAGGATATTGCCGAAGAACGCAAGCTTGACTTTGTTTTTGACAGGTCCAGCGACCTGACGATGGTATTCGCAGCGCAACGCCACGACCTGAGTGACCTTATCATCCGCAGGCTTACCCGTTCGGCAAAAAGGGAACAGCTAAGCAGCAAAGAGGTAAAGAAACTTGAAAAGCAGGAAGCGGAAGAAGACAGGATGAGCGACCCGGATGTTGCCGACAGGCAAAAGGCGCTCGACGAGAAGAAAGCTGCGAGGCAGAAAGTAATAGACGATCGCAAAGCCGCTGCAGATGCTAAACGTGCAGCTGCCGAGGAACGCCGCAACCAACTTCGCCAGGAAAATGAAGCCAAGCGTGCCGAAGCGATTAACGCTCGTAAGGCAGCCAATGCGCAGAGAGCTGCCGGAAACACCGGTAACCAGTCGGCTACAGACAAGCCGGCAGACAACGGTAAGGCACCGGCCAACACCTCTCCTTCGGCAGGTGACGTGAATTCTGATGACGACTCTCCAAACACCAATAAACCGGCAGGCACAGCCCCGGCCAAAGATACTGCTGAAAAGCCTGCACGCACCACACAGGAAGAGCGTAACAAAATAATAGAGGAGCGCAAGAAAGCGGCAGAAGACCGCCGGAAGAAAATACTTGCCGACCGCGAAGCTGCAAAAAAAGCACGCGAAGAGCAAAATAAAGCCAAACAAAACGGGACTAACGGAGAAGACTCCAAACCAGAATAAGAACAAAAACGAAAATTAATTTAATATTTAAATGATGAAACAACTTAAATCTCTGTTTATCGCTACACTACTTTTTGTTGGATTCAGCCAGACGGCAAATGCACAGGCTAAAGTAGCCCATGTTAATGTACGTGAGCTTATAACAAATCTTCCCGATTATAAAGCAGCTACAACGCAACTTGAAAAGCTAAGCAAAACATACGATAGCGAATACAGGACCATGGTAGAAGAATATCAGGGAAAAATTAAGAAATACGATGCCGAAGCTTCTACAGTTACCGATGCGGTAAACGAAACAAGGAGCAAGGAAGTACAGGAAATGGGCCAAAGAATACAACAGTACCAGCAAAATGCGAGTAAAGAGCTTCAGCAAAAACAGGAAGAGATCTACAAGCCTATCATGGATAAAGCACGCAATGCTATCCAGAAAGTAGCCAGGGCTAAAGGATACCAGTATGTACTGGATGCCTCGCCTGAAGCAGGCCTTCTTCTTGCAGACGGGCCGGATCTTCTTGCCGACGTTAAAAAAGAGCTTGGCGTACCTGCTACAGCACCATCAAAATAATCGTTACAATTACGATAAACGCCTAAAGCGGCTTCTTTACGGAAGCCGCTTTTTTTATTAAATTTGTGGTATGGATTACAGTACAAGCCCTATCGGACTTTTTGATTCCGGAGTAGGCGGAACCTCGATATGGAAAGAAATTCATCTCCTGATGCCGGCCGAAAGCACAATTTACCTCGCCGACAGCAAAAATGCTCCTTACGGTTTGCGTTCAAAAGAGGAGATAATATCGCTCAGTATTAAAAATACAGATTACCTCCTTTCCCGGGGCTGTAAACTTATTGTAGTAGCGTGCAATACTGCCACAACAAATGCCATAAAAGAACTCAGAGAGAAATATGATGTTCCCTTTATCGGCATAGAACCCGCTATAAAACCTGCAGCAATACATACTACCACGGGTTCAATAGGCATCCTGGCGACAAAAGGGACGCTCTCAAGCGATCTTTTCGCGAAGACGATATCAGGGCTGGGAAACATTAAAGTTATCGAACAGGTGGGCCATAATCTTGTCGAATTGATTGAGTCTGGCAAATTGGAATCGGAGGAAATGAACCAATTACTCAGACGCTATATTGAACCCATGCTTCAGGCTGATATAGATTATCTTGTATTGGGCTGCACGCATTACCCCTATCTCATTCCCCAACTTCAAAAGATACTGCCTCCTTATGTCAGGATCATTGATTCCGGGGAAGCAGTAGCACGCCAGACACAAAATATTCTTCAAAAAAATAATCTGTTAAACAATTCTGCAACGGAAGGCCTCCACGAATTCTATACCAACGGCAGTACAGAAGTCCTTCAGGAACTTATTGGCAGTACCTTCACAGCTCAATACGCCAGCTTCTGATTTTACTTAAACCAGGAAGAATACATTACATAGTTGCCCGATATGCGCTCAATCTCACCTGCAAAATCTGAGGCATTCAGGTCTTTCACTTTTCTCGCAGGCACTCCGGCATAAATTACGCCTGATTCCACTACTGTATTCTGTGTAACTACAGCGCCCGCTGCAATGATCGAATTGCTGTGTATAACACAATTATCCATAACAATTGCCCCCATGCCTATCAATACATTATCGTGTACCGTACAGCCGTGTACGATAGCATTGTGCCCAATAGACACATTGTTGCCTATTATCGTTGGATGCTTCTGATAGGTGCAATGAATAACGGCGCCATCCTGAATATTTACCCTGTTGCCAATTTGGATAGAATGCACATCGCCCCTAAGGACCGCATTAAACCAAATGCTACATTCTTCGCCGAGGACAACATCCCCAACAATAGTAGCATTATCCGCTATAAAACAATCTGATGGTATTTGGGGGTGTTTCCCGTTTACTTCACGTATTACCATAGGCTTAAAAAAAATCGTCCCGACAAGTTACTATCGGGACGGAATTAATAATATATCTCTACAATTAGTTAACAGCAGGACAATGACAATCATATTTTTCACGCTTACAGAACAGGTTTACTCCTAATGTAAGCTGATGGAATCCACTATTATCAAACTTCACGTTGCCGGTAAGGTAAGAATACGTATAAGCAAACATGAAGTTTTTATAATTCACACCGATTATCGGAGTAAAATACTGCAGGTTCTGGTCTTTTGCACCACCGCCGTCTACATATTGCGCGGCGTCGAGATTCCTCCTGTAAGAAAGGCCACCCCAAACGCGTCCGAAATCAAGTTCTTTATAAACTTTAAGGTTAAGGTCAATGGTTTTTTCTTTGGTCTCATCCGTTACCATGAAAAGTATCGAAGGCTCCCACTGAAGAGATTCCTCAAATCCAAAAACATAACCTGCGCTCAATAGATACTTTTTAAGGTTATCGCTTTCTATATCTGTGTAAAGGTCACGCTTGCTGGCAAGTGCATTCTTTACTGTAAAGTGTGCATAAAAATCAAGGTAGTGGTAAGAGGCACCAATATCGATATTGAAGTAAGAATCTTTCTGTTGCATACCACCCTGTACGATAGGGTCAAATTCTTCAAATTCACTTTCATCAAGGCGGCTCTGAACAAGGCCTGCACTCATACCGAATGAAAGCTGGTTAAGGTCGTAATCACTGCGCGAGAAACGGATATGGTGTGCATAGGTAACTTTAGCGCCGGTTTGAGAATGGTAACCGTTCTTATCATTAAAAGCAATGATACCAATACCGGACGAAGGGCCAACACTTCCGTTAAAGCTTATGGTCTGAAGCTGAGGAGCATCATCCTGGCCAAACCACTGCTGGCGGGCCGTAAGCCTTATTTTGGCGCAGTTTGCAGCACCTGCCATAGAAGGGTGAATCAGATAATAGTTATCTGACAGGTAATCAGAGTAAACCGCAATACCCTCCTGCGAAAAAGACAACTGCGTGAGTAGTAATCCAAATAGTAGGTAAAATTTCTTAAAATTCATGTTGACCTTATCGTTAAATAATGCTTTCATCGCCTGCTACAGCCAAAACTGTAATTTATAAACTCGAACTGCCTGATTTTATTGCCTATATAACATTTGCATCAATGCTTTCTGCGCATTTTCGACAGCGGTCAAATATATAAATTTTTGTGTTAGGTTGGTTAATTAATTCCAATAATATTAAAAAAATGAAAGCTTTAACAAAAGCAATTTTATTTATGTTAAAAAAAGTTTTCTTTTATGTAAATCGCCTCATTTGTCAACTTTTATTTGGCAGCAGCCGTCACCTGCGCTCATTGCTACACGGCGCACCCGCTGTCCGCTGTATCAGCCTTCGCTGCGCTGCGGCAGGATGCCGCTTCC
>JAGKWW010000079.1 GCA_021151665.1 Flavobacteriaceae bacterium
CATCAAACCGATTGGTTTGGGTGCACGCGACACGTTACGCTTAGAAATGGGCTTCTGCCTGTATGGTAACGATATTAACGATACTACATCGCCTCTTGAAGCAGGTTTGGGATGGATTACGAAATTCAATAAAGATTTTGTAAATTCGGGTAACCTTAAACAACAAAAAGAGGAAGGCGTAAAACGAAAGCTGGTGGGCTTTGAACTTACAGAACGCGGAATTCCGCGCCACGACTACGAAATCGTGGATGGCGAGGGCAATGTGATCGGTATAGTAACTTCTGGGACTATGGCACCATCACTCAATAAAGGTATCGGCCTGGGCTATGTTCCCACGGCGCTGGCTGCAGAGGGCAGTGAGATCTTTATCCGAATCCGTAAGAACGATGTACCTGCCAAAGTGGTAAAGCTTCCTTTTTACAAGAAGTAAAAAACAAGCTATGAAAAAATGTACCGCTGCGGCTTTACTGCTGCTTACCCTTAGTGTATTCAGCCAGAACCATGCCAAAGCATGCGGTACGCTTTTAAAGATAAATAAGCTCCTTCAGGCCGACCATTTAAAGCCTAAACCGATAGACGACAGTCTGTCGGTTTATGTTTTTCAGGCGGTGACCGATGGGATCGATGACAATCACACGCTCCTGCTACAGGATGATTATGACCGGCTAGCAAAGCACAGGCTGCAGCTGGACGATTACCTGAAGCGCGGCGACTGCTCCTTCTTTAGCGATTTCATTTCGGTGTACCGTTCGGCATTAGAGCGCACACGCCGTTTTACCGAAGAGGTGAAAGGCGAGGCGTTTTCGGCCAGCCTGGCAGATACCATCTACTTTTCTAAAAAAACGTTTCCCTACAATAAAGAAGAAGCGCGCATCAAGCGTTACGTGCGTAAGAGGATAACCTACGATATGCTGGAAGATGTTGCCAAGCAGGGCAAAAGCAAAGATTCGCTCATGCAGCACCTCGAGGCACTGGCAAAACCGGCGAGGGACCGCGCTATTGAAACTGCCCTTTGCCGGGTGAATGCGTTGCTAAACCCCGCAGGTGGATTTGAAGACAGCATGTATAGCAGGTTCTTTACCGCTTTTTGCAATTATTTTGACCCGCATACTACCTATTTCAACTACACCGAAAAGTCGTCTTTTGTTTCCAACATCTCAAGCCAGACGTATTCGCTCGGACTCTACGTAAGCCAGAACGAAAAAGACGAGATCGTGGTGGAAGAGCTGGTTCCCGGCGGCCCTGCGCTACTCAGTAAGAAGATTGATAAGGGCGACCAGCTGCTGAAGCTTACCGCCAACGGCCAGGAATATACGGTTTCTTGTGCATCGCTCGAAACAATATCCGATATTGTGTTTAGCGATACTTACAAAAAAGTAAAGCTTACCATGCGCAAAAAAGATGGTACCGTGTATGATGTGGCTATCGAAAAAACCATCATGAAGGCCGAAGACCATTCCGTGTACAGCTATGTACTGGGCAGTGGCGAAAACGCAATTGGCTACCTTCGCGTGCCGAGCTTTTATACCGGTTATGAGAATGATAACCACGGGTGCGCAGACGATGTAGCCACCGAACTCCGCAAGCTCAAAAAAGAAAATATTAACGGGCTGATACTCGACCTGCAATACAACGGCGGCGGCTCTATGGACGAGGTGATACGGATGGCAGGGATGTTCATCGACTTCGGCCCGCTATCTGTGGTAACCGATCGCAACCGTATCCGTGATGTGATAAACGATTACAACCGCGGCATGCTCTATAAAGGCCCGATGGTAGTTCTGGTAAACGGCCTGTCGGCTTCGGCGAGCGAATTTTTTGCGGGAGTGATGCAGGATTACAACCGCGCCGTAATTGCCGGAACGCGTACCATGGGCAAAGCAAGCATGCAGACAATACGCCAGCTGGAAGGCTCTGAGCAGGATTTCGTCAAGGTTACTATTGATAAGTTTTACCGCGTAACGGGTAAGAGCGGGCAGTACATCGGCATTAGTCCCGATGTGGAGATGCCCACGCTTATGGAGCGTTTCGTGCCACGGGAAAGCGGACAAACCACGGCACTGAAAAACGACAGCATCACAGGGCAGCCATTTAAGCCGTGGCCCAAAGCTGCTATCCTGAGCGTTGCGGAACTAAGCCGGAAGCGTATCAAGGCTAACCCGGCGTTTGGGAAGATCAGGAGCATCAATTCGCAGATAGATAAGATGTATGATGATGACAAGGCTCCCCTGCCCCTTACTTTCGACAAAGTATTTGACGATGTGCATGCGCTGGACGGCGTATGGAAAGACATCAATGCCCAAAGCGAATCTGACAGCGGTGTGGCCGTTCGCCCCACAGCTGCCGACGCTAAGGCCATTGCTGCCGACGCATTTAGGAAAAGCATCAATGATTATAAAGTGAAGTCGATAAAGAGTGACCCGTTTGTGCCCGAAGGCGTAAACATACTTAACGACCTCATCTCGGGAAAGCAAAAATAGGCTGTGGTAATACTGCACATATTTTTGTAAAAACAATGAATAACCTTATTTTTGCACAGCAAATTTTAACATACTATGGGAAGAGCGTTCGAATTCAGGAAAGCCAGGAAAATGAAACGTTGGTCGGCTATGGCCAAAACGTTTACGCGTATAGGTAAAGATATTGTAATGGCCGTAAAAGAAGGCGGCCCAAGCCCGGAGACTAACTCCAGGCTGCGTGCTGTAATACAGAATGCTAAGGCAGCCAACATGCCGAAGGATAACGTAGAGCGCGCAATCAAAAAGGCTTCGGACAAAGATACCGCCAACTTTAAAGAGGTATTGTTTGAGGGCTATGCGCCACACGGTATCGCGATACTGATAGAAACTGCCACCGACAATAACAACCGTACTGTAGCCAACATACGTAGCTATTTCAACAAATGCAACGGCACCATGGGTACACAGGGTTCGGTAGAATTTATGTTTGACCATACCTGCAACTTCCGCATCCCGGCAGAAGGACAGGATGTAGAAGCGCTGGAACTGGAAATGATCGACTTTGGCGTGGAAGAAATTTTTGCCGATGAAGACGGTATCGTGATGTACGCCCCGTTTGAAAGCTTCGGCGCTATCCAGAAAGAACTGGAGAACCGTGGCATCGAGATTTTATCATCCGGCTTTGAAAGGATTCCGCAGGTAACCAAAGAGCTTACGCCAGACCAGGTAGCCGATGTAGAGAAACTGCTTGAAAAAATAGAGGAAGACGATGACGTGATGAACGTGTATCATACGATGCAGGAATAGACTGAGAGCCTTAGATTTTAGACCGTATCTTATAAATTATGAAGCACCCCTCCCGGGTGCTTTTTTTATATTCTTTTTTGTTCCCATCATCTCAGCTTTCAGGCACATAGTCTCTTTGCCTCTCAAAAAAAATTATCTTTAAATAATTTTTTTTGAGAAAAACTGTAACATATCAGTAACACCTCCAGTCATTAGTTTAAAACCAACAACAAACACTTGGACCACCAACAGGATATAGACCAGCTTGTGGCACTTTGCAGGCAAGGCAACCGGAAAGCACAGTTTGAGCTGTATAACCGGTACTACCGAGCTATGTATAATACCGCTGTGCGTATCGTGAAGGACGTTCACTGGGCCGAGGATGTAATGCAGGAGGCTTTTTTAAAGGCTTTTACACGGATAGAGTCATACAAGGGCGAAGTTGCCTTTGGCGCCTGGCTGAAGCGCATTGTTGTAAACCATAGCCTGGACAGCTTTAAGAAGATAAATAAAGACGCTGCCGATTCGCTGGAAGATGTGCTGTATAAAGTAGAAGACGATACCGGGACCGACGATGCTAAACTGGATTTCCAGCAAATGAAGGTACAGCAGGTTACACAGGCCATCAATTCGCTTAAAGAAAGCTACCGCATCATCCTCACACTGCTGTACATTGAAGGATATGACCAGGAAGAGATTACAGAGATACTGAACATAACGCCCGGAAATTGCCGGACAACGCTGAGCAGGGCGCGCGAAAGCCTGATGAACAAACTAAAGGAATATGAGCTACAACAATAACGACGACAAACTGAAGGGGCTGTTTGACAACCTTAGCGGCGAGTGGGATACCCATGAGCCGCCAATGGGCCACCACCACCGTTTTATGGAGCGGCTTGAAGGTGAGAAGAAGCACAGCCTTTTCCCCCTAAAGGTCTGGATGCCGATTGCTGCTGCGCTGGTAATCATCGCCACGCTGGTAATCACGTACGGATTGCCACAGCCTAAGCCGAAGGTATCGCCGCAGGTGGCAGAAACCCAGATGTACTTTGCCACTATCATAGAAAAAGAAATGGGCAAGGTGAAGAAGGAGCAAACGCCCGAAACAAGAAAACTGGTGCACGATGCACTGCACCATATGCAGGAACTGGAAAATGATTATAACAAGCTTACCCGGGAGCTGGCAGAAAAAGGCGAAAGCAAACAGATTATCCATGCCTTGATCACCAACCTGCAAACGAGGATATCTTTCCTTGAAGAAGTGCTTACCCAAATTGAAAACATCAAAAAACTTAAAGAGAACTACCATGAAAATAATCAGGCTTAAACTGCTTCTGGTGCTGCTGGCACTCCCTGCCTCAGTGCTGGCGGGCGAACCGGGGTTCAACGGAAAATATACCAAAGAGAAGCGTATCAATAAAGCATACTATGTAAACAGCAATGCAGCACTGGACGTTTCCAATAAATTCGGGATGGTTTATGTTACCACCTGGGATGAAGATAAGACCGATATCGAGGTGGTCATTAAAGTAAGCGCCGACAGCGAAGAGCTGGTAAACAAACGCCTAAGCACTATCGATGTGGATATCACTGCATTGAAGTCGCTTGTAACGGCACGCACCAAAATAGGAAGCTTTTCGGGAAAACGTATCGAGATGGAAATCAACTATACAATCAAAATCCCTAAGAACGGCCCCATAAAGATACATAATCAGTATGGCGATATCAAGACCGGAAAGATCTATGGTAAAAGTGAGCTGAAGTGCGAATACGGCGGCCTTAACATCGAGGAGCTCAATAACGAATCGAATAACATTACCATCGAGTACAGCGGCACAAGCAGGCTTAACTATATGCGAAATGGCAGTCTGGTAGCAAAGTATTCGGAGTTTAAAATGACGCGCGGCAAATCGCTAAACGCACGGTGCGAATACTCGCAATTTAAGGTGGGCGAACTTGATGACCTTACACTTCACTCTGAATATGGCGATGTTGCCATAGAAAAAGTAGGCCATATAACCGGGACTACCGCTTATGGGCAAACCCGAATCGGCAGCCTCTCAACCCTTTGCAACATTACATCGGAATATGGCGATGTGAAAGTCAATAACATTTTGCAGGGCGCAAAAAATGTAGCTATAAACTCAAGCTACGGCACGGTTAACCTTAAATACGATGAAAGCCTGTCTTTTGACTTCGAATTTACTACCGAGTATAGTAACGTTAATGGTATGGGTGCATTTAAGGTAACCGACCGGCGCGAAAAAAACAATGGTGTGTGGTATAAGGGATACTATAAAAGTTCAGGGAATGCGCGCATATTCGTGAAAAATGAATACGGCGATATAAATTTATCCCGCTCCTGATGCAACCTTTTTAAAAACCAAAGCGTCTGTAGTTATATAGTTCAATCATCAATACAATCAATCATCAAAAAATCATCAATCATCAATCAAAAAACGAATCATCATGAAAAAATCAGTTTTAATGCTGGCAATGTTCCTTATTGCCCTTAGCGCCACCGCACAACAAAAAGTACTTACCACATTCGGCAACGGAAACCTGAAAAAGGAATCGCGCGAATTGGGTTCATTTACAACGCTCAACGCCAAAGGGCCTTTCCAGATTCGCCTTGTGCCGGGAGCTGAACCAAAAATTACCATTGAAGCCGAAAGCAATCTTCTGGAACTTATCGTTACCGAAGTAAAGAATGGCGAGCTTATTATCGCTCCTGCAGAAGGCAGGCTTTTTAAAGCGACCGGTGGCAACAAGATAATCATCAAAGTTCCTGCTGATGCCCTTACGGCGCTAACCTATAAAGGATCGGGCGCGATTACTTCTCGCAAGCCGCTCAAGAATGATATGGATATTACCCTTGACGGCGCAGGATCTGCCACGCTTGAAATGGCTTCAGGCAATACGACGGCATTATTGCTAGGCACAGGGATGCTGACCCTTGGCGGGAAAACCGGGAACTTTAAATGTGTGGTGAAGGGCGACGGGCTTGTAGTAGCCGAAGACATGGAGAGCGACCGCGCCGAGATCGATGTACAGGGAACAGGCAGCGCTAAGGTGTACAGCGTCAAATCAATTAAAGGCCGGATCAATGGCTCCGGCAACATTGCTTTTGGCGGAAATCCCCAGGACAGGGATCTGAAAAAAGAAGGTACGGGCGAGTTTAGGGCGCTGTAGCTTATATATTACTTCGAAAGAAAGCCATCCTGCGGGGTGGCTTTTTTTGTGTATGTGTCTAGACACTAATTTCACTAATTTCCTATACCTCTAAGGTGATTGGTTGGGGTTACTGTTGGCGTCTGTAATTTCGCAAAGATCCGCTGAGAAGCCGCAACGACTCGCAAAAAGATCATGCGTTACTCACTACTTTTTCGGGAAGGGGCCGGGGCTTAGGTAAAAAAAAAACCGTTGCAATTGCAACGGTTTTCTATATTGAAAAGTTTCTCTTCTTATTTAATGAACTCGATCTTTTGCGCTTCTTCCAGGTTTACGCTATCAAAGAAACCCTGCTCACTCATCCATTCGTCGCTGAACACTTTGCTCATGTAGCGCGAACCGTGGTCGGGAAATATTAATACCACGTTGCTGTTCTCGTCAAACTCGCCTGCCTCGTCATACTGCATTGCTGCCTGTAGCGTGGCGCCGCTGGTGTAGCCCACAAAAAGGCCTTCCTGCTTGGCAATGTGGCGTGCAGTGTGTGCACTATCCTCATCCGATACTTTAATGAACTTATCAATAACGTCAAAATCCGTAGCCGTAGGGATCAGGTTCTTGCCAAGCCCTTCGATGCGGTAAGGATAGATCTCATCGCTGTCGAACTCCTTTGTTTCGTGGTATTTTTTCAGGACAGAACCGTAAGCGTCAACGCCCAGTATCCTGATGTTTGGATTTTTTTCTTTGAGGAAACGCGCTGCTCCGGATATAGTCCCTCCGGTTCCGCTGCATGCAATCAGGTGCGTTACTTTTCCACCGGTTTGTTCCCAAATCTCGGGGCCCGTGGTTTTGTAGTGCGCATCTACGTTAAGGTCGTTAAAATACTGGTTGATGTAAACCGATCCTTTCGTTTCTTCATGGAGCCTTTTGGCCACATTGTAGTATGAGCGCGGGTCGTCAGCAGAAACGTGTGCAGGGCATACATACACCTTGGCGCCCATAGCACGAAGCATATCGATCTTATCTTTTGATGATTTAGAGCTCACTGCCAGAACGCAGTCATAACCTTTAATAATGCTTACCATAGCCAGGCTGAAACCGGTATTACCCGAAGTAGTCTCGATGATGGTATCTCCCGGCTTCAGGATGCCCCTTTTCTCTGCCTCTTCGATGATATATAGTGCAATCCTGTCTTTTGTAGAATGGCCCGGATTAAAAGCTTCTACTTTTGCGTAGAAATTACCTTTAAGTCCTTCTGTAATTTTATTGAGCTTAATCAGCGGTGTATTACCAATTAATTCCAATACATTATTATAGGCTTTTATTTCTTCTTTCATAAAAAAATAAGTTAGTCATGGGTAAACCCTGCCAAGGATTTAGCAACCTCAAAACCCTGCAAAGCTAACAAAAAAAATTGAATTACTTTTTAATTCCTTCCAAATCTAATAAAAAACTGTACTCTTTTGCCACCTCTTTCAGGGCTTCAAAACGGCCCGATGCGCCACCGTGCCCTGCCTCCATATTGGTGTCCAGGAACAGTTGGTTGCTGCCCTTTTTCATTACCCTTAGCTTCGCCACCCATTTGGCAGGCTCCCAGTATTGCACCTGAGAATCGTGCAGCCCTGTGGTTACCAGCATATTCGGGTACTCCTGTGCCGTAACATTATCGTAAGGTGAATACGACTTCATGTAATCGTAGTACTTCTTATCATTCGGGTTGCCCCACTCGTCATACTCTCCGGTTGTAAGCGGAATGGTATCATCGAGCATGGTTGTTATCACGTCCACAAAGGGCACCTGGGCTATCACGCCGTGGTACAATTGCGGCGCCATATTCACAACCGCCCCCATCAAGAGTCCTCCGGCAGAGCCTCCTTCGGCGTATAAATGCTGCGGCGAAGTATATTTTTCAGCGATTACGTATTTCGAACAATCGACAAAATCAGTAAATGTGTTTTTCTTTTTCAGCAGCTTGCCATTCTCATACCAGTCACGGCCCAGGTCTTCCCCACCCCTTATATGCGCTATGGCATAGATAAAGCCACGGTCGAGCAGGCTCAGGCGCACGCTGGAGAAGTACGGGTCCATAGAGGCGCCATACGATCCGTAAGCATATAGCAGCAGCGGGTTGCTTCCATCCTTTTTGATGCCTTTGCGGTATACCATAGATA
>JAGKWW010000029.1 GCA_021151665.1 Flavobacteriaceae bacterium
AGCTTAACCATTACCCTGCCATGACTAAAAGAAGAAATGCCGGAAACAAATTCCAGCCTTATACCAAACTTATCGAACAGCTGGCCGCACAGCAACATCATAATGATACAGATTCGGATACACTTCCCGAAATCGTGGTGCTTACAACTTTCCCTCCGAGGCAATGCGGTATTGCCACCTATTCGCAGGACCTTATCAAGGCGCTGAACAACCAGTACGTAGATTCTTTTTCGATAAAGATGTGCGCCCTTGAAAACCAAAATGAAAAACACACATACACCGATCCGGATGTAAAATATGTGCTTGACACATCAAGCCCGGAGTCTTATATAGCTTTAGCGAAAACGTTTAACGAAGATGCCAATGTAAAAGTGGTGCTTATACAGCACGAGTTCGGTCTTTTCCACGAAACGGAAGCCGAGTTTATCGCTTTCATCAATGCGCTTCAAAAGCCGTTGAGCGTGGTGTTCCATACCGTTTTGCCTAACCCTAATGAAGTATTTAAAGCGAATGTGCAGGAAATACTTAACCGGGTAGACTCACTTATTGTAATGACAAATAACGCTGCCGATATCCTTGTAAGGGATTATATCATCGACCGCGATAAGATAGCTGTGATCCCACATGGCACCCACCTGGTTCCCCATGCTGAAAAATCGGAACTGAAACGTAAATATGGCTACGAAGGCCGGCAGATACTTTCAACTTTCGGATTGCTGAGTTCGGGAAAAAGCATTGAAACTACACTTGATGCGCTTCCTAAAGTAGTTGATAAAGCGCCGGAAGTACTTTTCCTCATCATTGGGAAAACCCACCCTACTGTGGCATTGAATGAAGGCGAGCAATACCGGGAATTCCTTCAACAAAAAATAGAAGACCTCGGGCTGCAGCACAACGTCGCTTTCATCAATAAATATGTCGCACTGGATGAGTTGCTGGAGTATCTTCAGATGACCGACATCTACCTGTTTACCAGCAAAGACCCCAACCAGGCCGTAAGCGGTACATTCTCGTATGCTTTAAGCTGCGGTTGCGCGATTATATCTACTCCAATACCGCATGCCAAAGAGGTGCTGGCAGGTGATACCGGACTCACTTTCGATTTCGGGAATTCGGAACAGCTGGCCGACGCCATCAATACCTTGATATTTGACGTTGAGCTTCGCCACAAAATGGTGCTCAACGGCCTGCACAAGATCATGCACACCGCCTGGGAAAATTCTGCTGTAAGCCATGCACGCCTGTTGGAGAAAACTTCAGGTGGTTCGCTAAGGCTTCAGTATCGTAACCCGGAAGTGAACCTGGAGCACATTAAGCGTATGACAACAGATTTCGGTATGCTCCAGTTTGCCAAGCTCAACAAACCGGACATCAACAGCGGCTATACGATAGACGACAATGCCCGTGCACTGATAGCCATGTGCCAGTACTATAAAAAATACCGCGACCAGAGTGTGCTGCGCTACATGAGGATCTATCTCAACTTTATAGAGCATTGCCAGTGCGCCGATGGAAGGCTGATGAATTATGTAGATTACAACACTAAATTCTCTGCGGCGAACTTCAATGAAAACCTTGAAGACAGTTCGGGCCGTGCTATGTGGGCACTTGGTTACATCATATCGCTGGCGCCAATACTCCCGGTAGACATGATTGTGAAGGCCGAAAGGGTATTCCAGAAATCGCTTAGCCTTACCAAAAACATGTACAGTACCCGTGCTATGGCATTTGTGATCAAGGGATTGTACTATTACAACCGCCAGGTAAAAGATACCGATACTATGATCTACATCAAGCTTTTCGGCGACAGGCTGGTGCAAATGTACCGCCACGAAGCAGAAGAGGACTGGAAGTGGTTTGAGGGCTATCTTACCTATGCCAACAGTTTGCTGCCGGAAGCCCTGCTTTTGTGCTACGCTATTACAGGGGAAAGCGTATATGCCGAAATTGCGCGCGAATCGTTTGACTGGCTGCTGGAAATGACGTTTGACGAAAACAGTATAAAAGTAATTTCTAACCGCAGCTGGTTTTTCAAAGGAAGCCAGGCAGAGCGTTTCGGCGAACAGCCGATAGATGTGGCCTACACGATACTCGCGCTGCGCAAATTCCATGATATCTTCAAGGACGAAAAATACCTTATCAAAATGGAAATGGCGTTCAACTGGTTCCTTGGCAACAACCACCTTGGCCAGATCGTTTACAACCCGTGCACCGGAGGCTGCTTTGACGGGCTTGAAGAGCACAGCGTAAACCTAAACCAAGGCGCGGAATCTACTGTGAGTTACCTGATGGCGAGGCTTACCGTAACCAAGTACTTTGGCAATCCTGATACCGTTTACTTCAGGAAGAAAATCAAGGCAGCGCGTGTTTCAGCACTTCGCACACTCGACTTTTAGTCCCCACAGTACTACTGTATATAAACGAAGAGCAGGCTTTCAGGAGCCTGCTCTTCTCATTTGTATGTGTACTTTAATTATTGTTCTATAACCCTTACCTCATGCCCTTCAGACTGGAGTGCAGCCATAACAGCATCATAATTGTTTACGTTAACAGTACTGGAAAAATCAGCCGGTACAATAACTACGCGGAAGACTTTATCCTGCGTAACAGAAGCCGGAAGGGTGGAGAGATCAGCACTTCCATCCATGAATATCCGGAAGCTGTTGGCGCTGAAATCAAAATTGTACTGGTACGTTTCGCCGCCGGAATAGTAAACTTGTGGAAGAAGCGCCCATACATCCTGGCTGCCGTTGGCGCCTACAAGCTCATAAACAAGCAGAACATCAGAATTGTAGATGTTAGGGTTAAGCGTATACAGGTTAGAGAAGTTATTGGCAACGGTAAAATCAACATTGTCAACCTCAAATACCTCGCTGTAGGTATCGTTATCAATACGGTTGTCGTCGCTGTTGTCGCAAGAAGTCAATGCTAACATACCTGTAATACTGAAGAGTAAAAGTATCTTTTTCATAGTGTAAATGGTTTGGATAATGTTTTAGATTAAATTTTAGTAAACCTAAACCAAAAACCGAACCAATTTTTGATTTTAGGTTTAATTTAGCAAAACAAATGGCTACATTTGAATATGGAGATTCAGAAACTCAGCCTTTTTATGGTTCTTGTCGGGTGCACGCCGAAAGGCAGGCTTACAGAACAGCATGATATTTATTTCGGGATTGGCGACACTATACAAAGCCTGATACCCCAAATTTACAATTTCTGGCCTGACGGAGGAACACTTCATATAGACGCATGGCGTGAAGTTACGAAAGTAGGCAACTACCGTATCGATATTGTTTCAAAAAAGGACGATTCGCTTACACCTTCACTGTTCTTCCTGAACCTTGGCGGTTACCGCCCCGGCGAGTTTGAAGAATATCACTATAAGATGCTATCGGTAGCGGAGTCGGCAGGACAGGCCGTAAAACAAGCTAAGCAAACCGCCTTTTACAAACACTTTGGCTTTAAAGGCGCCGAATCGCACGTTGATGAAAAATACGGGCTGGACGTTGATGACATGCACAAGGTTATAGATGTGCTTCCGCAGTTTTTAAAAGACCGGTACAGCATACAGATATCCGAAATTGAAGAAGGCGACGAAGATGAGCTGCACATCGGCTATCTGAAGATCAAGAAGCCTTGATCATTTCTTCTTGATAAGCTTAAAAGCAAAGTTGTAGCCATCGCCTATCCGGAGCGAATACAGGCCATCCGCAATACTACTGATATCAAGTTCATTGTGGGTACTGCGCAATGCGCCGCGTAATACCATCTTCCCTGTCATATCTATAAAATAATAGCCCATTCCTACCATGTTGATATCGCAGTCAATATACAGCACATCGCCAGCCGGATTGGGATAAATACGTATGCTGTCCTGCAATTCTTCCTCAGGCGTGTTTAATGCGGGCAATGAACTCAGATACCCCTGGAGATAAGGCGCGAGATTGAAACGGTGCAATTTCTGGGCAACACTTATGACGAACTGCGACAGCTTTTCATTCGTAACAAAATATTCCGTTCCGTTTGCGGTAGTGATACCTTCGGTCTGGTGAAAGGAAAGCGACACATTAAGCTTGCGCTTATTACCCGAGAAAAAGTTGTGCCCGTTAAAACCATATAACAGGTACATGAATGGCTGCACGGTACCGCTATAACCGGTAAGCACAATAACCCGCCTGTCTTCAAGGTAAGCCGCCCCGGTAATCAGCCCGTTTACATTATAAGTATCTTGTAGTTGGGCCACATAATTTCCGGGAACTTTCGGCAACGCGTACACCGACGTCTTTTTGCTGACCCATTGCTTCGTAAACAGGTAAAGGCTATCCTGTGAAACCACGAATGCCTCACAATCGAAATCGCTGTTATTGCCTCCGGTAGATGCAAAGCTTGTCTGGTTGGAATAGGTAAAGTTGATATATTCGGGCTGGATCACGCCGTTTGCAATTTGCTGCTTGCCAATCCGTATAATTTTCAGGTTGGTCCTGTTTCCGCCATTATTGTTTCCAAAATCGCCAATATAAATATAATTCGCGTCCTGAGCGGCCTCTTCCCAATCAATATTGGTAACGCCTGTCAGCGGGATGGTCTGCAATATCTGCCCTGTCGTACTATCGAGCTTATAAAGGTTGGTATCTGTATTATCATTATGGGTATACAGGTAGCCATCCCACATAAAGAGGCCTGAAGTTTCCTCGATAGCTTGCGGAAGCGCTACGCTCGCTACAGGCGCAACCGATGCATTGGCATACGTGCAGCTGCCATCGTTTACAGTGGCTGCAGGATTGTAGTTATTAGAGAGTGGGTCGGTACATCCCGACAGCTGGCCGTATGAAAGGTATACAGCAAAGAGCATCAGCAGGGTAAGGCGTGTTTTCATTGCTTTAGCTTTTCTATAAAGGTACATTCTCCCAACTTCTAAAACCACACATTTACCACTCCTTTAGCACGTTGCCCAAAGCTAATCATAAGTTAAATAAGTATTATCCTGCAAAACCTCTTACTAACTTTAAATTACTAAAAACAAACATCATGAGAGATTTACTGAGAGCACTGCTGGCCGGATGGGGTGCAAAAAAACTGGGCTTCGGCTGCTTTGGCACCGTAATAGCCTTCTTTGTGATATATTACCTGCTTAAGCACGTATTTTAGCCAAAAAAGGTAAAGCCTTCCGGATGGGAGGCTTATTCGTAATATATCTTTGATGACAGGCTGGCAGGGGATGGACCGTATTGCTGATAGACAGCAATGGGATAGCCCTGATCATCTTCTTCGTAATTATTAATCCTCGGATAAATTGCACCGGCATATTGTGCATTTTCCAAATAACGGTCGTGAGCCCAAGGGTGGTCGTTAAGGTCGTAAAGCAAAATCCTGTTATTCTTACCACCCACCATATCATCCGGGAAACTAACAAAATTTCCGGATAAATCGCCGGCCCCGTACTCGAAAGTAGAAATGGAGGTCGTGTCGCGGTACATTACTATATTATTACCCTCATACGTCAATTCACGCCTTACCTCTCCATCTACAATCAATTGTATTATTTTCCCGGTGTCATCAAGAAGATACGTCATCATTCCGCCATCAGGATAGTGGCCAATTATCGTATTTCCCTGATAGGTAAAGGTACGGGTAGAAGTTGCACTTTCAGAAGCGGATTGATAGGCATAAGTCGCGGACACCATTCGCCCCTGACTATCATAAGTTGCAGAAAATGAGTCGGTGTTTCCATTACCTACAACGGTACTTACATTTGATGAAAGTAAACCCTGCTCATTATAAGTGTATACATACCTAAGCCAGGGAGACCCGCCTACACCGCCAATAACATCCTTTGTTACCGGCTTATTATTTTCAAAAGTTATTCTGGACGACACATACGTATTTCCGGAAGCATCTTTATCGAATGTCTCAATTTTAGCGATTTGGCGACCCGGTAAATCTACAACTTCTTCCGGGCCGGGTTCGCAGGAAAACGACAGTGTCACCATCAACAACAACCCAAAATATCTCGCTACAGTCATGTATTTTATCTTTTTATGAGCCACCGGCTCTTCTTTTTTATCCCAGGCACTAAGCCCCTAAGTCCCTTAGCCTCTCAGCCTACATATTCCTCCTGTACTGCCCTCCCACTTCAAACAGCGCCGAAGTGATCTGGCCCAGCGAGCACACTTTGGCCGCTTCCATTAGCTGCTCAAAGATGTTGCGGTTTTGTATCGCCGCGTCCTGTACAAGGGCAAGCTGCTCTTTCACTGCCGCCTCATTAGCCTTATTCAGGTTCTCCAGGGTGTGTATCTGGAATTGCTTCTCTTCTTCCGTGGCACGGATAACCTCGGCAGGCACTACTGTAGGTGAACCTTTTGAACTTAGGAATGTGTTCACACCTATAATAGGGAACTCGCCGGTATGCTTCAGCGTTTCGTAATACAGGCTTTCCTCCTGTATCTTGCTGCGCTGGTACATAGTTTCCATTGCGCCAAGCACGCCGCCCCTTTCGGTAATGCGGTCAAACTCTGCCAGCACCGCCTCCTCAACAAGATCGGTCAGCTCCTCAATAATAAAGGCACCCTGGATTGGGTTCTCATTTTTGGCAAGGCCGAGCTCTTTATTGATAATCAGCTGTATTGCCATGGCACGGCGTACGCTTTCCTCGGTTGGCGTAGTGATTGCCTCATCGTATGCATTGGTGTGCAGCGAGTTACAGTTATCATAAATGGCATACAATGCCTGAAGCGTAGTACGTATGTCGTTGAAATCGATTTCCTGTGCGTGCAGTGAACGGCCCGATGTCTGGATATGGTATTTCAGCATCTGCGCACGTTCGTTGGCGCCATATTTATTTTTCAGCGCTTTCGCCCAGATCCTTCTTGCTACACGGCCAATTACCGCATACTCCGGATCGATACCGTTACTGAAGAAGAACGACAGGTTTGGCCCAAAATCGTTGATGCTCATACCGCGGCTCAGGTAATACTCTACATAAGTGAAGCCATTAGAAAGCGTAAAGGCTAATTGCGTAATTGGGTTGGCTCCTGCTTCGGCTATGTGGTAGCCCGAAATAGAAACCGAATAGAAGTTGCGAACGTTCTTCTGGATGAAATATTCCTGAACGTCGCCCATCAGCCTCAAAGCAAACTCGGTAGAGAAGATGCAGGTGTTCTGAGCCTGGTCTTCTTTTAAAATGTCTGCCTGTACGGTACCGCGCACCTGGCTTAGCGTACGCGTTTTTATTTCAGCATAAACATCGGCAGGAAGCACCTGGTCACCCGTTACGCCAAGCAGCATCAGCCCAAGGCCGTCATTACCCTGCGGGAGTTCGCCGTTGTAACGCGGACGCTTCACGCCTTTGCCTTCGTATATCTTTTTGATCTTTTCTTCAACCTCAGCTTCAAGCCCGTTTTCTTTGATGTAAAGCTCACACTGTTGGTCGATAGCGGCATTCATAAAGAACCCCAGCAGCATAGGTGCAGGGCCGTTTATGGTCATACTTACCGATGTCATGGGGTGCGCAAGGTTAAAGCCTGAATATAGTTTCTTGGCATCGTCCAGGCAGCAGATGGAAACACCGGCATTACCAATTTTACCATAAATATCCGGACGGTGGCCGGGATCATTGCCATATAGCGTAACAGAGTCGAACGCCGTAGAAAGGCGCTTGGCCGGCATACCGAGGCTCACATAATGGAAACGCCTGTTGGTACGCTCGGGACCACCTTCTCCCGCAAACATACGGGTTGGGTCTTCGCCTTCACGCTTAAACGGATAAAGCCCCGAAGTGAACGGGAATTCGCCCGGTACATTTTCCTGCAGGCACCACCTAAGGATGTCACCCCATGCAGAATATTTAGGCAGCGCCACTTTAGGTATCTGCGTATGCGAAAGCGATTCGGTATGCGTTTGTATCCTGATCTCTTTATCCCTTACTTTAAAGGAATAAACAGGGTTCTTGTATTTATTTACTTTCTCATTCCACGTAAGGATCACTTCCCAGTTGTAAGGGTCGAGGTTCATTTTTACGCGGTCAAATTCCGCCACGAGCAGTTTTACCAGGTCGGCATTGGTGCCGGCAGCAGGTGTTACAGGCTCGATGCCGAACTTCGCCAACTCAGGCTTCACTCCGCCAACGGTTTCAATGGTTTTGTAAATGCCATAGAGCTTCTGGGCAACTTCCTGCTGACTCGCAGCTATCTCATCATATTTGCGGTTGTTTTCCGCGATCTCGCTCAGGTAGCGTGTGCGGCTTGGTGGTATCACGTAGATCTTCTCGCTCATTTCGCGGGTGATCTCGAAAGTCGACTTCAGGTCGGCTCCGGTACGCTCGGCTACTTTGTCCATAATGGCTTTGTAGAGCGTGTTCATTCCGGGGTCGTTGAACTGCGAAGCAATCGTACCAAATACCGGCATTTCGTCGGGGTTAACATCCCACAGATTGTGGTTGCGCTGGTACTGCTTCTTTACATCGCGGATGGCATCGAGTGCACCGCGCTTGTCAAATTTATTAATGGCAACGAGGTCGGCAAAATCGAGCATATCAATCTTCTCAAGCTGGGTTGCAGCTCCAAACTCCGGGGTCATCACATAAAGTGAAACATCACTGTGGTCAAGGATTTCCGTATCGCTTTGCCCAATGCCCGAAGTTTCAAGAATGATCAAATCGTACTTCGCAGCCTTAAGCACCTGAATGGCCTCGGCTACATATTTAGAAAGGGCAAGGTTGCTCTGCCTTGTGGCCAGCGAACGCATATAAACCCTCGGGTTATTAATGGCATTCATCCGGATACGGTCGCCCAGAAGCGCACCGCCGGTTTTTCGTTTGGACGGGTCTACCGAAATGAGCCCTATCGTTTTTTCAGGGAAATCGATAAGGAAACGTCGCACCAACTCATCTACCAAAGACGATTTACCTGCACCGCCTGTACCTGTAATACCCAACACAGGGATGGTAGCCGACTCGTTTTGCTTATGGATGGTATCCAGCGTTTCTTTGGCTACCTCAGGGAAGTTCTCTGCAGAAGAGATAACCCTCGCAATTGCTACCGGGTCTTTATCAGCAAGGTGGTTAAGTTCGCCGTTGAGCTTGTCGCCCACCGGGAAGTCCGCTTGCTGCACCAGGTCGTTGATCATGCCCTGAAGCCCAAGTGCACGGCCATCATCCGGAGAATAAATGCGTGTGATACCGTACTCATGCAGTTCGCGTATTTCTTCGGGAAGGATCACGCCGCCGCCGCCGCCAAATATTTTGATGTGGCCTGCGCCTTTTTCCTTTAAAAGGTCATACATGTACTTAAAGTACTCATTGTGCCCGCCCTGGTAAGAGGTCATTGCTATCGCGTTGGCATCTTCCTGTATGGTGGTATTCACCACTTCTTCCACACTGCGGTCATGCCCAAGGTGTATTACCTCTACACCCGTAGCCTGGATGATGCGGCGCATGATGTTGATGGCTGCATCGTGGCCGTCAAAAAGAGAGGCTGCCGTAACGATGCGTACTTTATTTTTAGGAATATAAGGTTGCGCTTGTTCCATTATGAAGAATATTCAATTTTAAGCGTGCAATTTACGATAATATTGAATATTGCAATGATGGGGTGGAACGAAATTTATGAAGACTGTAATTTAAAAGCCTAACGCATTATCTGCTCGAAATTGCCGTCATGAAGATAAAGCACGCGGGTGCGGAATGATTTTGATACATCCTGGGTGGGATACCAATGGCGCCCCTTTTCGCCAATGATGAAAAGGCCGTCATCGTCTCCCAGCACCGTGATTTTGTCACCGCGAGGCTGCCGCTTAAATACAGGAAGCCCGTATTCGCTTATCAGCGTATCGGCTAGTTCCGGAACATTGTTGGTAACCAGCCCGATCTCACTTATCGAAATATAGCTCCTGCTGCTAAAGGGGTCATCGTCAAAAGCGCGGTTAGGGTACCGTGTGATGCCTTCCAGAATGTTGCCGTTATTATCTTTAAAGTAAAACGATTTGGCATCCCAGTTAGTAAAGTTCGCAATGTCATCGTCGCCTTCCACCCTGAGCAACTCCACGTTTTTACGAATGGTGTTATACGCATCAAAAAAACGGTTGTTAGGAAGGTCGATTGCAAAATGATAAACCGGCTTTACATTTTCCGACTTTCGGAAAATCAGCCGCGTGTAGCCGATAAAATACCTTAAAACGCCCCCGCCTCTGGCAACAGGCTCGAGGCCCAGCACCTTGCGGTAAAAGCCCTCTGTGCCGGCAAGGTCATCGCTCAGCAGTTCGATCTCAAGTATTTTCATCATGTTGTGGTAAGGCGACACTAATTTACGAAAACGGCAGGCAGCCAACGTGAAATGGGTGTTAATTCTGACGAAGGTCTTTGCCCGAAAATTTAAAAAAATATGTACCTTTACGATATGCAGGTATCATTTACTACCAAGGAGGAAAGCAAAGCAGCACAGCAGGAAGCCTTTTTAAAGCTGTCCGGCTATGAGCGCTTTGTCGCCTTTGTCAGACTGTCAGAGCAAATCCTTTCCACATTCCCTTCTTCGGCAAAAGAGGATGATAAAGGAAATTTTATTATTGACGCATCAATGCGAAGGAAAGATGACCGAACAATGGAATAAAGAAATAGAAAATTTCATTTTGCTCGCCGAAGATGAAGATGTGAGGATGCTTATGGTTGGCGGGGGTGCAGTAAATTTTCACGGCTACCAGCGGCATTCGGCTGATGTTGATTTTTGGATAGAGACAACTGAAGAGAATTTCGGGAAGCTGGTAAACGTTTTTAAAAAACTTGGCTACGAAATTGATGATTTCCCTGAAGCTGTCAAACAGCAGCGGCAAAACATTTCTATTAAATTTTCGCCAGAAGCTTTGTCTTTGGAATTAATAACGAATTTTTCTGTAAATAAACCCTTTGAAGATGCGTATAAAAACGGTCGGGACGCGAATTCTTCCAATAATCCCCGGATACGATGGAAGGTGCTTTCGCTCGATGATTTGATTATCAGCAAGATCAAGGCTGGTCGCCCGAAGGATTTATTAGACATTCAACAGCTTCAACAGGCCAAAAAAGATTGATACCTTTGCACCTCATCAATCAAACTCTGCAATGCGTTCCAAACATTACGCAGCGGCCATTACCGCATTTATCCTGTGGGGATTCTTTAGCTTTGGGCTGAAACCAATACACCACTACCCTTCCCTCGATATCCTTTTTTACCGCGTCTTTCTTTGCGTTACGCTGATGCTTACCATCAACGGGTTATTTCGCCGCAAAGTGGTTGCAGAAACATTTCACTCCTTCCGCCTGCTTTCGCCCGTTGAAAAAAAGTCGTTGTCGTTCCAGATCCTGGCGAGTTCGCTGCTTTTGGCGGCCAACTGGTTTTTCTTCATTTACGTGATGAACCACATCAGTGTAAAAGCTGCCTCCCTTGCCTACCTCATCTGCCCGATACTCACAACGGTGTTCGCCTTTGTATTGCTTAAGGAAAGGCTTACGCGCATACAATGGATTGCGGTTGCCCTTAGCGTAGCGAGCTGCATTATGTTAGCGCTCGACAGTTATCGCGACATTTTGTACAGTCTTATCGTCGCGGCAACCTACGCGCTTTACCTTGTCATCCAGAAACGCATTGGCGCGATGGACCGTTTCCTGCTGCTTTCACTCCAGCTTGGGATTACGGCGCTCATCCTGTTGCCGTTCTACCCTTCTTTCAGCGGGCCTGTACCCCACGAACCAAGGTTTTATATGTTTATCGGGATCATTGCGGTACTGTTTACCATCATCCCAATGTTCCTCAACCTGTTTGCTTTAAAGAAGATCAATTCTTCCACAATCGGCATATTAATGTACATCAACCCGATCATTAACTTCATGCTCGCTATCTTTTTTTATGGCGAAGCAATTACCACCATACAGGTTTTGTCTTATAGCATGATACTGGTATCGATTATAATTTTTAATGCAAAAGCACTCACAGGTAAAAATTAATGGAATGCTTTTGTTAAATTAGCCTTAAAAGTGTAACGATGAAAAAATACGTACTTGCGCTGATGCTATTGCCACTGGTTTCTAACGCACAGCTGAAAGACCTGCTGGGCAAAGCAAGCGATGCCGTAAAAAGCAAAACCGGAACGAACGCGCTGTCCACTACAGATATTAGCAAAGGCCTGAAAGAAGCCTTGCAAAAAGGCGTAGAAAAAGAAGTCTCCAAGTTGACGGCGACTGACGGTTTTTACAAAAATGAAGTCGTTAAGATATTGCTGCCCGCAGAATTACAAAAAGTTGACAATACGCTGCGCAAAATGGGAATGTCTAAGCTGGCTGACGAAGGAATTAAAGTACTCAACCGCGCTGCTGAAGAAGCCGTAAAGGAAGCGGTGCCGGTGTTTACCGATGCCATCACAAAAATGACGATAACCGATGCCAAAAACATCCTGATGGGCGACGACCGGGCGGCTACATCCTACCTCGAGAAGTCCTCATCAGAAACTTTATATGCCAAATTCAACCCTGTTGTGGTGAGTTCACTGGACAAAGTAGGGGCTAACAAAGTGTGGGCCGGACTGATACAGAAGTATAACAGCCTGCCCATGGTGAGCAAAGTAAACGCTGACCTCGACGATTACGTTACCTCCCAGGCGATGGCAGGTGTATTTAAAATGATCGCTGTTGAGGAGAAAAACATTAGGAATAATTTAGCTTCCAGAACTTCCGGCTTACTTAAAAAAGTGTTTGCTTTACAGGATTAATCCTATAATTGCAACACTATGAAAAAGATAATTGTTCCGCTTATAGCATGCTGCTTCCTGGCTTCAGGCTGTGCCGAGCTGCAACAGGTAGCCTCACAGATTCCGCAGGGTGTTACACTTTCTAATGCCGATATTGCTGCCGGGCTTCGCGAAGCGCTCGATAACGGGATCGACAAGCAGGTAACTAAACTTACCGCTACCGATGGTTTTTATAAAAATCAGCTGGTAAAGATCCTCCTTCCGCAGGAACTGCAAAAGGTAGACAAGGCTTTGCGTGATGTGGGCCTCGGCTCACTGGCCGATGAAGGAATAAAGGCGATGAACCGCGCCGCAGAAAACGCCGTAAAAGAATCTACCCCGATATTTGTAGATGCCGTGACCAAAATCACATTCAACGATGCGCGGAATATCCTGCTGGGCAATGACGAGGCAGCCACTACCTATTTACGAAACACTACCTCGACACAGCTGTATTCCAAATTTAATCCTGTAATAAAATCTTCTTTCGCTAAGGTTGGAGCCGATAAAGTGTGGACTAACATCATTACTACCTACAACAAGCTGCCGCTGGTGCAAAAAGTAAACCCGGACCTTACCGATTATGTAACCACACAGGCGCTAAACGGTGTGTACAAAATGATTGCCGTCGAGGAAAAGGAGATACGCAATAATGTAGCGGCGCGCACCTCTGCCCTGCTCAAAAAAGTGTTCGCAGCGCAGGACAATAAGTAGCTAAAATTTTGTTTATCAGCAAAATATAAATAACATTACCTTAACATCGTCCACAAAAATTTTTGAGTAATTTGCATTCAATAAATGGTTTTCTCACATTTGGTTAGGGTTAGTTAGAAGAATGCCGGTAGCAATGCTATCGGCATTTTTGCGTAATAAAAATGTACTAATTCTGTTTTTCGGCAGCCCGTTGTTTTATACATTTGCCGCAAAATAAATGAAGGTGAAAAGGAGTTTTCTGGCGTTATGCCTTTTGATAAATATCGCAGCCTTTGCGCAGGAATGGAATACCGACCTGGAGACTGCCAAACGTAAAGCAGCTGCCGCAAATAAGAATATTTTACTGGTATTTTCGGGTTCCGACTGGTGTGCGCGCTGTATGGAGCTGGAAAAGTATGTGTGGCAAACAGAAGAATTTAAAGCCGAAGCGCCAAAAAACTGGATATTGCTCCGCGCGGACTTCCTGCAGAAGAAAGGGATGCCGGAGCCAGTGGATGTAAATGACATGAAGATCATCCTGGCGGAAAAATACAACCGTAACGGCTTTTTCCCTTATATTGTCCTGTTGGATCGATACGGAAAGATACTTGCCAAAACAGGGATGGAGGAAGTGGAAAAACCCGAAGACTACCTGAATGCACTCAAGAAGCTCGGTCATTAAAATTCGCCCAACCGCTCGTGAAGCTGCTTGAAATACGGCAGGGCTTTTAGTAGCCGGCTTCCGTGCCATGAGAACATCTCCCCATCCACAAAAACGGTTTTAGCATGGTGCGTAAAGCGCCCGATCTCAAAAGCATCTTCTTCTTTAAACGGGTACGGCTCAGATGACAGGAACACCACATCCGGGTCTCCTTGTATGCGCAACTTTTGTATGATCACTTCCGGATAACGCCCCCGGTCTTCATATATATTTTTAAACTTATTTAGCTTCAGCAATTCATTGATGAACGTATCACTGCCCGCTGCCATGTGGGGCCCTTTCCAAATAAAGTAGGCTGCTTTTAGCTCGTCGCGCCCTTCCATAAATTTCTGAAAATCGGTTAAAGCGAATTCTATCTTATCAATCAGCTGCTGCGCCCGCGTGCGTACCGAGAAGATCCTGCCCATCGCTGCAATCATCTCAAGGCTGTCCTGTATCGTGACGATATTGGCTGTCCAGACAGGGGCAATTTCGCGGAGCTGTTCCACGATCTCTTCCGTATTCTCTTCCTTATTGGCAATGATAATATCCGGCTGCAGCAATCGTATCCGTTCTACGTGAAGCTTTTTAGTACCGCCCACAATCTGTTTGGTTTGCTTAAAGTGGTAAGGGTGCACACAAAACTTGGTTATCCCAACGATCTGTTCTTCCAACCCAAGGTCAAACAATAATTCGGTTTGAGAGGGTACAATAGAAACAATGCGCTTAGGCGTTTGCGAAAGCGTAATTGTGTTACCTATCTGGTCAATAAATTGTTTGGTTTCAGGTTTCAAGTTCAAAGTTTCAAATTAGTTACATCCGACCGTTTAAAATATCGCGCATCTCCTGCTGAATTTTTAATGCTTCTTCCCGTGCCTTTTCGGCAAAGTCCGCGCCGTTAGAAGCGTAAATTATACCGCGGGAGGAATTAATGAGCAGGCCTACTTTTTCATTGAGCCCAAACTTGCACACCTCAGCCAGGCTTCCGCCCTGCGCCCCCACTCCCGGAACAAGCAGAAAGCTATCGGGAACAATTTGGCGAATCTCTTTAAAATATTCGGCTTTGGTAGCGCCCACCACATACATCAGGTTTTGGCTATTGGCCCATGTCTTAGAAGTCTCGAGTACCTGTTTGTAAAGTTCATGCCCGCCCGATTGCAAAGTTTGAAAATCGTAAGCGCCTTCGTTTGAAGTAAGCGCAAGCAGTATCGTAAATTTATCCTGCACTGCCAGAAAAGGCTCAACGCTGTCCCTGCCCATATAGGGCGCAACGGTAACGGAATCAAACCCCATATCCTGCAGAAATGCTTTGGCATACATGGCCGATGTGTTACCGATATCGCCGCGTTTGGCATCGGCTATGGTAAAGATTTCGGTGTGTTTATTGTTAAGATACTGTATCGTCTTTTCCAGAGCGATCCAGCCTTTCAATCCGTAGGCTTCATAAAAAGCGGTGTTGGGTTTATAAGCTACCGCTAAATCATGCGTAGCATCTATAATCGCCTTATTGAACTCAAAAATAGGGTCTTCCGATGCTAATAAATGTTGTGGAATTTTAGTCAGGTCCCCATCGAGCCCGATACAGAGAAAGGATCGTTTTTTTAGGATTTGTTCGTGAAGTTGTTGCGTAGTCATTGTTGCTGTGTTGCTGGTACAAAAATAGTTAATCCACCCCGGATTCCTGCAAAGTCTCTAAGACCATGTAGGAATGAAATAGTAAATTTTACAGGTCATCAAAAACTTACAAGCATAAAAAATCCCGCCGGAGCGGGACTTCAATATTAATATACTTCGCTTTCTTTTAGCTTTTCGGTATTGTTTACCAACTGTAGCTCATCGATAAGCTTCTGGATGTTTCCGTTCATCACGCCGTCAAGGTCATATAGCGTAAGGCCGATGCGGTGATCGGTTACCCTTCCCTGCGGGTAGTTGTAGGTACGAATCTTAGCCGAACGGTCGCCGCTGCTTACCTGGCTGTTACGCTTAGCAGCATCTTCTTCCTGCTTTTTGGCAAGCTCCATTTCGTATAGCCTTGATCGTAGTACCTGTAGCGCCTTATCCTTGTTCTTGTGCTGCGATTTTTCGTCCTGGCACTGCGCTACCAATCCGGTAGGGATGTGCGTCATACGTACGGCCGACTTCGTTGTGTTTACCGACTGTCCGCCAGGGCCCGATGAACAGAAAAGGTCGATACGTACGTCGTTCATATCGATTTGTACGTCAAACTCCTCTGCTTCCGGAAGCACCATTACGGTAGCCGCCGAGGTATGGATGCGGCCTTGTGTCTCTGTCTGCGGTACACGCTGAACGCGGTGTACGCCGGCTTCAAATTTCAGCGTACCATATACATCTTCTCCGGTCACTTCAAAAATGATCTCTTTAAAGCCCCCCGAAGTTCCGTCGTTAAGGTCTACTACGCTGGTGCGCCAACCCCTGCCCTCGCAATATTTTGTGTACATACGGTACAGGTCGCCCGCAAATATACTCGCCTCGTCGCCACCGGTACCCGCACGAATCTCAACCATCACATTCTTTGCGTCTTCAGGGTCTTTTGGTATGAGCATGAACTTAATCTCATCTTCCAGCTGCGGAAGGCGCTCTTTGGCTTCATCCAACTGCATTTTTGCCATTTCCACCATTTCCGGGTCGCTGCCATCCGCAATGATCTCCTGGGCTTCCTGAAGGTTGCCCGTTACATTGATGTATTCTTCGCGCTTTTCTACAAGCCCTTTAAGGTCTTTATATTCCTTATTGAGCTGTACATAGCGCTTTTGGTCGGCAATCACATCCGGCTGGATAATGAGGTCCGATATTTCGTCAAATTTTTGTTTTATGATCTGTAACCTGTCTAGCATTTTCTGGTCTCCTTGATTTTCGAGGTGCAAAAGTACAAAAATTGTTCCAACTTAAATATTGGCAGGCGCTTAGTTAACGCAGAATTCATTATCATTGTGCTTTAATCCCTGTTTATGAAAAAATTTCTCCTGCCTGCCGCATTATGTGCCGCTCTGGCATCGTGCACTAACAAAACTTACCCCGAACTTGACAAAGCGAAATGGCTGTTGGGTGACTGGGAGCATACCATCCCGGAAGGGCGGTTTACGGAAAGCTGGGAGCAGGAAAATGACTCGGTTTATGCGGGTAAGAGCTTTTTCATAGCGGAGAACGACACCACCTTCGCCGAGTACATCCAGCTAACTGAAGACCACGGAAAGCTGAAATACATCGTAAGCGTAAAGGGCCAGAACGGTGAAGAGCCGGTTGCCTTTACCCTTACGCAGGCATCTGACAGGCAGCTTGTTTTCGAAAACCCGCAGCACGATTTCCCCGATAAAATCATTTATCGCAAAATTTCTGCCGATTCCGTTGTGGCCGAGATATCAGGCCTGCAGAACGGCCGCCCTGCGGCAGAGGTTTTTCCGCTGGAAAGAACAAAATAAAAGCCCCTAAACGGGGCTTTATTATGTTTTGGATGGTATATTTTGCAATATCTCCAGTACGAACTTCCAGTATTTCTGTGCCGACGAAATGCTCGCGCGCTCATCGGGGCTGTGCGCTCCCTTGATGGTAGGGCCAAAGGAAATCATATCCATATCGGGATAATTGGTGCCGAGGATACCGCATTCCAGCCCGGCATGGCAGGCTACCACGTGTGGCTTGCTTCCGTTCTGCTTTTCATATATTGATGTAAGTACATCCAGTATCTCGGATTTCACATTTGGCGTCCACCCCGGATACGAACCTTTGAATGTTACTTCACAACCTATCAGTTCAAAGGCGGAGCGCAGGGCATTCGCCAAATCAAATTTTGATGTTTCAACCGAAGATCGCGTAAGGCAGCCAATGTGCAGCTTTCCGTCTTTCACGATCACCCTGGCAATATTGTTGGATGTTTCCACAAGGTTATCCATATCAGCACTCATGCGGTACACGCCATTGTGTGCTGCATAAAGCGCACGGGTAAGTCCTTCCTGCACACCAAGGTCCATCACCTTTTCAGGCATATCTGTTGGCTCGATAATGATCTGCAGGTTAGGTTCAGTGGTTTTGTATTCTGCTTTTATATCCGCGATAACTTCCTGCGTTTCGCTGAAGAAAGCTTCTTCAAAAATACCGGAGATGATCACCGTCGCAGTGCTTTCGCGCGGAATAGCATTGCGAAGGCTACCTCCGTCTATCTCGGCGATCTGCAGGCCGAAACTTTCGAACCCGTCAAACAGCAGGCGGTTCATGATCTTGTTGGCATTGCCCAGCCCCTTATCGATATCCATGCCTGAGTGGCCTCCGTTAAGCCCCTTTACTTTGATCGTATAGGCAATGGAATTTTCGGGAACTTCCTCTTCATTGTATTCGCGTTCGGCTGTGACATCTACCCCACCCGCGCAGCCGATGTCGATTTCATCATCTTCTTCGGTGTCCAGGTTCAGGAGTATTTCGCCTTCCAGCAGACCACCTTTGAGGCCCATGGCGCCGGTCATCCCGGTTTCTTCATCAATGGTAAAAAGCGCCTCAATGGCAGGGTGCGATATTTCGGTGCTTTCCAGTATAGCCATGATGGTGGCCACTCCAAGCCCGTTATCTGCGCCCAGTGTGGTACCTTTAGCGCGTACCCAGTCGCCATCCACATACATTTCGATTCCCTGTTTGTCAAAGTCGAAAGTAGTATCGGCATTCTTCTGATGCACCATATCGAGGTGGCTTTGCATCACAATTGTTTTGCGCCCCTCCATACCTTCGGTAGCCGGCTTTTTAATGATTACGTTGCCCACCTCATCAACGGTGGTTTGGAGGCCGAGCTTTTCGCCGAACTCTTTCACAAAGGCAATGACGCGCTCCTCTTTTTTTGAAGGGCGCGGAACAGCATTCAGGTCGGCAAATTTATTCCAGAGCGCTTTGGGCTCAAGGTTTCTTATTTCCTGGTTCATTATATTATTGGTATTATTCTAATGCTTCGATACGGTCTTTGTATACGTTTATCAGTTTATGCGTTTTATTTAAGATTAAAACGTCATTCCACACTTTATGGATCGACTCGTGAAAATCCCTGATCTTCATATTGCCGAAGCGAATATGGATAACTTTGGGAGGCGGCTGCCTGAGTACGATTTTATTGGAGAAATCGCTATCTTTAGTTATAATCGTAAGTTCCCTTTCTTCAGCATACTTCCATATTTGCTCATCAGTATGTTCATCATTGATGTCTTTCTGGTGAATGTAATCCGGATTATCCCAAAGCGAAAAAAAATACGGCAGGTTTACATCAATAAGGAAACGCGGCATCAGGCTACAGTTTTTATGATAAAATTCCTGTTCATCAGGTCTGATGCGAATCTCAGCGAGGCGTCTATATCAGCTGGTTCCAACGACGGGTATTGACGCAGGATTTCTTCGCGCGATTCTCCCGCTCCCAAAAATTCAAGTATCGTTTGCACAGCAATACGCTTGCCTCTTATAGTTGGCTTGCCGTTGCAAATCCCCGGGTCTATCGTTATCCTGTCTGCGATATATTCCATAACTGAATTCTAAGAATGACAAAGTTACGGTTTCTGCAAATACATTAAACTACAATGGCAAAAAAGCTTTTGTAAATGGTTACCTTTACCATAGCAACCTATATCTATGAAGCTAAAAAAAATTCTTTCTATACTTTTCCTCGTCCAGATTTTTCTGGTCAACCTCCTTTCTTTCTTTCCCCAAACTGTTGAGCGCTTTTACAGTAATGGGCTTTACCCCTGTCTGTCGGGCGCCGAGCGTTGGCTTTTCGGGCTCTTTGGCTTTTCGGCAGGCGATATCATTTACGGAATCACCATCATTTTTATCATCCGCTGGCTGTGGCGCAACCGCCGCAAGTGGAAGCAACACTATAAAGAACGCCTGTTGACGGTCGGGAGCTTCCTCTGCGTTTTTTACTTTTTATTCTACTTTTTCTGGGGGCTGAATTACCATCGCGTCCCGCTGAACGAAAAGATGGGCATCGGCAAAAAATATGAGGAACGTGAGCTCATTGCATTCACCAAGCGGCTCATTGCAAAAACCAATGCCTTGAATAAATTGGTGGCAGGCGATAGCGCAAAACCGGTTGCTGTACCGTACAATACAGTGGACATTTATAAATTGGCGCCGCATGCATACAACGATTTGCAGCAACACTTTCCCCAATTTGCCTATCACAATCCAAGCATTAAATCATCGCTCATCAGTACGCCATTGTCCTATATGGGGTTTGGCGGCTACCTGAACCCTTTTACTAATGAAGCCCAGGTGAACTGCAAGCTTCCGCTGTATAACTTTCCCACTACTACCTGCCACGAAATGGCACATCAGCTCGGTTACGCCAGCGAAAGCGAGGCCAACTTTATTGGCTTCCTTGCTTCGGTAAATAGCAAAGACAAATATTTTGAGTATTCAGGGTATTCTTTTGCATTAAAATACTGCATCCGTAATATTGCGAAGATTAACAAAGAGGAAGCCGAAAGGCTAAAGCCGCTCATAAACAAAGGCATATTGCTCAATTATGAGGAAAGCGAGAAATGGAACGACAAATACGAGTCGTTCATTGAAACTATTTTTGAATTTTTTTACGATAAGTACCTGAAGATAAATCATCAGGAAGACGGATTGGAGACTTACAGCAAGTTTGTCGGACTTATGGTAAACTACTACCGCGAAAAAGATTTGTAGCGGGTTGTAACAATTTTACCCCTTTGTACACCAATGCATATATGAGTTCGCAACTGGAGACTTCTTTTGTAAAACAGCTTAAGGATAATCAAAATCTTATCCATAAGATCTGCAGGCTCTATACCAATGATGAAGACGCGCATAAGGACCTGTTCCAGGAAATAACGATACAGTTATGGAAGGCCTATCCGCAGTTTCGGGGCGACTCTAAATTTACTACATGGGCTTACCGTGTGGGACTGAACACCGCTATTACACTCTACCGGAAGAAAACCCGTACGCCCGATACCGTGGAGTTCGATTCCAAACTGCACAAAATTGACCAGGACGATTATAACTACGAAGAAGAAGAGCACATCAAGCTTTTGTACCAGGGCGTGCAACAGCTTAATGATATAGAAAAGGCGTTGGTTTTTCTTTACCTTGAGGATAAGGATTATACCGAAATTGCCGAAACGCTGGGTATTAGCGAAGTAAATGCCCGCGTAAAAATGAACAGGATAAAAGGGAAATTGAAGAAGATTTTAAATCCGTGAACGGAACTATGGACGCATTAGAAAAATTGAAACAAGACTGGAAGAGAAGCGAAGGGATTTTCCCGACGTACTCTGAAAAAGATATATACCGGATGATACACCAAAGGTCTTCTTCTATCGTGAAGTGGATCCTTATTATCAGCATACTGGAATTTGCGTTCTGGCTCGCGCTTTCTTTCTTCATGAAGGACAGCCAGGGACAGAAGAAAATAGACAGTTTCCATATCGATTATATCACGTTGCCGATGACAGTGGTAAGCTACGCCATCATCATTTATTTCTTTGTGAGGTTTTACATCAATTACCGTAAAATCAGTACGACAGACAATGTGAAGACACTTATGGCAAGTATACTAAATACCCGCAAAACAGTGCAGTATTATATATTTGCGAATATCACCTACCTTATCATAACGTGTATCGTAATATTCAGCATTTATTTCCGTAGCGATGCAGCGTTGCTGGAAACCCTTCACCGCTCTCAGGCTAACGGCGACGAAGCCAAGTTTTACCTGATCTATATCGGACTTGCATTGTTGAGCATTATTGCCCTTGTTATCGTGGTTTGGCTTTTCTACAAACTGATCTATGGGATATTGCTAAAGAGGCTGCACCGCAATTATGAAGAACTTAAAAAGATAGATTTTTAACCATGAAAAACATACTGCTTGCGCTGCTTTCCATTGTTACCCTTGGTGGATTTGCACAAAAAACCGAAAATGCGCTGCTGTGGAAAATCTCCGGCAACGGCCTTGCAAAACCTTCTTATCTGTTTGGAACGCTCCACATACTTTGCGATGCGACGCTTGATAAAAATACCACCAACGCGCTCGATGCTACAAAGCAGCTTTACCTCGAGCTGGATATGGACGACCCTTCACTACAGGCTTCTATGATGGGTGGCATGATGATGAAAGACGGCAAGACGATGAGCTCGCTTACCAGCCTGGAAGATTTTAAGATTGTGGATGAGTTCCTTACAAAGCAAACCGGCTACTCGGCGAAAATGCTGAATACAATGGTGCCGCAGTTTGTAAGCGTAATGCTGATGCCAAAAATGCTGGATTGCCCGGTGCAGTCTATAGAAGGCAAGCTAATGGAGGCGACCAAAGCGCAGGGCGAAGAAGTGCGCGGACTGGAAACGATTGAAGTACAGCTGGCCGCCTTTGACGCTATCCCGTATGAAGACCAGATGAAAGAACTGGTGCGTACCGCCAAAGACAACATGGCCGGAGACAAGCAGAAGTATATGCGTATGCTGGCACTTTATAAAAATAAAGACCTGAACGGACTGATGGCTTATATGCACGAGGAGGAGAACAGGATGTATGCAGACCATGCCGATGTGATGCTTGATAACCGCAACGCCAGCTGGATACCTGTAATGGAAGCTGCCGCAAAAGAAAAGCCTACATTCTTTGGAGTAGGCGCTGCACACCTTGGCGGGCCAAAAGGTGTTATCGCACTGCTCAGGAAAAAAGGGTATAAAGTAGAAGCCGTACAATAAAGCTTACATTTTTACGATTTCTTTTTAGCCAACAACCAAACCAACTATGAAATACTACGTTCTGACATTACTTTGCGCGTGTACACTCGGTGTATTCGCACAGGAGAACAAAACCGCGCGTGACACCCTCAAAACATCTGATACCGAGATTAAAGGGGAACTCGATGAGGTGATTGTTGAGAAAAAGAAAAAAGCGATTGAGCGAAAGGCAGACCGCGTTATCTTCGATTTTTCGGAACAGTCGCATCTCAATTCCGGTTCGCTTTATGATGGCCTGCGAAAACTCCCGGGGCTTATCATCTCTGATGTTGCCGGCATGCTATACCAGGGCAAGCAGCTGGAAGTATATATGGATGGCCGCCCGCTTAACATATATTCTAACGAACTAAATGCCTACCTTGAAGGGATGCCTGCCAATTCTATTGAAAAGGTAGAGATCATTACGCAGCCCGGCGCCGAATTTCCTGCTACATCGGGCGGGGCGATCATTAATATCATCACCGCAAAAAACCCCAACAGATACCTGAGTGCGACCTACTCTAACGGATACAGCTACACACGCTATGGAAAGTCGCGCCATAAATTTAATAACAGCATGACACTAAGCTCTGCCAACAAGCTGTTCAGCTGGCAGGTAAATGGCGGGCAAAGTTACAATGAAGGTTATCAGGCTACACGGTTTTCTGCAGCCGATGCACTAATTAGCCAAAACACATCTGACAGGGTGAACCGCTTCTACTATGTCAAGACGGGTATTAAATTCGACTTTGGCAAAGACCGCCTCCTGCTGAATTATGATGTGAATGGAAACAATAACAACAGTTATGTAAACGCATTCGGCGCAGGGTTTGCCTCTGACGACAAAACAACCAGTAAACGCATTTACCAGGATGCGATGGCTACTTACCAAAAGCGCTTTGAGGATACTTCTAAAAAGCTTGACATCCGCCTTAATTACAATAACAACACCGGGGATGTTGCGCAGCTGTCCCGCATTACATCAGCCGATATATTAGATAACGATACCCGCCAGGATTTTTACCAGTTCAAAACCGATTATACGCAAGGTATCCAGTTGCTCGAAAAAGGAAAAATAAGTGCAGGCATATTAGCCGACAGACTGGACTTTGAGGCGAAAAATTTCGGGAGCCGCAATCTTAAATACGACCGCTCGACCTACTCTGCCTACGCCGAAGGACAGGCCAGTTATAAAAAATTCGACTTTATTGCGGGCGCAAGGCTGGAGTCTTACGACATACACGGTGTTACTGACCAATCCAACCTTATCCCGTTTAGCCAGGTGCGTTTCTTCCCAAATGCGGCTGTTCAGTACAACATTATGGAGCAGGTATATCTTAAGGCCAATTACAGCAAAAAGATCAGCCTGCCTAATACCGCATCGCTCAACCCGAACAATACCAGCTACCAAAACCCTAACGTTGCGTTTTTTGGCAACCCAAACCTGCAGCCGACCATCTTCAATAATTACGAGATCAACCTGAGCGCGTTCGAATATTTCAACATTAATTATTCAATAAGCGATGCCGATAATGCCATTATCAACCGCATCGTTATGACCGACAGCGGCGCCGCCAGTATTTCACAGAATATTAAATCATCTACAGTACATAATTTTAATATCGGGATTCCCCTGCCTTATATGCTCTTTACTAAAGGTCTGGCCGAAACGCTAAAGATGAACTTTAACCCCGACGAGATCAATTTCATGTACCTGTACGCAGGCAGCCAGAAAAATGTGATTCCGGGTGTAGACACAAAAGCGGTGTGGAATTTCAATATCATGTCGCAAATTATCCTTCCGGCAAAGGTCAAGTTTACGGCCAACTTCAATACCTCGACAGCTGGCGGGAACTACTATTTCTACTCGGTACAGCGCCCGCTTTCGCAACAACTGGATGTTACTTTCGCTAAAAAGTTTTTGTCGGGAAACCTGTCAGCGTCAATATATGCCAACGACATATTGAATACCAATAAGCAGGAACTGGGAGCAGTTGGCACCAACCTGTCCTATTACAGCAAATACGATTCACGCAGGGTTGGGCTGTCACTGAACTATAAGATCCCGACTAAGAATAAAGCGGCCCGCGAAGCCGATATACTGAGCCGCGAGAAACAGCAGCAACAAGATCAGATGATAGGGAATTAATTAGTACTCCCACTTACGCTGTTGGTTCAGCTCCTCCTCTGCTTCTATCACCTCGAGCGGAATAACTTTCAGAAACGACGGGTGCTGCTCTATCGCATACTCAATTTTCTCAATGATTTGTTCTACGGTTTCATTTTCGTAGTCGATCTCGAGAGGTTCTTTGATAATAAACGATTGCAGGATGCCTTTCTTTTTCAGGCGGAGGCCTTTTTTATCGAATGAGCGGCGGAAGCCATCGATAACTATTGGCACCACAATAGGCTTGTGCTGCTTGATGATATGTGCCGTACCCTTGCGGATAGGCTTAAAAGGTTTAGTAGTACCCTGTGGGAAAGTGATTACCCAACCATCATTGAGCGCAACACGGATATTTTCTGTGTCGTTGGGGTTTACGTCGCGCTGCACATCCTTTCCTTTGGCACGCCAGGTACGTTCTACGGTAATGGCGCCGGCATAGGCCAGTATTCGCGGGAGAAGGCCTTCTTTCATGGTCTCCTTGGCTGCTACATAGTAAATGTTGAGCTTGGGCCTCCATAAATAGCCAATGTTTTTAATATTATCCTCCCGACCTTTCAGGCTGGCATTAAATACGTGGAACATCGCCACCACATCGGCAAAGTAAGTCTGGTGATTGGATATGAAAAGTACGTTTCTGTCGGGCAGCGCACGGATGATCTCGCTGCCGTCAATCTGCAGTTCGTTAAAGCCATGATAACGCCTGTGCGTAAGTGCGCCGAATACCCTTATCAGCCAGCGTTTCAGGAATAGTATATGTCCGAAAGGATTTCTCTTAAATAACCCCATTTTTTGCTAAAAAATCAGACTGCAAACTTACGAAATGTGCGCTACTTTAAGGCGTTTTTTATTGTTTCTTTAAGCTCGCTCAGCATCATTGCCGTCGCCCCCCAAACAATGTGGTCATCCACTTTAAATGCGGGCACAGTCATCTGTTCGGCATAGGAGGTTTGAAGCTCGGTATTTATAATTATTGAATCATCGACCAAGTGGTTGAGGGGCAGGTGTATAACAGATGCTACCTCTGCAGGATCTGGCTCAAAGAACGGTGTAACATTACTTATGCCCATAAACGGCGCCACCAAAAAATTACTTGGCGGGATATAGACCAGGGAAAACGGCTTTACGATTTGTATACCCGAAACTTCAATCCCAAGTTCTTCTTCCGTTTCCCGAAGGGCGGTTTGTTCAAGGCTGGCGTCATAGGTTTCTTTCTTTCCGCCGGGAAAAGATATCTGCGCAGAGTGAACACCCGGATAGGTATTGCGCTTCATCAATACCAGATGTGTACTACCGTTCTTCGGGTAAAAAAGCATCATTACTGCAGATGGCCGCGGGTTATACTGGTTATAATAGCCGGGCTCTAAAGACGGAAGTCGGCCAAGCGGGGCCATTTTAGCATGGGCTGCGAAACCAGGTAAAGGTTCATTTATTATTTTTGGGACGATTTCCAGAAAAGCAGTAAATTCCATACCTTAAAGGTAATTAAAAACCAAGATATGTTTAGTAAAGCCGAAGCACAACAGATGAAAAAGGAATTCTGGACCTCTTTTGCAGAGGCATACCCGCGGAAGTGGCTGTTGTATAATACTAAAATAAAAGATGTAACCTTCAAGTTCCATGTGGATAATAAAAAGGCAATGGTGATGCTGGACATAGAACCGAAAGAAGAGGAAAAACGAAAAATCTACTTTGAAAAGATAGAATCGCTAAAAACCATTTTGCTTGAGGAATTTTTGCCGGAGGCAATCTTTGAAAAGGAATATTATCTGGAAAACGGTAAGGCCATAAGCCGGATTTGGGTAGAGCTCTCCGGAATAAGCCTGTATAACCGGGCATCGTGGGCCATGATCTTCCGCTTCTTTGCCATGAAGATGGAAGCCTTTGAAATGTTCTTTTACGAATATGAGGACTACATCCGCGACCTGGAAACGAACACATAAAAAAAGCCCCCTGCATTAGCAAGAGGCCGCATCAACTAAATAAAAAACCAACACCTTCTTATTTGTGCATCAGCACTGTATCTATTACGTGTATCACGCCATTGCTCTGGTTTACATCAGCAATGGTAACTTTTGCTTTGCCCCCTTTTTCATCCATTACCCAAAGTTCGTTTCCGTTCATCATAAAGGTTAGCGTGCCGCCCTGCACGGTTTTGGCCTCATACTTGCCACCACCTTTTTTAATGGCTTTCATGATATCTTCAGCGCTCCACTTACCGGCAACTACGTGATACGTAAGCACCCCTTGTAGCATTGCCTTGTTTTCGGGCATCAACAGTTTGTCTACTGTACCTTTTGGAAGCTTGTCAAACGCCGCGTTTGTTGGGGCGAATACGGTAAACGGCCCTTTCCCTTTAAGTGTTTCTACAAGGCCGGCGGCTTTAACGGCTGCTACAAGAGTTGTGTGGTCTTTAGAGTTCATGGCATTCTCTACGATGTTCTTGTTAGCATACATCGGTGCACCACCAACAGTAACCGGTTTTTGTGCGAATGCAGTTGTGGTTGCAATAATGGCAAATGCGAAAGCTGCTGTAAGTCTTTTGAACGTTTTCATGGTTGTTGTTTTAAAGTTATAACAGCATTTACGGGAGCAACAACCATTCGGTTTTTAAGAAGTGGATTTTTATAAAATATTAACTTTTACTCACTTCAGATGCTGGCTTATAATCTCCAAAAGCTGAGATAGTATATTCATAGCGGTTAAAGTCAAAATCAATTGGCGGATCTAGAAAGCTGTTTAATGCCAAGGCTTTAGATTCATCGATAAAATAGCAAAATACTAATTCATAATCATCTGCTGGCTTTGGATTAAAGATAGTCCTGAGAATTGATAGGGGGATATATGAGATGTCATAGTCACAAACCAGTGAGTCATCTGCTGCCCACGTTTCGATTTTTCTGATTATGTCGATGCAGTTACTACGCGAATATCCTGTCATGTAATTTACTAATATTGTTGATTTAATTGGACTACGAGAACGTTCTCTTCGGTTTCTACAAATCATTGGGCTTTATCCTGACAATTTTTCCGTCTCTTGAAACGACCAACTCGCTATTCATTTTCTTTTTAAAGGCTATGAAGTTTTCCCGAAGCTTTGTCATAGCGTTAATATCTTCATTTGGCGTTCCGTTCGGTTTTGGTTATTGTGTATATCCATTCTCAACTAATTCTCATGAAAAATCGGTGCCAATGTTATTTCAAATATAAACAAAAAGCCCCCACAATTGTGAGGGCTTCTTTATAATAAGCGGATAGAGGATTACTTCTGCTCTCCTTTTTCCATTCTCTCTTTTAGCTGAGAAAGCGCGTCAAGGTCGCCAAGGGTTGTTTTCTCTGCATTGCTTGAAGATGTCATTTCAGAATTGTTGTTATTCCTAACGTTCTTCTCTTCCTCATCGCGGAAGGTAGCAGTGTGAGAAGCTACAACGCGCTTGAATTCTTTGTTGAACTCAATCACTTTGAAATCGGCAACTTCACCTTTTTTCAGTTTTTTACCGTCTTCTTTCTCAAGGTGGCGTGTAGGGATAAAGGCCACGATATCGTCGTTAAACTCTACAGTAGCGCCTTTGTCTACGATCTCGGCAATGGTACCGTTGTGTATAGAGCCTACACCGAAAGAACCTTCATATTTATCCCATGGGTTAGCCTGCGTTTGCTTGTGCCCAAGAGAAAGCTTACGGCCGTCTACGTCAAGCTCAAGAACTACAACATCAAGCTTATCGCCCACGTTTACAAACTCAGATGGGTGCTTGATCTTCTTAGTCCATGAAAGGTCTGAGATATAGATAAGGCCGTCGATGCCTTCTTCAAGCTCAACGAATATACCAAAGTTTGTAAAGTTCCTCACGATACCTGTGTGGCGTGAACCTACAGGGTATTTAGAAGTGATGTCTGTCCATGGGTCCTGAGAAAGCTGCTTGATGCCAAGAGACATTTTGCGGTCTTCCCTGTCAAGAGTAAGGATAACTGCTTCAACCTCATCTCCTACTTTTACAAAGTCCTGAGCAGACCTAAGGTGCGTAGACCAAGACATTTCAGAAACGTGGATAAGGCCTTCTACACCTTCAGCAACTTCGATAAATGCACCGTAGTCAGCAATAACCACTACTTTACCTTTTACTTTGTCGCCTACTTTCAGGTTCGGGTCAAGCGCATCCCACGGGTGCGGGTGAAGCTGCTTAAGACCAAGCTGGATACGTGTTTTCTCGTCATCAAAGTCAAGGATAACAACGTTAAGCTTCTGGTCAAGCTCAAGCACTTCGCTTGGGTGGTTGATACGGCTCCATGAAAGGTCGGTAATGTGGATAAGTCCGTCAACACCTCCAAGGTCGATGAATACACCGTAAGAAGTGATGTTTTTAACAACACCTTCAAGTACCTGTCCTTTTTCAAGCTGGCCGATGATCTCTTTCTTCTGAACTTCGATATCTGCCTCGATAAGGGCTTTGTGCGAAACAACTACGTTTTTGAACTCATGGTTGATCTTAACAACTTTGAATTCCATAGTTTTGTTCACGTACTGATCGTAATCCCTGATAGGTTTTACGTCTATCTGAGAACCCGGAAGGAACGCCTCGATGCCAAAAACATCTACGATCATACCGCCTTTGGTCCTGCATTTTACGAAACCATTTACGATCTCGCCGGTTTCATTAGCATTGATAACCCTGTCCCAAGCCTTGATAGTGCGTGCTTTCTTGTGAGAAAGTACAAGCTGGCCTGATTTGTCTTCACGTGAGTCGATAAGTACTTCTACTTTATCGCCTACTTTAAGATTCGGGTTGTAACGGAATTCGTTAAGAGAGATGACACCTTCCGATTTTGCGTTGATATCAACAATCGCGTCCCTGTCAGTAATCCTTACTACAGTACCTTCTACTACGTCATCACTGTCAGTGTCGATGAAAGTTGTTTCAACAAGGTTTTCGAATTCCCTAAGGTTTTGCTCATCTACAGCATCAATACCTTCTTCAAAGTTGTGCCAGTTGAACTCCTGTAGGAATTCTTCTTTTGATTTTGTTTGTTCAGACATGCTGATCATTAAAAATTTGTATCCTGCGTGTGCCGGGGTTTCTGTGGCGGCAAACTGCAGAAGCGTTTTACATATAATATTTAGAAAATCCTTAAGGGAAACCCTGTCGCCAAAAGGTGGGCAAAGATACAATATTTTTTTGATTTACAAACCATTACGTATAAATGGTTTAACAAAGGTAAATATAGGATTTGGTTAACACACTTTACAATCGCCTTAACAAGGCGGGAGGTTTTTATTCATTTATTTTATTTCATCAAACTGCAAATGTGTAAACTGCTGTAAATGAACAAAATTACTCCATGAAAACCACTACATACTTCTTCAAAAAATATGCCATCGCATTACTGGCCCTGGCATTTTCCTGTACCCTTTCTGCCCAGCTGAACGTAAGCGTTTCGGTAACAGACGAAACCTGCCCGGGTACCGGCGCATTATCACTTTCTGTTTCCAATGCCAATCCGGCGGCACCGGTTGTCTATAAAGTCTACCTTTTGCCTGAAACCACGATACCCGTATGGAACAGCACTACGAGCTATGTGCCGGCAATGCAGGATGGGGACTACCTTGTTGTGGCTTCGCAGGAAATAGGTGGCGGCACTACTACAGGTCAGGCCAATGCCACGATTAACTCTTTATATGTACCGATACAGTTCCAGATAGACAACAGCGCATCGGCATGCTCGGGCAGCAACGACATGATTGTAGATGTAACGGCAGGAGACCCGGCTACCTATGAAATATTAAGCGGCCCGGTAACTGCAGGCCCACAATCTTCTAATACTTTTCCAAACATGCAGCCAGGCACCTATGAATTGCGTGTTACTGACGTTTGTGGAAATGGATACGTAGGAACCTATACTTTCTTTGTGCAGCAAACTACCTCCCTCGCCGTAACCGATGCGTCTTTTCCCTCGGCAACGCTTCCCAACTGCAATAAAATGAACGCAACGTGGATGGTAAACCTGGACTCCGGGCCGGGCATCGTTTATCCCCTCAGTATCATAATTACTGTAACGCCTCCGGGAGGTGGTACTCCGGTGCAGTACACACAAAATGCAGCAACGGGCAACAATAATTCATTAACCGTAACCCAACTGATAGACTATTATCCATCTTCGTATAACATAGGCATATCGGTAACCGACCCATGCGGAAATGTCTACACAAAAAACAATACCATAAACCGGCCGCTTACCGTGCAGCTAAACACAACACAACAGGAATGCGGCTCAAAATCTATTAGTGTAGATGCAAGTGCCTTCGTTGCGCCCTACACGATCAGTTTCACCTCGACACCTGCCGGCTTTAACCCTGCCACGTTCAACAATGCCTATCCCGGGCCGTTTAGCGGGCCTGCTAATTTCGGTGGGCCGGGCAACCCTGTGCCGCTGGGGACCTACTCCGTAACCCTTACCGATGCCTGCGGCCGAACTGCAAGCACCACCACACAAGTTACGACAGGGCAGCCGCCTGCACCGCAGGTTTCGGCAACAAACAACAATTGTACTACACAGCTTGGCCGCCTTTCTATTACCGTTCCCGGCTTCCCGCTCCAGTCGGCAACGGTTACAGCAGCACCATCTGCATACACGCAGACCCTGCCTTATAATGCCACTGGCCTGATAGATGCAGATGGCGTACTCAATATCAACAACCTTCCGCAGGGAAATTACACTGTATCACTACAGGATACCTGCGGCAATTCGTATAACGCTATAACATCCACTATACCGGCGTTTGCTCCAACCGAACCCGAAGGTGATGCCCGCCCCGACTGTATTGCGGGCAAAGGGACATTACGCATCTCTCCTTCGCTACAAACCGCAAGTATTACGGCAGCACCATCCGGATTCGGACAAACGCTCCCGTATAATGTATCCTCACAAATACTCAACGGTGGCCTTAGCCTTGATAACCTTGCACCGGGCACCTATACAATTAGCGTGACAACAACTTGCAACCAAACGTATACCAAAACAATTGAAGTAACGCCGCTGGTTGTAACAGCAAATAACATCTCGGTTCAGCAAACCTGCGATGACTTCAGCATCAATGTTGATTATACTTCTAACGTTGGCCAGGTGGTAACGTTCTGGCTGCAGCGCCGCAACGGCAACGCCTGGCAAAATCCTGCCACCGGCCAGGTTTATACATCCGGCGACGAATTTACAGCCGATAACGCGGTAGAGCTACCGGCCGGCCAGGCAAGCTCTTTTACTTATACTGGAGAATTCAGGATAATGCGCCAGCAACGCACCTACGCGGCAGGCACCTCGGGAAACCTGTTTAAAACATGTTCTGAAGAGATTGACAGCTTCTCGTTTAACAGCGAACTCGGCATAACAAGCATCTATAACCGCACCTGTGTAGGTGAATTATTCGAAATACAGGTTAACACTGTAGGCGTTGCACCCCGATTCGAACTTATCAGCAAAAATGGCGACACTACCTTTTATGTAGACAATGGCAGCAACAGGATATTCACAGGCCTTGAGTCGGCATTGTATGTAGTTCGCGTTACAGATCAGTGCGGGGAGTTCCGTACAGAGCAGTTTAACGTTGCCGACCTTCCGCCTATTATTACGGCAAGCGCCGCCGACGATATTTACTTCTGCGATGACAGCGCCTCGGGAGTGGGCACGGTAGACCTCTCTGCCCAAAACACCGCAGTGCTTGGAGATGTTAGCCCAAACATAGCCAATGTTACGTATCATGCCACTCAGGCCGACGCCGACCAGGATATTAACCCACTGCCAACAAACTATTCGGGTGGGGCCGGAACCATCTACGCACGCGTTGAATGGATTGTCAATCCCCTGTGTTATGCAACCAGTTCTTTTGCATTGGTAGTTAGCCAGCCGTTTGAACTGCAGATGGCAGAGGAATGGCCTATGTGCAACGGGCAGGCGACAACCATTACCGCCGATCCCGGATACACCTCTTATCTCTGGTCTACAGGCGAAACAACAAATGCAATAACTGTAACAGAGCCGGGTTCATATACCGTTACAGCTACTAATATCGGAGGTTGCGAGGCAGAAAAAATCGTATCTGCAGTAGTTATCAATCAGCCTCTTATTTCAAACGTAGATATAAGTGACTGGACCGATAGTAATAACACTATCAGCGTACTGACTGACCAGGCAGGAAACCCTGCATTCCAGTATTCAATAGATGGTGTAACTTACCAGGATGAACCTGTGTTTACCGATGTGCCGGCGGGTATGTACACAGTATATGTACGTGACCGTTTTGGCTGTAACCCTCCCGACCGGAAAGAAATTATGCTAGCCATGTATCCGCGGTTCTTTACACCCAACGGCGATGGTGAGAATGACACCTGGCGGGTTGACTTTGCGGTACTGGAGCCCGGGCTTAAGGTGCAGGTATACGACAGGTATGGCCGTTTTCTTACCAATTTCGGTTCCAACAGTTCCGGATGGGATGGCACTTTCCAGGGAAGGCCGCTGCCGGCGGATGATTACTGGTTCATTATAACGCGTGGTGACGGCCGGGAATACAAGGGGCACTTTTCAATCATGCGATAATAATCATTCGTAAAATTCATTCGATATGTTAAAATACTGCACTGTAATTTAACGAAATAAGATTAAAGTTATATTAGCAAAATATCCGTGGAACCATTCCGCGATATGCTGCTATGAAAACCAAACTAAGAAATAACTACAGGCATAAGCGTGCAGTGTTGCTATTTAAAGCGGCTACCGCTGTCTTCGCCTTCCTGTTTCATTATGTTGCCGTAGGGCAGAACCCATTTTCCCTAACCCTGACGAAGACCGACCAAAACTGCCCGGGAAACGGTTCGCTTAGCTTTACCACTTCGGGAGGGCTGCCAGGCGCTCCGGTAACATATCGCGTGTATCTGTTGCCCGATACCGTCAATCCTGTAGCGGTAACAACTAACCCGTCTGTACAAGGGCTCAATGCCGGCAGTTTTTCTGTAACGGCTACTCAGGGAACCGGAAGTGGCGCCCTAACCGATACTAAAACCATTGTAATCGCCAATACTTTTGTTCCGCTTACCTATTCACTAACGGGGCACGACGCAACCTGTGGCCCAAACGGAAAGATAGACGTAAGCGTTAATTCCGGCACGGCGTCGAGCTACGAGATTATGACAGGGCCCGTTATCCGGCCACCACAATCTTCCCCGTCGCTCACGGGCCTTCCCGGCGGTGTGTACCAGGTACGGGTGACAGACAATTGCGGAAACGGGATAGTCGTCACACACACGGTGTTCTCTCAGGGCCCTATACTTTCAGTATCGCCCGGTGGCAGCCCTTCACCGGTATTGCCCGGATGTTTTCTGGTAGCCCGCCGGCACACCATATCCGTTAGTAACCAAACACCAATAGTATATCCGCTCAGCCTGCAGTGGATCCTCTATCCGCCCGATGGCAGCCCCGCAGTTATTGCAAACCAAACACTTACCACCGGCCCAACCAACGATGCTATCATTAATCATACATTTCCTCTTTACTATGATACCGATTATTACTACGACCTTATTGTAACCGATCCGTGCGGAAATACCTATAGTTCTGCCCATAACCTAATTCACGCTGTTTTTACGGCGGGTGCCACCGGTGGACAGGCCGATTGCGGAAGAAAATTTCTAAAGATCGCTTTTGATAATGTGGTCCTTCCCTGTACGATAAACTTTACCTCTTTTCCGACCGGGTTCGACCCTGCCACATTTAACCCTTTACATCCCGGCCCGTTCAGCAGTGTCGAGGTTGCCTACGGAGGACAAACGATGCCGGTGCCCTGGGGGAATTACGCCTTCACTGCGACCGATGCCTGCGGAAGGTCGTTCTCGGCAACAATACATCTGATTCCACCTATCGTATTGCCCGAGTCGGTAGGTTTTAACGGCGATTGTGCCACCGGCCTGGGGAGTATACGCTCACGGATTAATGACTTTACCCTTGCAACAGCTATCATAACTGCGGCGCCGCCTGCTTTCCTCGCCATGCATTCGGTATCCTACGACGTATCTGCTTTCATCGATGGCCCGGATGGCCTTAAACTGGAAGGCATGCCACCGGGAGTTTATACAATAACGCTTATAGATGAGTGCGGCAACACCTATCCACCCGAGGTCATTACCGTACCACCTTACACAGGCGGAACCTTTGGCGGCAATGTTCGTCCCGACTGCATATCCGGAAAAAGTACGCTCAGGCTTACGGGCAACCCGCTTCCGCTTTCGGCCGTTACTATTACCGGTGCCCCCGCCGACGCTCCCTTTACAACCCCTTATG
>JAGKWW010000030.1 GCA_021151665.1 Flavobacteriaceae bacterium
GAGTTCTATTATCCCGAACAAACAGATTTTCCACCAAAGAAATCGCGCTGGATGTTTGATGCCGAAGCATTCTGCCTGCACAATGGGTATTTTTATATTTTCACGAAGAACCGCAGCAAGATGTTCGATGGGTCTTTCTATGTGTACCGCGTTCCCAACCTGCCCGGCCCTCACAAGGCAGAGAAAATTGGCAAACTCAAGTCCTGCAGCAATTACCGCAAATGTGCAATCGCGGGAGCCGATATAAGCCCCGATGGTAAAACAATTGCACTGATTTCGGGAGGCAGGATATGGCTTGTAACCGGCTTTACCGAAAATGATTTTTCAGCCGCTGATGTAAAAGAGGTAGTGCTTCAAAGCATTACCCAGAAAGAGGGCATCACCTTTAAAGATGGAAATACACTGCTTATCGCCGACGAAAAAGAAAAAAAGTCAGGTGGGAAGCTGTATTCCTTTTCTATAGATTAATATCAGAATCCAAACAGGAAGCCAACCGAAACCCTTCCGCCATCCGCACCGTAAAAATACTGCGCGCGCGCGGTAACCAGGTTCACACCGTTAAGGAATAAGCCGCCACCTACGCTTTGATGCCACTTTTTTGAAGGGTCGTTATCTATCCATACCCGTCCGTAATCATATCCTGCAAAGAACCCGTACTTGGCGGGGATTATACTGTTCTTCAGGCTTCCGACTGTAAACCGTGCATCGCTGCTCTGGCTGTAAGAAGTGCGGCCCGTAAAGCGCTCGCGCCGGAAACTCCGCAGGTCGTTGCCACCCAGCACAGCCGCCTGGTAGATTTCGAAATTGTTGTTAAACAAAGCCCGCCCTCCAAAGGTAGTTTCAAATACAAGCCGGTTGTTCGCCGTTATTTTGTGTACAATGTTCAGGTGGGCATCGGTGTACGGGAAACTGCGTTTGGAATCGTCTGCACTTATCTTGTAGCCAACTTCCAGGTGGAAGGCAAGCCCCATTGCCGGAAGCGACTGGACATCATAATTGCCAAAGCTGTACCGCGCCATGGCTCCAGCAAACTGCCGGTGTTCAAAAACGTGTGCAGGAACTACATCGGGTTGCTCAATAAACCTTCCTTCCGAACGCTCAATCTCTATCGTTTCAAACGACGCCCCGAATTCGGCCTTTCCTCCATTGCGGCTTTCTTTAAAGAAGGATGCCGCGCCGCGGAAGATCTGCAATTTCACGCGGTTATAGTCCATCCCCGTTTGTTCGTCATTGTTTATAGATTCGTTGCCGTAACCAAAGTAATTGATACTGAAGTTAGGGCTTGTATATCGCATATCTACGCCAAAGTTCCACTTGTTGGCCACATTCATAAAGTTGCCTTTATAACCCAGCTCAAACCCGCCGGTGGCGAAATAGTACATCCCGGATAGTGAATGCTTGCGGGAGTAGGGCCTGCGGTTAAAATTATTGACCGTGTAGTTGGCTACGATTCCTAATTTTACGCCATCATCGGGGTTGAATCCTGCCATAGGGTAGCCGCCCCTGATATTATATTCGGGCTTTTTGTAATTGTAGCTGTTTGTTTCATAATCGTCGGTAAGTACAAGCCTCGTCTTACTATCTGTATTATAGGTATTCCGCTTGCTTTTAAAATCGTACACCTTGATCGCCCGGCCGTTCTCTACAGTATACACATCTTCATCTGGACCGCCCAGAAGGCGTATCATCACCGGATGGACAGGTTCACCTTTAACCTCAAATTCATCCTTGCCGTCAAGCCCGTAGATCCATATCTCTTTTGTTTTGTCTTTGCCGTATTCTGTTTCCGATACCAGTTCCTGCTTTTCATCCTTCAGCCGGTAAACTTTCAGGTTGGTCTTTCCGTCCGGCAGCCTTGTAATTACGAACTTTTCTTTTTTATCTGTACCGCGGATAAGCACGGTGCGCAACAGCACATCGCGGTAACGCATTGCCTCATCTTCTAAAGTTGATAGCCGCGCCTGCAGGTTTGCTTTTATGTTCGCCGTTTCGCCGTCATTCTTTATTTCCTGAGGGAGTTTAGCAAACGCTTTGTCTACCGCCTCTGGGGTAAGGCGCGCTCTAAGCCAGGCAGCCTGCGATTTCCAAACATCTTCGCCTGATTTGGTAATAAACGCAGCGTCGAGCGGGTACGCGGCATGATTGAGCCATTTTACCCTGTGAATGTGGTCGTCATAACTTTGCATGGCGCGAAGGGCAGGTATGCGGAGCAGCAGCGTGAGTAGCTTTCCCCCATATTTCGGGAACGCCTGGTCATGGTCACGTGGTATGGGCCGGTATATAATGCTGTCTTTTGTTTCAAACCGGGCCCATCGCCACTGGTCGGCATGCCTATCCCAGTCACCGATAAGCATATCAAACAGCCTTGCGCGGATATAGGCTTTTTCATCAATCTTATACTTTGAATCTTTTTGCAGGTTGATCATCACATCATCAGTGCCATCGATACCGTCCGGCTTCCCGAAGCTTGCCAGGCTTTTCTGGCTGTCTTCCGGGCGCTCTTCCAGCATATACAGCTCATCCCCATAGTCAAGGTTAAACTCCTTGAGCGCATCCTGTTTGGGTACGTAGATCATTTGCGGATTGGTATGGTAAATGCCGGCTGTTTCGGCAAGGTCATCGAGTATAAAGGGTGTAAAGGGGTGCGCTGTTGTATAAAAATCGAGCAGGAATTTCTCGGTAAAGGTGCCGTCGAAGCTGTCGCCGATATACTGGTCTTTAAAAGCCGATGCCTGAAGGAATTTTGTCGCGCTCTTGCGAAGGCCCCGGATCACGTATTCCTTACCGTCCTTGTCTTTCACGCGGAGCGAATTGGACTGGTGGCCGCCTCCCGAACGGAAAGGTTCCAGTCCGCCCCGAAGCGTGTCGAGCATCGCTACATTGGCGGCAACAGGCAGGCCATAGTAACTGCGGTAATGTGTGCCGAACAGAAAGTTGTGTACTTTGCTTTTGTGGGTAAACTCCTGCGGCATTACCGTAGCTTTTATAACGGGATCAAAATGGTCAGGATAATCCGGGATCTCCAGCTTTTCCTTTACAAGCAGCTCCTTTTCAAACAGCAAAGTTTCTTTGCCCTCGGCAACGCCGTAAAAACTTGCTTTAGCTGTACCGTTGGAAAATACATCGAGCGTGGCATAGCCGTTTCGACCGTACGAAAAATCCTTTGGCCCCGCTACACGTACGGCTTCTTCCTTAGATCCGGCGCCGCTGATAATCTGGCGGATGTTGTCTTTTTCGATGTACTGCAGGTTATGGTCGTGCCCCGACACTACAATCACGTTGGGCTTGTCCTGCAGCATGGTGCGTATCCTCCGCGAAAGCATATTATACAGCCTGCTCTGGTTATCCTGTGTGCTGTAGCCCGATGTCTTTCGGGCAAGGTTTATTATGGATCCGATTCCGGGCATTGGGACCTTATATTTTAGCGGGAAGAACTGCTTTTCCATAGAATACTGTCCGCCATGTGCCCCACTGGTCATGAGCGGATGGTGGATGGCAAGGATTACGACTTTGTCCTGGTTCTTATTGAGCAGGCTTTCGAGCTCGGCAAACATCGCATCGCGTGTTTTTATATCGCAATCGTCATTAATATTCGGATAGTTGTCCCAATCCTCAATAAACCATTGTGAGTCGACCGCGATCATGGTGATTCCCCCGGCAACCTTCACTTCGTTCAGCGGGCAGCCTTTGCCGGGCAGGAATGCATTTTTATCATCGAGGTTTTTGCGTACAAAATCTTCTTCATCCAACAGGCCGTTAAGCCCGTTGTACCAATCATGGTTACCGGGAATAAAATAGGTCTTTACGCCGTTATCTTTACCAAGCATCAACTGGGCCATTAGCCCCGCTTCGGCAAGCTTCCGGTTTTTTTTCTGCTTTTTAGGAGGCATACCCAGAGGGTAAATATTATCGCCTAAAAAAAACAGCGAAGCATCTTTCCCTTTCGCTTTAAGCTTCGGCCCGATAAAGGAAAATAGTTCCTGGGTGTTTGGGGCGGCGGCATACCCTGCATCGCCAATAAGGAAGAACCGGTGAAACTGCCCACGTGTTACAATGGTGTCGTTTTGCGGGGTGGTGCGGCTTTCTGGCCCGTACTGTGCCTTTTGCGTGGCGCAGCCGACAACGATCAGGATTAAAAAAACGCTTAATATTCGCAGGGCGGTTGTTTTTACCGGGCTAAAATTCATAAATTGGTATTTAAATTTGCCGCTATGGACATACTCGATAAAGCAGAACGTTTTGTGTTCGGCTTACTCAAAGATAAGTTATCTTCTGATTACCTGTACCACAATTTTAACCATACTATTCGGGTGGTGCAGTCGGCGGCTGTAATTGCCGATGCCGAAGGCATAAAGGGCGATGAGAAAGAAGTGCTACTGTTGGCGGCATGGTTTCACGATACAGGTTACACCGAAGCGATACGCGACCACGAGGAGAAAGGAGTTGGCATTGCAAAGAAGTTTTTAGCGGAGGAAGGTTACCCGGCAGAGCAGGCTGAAAAAGTAGGAACCCTTATCCTGGCAACCCGGATGGGTGTAGAACCCCGCGGCCTTCTGGAAGAAATTATGAAGGATGCCGATTGTTCTCATTTTGCCGACGATAATTACAGCGCCCTTGCAGCATTGCTTCGCGAAGAGTGGAAGCTCACTCAGGGTCAGGTATTTAGTGACCTGGACTGGGCTGTAGCAAACCGGCTGATGCTGGTGCATAAGCACAGATATTATACGGAGTATGCGAAGGAAAATTTTCAGCCGAAAAAAGAGGCCAACATTGCTGAGCTGCAGAAAGAAATAGATGGTTTACAGAAAGGCGGCAAAAAGGATAAGGATAAAGAAAAACTCAATAAGAAAAAGCTTGAAAAACTGGAGCGGCCCGACAGGGGAGTGGATACCGTTTTCCGGGTTACGCTGAACAACCATACCCGCCTTAGCGAGATAGCCGATAGCAAAGCGAACATCCTTTTATCGGTAAATACGATCATCATTTCAATCACGCTCACCACATTAATTCCCAAACTCGACAGCCCGGCCAATGCGCATCTGGTATTGCCTACCATGATACTGATGTTCTCGAGCGTGGTGTGCATCATTTTTGCTATACTTTCCACGCGCCCAAAAGTCACCGGTGGAACGTTTACCCGCGAAGATATCGATCAGCGCAAGGTGAACCTTCTCTTCTTTGGGAACTTTTATAAAATGCCTGCGGAAGAATATGAGTGGGCAATGAATGAGATGATGAAAGACAGGAAATACCTGTACGACTCAATGATAAAAGACCTGTATTATCTTGGGTTGGTGCTTCACCGCAAATACAAACTGCTCCGTATTACCTATACTATCTTCATGATAGGTATTGTGGCATCGGTAGCCGCATTCGTTTACTCATTCATGGCTTTGTAATTATTTGTGTTCCAGTTCCTTCATCAAGTCGTCAAAGCTGTAGTAACCTGCGCTGTCGCGGTTGTACAGGATATCGATGCGCATTCCTTTGAGCCCCGAAACGCCCTGAAGGTCTTCCACCTCAAATAATTCGAGGGCATCACCAAGCATTTTTCGGTGCTGCAAAAATTTGATATATCTCTTGTATTCCGATTCTTCTTTTTTCTGCGAATAGATAATCGTCAGTGTGCCCTGCTTCGTGATGCGTTCTTCGCTTCCCTTAATTCGGGCTTTGTCAAGGCGCTTTTTCACCACCTCATATCGCGCATTATAGGTGCCGTCTACATCAAAACGTTTTTCATCCATGCGGAAGCGTATCGCGATAGGGCTGCTGAAAACCAATATTAAAGACGTCACATCAAGCTCATAGGGCAGTGAAGGGCGCAGCCTGTAGTATTCGTTCTCCATTTCTATCATGGCCTGCAGTTGCCACAACCTCAGGTTTTCGAGGTAAAGCGGATTGTAATGAACCTTCGGCGCAATTGAAGCACCTATATAAAGGTTGTGCTCTACACCGTCAGTTTTAAAGCGCTCATAATAATGCGGGAAGAAAGATTGTGCTTCGGCCTGTTTCTTGTCCAGCACTTCAGACATTTGCTTGTTAATGATAGACAGCGCATCGTCAAAATCTTTACGGTTGTCGTACACCATTTTCATCTTGCTGTCCAACAGGTCGAAGTAAGCCGCGATACGCTTATGTACCTCGTTATCTGCCGAGTCAAAGTGCTTTAGGACCGGGTGTACTTCATTAATTATATAGGATTGGATAACGGACTCAGAGTCAGCCTTCAATTCCTCCTTCAGCTCTTTTTCCAGTTTCTCAAGTTCAAATATATGCTGGGCGATCAGCGGAAGCTTTCCTTTTTTATAGATAAACCGGAACAGCTTCAGCAGCGTCTCGATCTGGAAGATCAGGTCTTTTTCCAGGGTTTCGTTGCGCGCTACAGACGAGCCTTTTACATCTATCTGCCCGTAAAGCGGGAATACCTCTTTGAAGATGATCTCTTTAAATGGTGTGTTCCTTCCGCGCTTATGGTTAACGTGCTGCAGTGCCTCTTCGCGAAACTTCCAGTAAACGCTGGGGTGTATGGCGGTGTATTCTTTTTGGATTATAGCATCGATCTCATTCTGTAGTTCCGAATAGAAGCGTTCGATACTGTCTGTAAGGAACGGGATTATATAATCGAGCTTTTTGGCATTGATGCTGTTCAGCTCGCGTGCGCGGGAAGATACCAGCTCAATAAACCCAAGCAGTCGCCCATTCTTTACCACGGGAGCAAGGATACAACTCCTGATGCCCTGCTTTAAAAGGTGCTGGGCAAAGCGGCTGTCAAGACCGGGGTTACCCTTATGTTTTTCAACATCCGATATAATAAAGAAGTCATTTTTATTGAGAAGGCGGGAAAGCGACTCATTGCAAAGCACGCTATCGCAGCTCACTTCTTTGCGGCTGGCTAGTATGTAGCTGCGGATGTCTTTAAAAGGTGCAGGCCGGAAAACGCTTTCTTCGCTATTGATTTCAGTGAAGCCTATTTTTAGGTCGCCAATCTTGTATATCGAACGGAATATTGATTGCAGGTTGCCCGTGGTCATCTCGTCAAAATCCTCGGTTTTCAGGAGATTACTTTTAAGGTTAGAAATGGCGCTTTCATTGGTAGCGTCAAAAAGCGACATGATGCCAAACCCTTTCATTATCCAGCTTTTTTCGGGAAACTTTTCCTTCCACAGATCGAGGTCATCGTAGTTATCCATCAGGAGGTCTACATCTTCCTGGGTAATGACCGGAGCCTCGCCGGTTGGCAGCACCTCTACAAAATCGCCGTTATACATGATCCGATAATGGTACATGACACCGTTCTCATCGGGAATATCATAAAACAGCGGCCGCTTAAAATCGAAATTGAAGCCGTAATAGCGGTTCAGGATAAGGCAGCAGCTCATCACGTAGAACTCGTGGTCATCGAAGTTACGGATGTTCATATCAAAATCCCGCCCTGCCGCCTTCATGATCTCGCGGAACCGTTCGGTATAGTTAAACGTCAGGTTATAAAACGGAATGGAAGCAGCTTTAATCTCATTCTTGCTTAACGCGGTAGGAAACAGGTCGGCCAGCAGGTTACGTATCACACCCTCGTGCTTTTTTAAAAGCTTAGGGTCGGTAATACCTTCGCGCAACTCCGGTGTTTCGGAAGCGTGCTTTAAAAGCGCACGTGCATATTCTGACCGGTAATCCACATCATTATTTGCAATATCCTCCAGCGCCTCCATGACCTTATGGAAGGATATCTTTATAATAAACGGGCTGCTTTTAAATTGTTCGGTTTCCATACTGTAAAGTTACGAAATTTTCAGGTGCCTGGTTTACAGATCATCATCGGGAACGGGTTCTATATATTCCATGAAATATATCTGGTAATGCCGATGCTCATAAAGCGGGCGTGCATGGTTGGCAGCCTGCAGAAGCTTTAGCATTTCGGGTAAAAATTCAGCGTTCCGGTTACTGCCCTCCGGAAAGCTTTTACCAACCACGGCATAGCTTGTAAAGTGGGAAGGCGTATCAAGCTTTTCGTGCAGGGCATTATCAACAATGAGGCCATCGGTGTATTGGGCAACGGCATCAGACAATATCGCGTGCCGGGCTGCTTCAAAAAATTCGTCGGGGACAAACCCTCTAACGGCCTTGAGTTCCTGCCCGCCGTTAAGCCGGAATATAACTTTGTACAGGGTCATAAACGTTTTTTTATAAATATACAAAAATTTAAATAGCGGCTTTTGATACCAAGGATGGCATCTTTAAGCAAGTAGATAAATTTTTTCTTAATTTTTTTATTGCTGTAAGAATATAATCTTTTATTTTTACCGCGTGCTGTATGATATACCGTGAGCACAAACAAGTTATCAATGAAGAGGGAATACGCGATAGTAGATATAGAAACAACTGGGGGGAATGCCGGCGGAAGCCGCATTACCGAAATAGCGATTATCATACACGACGGTACCCGTGTTACCGAAAGGTGGGAGACCCTTATCAACCCCGAAAAAGATATCCCACTACCTATATTTGCCCTTACGGGAATCAATAATGAAATGGTGGCGGATGCGCCTGTATTTGATGAAGTGGCAGGCCATATCTTCAATCTGCTGAATGACCGTATCTTTGTAGCTCACAATGTAAATTTCGATTATTCATTCATCCGGCACCAGTTAAACGAATCAGGATTCGCCTGGGCAGCGAGAAAGCTATGCACCGTGCGCGCTGCCAGAAAGATACAGCCGGGGCTTTATTCCTATAGCCTTGGCAATTTATGCCGTACGCTTGATATACCTATTGTTTCGAGGCACCGTGCCGGCGGCGATGCAGATGCCACAGCTATTTTATTTTCAAAGCTGCTGGAGTGGGATACCGAAGGCGAAATGGAGCGAATGATCAAGAAAACGTCTCAGGACCAAAGGCTCCCGCCCAACCTGCCGCCTTCAGACTTTGACGACCTCCCTGAAAAGCCCGGGGTCTATTATTTTCATGACCAGGCCGGAAAAGTCGTGTATGTGGGCAAGGCGGTTAACCTCAAAAAGAGGGTGGCCTCGCATTTCAGCGGCCACAGTGTGCGGTCGCAACGCCAGAATTTCCTTCGTGACATTTATAACATTTCTTTTGAGGTTTGCGCTACAGAACTTATGGCACTACTGCTGGAATGTGCAGAAATTAAGAAGCTCTGGCCGGTTTACAATACCGCGCTCAAGCGTTTCGACCCAAAGTTTGGGCTTTATGATTACGAGGCAAGAAACGGTTACCGGTATCTGGCGGTTGGCAAGCCCGGGAAGAACCAGCGCTGTATAGAAACCTTTCACAGTGAGGCAGATGCCATCGCTTTTTTGCGGGATCTGTCAGCAAAGTTTGAGCTGGATTACCGCTTCTGCAATTATGGCCGCCCGGCAGAAGGCGCGGTGCCGGTTTACGATTATAAAGACGCCCCGCCCGCGTGGCTGCATAATAGCAGGGTAGCCGAAGCAATAGCACATGTAGGGCAAAGCCGGCCAAGCTTTGCCATATTAGATAAAGGCCGCGCTACAGGCGAGCAGAGCTGTATCTGGGTAGAGAACGGCCACTTTTACGGGATGGGCTACCTCCCTGCAGATGCTGCATTCAACGAGTTATCTGAAATAAAAGATTATCTTACCCGATATAAAAGCAACCAGTATATTATGCAGTTGCTTTTCTCGTTTGTAAAGAAGTACCCTTCGCGCGCAAAATTTGAGCAAGCTGCAGCCTGATAGCCGTCAGGTAAGCATATCATAAAAACGGTTTTGTAAATAAGTGCTACGAAAATTCATCCAAAAGCACTGTTGGTTCATTGGTCGGATATAGGGAAATAGCCTGTTATATTTTTGTTAAACAAAGCCTGCATATAAAGCAGGCGGGGATTAACAAAATTAATTATACCAATATGAAACACTTTAGAATGCCTGTGCTGCTCATTTTAGTGATGACAGCCTTCAGCGCAAACGCACAGCTGCTCAATTCAGTGAAAAAGGTCGCTAAGGCGGCAGATGTTGCCCAGGACGGAGCCAAAGTAGCCAAAGCAATTTCCAAAAAAGCAGGTAAGGGTGGATCGTCAGGATCCGCAGGCCTTAAGCTTGACTGGAGTACTTTTAATATGACACCGGCTGTAACTTTTAACTCGCTTCTTTACGGAACGCAGATCTTCACCAACGGCCATACACGATTCGAAAGCTATACCGCCACATTTATACCACACAAAAAAGCCGGCGGCGGCGATGTAAGTACAACTTCAGAACAGGATCAGTTTCTGAAAGTAAAAGTGTATAAGGATGACCAGTACCTCAACTATTTTGAGTATGATGGGCACCAGACTTTTGAAGAAGGCAAGAAAACGAAATTTAATGCACCTTCCAGCCGTTACCAACGCGACGGAGAATGGGTAGGCGACACCGATATCTTTACCGATAAAGCCGCCGGGCCGGGCAAATACAGGCTGGATTTTTACGCCGGCGATAAGATGTTTTATTCTTTCGATTTCGAGGTGTATAAACTAACAAATAACGACCCGTATGCTGCAATGAACGAAATGTACCTTTCGCGCGGGCCGTGGAATGACTACGCTTACATGAACTACGCCGATACAGGAAACCTTGTGTTTGGCTTCTACCTTAATCACGAAGAATTCCAGCCGGATAAAGCCAATAACAGAAAAACAAATAAAGCCGTTAAGTGGGGTGTAAAACTCCTTAAAGATGGCAAGCCCTATGCCCAGCATTATGGTAACGGCATGAATGAGGCCCAGGTAAAGCAGGCAGAGTGGAGCGATTTTTCATGCGCTTTTAAACTGGTAGACAAGCCGGGCGAAGTGAAGTTTTCAAGCCTTCCGGATGCGGCTTACAAAGTTGAACTTACCATTGCGGGTGAAGCAAAACCGCGTGTTTATAACTTCAGCGTAAAGGGTGGCCGGATAGTGCAGTCTGAACAGCAGGACAGAACCAAGAACACCGATCCTACAAGGCTTATTGAAGGATGGAATGATTTCTTCTGGATGAAAATGGAAAAGTAGTTTTTAGTTAATAGTAGAAATCCCGGTGTAGCTAATGCTGCACCGGGATTTTTTGTTTTGGCGCTATCGCTGCTGAATTACTTAAGCAATTTTAAGGTAAAAAGGTGTTCGTGTCGTTTGTGGTTGTTTAAGGTTACTATATCTTTGTAAGGATGTTTTTACTAAGGAAAATAGGAATATACACGTTTTCAGCCTATCTGCTGCTACTGATGGTATTGCCGTGCACCGAAAGCCATACCTCTGGCGGCGATGTTGTTGCAGCGCACTCCGGCAAAGCAGACGATTCTTCCGGTAAGAAACATTCGGCAGATGATCTGTGCACCCCTTTTTGTGCCTGCGGAAATTGCATAGTAGCAGTAATTTTGCAGCCGGTGCTTGAAATCACAGTTCCGGTACAGGTAAAGAAGCCAGTACAGGCATCAAACTTCTATTCTTCGCTAAAGTCAGATTTTCACAGCACTATCTGGCAGCCTCCGCAGTTAGTATAATGTTTTGCCGGCCCCGTGGCCGGTTGCTGGCATGGCCTTAACCATGTCTTTTCGCATACATTATATTAATTGATCAAACGATGTTAGATAAAGTAATTCACTTTAGCGTCAATAATAAATTTATTATTGGCCTTTTCACTATTGCTCTTATCGTGGTTGGGGTATATTCTGTCTCTTCATTGCCCATAGATGCCCTGCCCGATATTACCAATAACCAGGTCCAGATCGTGACCACCTCGCCTACGCTTGCAACCCAGGATGTAGAGCAGTTTATAACATATCCTGTTGAACAGGCTATAAAGCCGATACCAAAAATTGTAGAGTTACGGTCGGTAAGCCGCTTTGGCCTTAGCGTGGTAACAGTAGTTTTTGAAGAAAGTGCCGACCTGTACTGGGCAAGGGCACAGATAGCCGAACGCCTGAAAGAGGCAGAAAATGTAATCCCTAAAAACCTTGGAACTCCCGAAATGGCACCGGTAAGTACAGGGCTGGGCGAAATTTTTCAATACGTGGTTTTCCCGGAAAAAGGATTTGAAAAAAAATACGACGCCACGCAGCTTCGTACCATACAGGACTGGATCATAAAACCCCAGCTGGTAGGTACGCCCGGGGTGGCCGAAGTAAATACGCTCGGCGGGCTTATGAAGCAGTACGAGATTGCTGTCAACCCCGACAGGCTCCGGGCGATGGATGTTTCTATTACCGAAATTTTTGCCGCGCTTGAGGCAAACAACGAAAACACCGGCGGCGCATATATTGATAAAAAGCCTTATGCTTATTTTATCAGGAGCGTGGGCATGATAGGCAATACAGATGATATTGAAAAAATAGTGATAAAAAACCGTGGAGGTATACCGGTGCTGATACGTGATGTCGCGCGCGTGCAAACGGGCAGCAGCATCAGGTATGGAGCGACCACCAAAGATGGGCATGGCGAAGAGGTAAGCGGCATGGTGATGATGCTGAAAGGAGAGAACAGCGGCGAGGTAACGGCGCGTGTTAAAGACAAAATTGAACAGATAAAGAAATCACTGCCGGAAGGTGTAGCTATAGAGCCCTTTCTTGACCGTACAAAACTTGTGGGGCAGGCAATAAGCACCGTAGAGAAAAACCTGATAGAAGGTGCGCTCATTGTTGTTTTTATCCTGGTGCTGTTGTTGGGTAACTGGCGGGCGGGGCTCGTGGTAGCATCTGTAATACCGCTTGCGCTTCTTTTTGCTATCAGCCTGATGAAGTTGTTTGGGGTAAGCGGAAACCTGATGAGCCTTGGCGCAATAGACTTCGGTATCATTGTAGACGGGGCGGTTATCATCGTTGAGGCAATAATACACCGTCTTGAAGTGATGCGCAGGGGGAGGCTCCGGCAGGATGAAATGGACGCAGAAGTTTTCGGGGCCGCGTCAAAAATACGCGGAAGCGCTGCGTTTGGCGAAATAATCATCCTCATTGTATACTTGCCGATATTGGCGCTTACAGGCACCGAAGGCAAAATGTTCGGGCCGATGGCACTTACCGTTTCATTTGCCATCCTGGGAGCGTTTATTCTTTCCTTAACCTATGTCCCTATGATGTGCTCCCTGGTACTCAGCAAGTCAACTGGGCATTCGCCTAATATAAGTGACAAAATAATTTCTGCAGCCTACAGTTTCTATCACCCGCTGTTGCAAAAGGCGCTTAATGCAAAGAAAGTGGTGCTGATCGCCTCGGGAATACTGTTTGCAGCGGCGCTTTTAATTTTCAGCAATATGGGAGGAGAGTTTATACCCACACTGGACGAAGGCGACATTGCCACACACCTCATCATTTCGCCTGGTAGTTCGCTTTCGCAGGAAATTGATGCTACCACCCGGGCAGAACAACTATTGCGCTCCCGATTTCCCGAGATCAAAATGATTGTTTCGAAGATAGGCAGCGCCGAGATACCTACAGACCCGATGCCTATGGAAGCAGCGGATATGATACTCATACTGAAGGATAAAAGCGAATGGACCTCGGCCGCTACAAAAGAAGAACTGATCCTGAAGATGGAAGAAGCCCTTGACGAAATTCCGGGTGCCACAACTGAATTCTCACAGCCCGTGCAGATGCGCATGAATGAGCTGATGACGGGCGTGCGCAGTGACGTTGCCATAAAGATATTTGGTGAAGATACAGACCGGTTGGTAAGCGCCGGAGATGAGGTGTCGGGACTTATAAAAGATATTGCCGGCGTTTCTGATATCCGGGCGGAAAATGTAGACGGCCTGCCGCAGATCGTGGTAAAGTACAACAAGGACAAGCTCGCACTTTACGGGCTTAATATTGGCGACGTAAACAGGGTCATACGTATGGGATTTGCCGGAGAAGTTGCCGGAAGGGTATACGAGGGCGAAAGGCGCTTCGACCTGGTTGTGAGGGTTGATGGGGATAAAAGGCAGGATATAAGCAATCTGAGGTCGCTTTACGTTACACTCCCGTCAGGCGACCAGATACCGCTTGACGTTGTTGCTGATGTGAAATTTGAGGACGGCCCCATGCAGATAAGCCGTGAGGAGGGCCGCCGCAGGATTACGGTTGGCTTTAATGTTCGGGGCAGGGATGTGCAAAGCGTTGTAAACGAGATACAGCACAAGCTCGAAAAAAGCCTGAAACTGCCGCCGGGCTATTATATTACCTATGGGGGGCAGTTTGAAAACCTTAAGCAGGCAAACAAGCGCCTTATGGTGGCGGTGCCGGCAGCATTGGCCCTGATATTTATACTGCTTTATTTCACCTTCAGGTCGGTAAAGCAGGCAGCGCTTATCTTTACGGCAATACCGCTATCGGCAATTGGGGGGGTATTTGCACTATGGCTTCGCGGGATGCCATTCAGCATTTCGGCGGGTGTTGGCTTCATTGCACTATTTGGTGTTGCGGTACTCAACGGGATTGTACTGATAGCCTACTTTAACCAGTTAAAAAAAGAAGGAATGACCGATACTTATCAACGTATAAATGAAGGAGCAAAAATGCGGCTGAGGCCGGTGCTGCTTACCGCCATGGTAGCATCATTAGGTTTCCTGCCGATGGCATTGAGCAATGGGGCGGGTGCAGAGGTGCAGAAACCGCTTGCAACAGTAGTAATTGGCGGGTTGATTACCGCTACGCTGCTTACACTGATAGTGCTTCCGGTGCTTTACTTTTATTTTGAGAGGGGATTTGGCAGGATGCGGTTCCGGACGGGGGCTGTTGTACTGGCATTCATGATTTTGCCGCTTGCATCATTTGCGCAACAGCCGCTTACACTGGAGCAGGCTGTTGCACTGGGTTCCAGGAGTAACGGTTCGGTAAGGGTGGCTGAATTAGGCCTTTTGCAGCGGCAGCAGTTAAAAGGTACCGCCCTTGATATACCAAAGGCGCAGGTAAACGGTATGTTTGGCCAGATAAATTCGGCGGCACAGGATAAGAATTTCAGTATTTCCCAAACGTTTAACCCGTTTCAGATAGCTGCCCGCCGAAAGGTGCTGGGCGAAAACGCCAAAGCAGGCGAACTGAATCTGGAGCAGACACAGCAGGAGGTTTCCTACACCATCAGGCAAAGCTGGAACACCATGTTATATTACATAGCCCGAAACCGTGTCCTCGACGAGCAAAATAAGCTTTTATCGCAGTTTGTCCGCGCCGCAGGCATTAAGTTCAGCACCGGCGAAACGGGTTCGCTGGAAAGCAGTACCGCCAATGCGCGGCAGCAGGAGCTTGAGCAACAGATAAAAAAGAATAACGCAGTGATAGCATCCGAAAAGCTCCGTTTACGAATGTTGCTCAGGCTGGATGCCGATTTTCGCATTGCGGAGTCAGAGATCTTTGCGCCCGTAATATTCACAGCTGCGGCCGACTCTACAGCGTTGAGCCGCAATGCTACACTTAAACTGGCGGGTCAGCAGGTTAATGTGGCAAAAGCCGAACAGGCTGCAGAGAGGTCCTCTTATTTTCCGGATCTTACAGCAGGCTATTTTATACAGTCGCTCACGGGCAGCCAGGATGTAAACGGGGTAAGCAGGTATTACGATAACTCACTCCGTTTTCAGGGAGTTTCGGTGGGCATAAGTGTCCCTCTTTTTTGGGGCGCTACCAAAGCCCGCACCCGCGCCGCACGCACTAACATCGACCTACAGCAGGCTAACGCCGATTATCTGAAAGCAGAACTGGAAAGCGCACTAAGTGCACAGAAGGCACAGTTAGAAACTTATAAGTCTATGCTCAGCTACTATGTTGACACGGCATTGCCAAATGCTGCAGTAATTTCGGGCAATGCAACTAAAGCTTACCAGAACGGAGACATAAGTTATGTAGAATACATCCAGAGCCTTGAAACATCGCTTTCGATAAAAAATAATTACATCGATGCGATAAACAACTATAACCAGGCCGTTATCAATATACAATACCTTCTTAACCTTTAATGCGATGAAAAAATCTAATATAAATAATATTATCTACGTAACATTGGGCGTAATAGCTGTGTTAGCGATAGACTACTTCTTCCTTAGGCAGCCTGCCGGAACGAACGAGGCAAGCCCTGCACAAAAAGAACCAGCGAGCCCTGTAAAAGAGCAGATAGGCGCAGCCGTGAAAGAGGTGGTGCTTAATGACGCACAGTTTAAAACCGCGGGGATAGAGCTGGGAACATTTTTTCTGAAGAACCTTAGTGAAGTAGTTACAGCCAGCGGCTACACAGAGCTGCCACCGCAAAACCAGGCTGACGTATCAGTACACGGTGCCGGAATTGTAACCCGGATAAATGTGATAGAAGGGCAGCGGGTGAAGCGCGGGCAAGTTCTTGCTGTTGTAGAGAGTCCGGAATTTGCACGTTTGCAAGAGCAATACATTACATCAAAAAGTAATCTGGAGTTTCTGGCAAAAGAATTTGAAAGGCAAAAAATATTAAGTGATGAAAATGTCAATTCAAAAAAGGTTTTTCAACGCACCAAGGCGGATTATGAAACCGAAAAGGCGCGGTTTGCCTCTTTGGGCAGGCAATTATCATTGATGAACCTGGGCACCACTGCGGCAACCGGTACAATGGCGGTAACCGCGCCAATTTCGGGAAGTGTCACCAATATCAATATTAAAATAGGCAGTAATGCCGAAGTTGGCAAGCCGCTGCTGAGCATTATAGACAATACCATGCTGCATGTAGACCTTTCTGTTTTCGAAAAAGACCTTAGCAAAGTGAAACCCGGGCAAAATGTACGCTTTGTGCTTACCAATCAGGATAAAAAAGAACTTAAGGGTAAGATCTTTAATGTTAGCCAGTCCTTTCAGAATGAATCGAAGTCTGTTGCAGTGCATGCAGACATGCTGAATCCCGGCGCTGCACTTATTCCCGGCATGTATGTAAATGCCCTTATAGATGTGGGCGCACATCCGGTAAGTGCACTTCCTTCAGATGCCATTGTGCGCGCTGAGGGGAGAGAGTATATTTTCGTCCTTGAGGAAGAAGGCCATCATGAGGCGGGCCATGATGAACATGACGAAGAGCTTGATGATGATGGGCACACCCAAAAAGGGCCTGTATACCATTTTGAACGTATTGAGGTAAAAACCGGTACATCGCAACTCGGATTTACCCAGGTTACCCCATTGCACGAAATGCCCGAAAATGCTAAAATCGCTATAAGAGGGGCATATTACATCCAGAGCCACCTGGTTAAAACCTCCGGAGGCGGCGGCCACGAGCATTAATTCAAAGTAACATGCCATTGATGTGTAACCCTTTGTCCGTATTGGCAGGTTGTCCCGGCTTTATATCCAAAGCCGGGCATTTGCCGCGGGCAATACTAACGGTCGCTGATAAAAATGCTTTAGATCAGGCTGATAATGAAGGTAGCGCCACCAACACCATTTTTAAAGCTTAAGTAGCCCCCGTGCGCCTCGACGATGTTTTTAGACAAGGTAAGCCCTATGCCTGCGCCTTCTGCACGTGTGGTAAAAAAGGGAAGGAATATTTTGTCTTCAATTTCCTTTGCTATGCCCTGGCCCGTATCTTCTATGGTAATAAACGTGCGTTCATTCTTAATTGCTGTGGTAACCAAGATTTTTTTAATGGCGCCGTTTTCCATAGCATAGAGGCAGTTGGTAAAAAGATTGATGAGTGCCTGTTCCAGCTGCCCGGCATCCGCCATTATGTAGCGGTTCTGGGTAAATTCAGTAGACACAATCACGTTTTTAGTTTTAAATATGGGAGCCATTACCGCAAGGGCGTCCTCCAGTATTTTTTCAACCGAAACCCTCTTCTTATCCGGCGTGGGAAGCATGGCCAGCCTGCGGTAGCTCTCAATAAAATTCTGAAGATGGTCGCTGCGATGTATCATCGTGGCAATACTTCCGCGTATATCTTCCATGTCTTCTTTTGTAAGTGTTTCCTGAGCCACCAGTTCGTTCATGTTTTGGGTAAGCGAACGGATGGGGGTAATAGAGTTCATTAACTCGTGTGAAATGACCTTCATCAGGTTGATCCATGCATCCTTTTCCTTTCTCGCCACAACCGACTGTATTGAATCGAGCATGATGATATAGTAGTCCTTCCCGAAAGTGGTACTGCGCGAGGTTTGCAGCATATAGGTGTGGCTTTCGCCGCCGCCAATGCTTATCTGAACCGAAGTACGGAAATCGTTGAAATCCCTTTCTTCTACGACCCTGCATAGTGCAGGCAGCTGATTATCCAGGTAGCGCCATTTCGAAACCTTCGGGATATTGAAATGAGTAGAAAAATATTCGTTCATCAGGAAGATATTCCAATCATTTTCTGATTTTTCGAGTATAATAATTCCTGTTTCAATAGTGTCGAGGATAGAACGGTACACAAGGTCTTTTGTAGCTTGTTCGTGCCTGCGGTCTTTCAGGGTATGGTACAGTCGGAACAGGTTCTTGTAATTGTCTGTATTGTTATGCTTCGAAAAATCTGCCGAAAAATCATTATTGAGTATAGCGGTAAGTACCTTATCGTAAAACAGGTAGGTGTTTTTGACGAATGCATACAGTTCTGCTATAAGCAGCAGGGTAACTACAAGGCAAAAAAACGCAGTGTACGGAAGCCCGAAAGCAAGTGAGTAGATACCGGTTCCCGCCGCTGCCATAATCAATAACAGCCTCAGGAAGAAAAGCCTGAAAATTTTTGGTGACCTCATTTGCCTTTGTTCATTTCGTATTTTTCCATCCTCCGGTACAGCGCTGCGCGCGACAACCCAAGCTCTTCGGCAGTTTTACTGATGTTGTTTCCGTGCTTTTGCAGCGCCCGCTCAATTGCCGATTTCTCCATATCAGAAAGCTGGGTATCATGGGTGCCAACCGCTTCTTCAATTTCTGTCAGGTCGAGGTCGGCAGCGGTAATCATTCCCGTGTCCGATAAGATAACGGCGCGTTCTATCCTGTTTTCCATTTCGCGCACATTGCCGTACCAGGCATGACGTTCGATTTTCGCAAGCGCTTCTTCGGCGAATGCCAGCTGCTCCCGGCCGTACTTTTCGGACATAGCGTTGAGAAAAAATCCGGCAAGCGCCTCAAGATCCTCACGTCGCTCCCGTAGTGGAGGCAGTACTATTTCCATAGTGTTGATACGGTAGTAGAGGTCTTCACGAAATTCCTTTTCGGCGACAAGGGTTTTAAGATTGGCGTTGGTTGCAGTGATGATGCGTACATTTACAGGGCGGGCCTTTGCCTCGCCGAGTCGGGTTACCTGTTTATTTTGTATTATCTGGAGCAGCTTCGATTGCAGGTGTAGCGGTACATTGCCAATTTCATCCAGAAAAATAGTGCCTTTATCCGCAAGCTCAAACCGGCCGGGCGTGTCGGCTTTGGCGTCGGTAAACGCACCGCGCGCATAGCCAAACAGTTCACTTTCAAAGATATTCGCATTAAGCGAACCAAGGTCTACGTGCACAAAAGGCTGCGCCGCACGTGCCGATTGCTTGTGAATGTGCTGTGCCATAACGTATTTACCGGTACCATTCTCACCAAGTATCAGTACATTGGCATCGGTACGGGCTACTTTGTCGGCCAGAGAATAAGCACGCTGGATTGCGGGGGAGCTGCCAATAAAATATGTGTCTTTCGGTTTTGACTCTTCCTTTTTGCGGTCGCGGCGGCTATCGCTAACGGCCTGTTTTACGGTAGCAACGAGCTTCTCATTATCCCAGGGCTTCAGAATGTAGTCTGACGCACCAAGCTTGAGCCCTTCTACCGCAGTCTCTACCTTTCCGAAGGCGGTCATCAAAATCACTATGGTTTGCGGAGAAAAGGTTTTTATTTCGCGAAGCATATAAATCCCCTCGCGCCCGTCTTCGAACCCAATGCGGTAATTCATATCAAGGAGCACTACATCAATGGTATTTTCAGATAGCAGGCCAAGCGCTTTTTTTGGGTCGGATAGGGTATGGATATGCTCAAAATGCTTTTTCAGGACCATGCGTGCGGCAAAAAGGATGTCCTCTTTGTCGTCTATCACCAGTACAGCAGCTTGTATCTTTTTCATAGAGTGTGCAATTTCGGACAACTACTGTCCGAAACCGGACACTTGTAGTTTTTTGTAATTTTAAAAATAACTGGTTATAAGTACGTTATAATTTTTAAATGCATGGCACAAAATTGTATCTACTTTAAGCAAATCAATACAATGGACACTAGCATTAATCGTAAAAGTAAAAAAAATAAATACCTGCTGCTGGCAGTGCCTGTTTTTTTGGTGCTCTGTTATTTTGGCTACTCCGCAGCCACAAAAAAGAAAAGCCTGACGGTAAAGAAAAGTGAAATAGCCATCAAAACAGTAGAGCGCGCTTACTTTGAAGACTTCATTGTTTTTCAGGCGAAGGCAGAGCCGTTGAACGCTATGCTGCTAAATGTAATCGAAGGCGGGTCTATACAGGAAATATTTGTAGGCAACGGCGACCATGTAGAAAAAGGGCAACCGCTGGCACGGCTTTATAACCCGAACACTGAATTGAGCTATGTTACCCAGGAGACCTCTATCATCGAACAGATCAATAACCTGAATAAAGCCAAGCTCGACCTTCGCAACCAGGAACTTAATATGGCGAAAGACCTGGTGGCAATAGACCACGATTACCAGGATGCTAAAACGCTTTACGACCTGAACCAGAAGCTGTATGCGCAGGAAATCCTGTCAAAGAACGAGTGGGAAAAGACACAGGAGAACTTCCGGTTCCAGAAAGAGAGGAAAAACATTATCCAGCAAAGCATCCAGAAAGAAAAGCAGGCCAACCAGATACAGATCGCGCAGATATCGCAATCGCAGGCTATTATGTATAAAAGCCTTGATATACTTCGCAGCAACAAAAAGAATTTCCTCGTCACAGCGCCCCTTACCGGCAGGCTTACCTCTTTTGAACCCGTACTCGGCAAGAATTACCGTGCGGGAGAGAGCATCGGGAAGATAGACGTGATGAAAGGCTACAAGCTGGTAGCCGAAGTTGACGAATTTTACCTGCCGAGAGTATCCGAACAGCAAAAAGGCCAAGTGGATTTTAAGGGTAAAATGGTAGACGTGGTGGTAACAAAGGTTATACCCGAGATACGTGGGGGGCGCTTTACCGTAGAGCTGAATTTTGCCCGGGGTAACGAGCTAAATCTTCAGCAGGGACTTAGCTTTAGTGTAAGGCTTATGCTTTCGCAGAAAGAAAAAACGCTGGTGCTTGCCAGAGGCAGGTTTAATGAAGAAACCGCAGGCAAATGGATTTTTGTGGTAAACAGAAATAAAGCAGAACGCCGGGAGATAAAACTGGGCCGTGAAAATCCGGTGTACCATGAGGTGCTTGGCGGGCTCAAAGAAGGCGACAGGGTTGTAACCTCATCATACGCAGATTATAAAGACACCGAAATTTTAAACTTAGAAGATTAATACTATGTACAAGATCATCACATTTATCGTATTAGGCCTGATATCATGGTTTAACTGTAACGCGCAGGAAAGTAATATTCTACATGCAAGCGGCACCCACTTTGCACAGCCCGTAAAAGACAAAAAATGGCGAAACGCAAATACCGAAAGCTCGACCGCCGCATCGTACAAGTCGTACAGCGGGCTTACTTACGTAACGCTCATGGCCGACCGTGATACCGAAGCGGAAATAAGTTACAGCATTAACGCAGACAGCGGCGAGCTTACTATGGAAATTGCTACAGACGGCGGCGAACCGCTTTTCGATAAAACTTTCAAGGCGTCTGCAAGTGGCACCACAAAAGTAAAGTTACTGGCGGGAGTTGTATACAAGATCAATTTTACAGGAAACAACACATCGGGCGCCTACAATGTTAACTGGAAAGCCCTATAGAGGAGTTCAATCATCAATCAAATCAATCATCAAATTACCAATCTGAAAAAATGAAAAATTCAATATTCCTTCTGCTTATCCTCTTCCCGTTTGTTTCGCGGGCACAGGGGTGCAGCTGTACCGATAACTATAACTGGGTAAAGAAAACCTTTGAAGAAAATGATGCAGGCTTTCGTTTTGCGGTAGATCGTAAAGGCGAAGCCGAATATCAAAAGCACAATGCCATCTTTGCTGAAAAGGTAAAAACAATCTCAGATAAGGATGCCTGCCTGACGACCCTTTATGAGTGGCTGAAATTTTTCAGGAAAGGGCATATCGATATTGATGAGGTGCGCGACAATAGCCAACAGCAGGCGTCGGCACAAGCTGCGGCCGCTGCACGCCCGGACTGGGAGAAATACAAAGCCAGTGAAAAGCAGCTGACAAAGTATTTTGCAGGGTTGAAGCAGGATGGCCCTGAAGGAATATGGCGGACGGAACCTTATACAATCGGGATTGTAAAAGAGGGTAATGGATATCTAGGCTTTATAATAGACGGCGGCAGTACTGTCTGGCAAAAAGGACAGGTGAAGCTTCGGCTAAAGGCAGACGGCAATACGCTTAGCGGAATGTACTACCTGCGCAACTATGCCGAATATCCTTTGGCTGAGGTAAAGCAGATAGGGAATAACACTCTTTCCCTTGGCGGCTTCACTTTGACCAGGGTAAACCCGAAAAAGCAGGATACGCCACAGGTAAAAAGCTATCTTGAACTGGTAAATGCCAATGGCCCGTTGATGCAGCGTTACTCGGATAAAACAATGGTACTTCGCATCCCGTCATTCAATGGCAATTTCAAGCACGCCATAGATAGCGTAATTACCGCTAATCGCGAACAATTGTTGCGAACGCCCAACCTTGTGATCGACATCCGGTATAATGGGGGAGGTTCAGACGGAAGTTATGCTGAGATCATCCCGTACCTGTATACGAACCCGATACGGGTTGTGAATGTACAGTTCCTGTCCACTCCGCTAAATAACAAGCGTACGGAGGATTATCTTTCTGAGCAGGGCATTTCGCCTGAGGAAACTGCCGAGGTAAAAGGTATGCTCAAACGGCTGACCGATAATCCCGGTAAATTTGTCGGATGGGATGACACCAGGGTATATGTACAGAAGCTTGACACGGTGCATATCTTTCCCAAAAATGTCGCGATATTAATCAATGATGGCAATGCCAGCACAAGCGAACAGTTTTTGCTTGCCGCAAAGCAAAGCGTTAAGACCAAGCTATTCGGCACAACAACGGCCGGAATACTTGATATATCGAACATGCATTCTGTAACTTCGCCATGCGGCGTAGTATTGCGGTACTGCCTTTCGAAGTCGCTGCGTATTCCCGAAATGGCCATAGATGATAAGGGCATACAGCCCGATTATTACCTGGATAGCGAAATACCGCAACAGGAATGGGTGCAGTATGCCGAAGACGTATTTGAAAATAAAAGAACTAAGTAACACGATAAACAACAAGATCATGATAAAGATAGAAAACCTTTCAAAAGTATTCCGCACCGAGGAAGTAGAAACCAGGGCGCTTAATGCAGTATCCCTCGAGATAATACAAGGCGAATTTGTAACGGTAATGGGCGCTTCGGGCTGCGGCAAGTCGACCCTTCTAAATATCGTAGGGCTGCTGGACAGTGCGAGCGACGGCAGCTACAAGCTGGCAGGGCAGGAAATGGTGGGCCTGAAAGAAGGTGAAAGGTCTAAGGTGCGAAAAGAGAACATCGGTTTTGTGTTCCAGAATTTCAATCTTATCGATGAGCTTTCTGTTTACGATAATATCGAGCTACCGCTCATTTACAATAAAGTCCCGGCAGGCGAGCGCAGGAAAAAGGTAGAAGCGATTGCTGAGCGCCTTGCCATTTCGCACCGGCTGAAGCATTACCCTCAGCAGCTTTCGGGTGGGCAGCAGCAGCGTTCGGCAGTGGCCAGGGCGCTGGTAACGGAGCCAAAGATTATCCTTGCTGATGAGCCTACCGGAAACCTGGACAGCAAAAATGGCAATGAGGTAATGGAGTTGCTAACGGACCTTCATTCGAACGGCGCTACCATCCTGATGGTAACGCATTCTGATTATGACGCCTCATTCTCGCAGCGCACCATCATCATGAAAGACGGCATGATCATGAGTGAGCGCCAGAACAGCAGGAATGTAGATGTGCTTGTTACAAATTAGTACCACGGAGTTTCAGTCATCAATCAATCAAAATCAATCATCTTAAACTGATCAACCATGTTACAAAACTGGCTGAAGATATTTTTATACAACACAAAGCACAACCTGCTCTTCACCTGCCTCAATATCCTGGGGCTGGGTATAGGCGTGGCAGGGTTGGTGTTTAGCATACTCTACTGGAACGAAGAGCATAGCTATAATCAGTGGAACCCTGAAAAAGAACACGTATTTACCGTGGCGACAGATCTTGGCGGAGGCAAAATATGGCCGCATAACGTCTATCCGCTGGCTAAGTATATGAAAGATGTCCCGGAGATCGAGCAGTTCTGCTATTTCAACAACTGGTACTTTTATGAGCTGCTGCACTATGGGCAAAAAAAGCAACAAATCAATATCCTTGATACACAAGGTAATTTCTTTGCCTTTTTCCCTTTCGAATTTACAAAAGGAAGCGCTGCAAACGCGCTCGCCGATAGCCGCAGCATTGCGCTGGAGGAAACCGTGGCGAAAAATATGTTTGGTAATGAAGATCCTGTTGGCAAGGAGGTTACTTATTCCGGCCGGAAAATGGTTGTCCGCGGAGTGTACCGCATTCCGGGCCAATCGTCGCTGAAGCCCCAGGCGGTAACCGCATTAATGGAAGAAACCAGGCTTAAGAATAATGAGAACGAGTGGGGCAACTTCAATTTCGGGCTGATGCTCAAGCTGAAAGATCCGGGCCAGGCACCTGCGGTTAAAGATAAGATCGATAAAATCTTTCTGGAGTACCGCACCAAACCTTATGCTAAAAATGAAGGCCTTTCGCTGGAAGACTATGTGAAGAAGGAGGGTTCGGTTACCGTACTGCTCGAACCGCTTTCTATGATAAGGCTGCACTCTGTGGTTGACGGTATGCCGGAAGGAAAGGGCAATTACCAGTTCCTTCTTATAATGGCAGGACTTTCGGTGCTGATACTAATCCTGTCGATTGTAAATTATATCAACCTTGCTACTGCCAATGCAATAAAGCGTGCCAAAGAGGTAGGTATCCGTAAGATAATGGGCGCCTCCAGGCGTAACATTGTTTGGCAGTTTATTTTTGAAACCGTACTTACAACTTTTGTAGCACTTATTCTTTCCTTAGTAATTGTAGAGCTTGCATTGCCATATTACAACGAGTTTATGGGCAAGTCGCTCGAATTAACCGGCAGCCTTTTCTGCCTCCAGCTTATTGTGATATTTTTGGTTATGGTTATTGTTGCCGGTATTTTTCCTGCCATGTATGTGGCCAATTTTGAAACGCTCAAGGTACTCAAGGGCAACTTCGGCCGCAGCAAAAGTGGTGTGTGGCTTCGTAACGGTATGCTCGTGCTGCAGTTTGCCATCGCCTCTTTCTTTATTACCGGTTCGTATATTGTTTATCAGCAGGTAAGCTACATCAGTCATAAAGACCTTGGGCTGAATGGCGACCAGGTAATAGAGATATTTTACCGGAACACTTATAATGACAGCGCTTCTGTAATGTATCGGCAGTACGAGACTGTAAAGCAGGAGCTTCATAAAATAAAAGGAGTCGAAGCCGTATCGGGGGCGGCCTTTTCGCTTGCCGGCGGGGCGGGTTCATCTTCCGGTTTTACATACAGGGGCCAAAATGTGCAGGCGCAGAACATCGCGCTCGATTTTGAGATGCTCGACATGATAAAAGTAAAAATGGCGGAGGGTAGGCAGCTATCAGAAAAACTCGCCTCTGATACTATCAACAGTATGCTGGTAAATGAAACAGCCGCCAAACTGATGAAAGAACCCGACCCGGTTGGAAAAGAGATCGACTGGAACGGCAGCAAGCTTAAGGTGGTGGGTGTGGTAAAGGATTTCCACTTGTATGGCCCGCATGCCGAGATACCGCCCATGTCGTTCTTCCATTTTAAGACGATCGACTGGATGACCTATAATCTTGACAAGGTATATGTGAAAATTTCTGCCGACGAAATGGACCATGCTATTGGCGAGATCGAAAAATTCTGGACATCTAAAGTCGATACGGAATATCCGTTTACGTATGCCTTCGTAAATAAGAATTACCAAAAAAGCTATGAACAGTATGTGAAACAGCGCAATCTGTTCTCGCTGCTGAATATTGTGGTAATCCTAATTGCCCTCTTTGGATTGTTCGCACTTGCTTCCTACAGCATTCAGCGTAAAATGAAAGATATCGCAATACGCAAAACGCTGGGCGCCGAAACCAACACACTTCTTAAAGAGCTGTCGGTACAATACATTGTACTCTGTGTAGCCGGCTTTGTCCTGTCCTTTGTTCCCGCCTGGCTGCTTCTGGATAAATGGCTCGATAATTTTGCTTACCGCATCGATATGTCAGTAATACCGTTCGCTGTTGGCTTTGTTGCATTGCTAATGCTTACACTCATTGTCGTGCTGTCGCGCGCTTATGCAGCCACCAGGCTTGATGTGCTTACCTACCTTAAATACGAATAGCGATGATAAAGAACTGGTTAAAGATATACCTGTACCACATCCGGGAAAATAAGCTCTTCACATTCCTCAACGTGTTCGGTCTGAGTATTGGCATTGCGGGGCTTATTTTCGGGATGCTGTACTGGAACGATGAGCAGAGTTATAATGCCGCCAATCCAGGCAAGTCGACTATCTTCTTTACCGTTTCAGACCTGGGGGAAGACAAAGTCTGGGGTTCCAGCTCTGATGCTTTAGTTACCGTACTACCCACATTACAGGAGGTTAAAAGCTATTGCTATATGTCAGGCTGGTACGATAGCAATATACTACAGGCTGGCGGCAAAAAAGTCATGGCAGAGAAAGTGGTAGACGCACAGGCAACGTTTTTCGACTTCTTTCCGTTTCGTTTCATAAAAGGCAATGGCAAAACTGCTTTAACGCCTTCGTCAATCGCTATAAGTGAAAAGCTGGCAACAGAGCTTTTTGGCTCGACAGCTGTTATGGGGCGTATGGTAACTTACAATGAAAAGCCTTATTCGATAGGAGGGGTGTATAAATTAGAAGGCAAATCTTCTTATATGCCAGACATGGTGCTGAGTACTATCGATGCAAAGTTGCGGGAAAATGCGGCAAACTGGGGAAATTTCAGGTTTGCGCTGTTCCTTAATCTCAGGAATCCTGAGGATGCTCAGAAGGTAGAACGAAAGATAGAAGCTCTTTACCTCGAGAATGATACCAAAAAACAGGCGCAATCTGCCGGGCTGTCGCTGGAAGATTATGTAAAACGCTCGGGCACTACCAGGGTGCACCTTGAGCAGCTGAAAGACATCAGGCTGCACACACTTGCGGGCGATGTTCCCGAAGGTAAGGGCAATTACCAACTGCTGCTTATTATGATGGGGTTGTCGGTATTGATATTAATTATGTCTGTGGTAAACTATGTCAACCTTGCTACCGCCAACGCGATAAAAAGGGCAAAAGAGGTAGGGGTTCGAAAAGTACTGGGCGCTTCCCGGCGCGATGTGGTAGCGCAGTTTGTGTTTGAATCGATGGTGGCATGCTTTTTCGCGATGCTTCTTGCGCTCGTAGTTGTAGAAGTTTCCCTGCCGTATTACAATGAATTTTTACGGAAAGACCTCACGTTAAGCAACAGCAGTTTTTTTGTACAGTTGGCGGTAATTTTTGTTGTCGTGGTACTGACGGCTGGTTTTTTTCCTGCGCTGTATGTATCTGCTTATAAAGAAGTGCAGGTATTACGCGGAACCATCGGCAGCAGCCGGAAGGGTGTTTTGCTGCGAAACACTATGCTGGCCGTGCAGTTTGCAATCGCTTCGTTTTTCATAATAGGATCATATGTAGTGTACAGCCAGGTAAACCATCTGGTTACCAAGGACCCCGGATTTCGCGCAGACCAGGTAGTATCCGTTTATTATCGAAATCCTTATGATTTTAAGGTTCCCGGCTTCAAGAAGATAATTGCCGGTAAATACGAACACATCAAAGAACAGGTTCGGGCTTTAAACGGCGTAGAGGCTGTAGCAGCCAATACAGCCGGGGTAGGAGAGGGTAGCAATTTCTTTACCGGTTACGGATACAATGGCAGGTTCTACTCTATGCAAAACATGGTAGGTGATTTTGGCCTGACCGAAATGCTTCAGATTAAAATAAAAGAAGGGCGGCCGCTGTCGGCGCGCTTTGCAGAAGATACGATAAGTTCGGTACTGCTTAATGAATCGGCCGTAAAATTTTTGGGTATCAAGAACCCGGTCGGCGCCACCCTCGACTGGGAGGAAGGCAGGCAGCTCAGGATTGTAGGTATTACAGAGGATTTTCATATCAACGGCCCTCACCAGAAAATCATGCCGGTAATTCTGTACCACTATAAAACAGTAGACTGGATGCTGCAAAACGCCCATCACATCTATGTGAAGCTGGATCCGGAGAAAAGGGAAGAGGCTCTGGCAGCTATAGAAAAGCTATGGCGGGAAGAGGTAGACCCTGACTATCCTTTTAATTATTATTTTATCAACAAAGAATTTGAGAATACCTATAAAAGCTATGTGCAACAGCGCAATTTGTTTACCCTGCTCAATATTGTTGTGATCGTGATCGCGCTCTTTGGCCTTTTCGCTTTGGCCTCGTTCAACATTCAGCGGCGGATGAAAGAGATCGCGATACGAAAGACACTCGGCGCTGAAACCGGTACATTACTGATACAGCTCACAATACAATATATCTTTCTGGGAATAACAGGTTTTGCTGTAGCGGTAGTTCCGGCCTGGTCGTTACTAAGCTTGTGGCTAGACAATTTCGCCTACAGGATCGAACTGTCATGGTTGCCTTTTGTGTTAAGTTTCGTTGCACTTATGCTGCTTACTTTGATAGTAGTGCTTTGTAAAACGTATGCCGCAACCAAAACTGAAGTTTTGAAATACCTGAAATACGAGTAAACCCATGAAGATTTTTCTACTAATAAACTTTGTCTTACTGGCAATAGTGCCTGCTATGGCTCAGGAAGTATGGACTCTCCAGCAGTGCCTTGATGCCGGTAAAAAAAACAGCCTCGATTTTCAGCTGCGCGAACTTGACATACTTAGCGTCGAAGCCGCTTACCGAAGCCCGGCAATGGATTTTTTGCCAAAAGCAGATTTTACAGCCAGCCATAATTACAGCATCGGCTCTACCATAGATCCCGCTACTAACACTAGGGTAAGCTCGAATATACAAACCGATAATTTTTCGCTTAACGCCTCGCTCCCGCTGCTGGACCTGAACATTTTTACGCAGGCACGGCGGAATAAGCTGGCGGTACTGAAGGCCAAGGCCGACAAGGACGCTGCAGCTGCGGAATATTCGCTAGTCATTATGGAGAATTACTTTAATGCACTGTATTCTCAGGAGCTGCTCCGCATACTGCAAAAACAGTTTGAGAATGCCGTATTCAATCTGAAGAGAGTGGAGGCGGAGGTTGGCCTGGGGAGCAGGCCTAAAAGCGACCTGTATGATATGCAGGTAAGCTACGCCCTTGAAGAGAACAACCTGACAGAAACACGCCACAACCTATATAACCAGAAGCTGAAATTGTTGCAGCTAATGAATGTGCAGGGAATTTCTCCGGATGTCTTGGTTTTGGATACTGCAGTTTATGCCGAACCAGACGAAATTAGCGATGTTATCTATGAGAATGCCCTGAAAAATTATCCTGCAATACAATCGGCAGAGCTGGCAGAGAGTATTGCCCAAAAGGAAATGAAAATGCGGAGGAACAAGTACCTGCCCGTGCTTGGAGCGTATTATAGTTATTCTTCATTTTATTACCTGCCGGTTAATGGTCTCGGAAGCCAGACCGTAGCACCGTTCTGGACACAGTTTAACGATAATAAGAACCACTATATAGGTGTACAGCTAAGCGTGCCTATATTCAACGGGTTGCGCAACCACAGGGACGTGCAGGTGGCTAAAATCGAATTCCGTAAAAAGGAAGTACAGGCTGCACAGGAAAGGCTGCGTGTACAGCAGCTGATAGAAACAGAAATGGCAAAGAGTAAGCAGGGCGCCGAGATGGTTACAAAGCTGGAGGCGGCAAGGCAGCAGGCAGAAAAGTCGTTTATTACGGCACAGGCTAAATTCGCAAACGGGCTTACCAGTGCGGTAGTCTTTACTGCATCAAAAAACCAGTTGCTTACTATTGAATATAATGTGTTAAAGGCAAAGTATATTGTAAGGTATCTTACGCTTAAATTGAAATTTATTGAATTTAACGGATACATCGAACAGTAGGTATGCGAACCTGACGGGGGTAAATATGTTTTTTTATTTCAGGTTAATACAAGACTCTGGGAGTGGACAGGGTTTATAAGTGTATTGATCCCATACCAAGAGAATAATAGCCTCACATATATTATTGGCCTCGTATCGTCCGGTCCCGATTTACATTTGTAGCCGATGATTTTAATACCATCGCTTTCCATAACTAACCGAATGTTTCCGCGGTAGCCGATCTTTCTTGCTTACATTATAAATATTCGGTTATATCTTCAGCACCAACGAGGCGTCGGGTTTTGCATTGGGTTAGCTCCTTAATAACGTTAAATACAAAGGTCTGCTAAAATAAAAAGCGAGACAACTCTTTAAAATTGAGAGTTGTCCCGCTTAGTGGAGCAGAAAGAACTGTTATAGAACCTGAAAGACGATATAGCTAAGCTTACTGCTTAATAATCCTAAACCGCTTTACCATATTTTCCGAAGCGGCATCTATAATATAAACGCCATCGGCAAGACCCGAAAAATTTAAAGAGGTTTCTGTTGCTTCGGGTGTTATCTGAAGTACCTCTTGCCCGAGCATATTGTAAACGGTAACGCGGGCTATAATCCTTCGTGCCCATAACGTAAGTTTTTCTGTAACAGGGTTAGGATAGTAATAAAATTCTATTGTACTAACATCATTTCTGCTCAATACAATCGTCACCATAACCGCCAGTGGCGAAGCGCTCCTGCAGTTGCCGTTAGTTTGCATGGCGTAATAGGTACTACCGGATATTATGATCGTTGTAAGGGGAAGGGGATTAGTTCCCGACAATGCATTTGCGGCCGAAGCATACCAGGTAACCTGTTGGCCACTTGCCTGCAATGAAGCTATGGTTGGTTGCTCATCAGGCATGGTCTCAACTATTTGTATTGACTGCCCGGTTGGCGGGTCTACGGTATTGACGGTAACTGCCACAGGAACCCTGAAGCTCTCGCAACTTCCGGGTGTTTGTGAAACGTAGTAAGTACCAGATTGCAATAATGTACCCCCTGCTAATGCTGTTCCGCCCGAGGTTGCCGTATACCATTTTTTATTCTGGCCGGTAGCCGAAAGGTTTGCAATCGTGGCTCCCGCACAAAAAGTTTGCGTTGCAGGGGCCTGAGGCAACGCCACATTTGTAACATTAACCATTTTTGGAACCCGCTGGCTCTCGCACCCGTTTAGCGTTTGCGACACATAATACGTGCCGGTAGCCAACAGGTCGGTAGAAGCTAATGCAGTTGTTGCTGTTGCCGAAGAATACCATTTCAGATTGCTACCGGTGGCGGGCAGCGCCGCTACTGTAGCACCCGGGCAGGCAGAGTAAGTGCCTCCGGGTACCGTAGGAATTGCTGTAGTGGTAACGGTTACCTGCACGTTTCGAAATCCGCCGGGACATCCGTTAACATTTTGCCTGACCTGATACACTCCTGTGTAAAGTTGTTCATAGATTGAAATTTGGTAGTTGTCCCGGTACCAGGTTAAATTAGTGCCTTCTGCAACAAGATCTGTTATGTTAGCGCCCTCACAAACGGTTTGGGCTGCAGGGGCGGTCGGGGCTGCAGGAAGTGGCTGCACAGTAATCGTAACCGGGATGCGGGAGCTTTCACAGTTTGCAGGGCTGCCGGTTGCCTGAGATACATAATAAGTGCCGCTTGCAAAAAGCACCGTTGTTCCCGGCAGCGGAGTTCCTCCTGTTGGAGTATTGTAAAACCTACGGTTATACTGTGAATATAGCAGGACGTCGTTTAGGGTCTTATATTGGCAGAGTACTTGCGAAGACTGACCCGTGGGCGGCTGCAGATTGTAAGCCTTAACTGTGCACGAGGTGCGCGCGCTCTCGCATCCATTGATTGTTTGAGTTACGTAGTAAACCCCGTTATTGTCAATCGGTGTAGTAAGAGGCAGGGGTGTTCCGCCCACAAGTGTTGTATAATATTGAAGATTTGATATTGTAACCGGTATGTCTCCAAAGGTAGCAGGAGTGCACGAGTAGAAGGGCGGAACCGAAGGTGGCGGTGTTGTAGTTACCGTAATTTCAACAGCCAGAGGAAGGCTTTCACACCCATTTAAGGTCTGTGTGGCGTAGTAAGTTCCGGTTGTCAGGATTGTGTCGGCACTCAGGAGATAGCCCATCTGTGCATTGCCATACCATTTTATATTGCTTCCGGAAATAACGATGTTGCTTATTTTTTTGGTTCCGCAAAAAGACTGGGCCTGCGCTACCGGTAGGGGAGTTACAGGATATATTGTGACGAACATGTCCTTTTTCTCGCTTTCACAGCCATTAACAGTTTGAGAAACATAATAATTATCCTGACTCAATACGGTTTCAGGCGTTATCAGGTTATTGTTGCTGTCATACCATTTCAGGTTAGTTCCGTTGGCAGAGAGCGCCGCCGCAGTTGTACCTGTACAAAATGACTGCGAAAAAACGGAAGGTAAGGGAGAGTTGCAATTTGGATCATGCACTTTTATAATTCCAATTCGGGAAATTTCATTCGAATAGGACAAAGTGCTAAGATAAATGTTACCGCCCGCCCCAGTACAAAATGTGATATTTCCCGTATAGGTTGTCCATTTCCAGCGATGCTCTCCCGAAAGCGAAAGTTTATAAAGTGTGTACGGATAGACAGGAGGTACGCCCGGAGCAACATAGGTCGGCCCAACCGCAGAAATATTTGTATTTGAAGAAAAACTTTGTGCATACAAGTAGACATGATCGTTAGCTACTGCCAGGCTATGAAAATTTTGGGGAAAAATTGTATCTTCAAAATAGACCTGGTTTCCATTTGCATCAAATTTCTTAATATCGAGCAGATCTTCACTAAATAAAACATTGCAGTAATAAATGTTGTTGTTACTGTCGCAAGCCATTGTAAATGGCCAGTCGGATAAATATTTACTCCACAATACTCCCCCGTTACTATCGAATTTGGCCAGAAAACCTACATAGTCAATATCTGCAGGAACAGTAGGCTGCGCAGAATCAATATATGTTGTGCTTGAAGTAAGGCCGCAAATGATCAGGTTTCCCGCGTTGTCCAGTACCGCATCCCTGAACCATTCGTAACCGGGGCCTCCAAAATATCGGGACCACAACCTGTTTCCCTGGGCATTAAACTTAACGACAAAACAGTCCTGGTCGCCACGAAAGACCGATGCTCCTGAGGGGAGGTCGCCACTGGTTGTTTGTCCGACGATATATACGTTATCGTTGTTGTCAGTTAAGGTTACGCAATAATTTTCAATCGCTGAACCGCCATAATAAGTGGCCCACAGGCGAACACCTGTTGCAGAAAATTTAACCAGTAAAGTATCTCCGTATCCGTTGGGCTGGTTTTGATAACCCCCGTAAGCAAGATTCGTACTCCCGGCTGTCCCGCTTAGATAAATATTTCCGGCAGAATCTGTGCTCAGGGACCGGTAAAAATTAACTTCGCTACCTGCTCCACCATAGTAGGTAGACCATAATATCTGACCATCCGAATCTAGTTTTCGCAGATATAAATCTGTGGAACCCATATAATTATTATTATAACCATTTTGGGCAATGCCACTGGCACAGAAAGTTTCGCCTGTAAAATAAAGATTGGAATTGTTGTCTTCAATCATAGATCTTATCGCTGTTATTCCGTCTCCGGTTGGCGCAACAGAGGCCCATACCACTTCCGGGTCAATACGAAATCTTTCGTTTTCAGGAAAGCTGCCCTTAAAGCCGAAGCTGCCATTTTCAAGCGTTATGAATTCGGTAGCTATTTCTTTACCACTGTCGCTAAAGCTTTTTGGCGCATGTTCGGTTACACTCCCAAGCCTTGTGTCTATTTTTAATTGTCCCGATGGTAGCAGTAGCGCTTTATCTGCCCCGGTTATTGTGAAACGTATCGCTGAAGGATCAGCTCCCGGATGAACAATAAAGTCGTACTCAAAGAACTGGCCTTTAGAATATAATACCCAGTCGATTCCCGGATACACGTTCTTATATGTGATTTTACGATAACTCTTCACGCCAAGAATACCCTGCGGGCAATGCGCCATATAGAAATTTTCGGTATAAGTCGCTACCGAATCCTTTATGACTATAGGATGTGGGTTGCTACCCACAAGCTGAAAGGTAAAGCGATGAGCAGAAAAATCACCCTTTTCGCGTGTTTGCGGCCTCTTGTGGTTCACTTTTTTTGTTTGTTCCTGTTTATCCTTGGTAAACTGATAAAAGATAGAATTTGCAGTAAAGTAAAGCCCTGCGCCGCCACTATGTGCAGTGTACAATACATCGGGCCGGATGGTGCCATCCTGGTCTGCAACCTGGCCCTTATTCTCAATAAACAAAAAGCCATTTTCACGGTGTGCCGGGATTTGGGCGTTTGCACTAAAATTTATAAGAAGTAATAGCAAAAGTAATTTTTTCATAATCGATGGTTCTGACTGCAAATATATTGAGTCATTCCGTATCAAATTAATTGTTAATAAAAAAAAGCGATATAGTGTTTTTTTGTAGTCTATTTAGATAAATTTGTGATAACTAAAAAAATTACTATTTAAT
>JAGKWW010000080.1 GCA_021151665.1 Flavobacteriaceae bacterium
TCTCAAAATTATCTTTCACGTCGGTTCGTCAAGCAGCAGCAGTTTGGCCGGGCACATCAGCGCGCGGGCCAGTTGCAGGCGCATCCGCCACTTTTTTCATTATAAAAAGTAATGACCACAAAGAATGCAGCCAACGCAGTTACCAGACGGTGAACGAAGACGGCTCTGTTACTACACATACAGAACATATCTGCAAAGAAAAATTTAGCTTTTAGCAATAAAAAACCGGGATGTTATTCCCGGTTTTGTTTTTTCCGATCCAGATATTTTTTCCACATGATCCCTACGATCACGGTGTCGGCTATCAGGATAACTAACAGAAACGAGTATTGCTTATCAAACTTCAGATTCTCGAACCGGTCGGTCATAGCAAGCAGGATGAGAAACATCCCAACAAGATAAATCGCTGTTACGATAAGCACCTTCCTTAAGGTCAGGTTCTGAAAAAATGTGCGTTTCTGCTTTTGGCTTTCCATTATACAGCTTCTTGTTTCCTGATTTTTTGTTCCCATTTCCATGCCGAGGCAAGTGCGTCTTCCACATCAAGTTCCGCTCTCCAGCCCAGTACATTATTGGCTTTGGTGGTATCGGCATAGGCTTCGGTAATATCACCCTGCCTGCGCCCTACTATCTTGTAATTGAGTTTTTGCCCGCTAACTTTTTCGAAAGCGGTGATTACCTCAAGCACAGAATTACCTTTTCCGGTACCCAGGTTAAACACCTCTACTTTATCAGCATTTTTCTTTGCAATAAGGCGCTTTAATGCGGTAACATGTGCTTTGGCAAGGTCTACCACATGGATGTAGTCGCGAATGCAGGTGCCGTCCGGTGTGGGGTAATCATCCCCAAATACCGACAGTTGCTCACGAAGCCCGATGGCCGTTTGTGTAATAAAAGGCACCAGGTTTTGGGGCACGCCGATAGGGAGCTCGCCAATATGCCCTGATGGATGAGAACCAACCGGATTGAAGTAACGCAATAGTATAGCGCGAATGTTTGTTACATTGGCCACATCGCTCACGATCTCCTCACCTATCTGCTTGGTATTGCCATAAGGCGAAAGCGCGGGCTGTATAGGTGCATTCTCGGTAATCGGCATTTTTTCGGCTTGCCCGTACACCGTGCACGAAGAGCTGAATATAAAGCAGGCTTCGTCTTTTTTCTGAAGTTCCTGTAGCAGGTATACCAGCGCATTGATATTATTCTCATAATAAAGCAGCGGGTTCTCTACACTTTCGCCCACCGCTTTCGAGGCAGCAAAATGTATTACGCCAGCAATATCAGAATGCTCGGCAAAAAGCTGCTGAACCCTGGCTTTGTCACGCAGGTCCATTTTCTCGAAATGCGGCTTCTTGCCGGTGATGGCGGTAATACCGTCCAACACTTCGGGCGATGAATTTGACAGGTCGTCTACAATGACAACGTCAAAGCCTTCCCCCTGCAGCTCTGCCACGGTGTGCGACCCTATAAAGCCAAGGCCGCCGGTTACTAACACTTTCATATTTTTGGGTTTTATTGGTTTAAAAACTCCAACACGCTATCGGTGATGTAAGCGATCTGCTCATCATCGAGCTCGGTATGCATCGGCAGCGAAATTACCTGCTGCACCAGGCTGTTGGTTACCGGGAAGTCGGCCTCATTGTAACGTGTATCGGCATACGCTTTCTGGCTATGTAATGGAATAGGGTAATAAATAGCGCACGGTATGCCTTTATCCAGCAGGTGTTGCATCAACTGGTTTCTATCGGCACCGGCTATCTTTAAGGTGTACTGGTGGTACACGTGGCTGTCGACGTCGCCGGTAACAAACGGCGTTACAATTTTATCATGGCCGGCAAATGCCTCATTGTATTTGCGCGCGGCTTCCTGCCTGGCGTGGTTGTACTCATTCAACAGTGGCAGCTTAGCATTAAGCACGGCAGCCTGTATGCTGTCCAGCCTCGAGTTAACACCCACCACATCGTGATGGTAGCGCACATACATACCGTGATTCACAATACCGCGAAGGGTGTGTGCCAGCTCGTCATCGTTAGTAAATATCGCACCCCCATCGCCGTAGCAGCCCAGGTTCTTGGATGGGAAGAAAGAGGTTGCGGCTACATGGCCTATAGCGCCCAGTTTCTTCTTGGTGCCATCGCTGAATTTATAGTTGGCGCCGATTGCCTGTGCATTATCTTCCACCACATAAAGGTTGTGCTCCGCAGCAATCTGCATGATAGCTTCCATATTGGCGGCCTGCCCATACAGGTGCACCGGCACTATGGCTTTGGTTTTAGGGGTGATGGCTTTACGTATGGCATCAACAGAGATATTGAATGTATCGGGCTCCACATCTACCAGTACCGGGGTGAGCTGCAGCAGTGCAATCACCTCTACCGTGGCAGCAAAGGTAAAGTCGGCCGTGATTACCTCATCACCCGGCTGAAGGTTAAGGCCCATCATCGCGATCTGGAGGGCATCGGTACCGTTGGCGCACGGAATAACGTGCTTTACGCCGAGGTATTCTTCCAGGTTTTTCTGGAACTTGTGCACCTCGGGCCCGTTTACATATGTAGTAGTATCAAGCACTTCCTGAATTGAAGCATTCACCGTATCTTTTATCCTGTCATACTGGCCCTTAAGGTCCACCATCTGTATTTTTTTCATCGGATGTATTAAATTTTAACAATTAGCAAAACTACTAATTAAATGGCTCCGCACCAATGAAAATGCGTATTTTAGCGCATCCAAAACCGCATTATGCTTTTTGTGTACAACCTCCTTACCACGCTGACTTTCCCTGTCTTACATCTTGTAGCGCTTTTCAGCCCGAAAATGAAGCTTTTTGTTACGGGGAGAAAAGATGTCTTTGATACGCTTAGCAAACAAATCAGACCTTCCGACAAGACAATCTGGTTTCACGCGGCCTCGCTGGGCGAATATGAACAGGGCCTTCCGGTAATGGAAGAAGTACGCAAGAAATTTCCCCACCATAAGATCGTGCTCACGTTTTTTTCCCCTTCGGGATATGAGGTGCGGAAAAATACGGCAGCCGCCGATGTGGTGGTTTACCTCCCTCTGGATACTAAAGCAAACGCCCGGAAATTTATATCATTGGTGCACCCCGAAATGGTGTTCTTCATCAAGTATGAATTCTGGCCGAACTACCTGAATGAGCTGAAACGAAAAAGTATAAAGACTTACCTCATCTCCGGGTTATTTCGCCCCAACCAGGCATTCTTTAAATGGTATGGCGGCTTTTACCGGGAAGCCTTTAAGGCATTCGATCATTTCTTTGTGCAGTACGACGGCTCGAAAAAACTTCTGGGATCGATCGGCTTTACCAATGTGACAGTAAGCGGCGACACGCGGTACGACAGGGTAAGCATTATACTGGAAAGAGATAATAAGCTACCCTTTATCGAACAGTTTATTAATGGAAAAACAACTCTCGTTTTTGGCAGCTCATGGCCCAAAGACGAAAGCCTGTTTACGGATTTCATTAATCGTGAAACTGACGCTAAATTCATAATTGCCCCGCATACCATAGGCGAAAGCCACATCAGCGACATACGGAACAGCATAACCCGCAAGACCGTATTGTTTACCGAAATGGAAGGTAAAGACCTCTCGCAATATGACGTCTTTATCGTGAATACGATTGGCATTTTGGGCAAGATTTACAGCTATGCCGATGCGGCTTACGTAGGGGGCGGATTCGGAACGGCGGGCCTCCACAATATACTTGAGCCTGCAGCTTTTGGTGTGCCGGTGGTGATCGGGCCAAACCACCAGAAATTCCCCGAGGCAGTGGCCTTAGCAAAAGTTGGCGGGTGCCTGGTGGTAAACAATCAAGATGAAATGGAAAGCACGTTGGGGAAACTGGTGCATGACGAATCTTTCCGAAAAAATGCCGGCGCTATAGCAGGATCTTTCGTAAGCAATAACCGCGGCGCCATAGCTAAAATAATGAACTACATCAGCCATGAATAACGCAAAATTTTCAGAAATAGCCGCTAAGGATATCGACGTTGTTATACAGATGATGGCCGATTTTTATGCTATTGACAATTATCCTTTTGATGTCGCTGTAGCCAAAGGCCTGCTGATGGAATTCCTCGAAAACGAAACCCTGGGTAAAGGCTGGCTAATATGGTATGAGGACAAGCCTGTAGGCTACGTAATCCTGACGTTTGTATTTAGCTTTGAGTACAAGGGCCGGATCGCATTTCTGGATGAGCTTTTCATCGCTTCCGAAGTAAGAGGCAAAGGCTTTGGCAAACAGGCAGTCGATTTTATCGCCGCAGAGGCAAAGAAAAATTCCGTGAAAATAATCTACCTGGAAGTGGAAAACCACAATGAAGCTGCCAAAAGCCTGTACCTTTCTAAAAACTACACCCTGCACAACCGTGGGCTGATGAAGCTTGTGCTTTGATTATGCCGGCTGCATCCCGGTGGTAATAGCGATACGGTTCCACCCATTGATCGTAATGATCGCCATGATTGCCTGCGCCACATACTTTTCACCCAACAGATCTACAGCGTTCTTATAAGTAGCATCGGAAACATGCTTACTAATTAGCGTCACCTCTTCCGTTAGTGCCAGTATAGCCTGTTCTTCGGGAGTAAAATAGGGTGTATCGCGCCACGCGCTCAGCGTGAAGATACGCTTATCCTGCTCGCCCAGCTTCTTCGCATCACGCGTGTGCATATCGAGGCAGAAAGCACAGCCGTTTATTTGCGACGCTCGAATTTTGATAAGTTCTTTGTGTATCGGCGTCAGTTGAGTTCCGGCAAGGTACTTCTCCAGCGCAAGCATCATTTTATACCCTTCAGGTTCTGTTTCAAAAAGGTTCATACGTTTTTCCATGACTAAATTTATTGTGATTAATGAGGCAAAGTTCGCACCCGCCTCTCACAAAAAACTTAATCATGATTAAGAAACGCAGCGGCTACTTTTTTGCGCGGATCTTACTGAGGAATTCGGGCGTAAAGCCCAGGTAGGATGCCAGCATGTACTGTGGCACCCGCTGTACAAACTCAGGAACCACCGCGCTAAAATGCCGGTACCGCTCCTCGCCCGAAAGGCTAAAGATATAATGGATACGCATTAGTTGTGCTGAATACGCTTTTTCCAGCACCTTGCGGAAGTAGCGCTCCATAGGCGGCACCTGCTCAAACAGCGCTTCCTGCACCGCAACGTCCAGTGCCAATACCTCTGTATCTTCAACGGCCTGGATTGAGAACTGTGCCGGCTTCTGCCCCTTCAGGCTAAAGTAATCCGTAAGCCACCAGTTCTCTATAGCAAACTGCACTACCTGCTCATCGCCGTCATCATTGATGATATACATGCGCAGGCAGCCTTTTACCACAAAATAATTGGCCGGGCACAGGGTTCCGGCCTGAAGCAGAAATTCTTTTTTCTTTAGCGAAATGAGTTTGACGGCATCGGCAACCAGTTGCGCCTGCGCATCAGTAAGCGGCGCATTTTTTTGGATGTGGGACAAAAGCGATTGTATCATTCCAGGCTTATTTACGACGAATATACAACTTAGCCTTTTACGCTAAAAATTGTACCTTGCAACCTTTAACCCTACACACTCTATGAAACTGATACGATTGCTGGTATTGTTTGTAGCCCTTCCTGCCATGGCGCAGCAGGGCGGCATGTGGATACCTTCCCTCCTTAAAGGGATGAACGAGAAAGAAATGAAAAGCCTCGGCATGAAAATGAGCGCGGCCGACATTTACGATGTTAACCATTCGAGCCTTAAAGATGCCGTACCGCAATTTAACGGCGGGTGCACCAGCGAGGTGATCTCTTCGCGCGGGCTGCTGCTTACCAACCACCACTGCGGCTTTGGCGAGATACAGTCACACTCTACCGTAGAGCACGATTACCTGACCAATGGCTTCTGGGCGATGAGCCTTGCCGAGGAACTCCCGAACCCCGACCTGGAAGTGACCTTTATTGTGAAGATAGAAGATGTTACCACACGGGTTCTTGAAGGTGTTGGTACGATGGCATCAGAACAGGAAAAGCAAAAGAAGATACAGGAAAACATTACCAAACTTACGGCGTCACTACCCAAAGAATCATGGCAGGAAAACCGCATCCGGACTTTCTACGAAGGCAACCAGTACATGCTTTTTGTAACAGAAACCTTCCGCGATGTGCGCCTGGTGGGTGCCCCACCAAGCTCCATTGGGAAATTTGGTTCGGATACCGACAATTGGGTATGGCCAAGGCATACCGGTGATTTCTCTTTGTTCCGCATTTACGCCGATAAGAACAACAGGCCAGCGGCGTATTCTAAAGATAACGTACCATATGTACCGAAGCACTTCTTTCCGGTGTCGCTCGGAGGTATAAAAGAAAATGACTTCACGCTGGTGTTCGGTTACCCGGGCCGCACCACAGAATACCTGCCTGCCGTAGCTGTTGAGCAAATTGTTACCGCGCTTAACCCGGCAAAGATTGAAGTTCGCGATGCCGCCCTGAAAGCTCAGGATGCCTTTATGCGTAAAGACCCTGCGATTAAGATACAATATGCTGCGAAATATGCAAGCGTTGCCAACTACTGGAAAAAGTGGATCGGCGAAACCCAGGGACTGAAGAAAACCAACGCTGTAGCACTAAAACGCGCCGAAGAAAAAGAATTTGTGAAGCGTGTGCAGGCCGCCGACAAACAGGCAGAATATGGCAACCTATTGGCCGACTTTGAAAAGAACTATGCCGAGATTGCTCCGTACGCACTAAGCCGCGACTATTTTACCGAAGTGGTGCTGCGCAATACCGAGCTGCTCACAATGGGCTACCGCCTGTACCAACTTGAGCAGGCTTACAACAGCAAAGGTGCACAGGCGTTTACCGACCGCCGGGACAACCTGGTTAAAGGCATGGAAGAGGTATACAAAGACTTCAACAAAAATGTAGATGAGAAAGTCTTTGAACAGCTTATCGCTTTGTATGGTAAAAAGGCGCCTCAACAGTTCTTACCCGCGGAGCTAAAGAATGCCGACTACGCTAAACTTACTGCCGATGTATATGCACAATCGAAACTGACCAGCTATAATGGCTTTAAAGAACTGGCTGCCGGAGATGCTGCAACAGCGATCAAGAACATCAATGCCGACAGGGGTTATCAACTGGTAAAAGCCATTACTGATGCTTACCTGAAAAATGTCGCGCCTAAATATGAAGAGATCAATACACGCATAATGGCCCTGCAGCGCACCTATATGAAGGGAATACTGGAGATGAGCCCTAAAGATGCGCGTATTTTCCCGGATGCTAACAGCACGCTGCGTGTTACCTACGGTAAAGTAAAAGGCTATGAGCCGCGCGATGCTACCTATTATGAGCCGGTTACCTATCTGGATGGGGTAATGGAAAAATACATTCCGGGAGATTATGAGTTTGATGTGCCGCAGAAGCTTATTGACCTTTACAATAAGAAAGACTATGGCCGTTATGGCGAAAAGGGTAAGATGCCCGTTTGCTTTATAGGTACCAACCATACTACCGGCGGCAACTCCGGAAGCCCGGCAATAGATGCTAAAGGCAACCTGATCGGGCTCAACTTTGACCGCGTATGGGAGGGCACCATGAGTGACATCCATTACGATCCTTCCATCTGCCGCAATATAATGGTGGATATGCGTTATGTATTGTTCATTATTGACAAATTTGCCGGCGCCGGGCATCTTGTAAATGAGATGAAAATTGTGAACGAAAAGAAGTGAAAACAGGGTTAAAAATGCGGTACAAAACATGCCGCAGGCACGAAAAGGTTTTCTTTAAGAAATATTAATTGTTTGAAGGATGCGCAATAAAGAACGCCAAACGAAAACGTTGTATATAATATCT
>JAGKWW010000031.1 GCA_021151665.1 Flavobacteriaceae bacterium
GTCAATTTGTTATAAATATTCACATATCGCATCATATTATTGGAGGGTAAATATTTTTTTATAACTTTAAGAGAATTTTAAACTAATATTTATGAGAAACATTACAAAACGTTTTAGCAGGCCTTTCTCTGCATCTTTGCGGATGTTAGGCCTTCTGGCATTGTTTGCCATGCTCCCGGTCACGCAGGGGCATAGCCAGACGGGTACCGTTGGTATCGGCTCGGGCACAGCAAACAATTCTTTTTACCTTCCTATGCGGGCCTATTATGGCTACAGTTACACCCAACAGATTGTGAGTGCATCTGAATATGCAGCGTCTGGCGGTGTAGCAGGGCCGATAACAAAAATGAGGTATTATATTTCTAACATCTCTACGCCACTTGCCAACTGGAATAACTGGACCGTATACATTGGGCATACATCAAAAACCAGCTTTGCAAGTACTACAGACTGGGAACCTGTATCTAACCTTACACAGGTTTTTACCGGTACTGTAACCCAGGTTGCTGCAAACTGGATCGAGCTTACATTCAGCACACCGTTTAACTATGACGGTGTAAGCAACCTGCTTGTAGCGATGGATGAGAATGCTACTTCTTATTCTGATAATGAGGTATATTTTGGTTCTTACACAGGAGCAGCCAATACAGGTATTTACCATTATAGTGATACTGTAAATGCGAACCCTACAACTCCTCCTACTGCAACCGGCCGTACCAGTACACTGGCAAGGATACAATTTGTGGGAACAGTTGCTTCCTGCCTTGCCCCGACAGCGGTAACCTCTGTAGGAAGCAGCACAACAACCGGTTCAGTTTCATGGACGGCTTCAACCAGTAACCCAACGAGCGGGTATCAGTACTATTATAGTACCGACAATACTGCACCAACTGCATCTACCACTCCAAGCGGAAGTGTTGCTGCAGGAACAACGACCTCGCCAATAAGCGGCTTGCAGTCTAACACTATGTACTACGTATGGGTTAGGAGTAACTGCGGCGGCGGAACTTTCAGTTCATGGTCGGCCTCGACTTCTTTCCGTACACCATGCGATGCTATTGGAGTTCCGTATGTTGAAGACTTTGATGGTGTAACTACACCGGCGCTACCCGATTGTACCTTAAACCAGAACGTTGGGGCAGGAAACAACTGGGGTACCAGTGCGCCAGCTAACTATGGTTTTGATACTAATGCGCTTACCTACCTTTATAGCTCTTCAAATGCTGCTAATACATGGTTTATGACACGTGGTTTAAACCTTGTAGGTGGTACATCTTACAGGCTTTCTTACAAGTACGGTTCTAACAGTAATACCTATAATGAAAAACTTAAGGTGGCACTGGGAACAGCACAAGCGGCTGCAACTATGACCACGATACTTGCAGACCACCCGACCATTAACTTTAACGTTGCGGTTACAAACACAGTTGATTTTGTTGCGCCTGCTACGGGTGTTTATTATATAGGTTTTAATGTTTATTCTATTGCTAACCAGTACAACCTGTATATAGACGACATTCTTGTAGATGTTTCGCCATCGTGTCTTGCACCTAGCGCACTTACATCGTCTAACATCGGTGAAACAGGAGCTACCTTAAGCTGGACTGCCTCCACATCTGCTCCTGCCTCAGGGTATCAGTATTATTATAGTGATATGAATACTGCTCCTGATAATGGCACTCCAATCAGCGGAACAACTGCTGCAGGTGTAGTTACCAAAACTCTGGCAAACCTTGCATCTGCAACAAAATATTATTTCTGGGTACGGTCAGATTGCGGAAACGGAAGTACAAGCGAATGGGGTGGGCCGTATGCCTTCACTACACTCTGCGATGCGCCGGATATTTTGACAACTACACCTGGCGCTATCTGCGGACAGGGTAACGCAACCCTTCAGGCAACTTCAAACGGAGGCGTGCTTAACTGGTATAGCGCTGCTACCGGCGGAACGATGCTGGGTACAGGAACAAGCTTTAGCACCCCTCAAATCTCAGCAACAACTACATATTATGTTGAAGCGGTAAACCAAAGTACAGAATTTGTAGGCGCACAATACAGCGGAACGAGCGCTAACGGTACTAACGTTGGCAGCCACGGTATAAAGATTACTACCACTAAGCCAAATATTACTATTAATAGCGCTGATATTCCGTTTACAGGATCAGGTACTATTACTATCGCTCTTAAGGACGCTACTAACACTACAGTTATAGCTACATCTGAATCGGCGGCGGTTACCGGCAGCGGAACCAGCGCTGTAACCGTACCTTTTAACCTCAACATTGCAACTCCGGGTAACTATGTTATAGTGGTTACCGCCGTAACAGGCGATGTTAATAACCTTGGTTATGCAACTGCCACTTACCCGTATACTACAGGCGATGGAGGATTCTCTGTTACCAATGGCTACTGGTATGGCAACTCTGCAAGTAACATGTACTTGTTCAACCTTAATGTAACTACCGGATGTGCTTCGCCAAGGCAGGCAGTTGTTGCAACTGTAAACAGTGCTGTGCCAGTCGTAGCATCTACAACTACCCCGGTTATTTGTTCAGGTGGAAGTGCTTCTCTTAGCGCAACCAGCGCCAACGCAGGGTATACATATATGTGGATGCCTGGCAGCCTTAGCGGTGCCACGCAATCAGTATCTCCGACAGAGACAACTACCTATACCGTTACAGCTACTGACAGTAGTACAAACTGTGTTACCAGCCAGACTGTAACTGTAACAGTAAATCCATCTCCGGCTAACTTCTACGCCGGTGCAGATGCTACTTTATGTGCAGGCGGTGCAGCAGTTGCGCTTACAAGCACGGGTGGTACAACTATCGGAACCATTCTTTCAGAGAATTTTAATGGCGCCACCAACAACTGGACCGCTACCAACAACTCTACGGGTGGTACTGTTGCCAATGCTGCGTGGACACTTCGTCCTGACGGATATAATTATGCCAGCTATGGTGTAAACCACTCAAATGATAACTCACAGTTCTATCAGTCTAACAGTGATGCTCAGGGAAGTGGCAGTACAACAGCTACCATTCTTCGTTCGCCTGCCTTCAGTACTGTAGGCTATGCAAGTGCGGATGTAAGTTTCTATCATCATTACTATGAGCCTACCACGGCTTCTTCTACAGGAAAAGTGGAAGTTTCAACAAATGGTACAGACTGGACAACACTTCAGACGTATGATACCACCACAGGAACTTATTCTGCCTTTGCAGCTGCTTCTATACCGCTTCCTGCAGAATTCCTGAACCAGGCTACTGTATACCTTCGTTTTAAATATGACGGTACCTGGAGGTATTTCTGGAGCATTGATAATGTAAGCGTAAGCGGCCAGCAGAATGCTACCGTTACATGGTCACCGGCTACAGGCCTTTATACAGATGCTGCCGGTACAGTAGCTTATACAGCAGGAGCTCCTGCTGCAATGGTATATGCAAAGCCATCCGCTACCACTACCTACACGGCTACAGCGATGAATCCGCTTAACTGCAGCGCAACTGATACTGTGGTTGTTACTTACAGCAGCACTGCTGCTCCAACAGGAAATGCTGCCCAGACTATTACCGTAGGAGGTGCTACGCTTGCTAACTTAACTGCAACAGGTACTGCTATACAGTGGTATGCAGCTGCAACAGGCGGCAGCCCGCTGGCTTCTACTACTGCTTTGGTTAACGGTGCTACTTATTATGCTTCTCAGACTGTAAACAACTGCGAAAGCCAACAGAGGCTTGCCGTAACTGTTACACTTGACCTTCCTGCTATGGACTGGGTAAACCTTCAGTGGCCTGCAACAGCTACTGTAAACCAGGGAAGCTCTGTTGATGTTTACACGCAAGGCTGGGAACCGGGCGTTACCGATGCTGCAGGCGCGGGCACAGGAATACAGGTTTGGATCGGCGTGAACAGCACCAACACAAACCCGTCTACATGGCAAACATGGATTCCTGCAACATTCAACGTTCAGGCAGGCAACAATGATGAGTTTACTGCCGCTATCGGTGCAAACCTTCCGGCTGGTACTTATTACTATGCATCAAGGTGGCAGCTTAACAACGGTAACTACGTGTACGGTGGTTACAGCACTACCGGTGGTGGTTTCTGGGGTAATGGCAATGTGAGCGGTGTACTTACCGTAAACTGCAACACTGCTGCGCCAACCGCACAGGCATCACAAACTTTCTGTTCGGCTGTAGAGCTTTCTGTTCTCCAGGCTACAGGAACGAACATCCAGTGGTATGCTTCAGCTAACTCAAATGCGCCTTTAGCGCCTACCACAATGGTAACTGATGGAACTATGTACTATGCTTCGCAAACGGTAAACGGATGCGAGAGCAGCACAAGGACTCCGGTTACAGTACATATTACTAACCTTACAGTTGCAGACCCTGCCGATGTAGTTGCCTGCGGAAGCTATGCTCTTCCTGCATTAACAGTTGGTAACTACTACACTGGCCCTAACGGAACAGGTAACATGCTCCCTGCCGGAACAGTAATAACCACTGCGCAACTGATCTATGTGTATGCAACTTCAGGACAGTGCTCCGCAGAGCAGATGTTCGGCGTAGAGATTAATAACTTCGCGGTACAATCTCCGGGCAACCAGACCGTGTGCAGCTCTTACACATTACCGGGCCTTCAGGTAGGTAACTACTATACTGCGGCAAACGGCGGCGGTACTATGCTTCCTGCAGGTACAGTAATAACCAGCACGCAGACATTATATGTGTATGGTGCATTGGCCAACTGTACAGATGAGGAAAGCTTTACGATAACTGTTGCGCCGGTTGCCGCTCCAACAGGGCAGGCAAACCAGACAGTATCTGTATCAGACCCATTTGCAGCAACCATTGGCAACCTGACAGTAACTGCTACCGGGACTGTAACATGGTATGCTTCCCTGTCAAACGCACAGGCCGGAACAGACGCGCTGTCGTCTCAAGATGTTCTTGTTGATGGAGCGACCTATTATGCGGTGCAGACAGTAAACAACTGCTCAAGCGCTCCATTTGCAGTAACTGTGGATGTGGTTCTTGGTAACGACAGCTTTGATGCAGCAGCATTTACTTACTATCCTAACCCTGTGAAGAATGTACTTAATGTTAAGCATTCTTCTGAGATAACTTCGGTTACGGTGTTTAACCTGTTGGGCCAGCAAGTGCTAGCCAAAAAGGTAAATGCGACAGAGGGAACGATAGACATGAGTGTTCTTGCTGATGGTCCGTATGTAGTGAACATTACTGCAGGCGGAAACGTGAAAACCATTAAAGTTGTTAAAAAGCAATAATGTTTCTCTCAATAACCCTGAAAGCCACCGGAAACGGTGGCTTTTTTTATGTGTAAATGTGCTATTTTTGCAGGAAATACCGCTATATGTTTTTTTCGCTGATAATCCCGGTGTATAACAGGCCCGATGAAATTGATGAACTGCTTGAAAGTCTTACCAAACAAACCTATAGCAAACCATTTGAGGTGGTTATAATAGAAGATGGCTCTGCGCTTCCGTGCGAGAGCATCATCTCTAAATACAGCGGAACGCTGGATATATCCTACCATGTAAAACAAAATTCCGGGCCGGGAGATTCACGTAACTACGGTATGAATAAGGCAAAAGGCGATTATTTCGTGATACTGGACAGCGATTGCATTCTCCCCGAAATGTATCTGCAGAATGTTAGTGATGCACTTCATGAAAACTACACCGACTGTTTCGGAGGGCCGGATGCGGCTTTGCCAACGTTTACCCCGGTTCAAAAAGCAATAAATTTTGCCATGACGTCATTCCTGACAACCGGGGGTGTTCGGGGCAAGTCAGAAAGCCTTGAAAAGTTCCAGCCACGCAGCTTTAATATGGGCCTCTCAAAACAGGCTTTTCAAGCCTCGGGTGGTTTTGGAGACATTCATCCGGGAGAGGATCCGGACCTTTCAATCAGGCTCTGGAAACTTGGCTTCCAGACAAGGTTGATAACCACAGCCTATGTGTTCCACAAAAGGCGTATCGACTGGCAGAAGTTTTACAAGCAGGTTAATAAGTTTGGCAAAGCCCGGCCGATCTTAGACATGTGGCATCCGCAATTTAAGAAGATCACTTTTTTGTTTCCGTCACTTTTTATAATAGGTTTTGTCCTTTCTCTTATAGTATTGTTAATTAATATAAAGATTGGGCTATATCTTTATATTTTGTACTTCGCTACAGTATTTCTACTTGCAGCCCTAAAGGAAGGAAGTGTGACGATCGGGGCGCTTAGCGTAGCCGCTGTCATGATACAATTTTACGGCTACGGTATGGGTTACGCTCTGTCACTGCTCAGGGTGCATATACTAAGACAGAGGCCGCAAGATGCGTTCCCCGAATTATTTTTCAGGAAATGAATCCAAAGATCATCGGACTAACAGGCGGAATAGGAAGTGGCAAAACGACCGTTGCGGGTTTTTTTGCCGCGAAGGGCGTGCCCGTGTACATTGCTGATGACGAGGCAAAAAAGCTTCTGTATCAGCCTGCTGTAGCGGCAAAGGTAAAAGATGCGTTTGGCGATGGGGTGATGGACAGTACAGGATTGCCTGACAGGCAAAAACTCGCGGGCGTGGTTTTTGCGGATGCACAAAAGCTTGCCGTGCTTAATAGTATAGTACACCCCGAGGTAACCAGACACTTTAGGGAATGGGTAGCCGCACACTGTGATTTTCCGTATGTAATAAAAGAGGCTGCGATATTGTTTGAGAGCGGCAGCTATAAAGATTGTGATAAGGTGATTACCGTTACAGCACCGGTAGACGAACGTGTAAGACGCGTTTTAAAGCGGGATAACAGCAGTGAGGATATGATTATGCAACGCATGCAGCATCAATGGACGGATGAGGAAAGATTGGCAAAAAGCGACTTCGTAATAGTTAATGATAACTTGCAACATACTGAAATACAGGTTGGTGAATTAATAGAGAAATTGCAAAAGCTTTATGTTCATTGAGTTGCCTGTTAATGTTTGGTTAATATTTTAAAGCTTTAAATGTTAAAATGTTAATTTTGAGACGATGAATAAAACGAGGTTTCGCTTACTGGTATTTTTCATGAGCCTTTCGCTGATCGGCATTATATTAGTTCAGCTTTACTGGGTAAGTTCATCGTTAAAAGGAAGCGACGAGCAATTTAAGTTCCACATACAGCAGGTACTTGGCAAAGTTACCAATAAATTACAGGAACAGGAGGAGGCGGAGTTTTTTGACAATTACAAGAAGTTTACAGATAGCACAAGAAGGTTTCCGTCTAGCGAGGGCGATATGAAACCCTACTATTACAACCGCGGGTACCAAAGGAAGGATAGCGATATTATATATTCTAACAACCTGAACTCGCGTGACTATCAGGATATGTTCTTTGAAAACAGCACCCGCGAGCAGAGCAATGGTACTGACAGTGTACAGTTACCTAAGCCTGCCGGCAGTAATGGTCATTCTGATGCGAAAGCCAACATAACTTCTTTTCAGCGGGTACAATATGAAAACCTGTTTAGCAGTTTTAAAAGGAAGCGCGATATCACAGAGAGGATTTCGGTTATCAGGTTAAGGAAGATGCTGGAAAGCGAACTAAAGCAAATGGGGGTAGATACACCGTTTGAGTTTGCCATTTACAATAATGGGCTGGCGACAAAGATACACTCTGATAATTTTGTGTATGAAGATAAGATAGCATATAACCATGCCATCTTTACCGAGAAAGACGGAACTTCGAGATATACACTGTTTGTCAGCTTTCCGAAAAAGCAGGTCTACCTGTTCGGTTCAATTGTTGGCATTACATCACTGTCACTGGTGTTTACGCTCATTATTATTATCGCTTACCTGAATGCTATTAACCAGCTGATAAAACAAAAGCAGATATCCGAAATAAAAACGGATTTTATCAATAACATGACACACGAGTTTAAAACACCCATTGCTACTATCAACCTGGCTCTGGATGCAATAAAGAACCCGAAGATAATGGATGACGCCGAAAAAAGGCAGCGGTATCTGCAAATGATACGGGATGAGAATAAGAGGATGCACTCTCAGGTTGAAAACGTGCTGCAGATTTCCAGGCTTGATAAAAAAGAATTGGATATAGAAAAAGAACAGGCCAATATACAGGATATACTGGAAGATGCGATAGAACATGTCCACCTGATTGTAGAAGCGCGGCATGGCAGCATAACAAGGCACTTTGGTGCCAAACGCACAACAACACTGGTAAACGAGGTTCACTTTACCAATGTTTTGGTAAACATACTGGATAATGCGATTAAATATTCACCGGATGAGCCGCTGATAGATATTTACACCGAAAACGTAAAAGATTTTGTACTTATCAAAATACAGGATCAGGGATTGGGAATGACGAAGCAGGTGCAAAAAAAGATTTTTGAGAAATTTTACAGGGAACACACAGGAGACATCCATAATGTAAAAGGGCACGGGCTCGGCCTGGCCTACGTGAAACGAATAATTGAAGACCATAATTGCCACATTTATGTGGAAAGTGAAAAAGGAAAAGGAAGTATATTTATAATTAAAATGCCACTGATAAATTAGAATAATATGGAAGATACACACAAAAAAATTCTATTAGTAGAAGACGATCCAAATTTTGGTGCAGTGTTGAAAGACTATTTGCTAATCAATGATTTTGACGTAACACTTGCCAAAAACGGGATGGAAGGGTTCGAGAAGTTCAAGAAAGACAATTTCGACCTCTGCATTCTTGATGTGATGATGCCTTATAAAGACGGATATACACTTGCCAAGGAAATTCGTGAGAAGAATAAAGAAGTGCCAATTATTTTCCTTACCGCAAAATCTATGAAAGAGGATGTGCTGAAAGGGTATAAGGTAGGCGCAGATGATTACCTGAACAAACCATTTGATTCAGAGGTTCTTCTTATGAAAATAAAGGCTATTATCCAGAGAAAATCGTCTGAGACAAAAACTGACAACTCGAAATTCGAGTTCCAGATCGGTAAGTTCCACCTTAACTCTAAGTTGCGTTTCCTTACTTACGAGAATGACGAGCCTATCAAGCTTTCTCCTAAAGAGAATGAGCTGCTTAAAATGCTGGCGCTTCATGAAAATGACCTTATGCCAAGGGAGCTTGCCCTTACCAAAATATGGAGGGACGACAACTACTTTACTTCAAGGAGTATGGACGTTTATATCGCCAAGCTGAGGAAGTACCTTAAAACCGATGATGAAGTTGAGATCCTCAATATTCACGGTGAAGGCTTTAGGCTTGTGGTAAAAAACAAGGTAGCTGAAGAAAAATAATATTGATTTTTCAATTGGAGGGCCTCTTTCCTGAAACGGGAAGAGGCTTTTTTATTAGTGCCACTCCAGCTCCAGCGCAAAGCTCGCCTTGCCGGCCTTTTCAATAGTAAAATAACTAATATTGCCGGAAAAACCCCTGTTGATAGCTACTTCATCGCCCAATTTTAGCTCACGCAAAAAATTCATATCGAAGCTTTTCAGGCGCTGTTTCAGAAGTGGCTTCACCTGTTCTTCATCAAGGCACCATTCCAGGTATTTTACATTGTTGGCATGATTTACAATGTCAAGGTCCGAAAACTTTACCGCCCGACTGGCCACCAACCCGCTCTCCCGCGCAAGGTCAACTTTTTTATACATCGCGTCGGTTGGCAGCAGCTGCGGAAACTTCTCAAAGTGGTCATGTGGCAATGCCAGGTGTTCGCTTTTACGCTCTTTTGTATTAAATACCGCCCAGTAAGTTATAGCTCCGGCCATTTTCTTTCCGTTGCAGTACATCTCCAGCGCACGGACAGAGCGTGCACCCTGCAACCCGACAATCCATGTTTTTACGGTTACCGTATCGCGCCACTTTGGTAGTGCGCTTATTTCAACCCGCATCCGGCTGAGTACCCATGCCTGGTTATGCTTCTGCATGTCGGTAAAGCTCAGTCCGCCCATTTCGGCATGGTAACCCGCCGTGACCTGCATCAGGTTGCAAAGCTCGGTGTACCGCAACAGGCCGTTGGGCATGCAGTGCAGAAATGTTATCTCGAAATCGTGGGTGTAAACCGAAGTAAAATCTTTTGCTATTGGCATAGACGGGTATTTATATAATTGAAGATTTCCTGAGGCGGGGTCCGGTAATCAAACCATTCTGCCAACTCATTGCGGCGGAACCATGTCATCTGCCGCTTGGCAAAACGGCGTGTATTCTTTTTTATTTCTTCAATCGCTTCTTCCAGCGTACAATCGCCATCAAAATAGCTAAACAGTTCGCGGTAGCCTACTGTTTGCAGTGCGTTAAGGTCGCGCATTGGGTAGAGGCTCCGGGCTTCTTCTATAAGGCCTTCACTAACCATAATATCCACGCGGCGGTTTATCCGGTCATACATTTCCTCACGTTCGGCATGCAGCCCGATGACAATGGGTGTGAAGTTCCGGGTGTTCTTTTTAAGGTTGAGAAATGAAGAATACGGCCTGCCGGTACCCATGCATACCTCAAGTGCGCGCATCATGCGTTGCGGATTGTCTTTGGCTACCCGCGCGTAATGTACCGGGTCTTTTTCTTCGAGCAATTGCTGAAGATACCCTATACCTTGCGTTTCGTAATTGCTGATGAGCGCCTCACGTATAGACGGATCAATGTCAGGAAAGTCATCAAATCCTTTCAGGACCGCATCAATGTAAAGCCCGGAGCCACCTACCATTACGGCAACATTATTTTTGATATATAAGGTTTCCAGCAGTGCAAGGGCATCCCTCTCAAAATCGCCTACGGTAAAGCTATCGTGTATGCTGATATGCTGAATAAAGTGGTGCCTGGCTGCAGCAAGCTCCTCCTGTGATGGAACAGCCGTGCCTATTGCCATTTCGCTAAAGAATTGCCTGCTGTCGGCAGAAAGTATATCGGCACCATAATGGCGCGCAACTTCTATCGCCATTGCGGTTTTACCTATCGCAGTAGGCCCTATAATTGTGATCAGGTATTTCTGTTTTCCGCTCATGTATTCAGTTTGTATCCGCAATTGTAGCAATAAACAGCATCATCGCGGTGGTGGTCTGCATTGCAGTTGCGGCACACCTGCGTGTTATTTTCATGGCCGGCGGACTTCATGAACTGCGCGGTTACAAGGCCGGTCGGAACCGCTATGATGCCGTAACCCAATATCATAATTACGGAAGATACAAATTGCCCCAGCGGCGTTGCAGGCGTAATGTCGCCGAAGCCAACAGTGGTAAGTGTAACTACCGTCCAGTAGATGCTTATAGGGATATTTTCAAAGCCATGTTCCGGGCCTTCTATCATATACATCAGCGTTCCGAGTATAATACACAATACGACTACACTAAACAGAAATACCGCTATTTTAACCCGGCTGGCTCTTATAGCGTCACGCAGCTGGTTGGCAGCGCCCACGAAGTTTACAAGTTTCAGGATACGGAAAATGCGCAAGAGCCGTATGGCCCTTATAGAAAGCAGAATACCCATGCCAGGAAACAACAGTGCGAGGTACATGGGCAGCACCGCTAAAAGGTCTATGATGCCATAAAAACTGAAGATGTAGCTTGCCGGCTTGCGAACCGCAATAATGCGGGCAATATATTCCAGCGTGAAAAATGCCGTAATGCACCACTCTGTGACCCAGAGTTCGTGCCCGTACAATAGTTTTATTGAAGCAACACTTTCCAGCATCACTGCAGCTACACTTACAAGAATGAGCAGCAGGAGCGAAAGGTCGAACAGCTTGCCCGCGGGAGTATCGGCCTCATAAATAATTGTATGGAGCCTGGACCTGAAATGCTGTTTGGGCGGTTGTTTCAAAAGCTTTATTTTGGTGTATTATCAATCTTGGCCGTAAGCGGAACTATTTTAAGGTTTTTCTTTTTGCGGAGATAACCCTGGATGATATGCTTCGCGTCTTTATTGTGCTCCATTGGCACTAATATACTTTTCAGTATATCGGGCCGGTTTACCTGGAAATTAAGGTTATAAAAAGCGAATCCTTTGTAAACGCCATTCTCTATAAGTACTGCGCTGCGCTCTTCAATCGTACGGCCTTTATCAATGATTACCATGCTTTGGTGGCTAAAGCTGTTGGCAGAAATAAATTCCATGACACGCGTATTATAGGCCTCAGGCAACTCTTCGCCGGCGCATGCCCCGTTGCATTCGCCCAGTTCGTATGGAAAACAATGGGTTTTGTCAGCAGCATCCATACCGTTGATCTTTTGGCACAGCCGGTATTTATCGACGATCTTATACAGCGCGGAACGCGCATCGGTTACGCTCGCGAATGAAACGATTTCCTTTTTCCGGTTATCGGTTTTCTGAACAGATAAGCAGTAGTAACCCTGCGGGTTATTCTCGCAGTAGATAGCCCAGGGGAAAACCGTCTTTTTCTGCGCACGGTTCAATACCGGCTTGTTTACCTTGATCTCCTCGCATTCTTTAAGCGTAGCGATAAGCTCGCTGCCCGTCTCCTCATATTTAATGGTGAATGCGTCGCGCTGAATGCGTTTTGATTTTTTCGAAGTGCCGGTAAAATGCTGGTTAAGCCGTTTTTTTATATTCCGGCTTTTGCCGATATAAATCAGATCACCGTTTTCCTTATAGATATAATATAGCCCGGTAACCGATGGGATTCCCTCCAGCAGGTTAACCAGCTTGGCTGCTATGTTCTTTTTTTCCTCGGTTTTAATCAGGCTTTTTACAATCTCTTTTTCGAGGTCTTTTGAAAGCAGCAACTTAAAAAGCTGAACCGTGGCTAATGCATCTCCTGTTGCACGATGCCGGTCGCTCATGGGTATGCCCAGTGCGCGCACCAGCTTACCCAGGCTGTGCGAGGGCTGCTCGGGGAGAAGCTTTTGCGAAAGCTCTACGGTACAAAGCGACTGCCGCTCATAAGTATAGCCAAGGCGGTTGAATTCGGTACACAATACACGGTAGTCAAACTGGGCATTGTGGGCCACGATCACACAGCCATCTGTAATTTCAATAATGCGTTTGGCCACTTCGTAAAACTTAGGCGCGCTACGCAGCATGGCATTGCTGATGCCGGTAAGCTTTACGACGAAAGGCTGGATGGGTATTTCGGGGTTGATAAGGCTTATAAACTGGTCTACCACCTCATGGCCATCGTATTTATAAATGGCTATCTCGGTAATTCCCTCTTCATTATACTGCCCTCCGGTGGTTTCGATATCTAATATTGCGTACATGAGCGCGTGCCTCTACAGAAATAATAATGATCCCTAAAACAGGGTATTCGCAAATATACTAAAAACTGAGGTACGCCGGTTGGTACGTATGCCGCACAAACCAATATTAACGCGACCCGAAGATGCTGCTGCCAATGCGTACCATGTTACTGCCGCAGTCGATAGCAATTTCATAATCGCCGCTCATACCCATTGACAAAATTTCAGGTTTAAAGCTCGGTGTTTCGGGTTGGTCCTTCAATCGATCGAAAATAGCTTTGAGGTAACTAAACTCTTTTCTTATAACGGATTCGTCATCCGTAAATGTTGCCATACCCATCAGGCCTGAAATATTTATGTTCTGCATTTGGCGGAACTCGTCGCTTTCCAATAACACTTCCAGCTCGGCCTGGTTTAAACCGAATTTTGTATCTTCTTCGGCAATGTGCATTTGTAGCAGGCACGAAATTACACGCTGATTCTTCTCGGCCTGGCGGTTGATCTCAGCCAAAAGCTTCAGGCTGTCAACACCGTGGACAAGGCTCACATAGGGCGCCATATACTTCACCTTATTGGTTTGCACGTGGCCAATCATGTGCCATTCGATATCCTTGGGCATCTCCTCCCATTTCTCTGTCATTTCCTGTACCTTATTTTCACCGAATATGCGCTGCCCGGCATTGTAGGCTTCCATCAGGTCGGCCACCGGCTTCGTTTTGCTTACAGCGACAAGGGTGACGTGCGGCGGCAGTGAGGTTTTTATCTTAAGGAGGTTTCCTGAAATATTCATGTTGTCTACTGTCTAAAATCTAACATCTAAGTTTATATTTCATACACCACCAGCCCGCTCCGGAACTTTGGCTCGATATAGGTGCTTTTAGGAGGCATTATGAGGTTGTTGTCGGCCAGTTCTTTTATCTCATCAATAGCGACCGGGTAAAGCATAAAGCCCACCTCGAATTCGCCATCATCTACCAGGTCTTTTATAACAGTAACAGGTTTTGTACCGGGTATGTAATCGATGCGCTCATCATTGCGCAGGTCGCCAATGCCTAACAACGGACTTAGTACTTTCGTATAAAGCAGCTGCGCATCAAGTGTATCCAGTGCCGAACCTGAGGGTTTGTTTTTAAGGCGGAGCGCGTAAAACTCGCCGTCAAGGTACATCCCGAAGCTGAATTTCCTGTCGGGCTTCCACAGTTCCTGGCCTTTGTTTTCTACCGAAAAATCCTTTTCCATAGCATTCAGGAACGCTTCTTTCGTGAGGCCGTTCAGGTCGTGTATCAGCCGGTTATATTCGTATATTTTCAGGTTGGTTTCGCAAATGAGGAAACTCATAAAGTAGTTGAGGTGCTCATTGCCGGTATCTTTGTCTTCCTCGTACAGCAGATTTGCCGATGCCGACCTGTGATGCCCGTCCGCTATGTACAGGCTTCCCATGGTGGCAAATTGTTCCTGCAACCATATGATTCCCACTTCATCTTTTATGCGCCAAAGGGCGTGCCTGTCCCTGTTAAGCGAGGTAAACAGGTAGGTAGGCCGTTTCTGCTTACGCTTGTCTATCCACTCCTGCAATTCGGGCTTTTCGGGATACGTTATAAGCACCGGCTCGGTGTTGAATCCGGTCTGGTGCAGGTAATCTTTAAAAAGTTCTACGCGGTATTGCAACGTATCTTCATGTTTTTTGATCACATTGTTCCGGTAATCTTCAATAGATGTTGCTGCAATAATTCCGGTGAAAGTGAAGGTGCGTGACTGTATCTCGTACAAATAGAAAGCAGGCTTTTTATCCCCGATAAGAATCTCTTCATCACGAAAGTCCCGGTACTTCTGTGCAACAGCCTTAAACCGCTTTTCGGCTGACATCTTTTGCTGATTGGTGTACGCAGGCTTCAGCACGTGCAGGAAGGAGTAGGGGTTGTAGTCCAGCTGGGAGGCGAGTTCGGCCGGGGTGTACTCATCGTACGAGCGTGAAGTGACCAGGCCTACTTTATCTTTTGCCGGGCGAACCGCCTTAAATGGGATTATTGTTGCCAATGCTATTTGTTATTCGATAATAAAAAAAGATTCGCAATGCAGAATAGTGTACCATGTACAAAGACTACATTGCGAATCTTGTAAAGTAAATTATTTTTTGAACATCGCCGCGACTTTTTCCGCCTTCTTGCTTTCAGCGTAATCGTAAAAACCTTCGCCTGACTTAACGCCAAGCTTGCCTGCACGAACCATGTTTACCAGTAACGGGCACGGTGCATACTTAGGATTTTTAAACCCGTCGTACATTACGTGGAGTATCGAAAGGCATACATCAAGACCAATAAAGTCGGCCAGCTGTAATGGACCCATAGGGTGTGCCATACCCAGTTTCATTACGGTGTCTATCTCATAAACGCCCGCTACGCCATTGTACAGCGTTTCAATCGCTTCGTTGATCATCGGCATCAGGATGCGGTTGGCCACAAAGCCCGGGTAATCGTTTACCTCAACAGGCACCTTGCCCAGTTTTTCAGAAAGGTCCATAATAGTTTGCGTCACCTCATCAGACGTGTTATATCCACGGATAATTTCTACCAGCTTCATGATAGGCACCGGGTTCATAAAGTGCATACCAATTACCTTATCCTGCCTTTTTGTTACAGCGGCTATCTGCGTGATTGAGATAGAAGAGGTATTGGTAGCCAGAATCACGCTGCTGTCGCAAACCTCATCCAGCTGCCTGAAGATGTTTAGTTTAAGCTCTACATTTTCTGTAGCAGCCTCTACCACAAGGTCCACGTTTACAACGCCGTCTTTGATATCAGTATAGGTAATGATGTTGCCAATAGTTTTTGCTTTATCATCCTCGGTAATGCTACCTTTTGCCACCATACGGTCAAGGTTAGCCGCAATCGTAGCCATACCCTTGTCTAATGATTTTTCGGAAATATCGATAAGCTTAACGCTGTACCCGCTTTGTGCAAATGTGTGGGCTATTCCGTTGCCCATGGTGCCTGCACCAATTATTGCTATGTTCTTCATGTCTTATTTAATGGTTCGTTTGTTTTATATTTTTACCGCCAGTGCAATATATCGCTGGCCTGTTTTATTACGTCAGTATTCATTGCCCCCAGACATGTAAGCCGGTTCTGTGCAAGGGCTACAAATCCCTCGTAGTTACTATAATTGTATTCACCGATAAAAAGCGCCTGTTTTCCGTTTCGTATCAGATACATGCAACGAAAGGTGCCCATGCGAGAATTTACCTTTGAGATATAGTAGCCTTCAAAATCCTTATATCTAAAAAATAGCTCTCTGCTGAAGCCCAGCCATCTCCTAAAATGTAAGCTTTCGTTGTCAGCAACTATCCTGGCAGAATTCCGGTTTTCGTAAAGGAGGAATATCATTAACATTACCAATATAGCAGCGGTAAATAGTGCTCCCTCTATGCCTGTAAACATCGTGTCCCACCTAAGCGCTATCTTTATGATAAGCGTAAATACTATCAGCAATATCGCTACTCTCACGAAAACAAACCATCTGAACCTTGACGCTATCATTGTGCGTTCTCCAGTGATTTCACCACCGCTTCTTCTTCTTTGGTCAGCAGTACTGCGTTACCCTTTAGCCAGAACTTATCAGTATAGCTCGTTCCGCGCTCGTAAAGTGTTTTTTCACGGTACTTCTCGTCTTTGCGCATTTCGGGCACAGTAGTACTATAGCCCGTAGCTACCAAATCGCTTTTAAATTCGAGATTGTCATCATACTTCTTTTTGTTCCAGAAGTGCAACGCGCCGTTCCGCGAAGCATACGACAGCATATATTTTCCATCCGCTATTTTAAATCCACTCTGGTAATCGAGCGCCGTAAGTTTTGCTTTAATGATTAGCAAATTAACAACCTTCGCAAATTGTGCGTAGGCCGGATCGAGCTTAATGTCAAAATTGGTTATAAGGTTGCTGTCTGGATAGAACACTATTCTTCCGGTGTACATTGCTTCCTGTATGCCGGGTTTCGGCGAAAATGAGATGACCTGTATCTCTTTTCCCTGAGCGTCTTTTTGCGAACGGATGATAAAGTCGTGCTTCTGGTAATTCTTGTCGTCTAATAGTGTTTTGCCAAGAGTATAAAACACTGATGACCCGGCTACTGCCTTCCGCACATCCAATCCTGAAGCGGCATCTATCGTTTCATCGGTCGGCAGTTTTGCCGCGCGGCTTTGTTTTACAGAAACTTCCGTCTTCACGCTTTTTTTATTACGGAAAACCGAATAATCTATCAGTCCGTCGGCAAATTTGGTGTATTGGTCGTTTACCTTGACGAACTCCCTGTAGTACGTGTTAAGCACTATCGGTGCATCAAGGTGCAGGATCGAATTGTCTACCAGCTCCTGAATGAATTCATTGATCGGCCTGTTGACAATAATGATCTCATCCAGTACAAAGTCTTTCGGCTCCATAAAGATGATGCCGTCCCCAGGAAGCTGTTTCAGCAAAACAGTATAATCAGCATAGCCCAGGTATGAAAAGACTATCTTTTGCGTACCCGACGGGCATGTCAGCGCAAAGGCACCCTCTTCATTAGAAATGGTTACCTGCTTCCCGTCAGCAGTCGCAACGGTTACATGATCCATTGGGGCTGAGGTAGCCATATCCTTTATGGTTCCCGTAATTGTAATATCCTGAGCGATGGAGAGCAGCGGAACAATAAGTAAAAGGAGCAGGTATTTTTTCATTAGTGCCGAGTTATTTGCTGATACATTCTATGACCTGGTAAGCAATGCGAAGCGCTTCGGTGCCATCCTCGAGCGTTACCACCGGGGTGCCGTTGGTATTGATGGCATCGGCAAAGGTTTCGAGCTCATCCAGTATCGCATTGTTGAGGTGCACATCCGGATTGTCAAAATAGATCTGTTTTTTTACACCTTCGGCGTTTTGCAGTATCATGTCAAAATCTCCGGGAACCTCGGGTGCGTCCTTCATTTTTACCACCTCACACGTTTTTTCAAGGAAATCTACCGATATATAGGCATCCTTCTGGAAAAATCGCGACTTGCGCATATTCTTAAGCGAAATACGGCTCGAAGTAAGGTTGGCCACACAGCCATTCTCAAACTCAAGGCGGGCATTAGTAATGTCGGGCGTATCGCTTATAACAGCCACACTGCTTGCGGCAATGTGCTTCACTTTAGATTTAACCACGCTTAATATTACATCAATGTCATGTATCATAAGGTCGAGTACTACAGGCACATCCGTACCCCGCGGATTAAACTCGGCCAACCGGTGTGTCTCGATAAACATAGGGCTCTCTATCTTATCGCGGGTAGCGAGGAATGCCGGGTTGAAACGTTCTACGTGCCCCACCTGGCCCTTTACGTTATGTTTTTTTGCCAGCGCTATAATGGCTTCAGCCTCCTCTACGGTATTTGCAATGGGTTTTTCGAGAAATACATGCTTCCCGGCTTCGATAGCTTCTTTAGCGCAGTCAAAATGTGAATGGGTCGGGGTTACTATATCAACAACATCAACAGCGTTTATCAACTCGCTTATTGAGCCGAATCTTTTATAGCCAAACTCCTGTGCCACCTTTTCAGCATTATCATTATCAGGGTCGTAAAATCCTTCAAGCTTATATTTTTCCGACTGGTTCAGCAACCTGAGGTGTATTCTGCCCAGGTGCCCTGCACCCAGTACGCCGACTTTCAGCATAATGTAAAATTTTAAACAAAAATAACATTATTTAAAGCGATTTCACAAAAGAACCAATCAAAAAACAGAAGGGTGAACTAAGCGATTATTTTCCTGCCATCGTTGTTTATACGCGTTAGAATTGTAAATAGTTTGTTAATTTTACGCACTGCCAAATGATGAAGAAGTGAAAGACACCGCAAAGCACCAGGGGTTGCGAAACCAACTAGCAAGCCTGCTCGCAACTAAAGGAATTACAGACAACAACGTGCTCGATGCTATACGCAAAGTGCCGCGCCACCTTTTCCTTAATTCGGGGTTTGAGGATTTTGCCTATCAGGACAAACCGTTCCCCATCGGTGCAGGCCAGACTATTTCGCAGCCTTATACTGTAGCATTCCAGTCGCAGTTGCTGGAAGTGGAGAAAGGCCATAAGATACTTGAAGTAGGTACCGGTTCCGGCTACCAGGCGGCAGTACTATGTGCAATGGGAGCGAACGTTTACAGCATAGAGCGGCAAAGCGAACTCTTTAAAACCACATCGCTGCTCCTGCCAAAGCTTGGCATACGACCGAAGCATCTCACCTTTGGGGATGGCTACAAAGGGCTGCCTAACTTTGCGCCTTTTGACAGCATTATCGTGACGGCGGGGGCGCCCATAATCCCGAAACCGCTTATGGCCCAGCTGAAAATAGGGGGAAGGCTCGTCATACCACTGGGTAGCGACCCACAGGTAATGACCCTGCTTATCAGGAAAAACGAGACCCAGTTTGAAAAGCACGAATTCGGGGAATTCAGGTTTGTGCCGCTGCTTGAAAATAAAAATTAAAGGGCGCAATAACCTGCGCCCTTTTTCTATTTATATACTTTCTTGATCCTGTCAAGGTCGCGCTTCGTGTCGCGCTCTTTCATGGTTTCGCGCTTGTCATAATTCTTTTTACCGCGGCAAAGGCCTATCTCCAGCTTTGCAATACCTTTCTCGTTTGTAAAAAGACGCAATGGTATTATAGTAAGGCCCACGTTCTGCACACTTTTTTCGAGGCTCTTTAGCTCTTTTTTATTCAGCAGGAGCTTTCGTTCCGTTTTAGGTTTGTGGCTAAAACTGTTGCTGTAAGCATACTCTTCGATGGTACTGTTGATAACAAACAGCTCATGGTTGCTAAACTCGCAGAAGCTTTCGGCAATAGAAGCCTTGCCCAGCCGTATCGATTTGATCTCGGAGCCCGCCAGCACAATGCCTGCAGTATAACGTTCGAGCACTTCATAATCAAACCGCGCCCGCTTATTAAGTATATTAACTGTTTTTTGCATAGGGGTGCAAAGTTACGCACAATACTTTAATGCGACAAAGCTTTATAACTTCCTTACATTTTTATCATTTCGTGCGACACCTTGTCGCCATCTATGCGGATGATATAGAGGTTACCAAATTCATCCTCCGGAATATCATTGTAGATCTTTTCAGAAAGGAATGTATTGATCTGTCCGGGTATTGTATTACTGTGGCCTACTACCAATACGCTCTTTCCCTGATTATCATCGGCCACATCTTTTAGCGATAAGCGGTTGGGGTCGTAGGTTTTTATATTCATTTCGGTCACAGTCCCCGGCGTGCGCTTTACTCCGCCCGTAAGCGCGTAGCTGATAGTTTGCTTTGTGCGTCTGTAAGCTGAGGTATATCCCACGGAAATACCTTTGTCGGCAAAATAGGCCGCCCATTTTTGCGCCCTCGCCCTGCCGGCTTCAGAAAGGTCCGGGTCGGCGTCGGCGTTTGCCTTTTCGGCATGGCGGATAAGATAGATGGTGGTCACTTTGCTGTTTTGGCCCGACATGGTAAACGCTGTTAGTGTTAATAGGAGGCAAATGAGTTTCATAAGCAGACAGTAATTTTTTAAATTGGTACTAAATGTACAATTTATATGGATGTAATCCAAAATCCGCCCGATGGGGGAATGCTTTACACGGAAACCGATCTTGGCCAGTTTTTCCCGGAACCGCTTAATGCAGTAACCTCCTGCTTTTTTCTGGCTATTGCGGTGTATGGACGGTAATGCTGTGGGGGAAAGGCAGGCAGCACACCTTTTTATCCGTAGCCGTCGCATTGCTATACATCGGTGGAATAGGGGGCACGGTATACCATGGTCTGCGGCGGTGGAACATCTTTATTATGATGGACTGGATGCCTATAATGCTGCTTTGTGTGGCAGCGGGCATCTATTTTATTTCGCGGCTTACAAGATGGTATTATGCGTTTGTACTCGTTGCGGTTTACACCACCTTTCAGTTTATGGCGCGCGGATATTTCCGTGAACAAGGCGATATGCAGTTTTTTATCAATATCAACTATGGGTTCCTCGCAGCAATGGTATTATTTCCCGTGTTAGCATGGCTCATCAAAACAAAATTCCGGCACGGCAAATGGGTAGGCATTGCCCTGTTAGCGTTTATAGCCGCACTAACATTCCGCGTGGCCGATCCGTGGCACTGGCTGCCCTGGGGCACACATTTTTTATGGCATACCTTCGGCGCCATTGCGGCCTTTTGTATGTTTCAATACATCTACCTGGTTAATAATGTGCCGAAAAATACCTGATCAGGCTTCAGCCAGCCCTTTCCATCTGCGGATGGAGCGCGTAAAGAAGAACATGAAGATAATAAATGCTGCGGCATACACAAGGTTGACCCATACGTCGTTATTCTGTACCCATTGTTCATACCCGGTATTAATGAACTCAATACCATTCGCTGTTTCTACCTGTTGTTTTGGCAGGAGGCTGCATATAGCGCTGTTTAACGCCGGGAGTATCCAATAAGAAAGCCATAGTATGATGTTTAAGGCAATAGCAGATTTTCCTTTGTGGCTTTTTCGGGTAAAAAAATATATAAATAATGCCGTTATAATGGCAAGCCAGACAAATAGGAATACCGGCCAGTCCGTATCACGTAATCGATTATCGGCCAATATCCTGATAATTGAGCTTGCGATAGCAGCTACTCCAAAACATAAAAGCGCAAGCAGCCAGTCGCGTCCGGAGGTCACGCGGAAAGCTAATAAAGCAACAGACAACATCAGCCCAATGATGAAAAGAATTTCGAGCATGTCAGGGCTTGCTGCGGGAGCGGTATACGAAGATGATATTTTTTGGTAGGCGTTTTCCATTTGGCGCATGGGTACGTAATACTTAGCAAAGTAAACATCTGTTCCGTTTTGAATCTTCAACTTGTAAGAAAGTGTATTAGCGGTATCGGCAGGGCTATTTCCTAATGGCTCGACCGGATCGTATGATATAAATTGATCTGAATCTTTGTATTTATATTGCTTTGCCACAAGTATTTTGTTGTCGTGCGAGGGGTAACGATACGCAATTTCAAGCCATTGATTTACACTCAACGGCATTTCCTGCTCATGGCTGTGCACTATCTTTTCAAACTCTTTCATAAGCCAGGCCACAGAGTCCTTCCGATTCGCTTCGAGCCATCCCTTTACACGGATTTCATTTAAAGAATCTTTTTCACGCCCCTGGTAAGAATATTCAGTAAGCGTTCTGTTGAAAACGGAGTTTAAGCTATACTTTTTGTTGTTATATAGCATCCAGTCCCTTTGCATCCATGTCTCGCCGTCTTTCGTTTTGACTGTATACCGTCCGTCGTCCTTTCGCGCATTATCACAAAAAACTGAAGCCATGCTTAAGATATCTATCCTCCTGGCAAATTCTTTCTCGGGCATATAGGACTGTATTCCATAATCATTGCCCAGATTGTAAGAGAACATATAACTGATATTCAGGCAGCAGACTAACACAAGGCAAAGCCATTCCCGGAATAAGGACTTACCCATAGGATAAAATGACTTAAAAGCATTATTCCGCAGATAAAAGAACAGCCACCCCACAACGACAAGAATGCTGGCAAGTATAGAAAATAACGCCGACGTGCCGGAGTAACGGTAATCGAACTCGTCTGAATTATATACGGTAAAGTCTACATTTCCGGAGCAATATCCGCAAATGAAAAATATTATGTGCAGGATTAATATTGTTGCGAGAAGGGGCACTACCCTCATATTCCAGAGCAAGGGATAGCGCAGCAAGAGTGTATGTTGGATTTTTTTTAGCATGGCGGTAGATTAAGAAACAAAGAAACGGCGTGTTGAGTTGGAAATATTGCGGAAATAGCTCAGCGGAATACCCTCTGCAAGCGCAGCTTTCAGGAAGTGGCTATCGTCTGTCCCGCTTTCAAATGTGGCGATATAGGTTCCTCCGTTAAAGCTGAGGTTTGCGAGGTGATGCCTTGAAAGTGATGCATATAATTCTGCCTGAGACCAACTGCTTTCAAATTCGATCACTAAAGGTGCGGCATTGGATGTTTCACCCGTTTCGCGAAGGTTTTTCTGCACGCCGTTTTTCAGGAAGATTACCTGGTCTGATGTTTTTTCTACTTCATACAATTGCTGAGAGCTCAACACAATACCCAAGGGCCGGAAGGGCGACTTTGCAATCGCACGGAAATCTTCGAGAACCGTTTGCTGCGCGAGTATATCGAGGTTGGCCAGCGGCTCGTCAATAAGCAGCACTTTCGGCTTTCGTAAAAGCATCCGCGCCAGTTCAAAGCGCATTTTATACCCTGAAGAAAGGTCTTTCCATTTATGGTCGCGGAATTTCCTCAGGCCAAGCCTCGCCATGATCAGCTGTACGATAAGCTCGTTTTCTTCGGGGGCATAGCCGTAAGAAGCTGCCGTAAATACCAGGTTATCATACACTGCACCACGCCACGTATCGGTCCGTTGCGGAATGTAGACTAATTGCGTGCGAAGATCGTACAGGTCGGTATGTTTAAAGTTGTACCGGATAGTGCCCGATGTCGGGTAAAGCTCGCCGCAAAGCATCCGCAACAGTGTTGTTTTACCATTGCCGTTTTCACCGACAAGCCCAATGATGTGCCCCTCATCCAGATCGAGGCTTACAGGGCCTAAAGCAAATTTAGAGTTGCTGTACTTTTTTAACGCGCCATCCGCAGAAAGAATGTTAACCGGGGCTTTTACCGGAAGCTTGTGCAGGTGTACGGCCAGCTCATCAAGAAAGTTGCCAAGCAGCAGTTCTTTTTCGTTATTGTCTATCGGGTTGTCAAACCGTTCAAGAAGCGAATTGGCTTTGCGATAGTAGTTAATGGACTGCGTATCCAGGGTAAAATCTATAACACGCTTCAGCACTAGTGCGTAGTCTTGAAAAGCAAGCAGATCGCGCACTTCCCGCAACTGGATGTCAAATGGGCTCATTTTGTTGGTATAAGAGCCAAATATATAAATTTAAGTTACATCACAAGATAATAACTAATAGACCAGTTCGAGGAAAAGCTTTTCGGTAAAGTGTTCAAGGTCTGTGCACAGGCCGGGGTGTGGCCGGGACGTTTGAATGACAGAGCTGCGCACGGCGGTGAGCCACCGGAAACGTTCGGGCATTTCGAGCAGTGCAATGGGGCCTGCACCTTTTGCGCCGCGGGCTATGGCTTCAAACGAGTCGAGATTAGCCTTTAAAACTCCGGCGTCCAGTTCCGGCCACAAAGCCTGAAGTCGCGCTTCATTCAGGTGAAAACGCATTTTGATGAACTTCCTTCGCTTGCAAAACACGATTACGCCCACATTGATAAACTCTTCGCGCTCCACCCGCGGCACTACGCGAATTACGGCATACTCATATAAGTGCTGCTCTTGCATTTTTGGCCTGGTTTAAAAAGATTTCACTATGATTTAGCCTTGTGGTAAGGAACATCGTATACACATCGCGTATCTGCTGTGGCGCCATTTCGGTTTCCTCCCACTGCAGCCAGTCGTCGGGTAAAAGGTTAACTACCGCGGCAATGTTTTCTGCATTCAGCACCGATCTGCAAAACGCATCTGCTTCATTCAGAACGGCGGCTTGCTGCAGCAGTACATGATCTTTTATGAGCGTGAACGGGACTTTAGCATGCCCCTCCGGATCGGTAAATGCGTGATGAAAATACAGGCTGGCTCCATGGTCTATCAGCCACAGTTCCTGATGCCATACCAGCATGTTGGTATTGCGGAATGTACGGTCTACATTGGTGATAAAAGCATCCAGCCATACGATCTTTGACGCAAGCAGGGCATCAACCTGCGTAACCACCGGATCATAATTAATAGCGCCCGATAGGAAATGCAGCCCAAGGTTGAGGCCCTGGCTGGCTTGCAAAAGGTCCTGTATTTCTTCGTCGGGCTCGGTGCGGCCAAAAGCTTCGTCAAGGCAGGCGAATACTTGTTCGGGAACAGGCAAGCCTAGCAACCGCGCGATTTCGCCGCCTATCAATTCGGCCACGAGGGCTTTGGTGCCGTGGCCCGCCCCTTTAAATTTTATAACGTATTTAAAGTCGTCATCGGCATCGGCGATTGCGGGCAACGAACCTCCTTCGCGAAGGGGCGTCACATACCGGGTCACATTTACTGCGCGTAGTCTGGGTACGTCCATAGCAATTTGTTTACCGTAAAAATAAGCAATTCGGCCGAAGCGGTCCGCCGGCGTTTGGAATACTTTTTGAAAGTTGCACAATAACATTACATTTGTAAAATATAACCATACTATGCGTTACCTTTTAGTCCTTCTTTTTGCAATAACTTCTTTAGGGGTAAAAGCCCAGGGAATGCACTGTGGCTACGATTTTACTTCTTACGTGGTTCTCGATGTGCATGAGTCGGGCAAAAAGGAGAACATTAAGAACCTTAAGATTACACTTGTGGATAGCCTGGGCAACGACCTTGTCAACACTGCAAACAAGTTCAGTTACCGCAATGCCGATAAGCCTATGTCGTTTAGCTTCAATTATAAAATCGACGATAAGGGAGCTCCGCTTGCTGAAGGCGCAACAGCCGAAAAAGAGCGATGGTTTTTTCCGTTTGCCAAAGACAATTACCTTATATCTGTTGTAAATACTTTTGAAGCCGACCGTTACCAAGTGAAGATTGAAGATGTTGACGGTAAAGCAAATGGAGGCAAATTCAAGACGCTTATCCTGCCGCTATACAGCTACAATATGTATATTTTGTGCTCTAATGAAAGCCAACAGGCGGCCATGAAATTCGGGCGTAAAATGAATAAGCCTATTGATGTGGTGCTGGAGCGGGAGTAGTAATGTAACAGTTCGTCAATTTTTTAATGTAGCAATTATCCCATACAGCATTAACCGTCTCCCATAGGAATTGCTACATTGTTCCATCAACAAATTGATTATTTATTATGATCACCTGGGAAGAATTCGAAAAGGTTGAAATGCGTGTGGGGACTATCATTGCGGCCGAAGATTTTCCGGAAGCGCGCAAGCCTGCTTATAAACTAACAATCGATTTTGGTGAGGTGATTGGCATAAGAAAGTCATCGGCACAAATCACCAAAAGGTATGGGAAAGAAGAGCTGGTAGGAAGACAGATTGTAGCGGTGGTCAACTTCCCGAAAAAGCAGATAGGCAAATTTATGAGCGAATGCCTGGTACTGGGAGTAGTAGGGCAGGAGGGTGATGTTGTGCTGCTTGCACCGGACTTTAAATCAGAAAACGGGCTACGAATAGGGTAGCGCTAAAAAAAGTCCAAAAACGCTGGGCTTTCGGACTCTTTGATGTTGTTTTGGTTGATGAGGCTGGTTTATTAAATATCGTCAAAATCGATATCGGTAAAGCTCTCTGTTGTGTTTGTAGCTACTATTTCTTCAGGTTTGCCTCCAAAAAGTTTCCTGAAATCTTTTTGGTGCCTTTCCGAAATTACTTCCTCGCCTTTATTGTTCAGCACGTAAGATGTCATTTCATCCAGGATCTCTTTAAAGGCTGCAAAATCTTCTTTGTAAAGGTAAATTTTGTGCTTCTTAAAATGAAAAGAACCGTCTTCTTCTGTAAACTTTTTACTCTCGGTGATAGTAATATAGTAATCATCGGCCTTTGTAGCCCTCACGTCAAAAAAATACGTTCTTCGCCCCGCTCTCAAAACTTTGGAAAAAATCTCTTCTTTTTCCAGCATTTCATGTTCTCTCATAATCGTCGTTTTCTTTTATGATTTAGTCGCAACCAAAAATCTAAAAAAAAACTAAATAAACCAAAGAAATTACGGCATTTCTTTTTCTGCAAGCTGTTTGAGGTATAATTCTTTATAGTAGCCCGGCTCATTTACTAATTGGTTGTGAGTGCCTTGCTGCAATATCTTTCCATCTTCCAGTATTATGATGCTGTCGGCATTTTTTGCCGAAGAAACGCGGTGGCTAACAATTATGGTCGTTTTGTCTTTGCAGAATTCCTTCAGGTTGTTCAGTATCGCTTCTTCGGTTTCGGTATCAACCGCCGAAAGCGAATCATCCAGAAGCAATACCGGCGCATTCTTGATCATGGCCCGGGCAATGGAAACCCTCTGCTTTTGCCCGCCCGACAGGGTAATACCGCGTTCGCCGAGTATCGTTTCGTACCGGTTGGTAAATCCTTCAATGTTGTTGTGCACTACGGCTTTCTTTGCGGCGGCCTCTACTTCCTCCTGGGTAGCATCTTCCTTTCCGAAAAGGATATTGTTCTTTATAGTGTCAGAAAATAGAAACGCGTCCTGAGGCACAAAGCCTATGCTGTTACGCAGGTCATTGAGGTTTAGGTTCCGGATATCTTCGCCATCTACCTTTACATTCCCCTTATCTGCATCATACAGCCTGCTTATCAACGACAAAATGGTAGATTTTCCACTGCCGGTTTTGCCCAATATCGCGAGCGTTTCACCCCTTTTAATGGTAAATGACACATCGGTCAGCGCCGTTATATTGGTGTCTTCGTAAGTGAAGCTTACATTGTCAAAACTAATTTCTCCGAGTATCGGCGTGTGCGCCGGGTTGGTATTCTTTATTTCGGGCTCGGTTTTAAGGAACTCATTGATGCGTGTCTGCGAGGCCTCGGCCTCCTGCACCATGCTCGATATCCAGCCCAATGACGCTACCGGCCACGTAAGCATATTAATGTAAATAATAAACTGTGCAATGGTACCTACCTCGGTAATCGCGTTGTTGATGAACATCATGCCGCCTACATATACCACAATAAGGTTACTGATGCCTATCAGCAAGATCATTAGCGGGCCGAACTGTGCGTTTACTTTGGCAAGGCTCATATTCTTCGCTACGCTGTCGCGGGAAAGCTCGGTAAAATCTGCCTGCTTCTGGCCTTCAAGTGCATACGCCTTAATAACGCGTATTCCGGAGAACATCTCCTGGGTGAAGGTAGATAGCCTGCTCAGGTTTTGCTGGTAAAGCGCGCTGCGTTTGTTTATTTCGGTACTCACTTTAAAAATGCTGTATGCCAGCACCGGTAAAGGCAGGACCGTAAATAGCGTTAGTCTGGGCGAAATGATAATCATTTGCGTAAGCACTACGGCAAAGAGGACAATCGTATTTACCGAGTACATGATCGCGGGACCGGCATACTGGCGCACTTTATCTACATCGGTACTGATGCGGTTCATAAGATCGCCTGTGCGGTTGCGTTTGTAGAAGCTTTGGGTTAACCTTTCATAATGGCGGAAGATATCGTTTTTAAGGTCAAACTCTACGTGGCGCGACATTACGATAAGTGTTTGCCGCATAAAGAAGGTAAGTACACCCCTTACGAGCGTAGTTAGTATGATTAACCCGAGGTTAACCATTAACAATTTCATGATCGTTTCGCTGTCTGTGCGGCCCGACTTCAGGAAATCGAATGTAGAATTAATAGAATCGCCAACAAGCTGCGGGGTAAAAAGCGAGAACATCTGCGCAGCTATGGTAATGACGATGCCTAAAAGAAATTGAAATTTATATTTTGCAAAATATTTATTGAGATATTGAAGTTCCTTCATTGTAATAATGCGATGCCTGATAAAACAGGCTAAAAAATGTTAAATGATGCGTTTTAGCTATTTTAGAACCCACTCAAATTTAATTACAATTTTTGTTGATAGTGTAAAAAAAAGGTTTTTTTTTGCCGCATCTTGATTAATAATGTATTTTTGTCTTCTGTTTTTAAAGAAATTTCATTTTAAATCTTTACTATTATGGTAACAGAAGTTATTAAGGCTAACGACCTTACGAAGGTTGACCCTGTTTTTGGACAAGTATCATTTAACGACCATGAGCAAATCGTTTTCTGCCATGACAAAGATACGGGTTTAAAGGCAATCATCGGCATCCACAACACCGTTTTGGGCCCTGCGCTTGGCGGTACACGTATGTGGAAATATGCCAATGAGTGGGAGGCGCTGAATGATGTGCTAAGGCTTTCGAGGGGTATGACGTATAAGTCGGCGGTTTCAGGCCTTAACCTTGGAGGTGGTAAAGCTGTTATCATTGGCGATGCCAAGACTGAAAAAACACCGGAAATGATGCGCAAGTTTGGTGAGTTCATCCACTCACTAAGCGGTAAATATATTACAGCTGAAGATGTAGGTACAACTACTCCAGATATGGATATTATAAGGGATGTAACCCCTCACGTAACCGGTATTTCTGAATCACGTGGTGGCTCGGGCAACCCATCTCCCGTAACGGCTTACGGCGTTTACATGGGTATGAAGGCGGCAGCAATGCACCAGTTTGGCTCCAACAACCTTGGCGGCAAGAAAGTGCTTGTACAGGGAACCGGCCACGTTGGCGAAACGCTTATCGACTACATTACTAAAGAAGGTGCTGAAGTATTCATTTCGGATATCAACGAGGCCCGTATGCAGGAAATGAGCGCAAAATATGGAGCGAAGATTTACGAAGGCGACATTTACAGTGCCGATGTAGATATCTACTCTCCATGTGCCCTTGGTGCAACAGTGAACGATGATTCTATTGCCCGCCTTAAAGCTACCGTGATTGCAGGTGCTGCCAACAACCAGTTGGCTAACGAGCAGGTGCACGGAAGGATGCTTCAGGAAAAAGGCATACTGTATGCCCCTGATTTCCTTATCAACGCCGGTGGTATCATCAACGTATATGGCGAGATCGTAGGTTACGGTAAAGAAGAGGCGATGAAGCGTACAGAGAACATCTACAACACTACACTTGAGATTTTCTCTTTTGCCGAGGCGAACAACGTTACTACGCACCAGGCCGCTATGTCTGTTGCGCAGAAGCGTATTGACGACCGTAAAAAAGAAATGGCTAAATAATTAGCTGAAAAAGATATTATTCTTAATTTTGCAGGGCGAAAGGAGCAATCCTTTCGCCTTATTAATTTTTAAAGGTTCTTAGAGAAGGATGTTAAACAGAAGACATATTCGTGTTAAGGTGATGCAGTCTATTTATGCCATGCATCAGAATGATTCAGATAACCTCGAAAAAGAAGAAAGATTTCTTTTTCAGAGCATAGAAAACATCCGCGACCTGTACCTTATTATGCTGTCGGCTCTCATCGAGATCCGGAACAGCGAGGAAGATTTCCTGGAGAAATCTTCAAAAAAACACCTCGCTACATCGCAGGAGCGTAATCCCAATCGTAAATTCATCAATAACAAAGCCCTCCAGTTGCTTGCCGATAACAATGCACTAAGCATTGCAATGGAAGACAACAAGATCAATAACTGGAAGAATAATGATGACTACATTCTCCTGTTGCTTGATGCCGTAAAGCAAAGCGAGGTTTATACGGAGTATATGAAGTCGGGTGAAACCGGATTTGAAGCCGACAGGGATTTTGTTTGCAGGCTTTTTGACGAGGTAATTGCACCCGATGAGAAGCTGTACGAATACCTGGAAGACCACAAGCTCACCTGGGTCGATGATATCCCGGTAGTGAATACGCTGATAAGCAAGCAGCTTAAGCTGATAAAGGAAGAGGGCGACAATGCTTTCTTAGTGCCGCGAGTTTACAAAGATTCAGACGATAAGGATTTTGTAAAAAACCTTTTCCGTAAAACAGTATTAAATGAAGTGGAACTCGCACGCGAGTTTATCGACAAGACGCCAAACTGGGACACAGAAAGGATTGCAGAACTGGATTCGATTATCCTTAAAATGGCGATTTGCGAATTCCTGAAGTTTCCGTCGATACCCGTAAAAGTGACAATAAACGAATACCTCGAGATAGCCAAAGAATATTCGACACCAAAAAGCAGTATCTTTATCAACGGGATACTGGACAACCTGGTAAAGGATTTCCAGGCCACAGGAAAGCTGGTTAAAACCGGCCGGGGATTAATGTAAAACCATAAAACGATCGTTATAATGAAAAAAGCGACTGCACTATTGGCCATCGCATCTTTAGCGGCTATGGTGTCCTGTAAAGAGAACGCCGCGCTGAAAATAGACGATGCTACTGCAAAGAAAGCCGAAATGGCACACGCTGAGTCCGGAAAAATGCCGGTGCTCACTTTCGAAACTACTGACCATGACTTCGGGACTATTGCTGAAGGACAAAAGGTAGAGTACACGTATAAATTTAAAAATACCGGTTCGTCTGAGCTTGTAATAAGCAATGCGAAAGCAAGTTGCGGGTGCACCGTGCCGGACTATACCAAAACTCCTGTAGGCCCGGGCGAAAGCGGGGAGGTTAAAGTAATATTTGACTCAAGCGGAAAAGGCGGTATGCAACAAAAAACCGTTACGGTAACGGCCAATACCGAAAAAGGATCTGAAATGTTGAACTTTAAGGCCGACGTGAAGCCAAAAGCCCTTGGCGGCATGGTTGTAGGCGGCGCACACTAATTTATAATGGGACAAATAGCACAGTTTTTACCGTTTATCCTCATGTTTGTGGTAATGTTTGTATTTATACTAATGCCACAGCAGAAGAAAATGAAGAAAGAAAAAGAATTCGAAAAGAACGTTAAGGTAGGCGATAAGATCATTACCAAAAGCGGCATTCACGGCAAAATTGCCGAACTTGCCGACGATACGGTAGTAATTGAAACAATGGCAGGCAAGCTTAAGTTAGAGCGCACCGCCATTTCTCTGGACCTTAGCCAGAAGGTTAATGCCGTTGTAAAAAAGGCGTAACCCTACTTTAATAAATTATCAGCAGCCGGCCAATAAGCCGGCTGTTTGCTTTTGTTACTTAATGGATTCGGCCCGTTTGAGGGCGGCGGCCATATCAATACCACCCTCTAACGATTCTTTAAAGATATCGCCCTCCGCACGCGCCCTTGCAATGGCATTTTGTATCGTGAAATCTCTCATCGTGAGGCCTTTTTTAACTTCATCCCAATGCAGGGGCATGGATACGGTAGCGCCCGGTTTTGGCCGAAGCGAGTAGGGGCAGGAGATGGTTGCGCCCGGCCTGTTCTGCAAAAAGTCGAGGTACATTTTGCCGCCGCGGTTCTTTATCTGCCTTTCAAGGCTTGTAAATTCAGGGATACGGCTGTGCACCAGCGTTACGATTAGCTTTCCGAACATCTGCGACTGGTCGTAGCTGTATTTCGCGCCCAACGGAATATAAATGTGGATACCGGTAGATCCCGAAGTTTTGGCGTAGCCTGTTATGCCAAGTTCGTCCAGCACAGTCTTTACCTCGCAGGCTGCCTGTATTACCTGCTCAAAGGTATTCTTATCCGGATCGAGGTCAATAACGCAATAGTCGGGGTTATCGGGGCTCTGCACACGACTGAACCACGGGTTCATTTCAATACAGCCCAGCGCAGCCATCCAAAGCAGGGTATCTTCGTCGCCTCCTACCAAAAATTCTTTGTCTTCGCCATCACTTGTAGTGTAGGGGAATGTTTTTGCCCAGTCCGGCGCTTTCCCCTTTACATCCTTCTGGTAAAAGCTTTTCCCGTTAATGCCATTCGGGAACCTGTTGAGCGAAAGGGGACGGTCTTTTAAATAAGGCATTATAAATTCTGCGACCTGATAATAATAATTCAGCATATCGCGCTTGGTATATCCTTCGTCCGGCCAGTAGACTTTGCTGAGATTGCCGAATTTAAGATTATGCCCGCAAATACTCTTTACCTGCGTTTCTTCGGTGGGGTTCAGTAGTGTCTGCCGGGATGATTTCTCAGGGGCCTTAACTATTTTCGATGGTTCTTCTGCAGACTCATTCATAATTGCCGACGCAGTTTCCCGAATTACCTCCCGGGCATTTTTATCGGAACGCATCCCTTCGAATGACGGATGCCTGAATACTCCGTCGGACGTTACAAACGGCTTTTTAGATCCTTCGTTGTTGGTGTAGCCGGCTATTACTACTTCCTGTCGTTGGTTCACTTTTATTTTAAGCCAGTCGCGCGACCGGTTGTCCGGCAAATACACGCTATCCAGCCGCTTGGACATAATGCCTTCCAGCCCCATTTTTTGGGCTGCCAGAAAGAAGTCTGTTCCGCTACCTGTAAATACCTCGCTCAATCGTATCCTGTCGTCATTCTTTGGTAAGACGTTGCTCAATATCTGCTGCCGTTCTTTAAGTGGTAGTCCCATGAGGTCTTCGCCGTCATGCCACAGGATATCGAACGCATAATAAACCAAATGCCCGTCGGCCTCGCTTCGCCAGTTTTGCAATGCACCGAAGTTGGCTTTCCCATCATCCCCGATCACCAGGATCTCCCCATCCAACACCACGTTCAGTTTCCACTGCTGCATAGCCGAAATGAGCGGATAGTATTTTTCTGTAAAGGATTTATTATTCCGTGAATACAACTCCGCTTTTGCATCACCTATGTAGGCAAGCGCGCGATACCCATCCCATTTTACCTCATAAGCCCAGTCCTTGTTGTCGAAAGGTTCTTTTACCAACGTAGCGAGCATGGGTTTAATTCCTGTTGGCATTTCCGGTTTGGATGTTTTCTGCTGTTTTTTCATGGGGCGGGAGTTTATAAAGTATTTAAATTTAGGGAATAAAGGCGCAGGCTCCTGTTAACAAAGTCCTTATACCGGCATCCTATTTTTGGCTTTCATTTAACCTTATTTTACCAACTGCTCTTTTTTATAGGCAGTACTTTTAGGAAAACCAAATACCTGATTATTATGGACAAAGAAAATAAGATGAGCCGTCGTACTGCCATTACCGGCATGGGGGCCGTTATTGCAACAGTAGCTGTAGGGAGTGCGGCAAGCGGTGAAGGCGAGTACGCTGGGCGAGCTAATATTCCCCTCGAAGATCCGAAGACAAAATATCCCGCTCCGCCGTTTAAAGAGCAGTCGCAGCCGTGGCCGGGACTGGCGTCTAAAATGGATCCAAAGCCCGATCATGGCGAGAAAAGCTACAAGGGTTCGGGGAGGCTTAAAGGGCGTAAGGCATTAATTACCGGGGGCGATTCGGGAATGGGGCGTGCTGCTGCCATTGCCTATGCACGCGAGGGCGCCGATGTGGTCATCAATTATTATCCAACCGAAGAGGAAGATGCGAAAGAGGTCATTGCGCTTATTAAAGCCGAAGGGCGTAAAGCGGTGGCGATACCCGGCGACCTGCGCGATGAAGCTTTTTGCCGAAGGTTGGTAGACGAAGCTGTAAAAGGCCTGGGCGGACTGGATATCGTGATCAACAACGCGGCACGCCAGCAGACAAGGGAATCGATACTCGATGTATCCAATGAAGATTTTGATGCCACTATGAAAACCAATATCTACGCGCCATTCTGGATCATCAAGGCAGCGTTGCCCCACCTGAAACCCGGTGCCGTGATCATAGGGACGAGCTCTGAGCAGGCGTATGATCCTTCGGCAGAGTTATATGATTATGCCCAGACAAAAGCGGCAACAACCAATTATGTGAAATCGCTTGCCAAACAATTGGGGCCAAAGGGCATCCGTGTAAATGGCGTGGCGCCCGGGCCGATATGGACACCCTTGCAGGTAAGCGGCGGCGCGACGATGGAAAAACTGAAAAATTTCGGCGGCCAGACACCGTTAGGCAGGCCGGGACAGCCGGTAGAACTTGCTTCTATCTATGTGCAGCTCGCCGCCAATGATGCCAGCTATGCAAACGGGCAGATCTATGGCGCGAGTGGAGGAGGGGGGCAACCGTAAACGATAAAGCCGTCGCGAGACGGCTTTTTTTATAAATGGTTGTATGACAGCGAAACCTATATTTCAAACGCCAAAGTTTGAACCCCCGGTTGTTACTTTACACTAATGGTAGCGCCGGTTCCACTTACCTCAAATGAGCTTTGTATCTGGAGTATATTTTTCTGCCAGTACTTGAAAGAATACTTTCCCGGCGCTAGGTTTAAGTCGAATGGGAATGTTATATCTTTCAGCACTTTCGACTCAGGTCCCGAGACTTCCAGCCGGTTAGCCTTTTTACATGAAGTACAGGTGAATGTAACAGGCGTCGCCGGCTTATTTCCTTCAGAAGCAGTTGTCACGGGTTGATATCCGCTATCTTTCAGAAATTGTTTGCAGTCTTTAATATTAAGAATCTCTTCGATTGCGCGCCTCTTATCCGTAGCTCTGTCATAATATGCTTTTGTTATTACATAGCCGATATAATACCCCATATCGTTGGGCCTTCCATCGGTTCTTGGCATACCGTAAAGCCAGTTCCCGAAGTCATCATTTTCACCCAGTTCCATGTCTTTTTTAAATTCTTCCCACAGTTGCACTTCGCGGCCACGCGCATAGTCATAAGGACCTGAGGAAGCGACACGGCCCGATATGATCTCGCCCAGAAAATCGGCGCTGCCTTCAACAATGCACTGCTCAAGCAAAATGCGGTATTTATAAGGAATGTTTTGCTGTGCATGAATCAGTTCATGCGCAACAATGTAGGAAATGTTTTCGGGCGAATTCATTTCGGTGCCTATTATCTGCATCTGGGGCGTCGCCACACCACCTGTATTAAACCGACCCATCACAAAATATAGCGGTGGATAGATTGCTTTTGGGTACAAGTATTCAAGTGCGTAATAATGTGAGAGGCACTTTATCCTGATCTTTTCCATCTCGGCGAGATGCGATCGTGTAGCCAGGTAATCTGATTTACGTTTGCGTACTGTGGCGAGCAACGTGTCGGCATTTACAATCCGGTTATGGGCAAGAAAGTTCTGAACCCCAAAACTCCCGTTTACTATATATTCCTGAAACGGATTGGCGGCAGACCCAATTTCCATTTTGTCATACGCCCGCCAGAAATTAATAACGTCGCTGGAACTAATAATTGCCTGCTCAGGAATTTCGGCAACTCTATCCTGGCCGTATGTAATAGAAATACAGAAGAGGCTTATGAAAAACAGTTTTCTTTTCATCTTAACTTATTAAATTTCTGCCGTTTTAAACTACTTCGAACTCATCTTTTAGCAAGCTGTAGATTACTGAATCTTCCGGAACGCCGTCAACGTAATAATGCTGGCGAAGGCAGCCTTCATAAACAAAGCCGCTTTTTATAAGAAGGCGTTTAGAGGCAGTATTGTAATCAGCGAGAAGCGCTTCCACACGGTGCAGGTTCATTTGTTCAAATCCATATCGAAGCACTACAGGGAGCACCTCACTCATATACCCCTTTTGCTTATGGCTGTCATCATTCAGGAAATAACCTATTTCAGCCCTGTTGTGCTCGGTGTACCATGTGTGGAAACCACACCATCCAATGACTTTACTGCTTTCATTTTCGATGATATAGAAGGAAATAAAGCTACGATTAAAAGTCACGAGTCCACCGTTGTATCGGAATCTTTCTTTGGCGACGCCGGCCTCATCGGTCCCGAAGAAAGCCATGAGTTCAGTGTCGCTTAGGTTTTCCAATGCGTGGTTATAACCTGCGGGAGTAACGATCCGAAGGGTAAGGCGGGGGGTGGGTAAAATGTTACAATCCATATTCGTTCGGTTTCTGCCTCAGCTTCAGCAATTCCATACGGCTAAGCAAGGCAATAGCTATTGTATTGGCTAAAAATACATAGAATCCAAACTTAATCTGGGTAATATTTTTAAAAACTCCGAGGCTGGCTACCATAAGCAGAAATATACATAATAATACGACTGTCAGTACCGACAAAGTCTGTATATTTTTATAGCTTTTTCTGAAAATTTTCAGCGCAATAATTATCGAAAAGAGTATTGTTAAAATAAAATTAGATCCTATATACCAAAAACCCATAGAAGTTAATACGTAAGCTAACTCGTACGCATTAAAGGGCTTTACGATATGAACCCGCTCAAATGCTGCCGGTGCCTCTTCAACATCAGTTTTGGTGCCGGTATGTTGTGATCGATGGTTTACTTCTTCCTTATCCGGTTTAACGGAACGCCCTGCATTTTCAGCCGTACACATCTGAAAAAAAGGGCAAAGGAAAATCAGGAAACTAAGTCCGCATAAGATCCGGAGGAGTGTTGGCGTTTTCATGCCGAAAGATACTTATTCTTTCGTGACAAGGCTAACCTCGTCAAGCCTCCTAAACTTTGGGTTATTGGCTACAGTGATCCTGCTTGTGTATCCGGCTTCAGCTGTTTTGATGATGCGTACGGTCATAGTCCCGGGGGTAAGCGTTTCTTTGCGCCGCGCGGCCGTGGCAGGAGTAGGGGTTAAGGTATAGGTGCAGTCATCTAACCATACCAGGTTGAAGTCGTAAGTTTCGTCACTTTCTTCCATGCGTTCCGTTTGAACATCACCCTTTCTGGTAATAATGCAGACCTTTTTGCTCTTTGGGTCGGTTACCTTAAAAGTGCCTTCATGATATTGCGTGCACGGAATTTTCTGGGCAAAAGCTGTCCCGGCAATCAGCAGCGGTATATAAAATAAAAATTTCATTAGTAATTGAAGTTTAGCAAGAGCAGTCCTAAGAAGGCAGGCACTGCCTGAACAAATAGTATAGTACGCTGCACGGTAGCTGCACCGTAAATACCTGCAACGAGTACGCATAATAAAAAGAACATGGCAACATTTACCGCCCAGTTCGGGTCGGCTATCAGCAGTGACCAGAGGAGCCCTGCGGCAAGAAATCCATTATACAATCCCTGATTGGCCGCCATGGGCTTTGTCGCCGCAAACAGTTCCGGCGGAAATTTGCGAAACACTTTACGCGCGCGCGTCATCCAGGCGAACATTTCGAGCCAAAGAATATACAGGTGAATTAGCGCCACCAATACCACAACTATTTGCGAATAGATTCCCATAAGCTTTACTTTAAAACAGAGTCAGAATTTTTCTCGCGGGTAATCTTAAATACAAAAAGGGCTATAGCCAATACATTAAGTGCCATTCCCCCGCCCAGCAGGAAAGTATGATGCGGCCAATGCAGCAGCTTCCAGATAATCCCGGCTAACGTCGCCATAATTCCGACAACAAAGAATACCAGTATTGGCCAGTATTTCACAGCTCCTTGTTTTTAAAGTTCTTTTCGATAGCCTTAATCATTTCGCCCGCGATATCTTTATTAGTAGCGCCTTCAATCCCCTCAAGGCCAGGAGACGAATTCACTTCTAACAGCAGTGGCCCTTTTGATGAACGTATAATATCTACGCCGGCAACCTTCAGGTTCATGGCCTTGGCAGCGCGTATCGCGATTTTCTTTTCTTCCGCTGTGGCTTTGATTACCGATGCGGTTCCTCCCAGGTGGATATTCGCGCGGAACTCTCCCGGTAGGGCTTCACGCTGTATCGATGCCACCACTTTACCGTCTATGACGAAAAGGCGAAGGTCTTTACCATTTGCTTCCTTAATAAATTCCTGTACCAGAATATTGGCATTGAGGCTTTTAAAAGCATTGATAACACTCTCTGCCGCTTTCTTGGTTTCGGCCAGTACAACGCCTTTACCCTGCGTACCCTCCAATAGCTTAACGATAAGCGGCGAACCGCCTACCATTTTGATAAGGTCATTGGTTTCAAGTGGCGAATTTGCAAAACCTGTAGTAGGTATGTCTACTCCATGATGCAACAGCAATTGCAGTGAATACAGCTTGTCTCTGGATTGGGTTATGGCATTCGCCGAATTAAGGCAGTATACTTTCATCGCCTCAAATTGCCGCGTAAGGGCACAGCCATAAAAGGTCATGCTCGGGCGTATGCGTGGTATCACGGCGTCAAAGTTATCGAGTACCTTACCGCCACGATAATGTATCTCAGGGGTATCGGCATCGAGCTTCATATAGCACTCCTTGATGTTGAGGAAGTGCATTTCATGCCCGCGCATTTCGCCGGCCTCCATGATACGGCGGTTGCTGTATAATGCAGGGTTGCTCGCTAATACACCAATACGAAGTCCTTTACGGGTCTCTTCATTGTTAGCGTACAGTTCTTTGAGCGACTCCCGCGTAGGCTGCCCAAGGAGGTATTTTTGTTCAGGGTCTACCAAAATCCGTCCGCTCATCGCCTCGCGGCCGAGCAGCATACGAAAGCCCATCGAATCACGGTTGGTGAGGGTAAGCTCTACATCCCAGTCTGCCGTGCCTATCTTTATCTGGCTCTTGATAACGTAACGCTGCTCGCGAAAACCGCTGGAGCTTTTTACAATGCGCTTGTCTACCAATGGAGCCTGGCAATGTATAACAGTTTTTGTATTGTTCTGTATTGGGTTAATATCAAATTTTACCCAGTTCTCGCCATCTCTCTGAAAAGGAGAGATATTAACTGCATGAAGCGCAGAGGTTTTGGCACCCGAGTCTACGCGTGCTTTAATGGTTGGTATTCCTAATTGCGGAAACGCGCACCATTCCTCGCTTCCTACAATAACTTTGTCCTGCATTGATAAAAAATATACTATCTAAAGTAGTAAGTTTTTTAATATGCACTAATGCGCTTTTGAAAATTTTAATGAAAAAATAAAGTTGGATTTTTTTAAATAGATTGGCAAAAGAAAATGCAGTGTACTAAAAGCAAAAATCCCCGTATACTAGTGCATACGGGGATGATTTTATAAGTGAAGAAAGCCTTAGCTCGCAGGGTTCTCTGCTTTGCGAACGGTGACATTCAGTTCGGTAGCGCCGTCTTCCATATCAAGGAAAATTTCGTCGCCCTCGTGGATCTTCGAAGTGATGATCTCTTCGGCAATAACATCTTCCACATATTTCTGGATAGCCCTTTTCAGCGGACGTGCACCGTACTGTTTATCAAATCCTTTATCAGCAATAAATTCTTTGGCTTTATCGCTAAGCAGGATGTTATAGCCCAGGTCTTTAATGCGTGCATACAGCTTAGCAAGTTCGATATCAATGATCTTGTTGATGTCTTCCTTCTCAAGAGCGTTAAACACAATGATATCATCGATACGGTTAATGAATTCCGGCGCAAAAGCTTTTTTCAGCGCAGCCTCGATAACACCTTTGGTATGCTCATCGGCCTGCGCTTTTTTAGCGGCAGTACCAAACCCTACGCCTTGCCCGAAATCCTTCAGCTGGCGTGCACCCACATTCGATGTCATGACGATAATGGTATTCCTGAAATCGATCTTCCTGCCCAGGCTATCCGTCAGGTAACCATCGTCAAGCACCTGCAACATCATGTTGAATACGTCAGGGTGCGCTTTCTCGATCTCATCCAGAAGCACTACGCAATACGGCTTGCGGCGTACTTTCTCGGTTAGCTGTCCGCCTTCCTCGTAGCCCACATATCCAGGAGGGGCTCCCACAAGGCGGGAAATGGCAAATTTCTCCATGTACTCGCTCATATCGATACGCACAAGTGCATCTTCGCTGTCAAATAGCTCTTTAGCGATTACCTTGGCCAGCTGCGTTTTACCAACGCCCGTTTGCCCAAGGAAGATAAACGAACCGATCGGCTTGTTCGGGTCCTTAAGCCCAGCGCGGTTACGCTGTATAGACTTGGCAATTTTTTGAACCGCCTCGTCCTGGCCAATAACTTTCCCTTTGATAAGTTCCGGCAGCTTTGCCAGCTTGTTGCTTTCCGTCTGCGCAATGCGGTTTACGGGAATTCCCGTCATCATCGATACCACGTCTGCAACGTTATCTTCGGTTACGGTAACGCGGTTATTCTTAGAATCTTCTTCCCACTGCTCTTGGGCAATAGCAAGGTCTTTCTCAATGCGTTTTTCGTCATCACGAAGCTTGGCGGCCTCTTCGTATTTCTGTTTTTTCACCACAGAATTTTTCAGCTCGCGAACTTCCTCAAGCTGGCGCTCCAGGTCGAGTATCTGTTTTGGCACATCAATGTTTGTGATGTGCACGCGCGAACCAGCTTCATCCAGCGCATCTATCGCCTTATCCGGAAGGAACCTGTCGCTCATGTAGCGGCTGGTCAGCTTTACGCAGGCCTCGATAGCCTCGGGCGTGTAGATCACGTTGTGGTGGTCTTCGTATTTGTTCTTGATGTTGTTCAGGATCGTAATCGTTTCCTCTACCGAGGTAGGCTCAACCATTACTTTCTGGAAACGCCTCTCAAGCGCGCCGTCTTTCTCGATGTACTGGCGGTACTCATCAAGCGTTGTGGCGCCGATGCATTGTATTTCGCCACGCGCAAGCGCAGGTTTGAACATATTGCTGGCATCGAGCGAACCTGTTGCGCCACCCGCACCTACAATAGTATGGATCTCATCAATAAACAGGATGATGTCGTCGTTCTTTTCCAGCTCGTTCATTACGGCTTTCATACGCTCTTCAAACTGCCCGCGGTACTTGGTGCCGGCAACCAGGCTGGCAAGGTCCAGCGTTACCACGCGCTTATTAAACAGGATACGCGATACTTTTTTCTGGATGATGCGCAGCGCAAGGCCTTCGGCAATGGCCGATTTACCCACACCAGGCTCACCGATAAGGAGCGGATTGTTCTTTTTGCGGCGGCTTAATATCTGCGATACGCGTTCTATTTCTTTTTCACGGCCCACTACAGGGTCCAGCTTGCCTTCTTCGGCAAGTTCTGTCAGGTCGCGGCCAAAGTTGTCCAGCACGGGTGTCTTGGATTTCTTAGCGGCTTTGCCCGATGACGGGTTGCTGAAATTGCTTTCGCGCAGACTGTCATCTTGTCCTGCATCGTCGTTATAGGATTCTGCCTTGGGCAGGTTTTCCATGAAGTCTTCTTCGTTCGATGTCATGTTGATGAATTGTTCTTTAACTGTTTCGTAATCTATTTTCAGCTTGTTCAGCAATTTGGTGGTGGGGTCATTTTCATTGCGCAGTATGCAAAGCAGCAGGTGCGCCGTGTTTATCGAGGTGCTCTGGAAAACCTTGGCTTCCAGAAAGGTAGTGCGCAAAGCGCGTTCTGCCTGGCGTGTAAGGTGTAGGTTCTTTTTCTCGTTGCTTCGCTCCGCGTTTGGATTGGCAGGGCTTAGTATCTCAACTTTTCTCCTTAAATGCTCCAGGTCTACAGATATGCTGTTCAGTATAGAAATCGCCTTTCCATTGCCTTCCCTCAAAATCCCCAGCATCAAATGTTCGGTACCGATAAAGTCGTGGCCCAGCCGCAAGGCTTCTTCCTTGCTGTAGGTGATTACATCCTTGACCCTCGGTGAAAAATTATCGTCCATATAATAGCGGTAGAATAGTAATGTAAATTTAAATATTTACATAAGTTTTTACAAAAACCATACCTGTAGGGCATGATGTCAGCTAAGTGACAAAAAAATGGCCATAATGGCAAGAATTTTTGCAATACTTTATTAACCGTATAGCCGGTTTTCTGTGTTAATAAAACGTTTAAATTTCTCACGCTGCCTCCCGCTTTTCCTGATATTTTTGCGTATATTGGCGCGTTTAATAATAACTAAAGTACTTAATATAAAAGCTTATGGCTGACGGAGAAAAGTTGATCCCCATCAATATTGAAGACCAGATGAAATCGGCCTACATTGACTATTCAATGTCGGTAATTGTATCGCGGGCGCTTCCTGATGTAAGAGATGGCTTAAAACCGGTGCACCGCAGGGTGCTCTACGGGATGTATGAACTGGGCGTGCTTAGCAACCGTGCCCACAAAAAATCGGCAAGGATAGTAGGAGAGGTGCTTGGTAAATATCACCCGCACGGCGACTCCTCTGTATATGATACTATGGTGCGTATGGCCCAGGAATGGAGCCTTCGCTACATGCTGGTAGACGGCCAGGGTAACTTCGGGTCTATAGACGGCGACAGCCCTGCGGCAATGCGTTATACCGAGGCAAGGCTTAAAAAGATATCGGAAGATATCATGAGCGACCTTGAAAAAGAAACCGTTGACTTCCAGCTGAACTTTGACGATACCCTCCAGGAACCTACGGTAATGCCTACGCGTGTGCCGAATCTCCTTATCAACGGTGCTGCCGGTATTGCAGTGGGTATGGCTACCAACATGCCGCCCCATAATCTTACCGAAGTAATTGACGGTACGCTGGCTTACATCGATGATAACGAGATCGACATCGATGGGCTAATGAATTATATCAAGGCTCCCGATTTCCCTACGGGCGGTATTATTTATGGTTATGAAGGCGTGCGCGAAGCATTCAAAACAGGCCGTGGAAGGATCGTGATCCGTGCCAAAGCGAATTTTGAAGAGATAGACGGGCGGGAAGCCATCGTGGTTACCGAGATACCGTACCAGGTGAATAAGGCCGAGATGATCAAGAAGACGGCCGACATGGTAAATGAAAAGAGGATCGAAGGTATTGCTACCATTCGCGACGAGAGTGACCGTAACGGTATGCGCATCGTTTACATCCTGAAGCGGGAGGCTGTGCCAAACGTAGTACTCAATACGCTGTATAAGTTCACGCAGCTGCAGTCCTCTTTCAGTGTAAACAATATTGCATTGGTTGAAGGAAGGCCCCAAATGCTCAACCTTAAGGATATCATCCATCATTTTGTAGAACACCGCCATGATGTGGTAGTACGCCGTACCAAATTCGACCTGCGCAAGGCCGAAGAGCGTGCCCATATATTGGAAGGGCTTATCATCGCATCTGACAATATCGATGAGGTTATCGCCATCATCCGTAGTTCTAAAGACGGTGAGGAAGCGCGTAACCGACTCATGGAGCGTTTCAGCCTGAGCGAGATACAATCGCGTGCTATCGTAGAAATGAGGCTGAGACAGCTTACCGGCCTGGAGCAGGACAAGCTTCGCGCAGAATATGCTGATATTATGAAACTTATTGCTGAATTGAAAGCGCTCCTGGAAAGCAAAGAGCTAAGGATGCAGCTGATCAAGGAAGAGCTTGTAGAAGTTCGTGATAAATATGGTGACGAGCGCCGTTCGCAGATAGAATATTCGGGTGCCGATGTAAGTATCGAAGACCTGATCGCCGACGAAAATGTGGTGATCACCATCTCACACGCCGGCTACATTAAGCGTACGCCGCTCAGCGAATATAAAACACAGAACAGGGGAGGCGTGGGCCAAAAAGGTGTTGCCACGCGCGACCAGGATTTCCTGGAGCACCTTTTTGTAGCGACCAACCACCAGTATATGCTGTTCTTTACGCAAAAAGGAAAATGTTTCTGGATGCGCGTTTACGAAATTCCGGAAGGAAGCAAAACAAGCAAAGGCCGCGCGATACAAAACCTGATCAATATTGAGAATGACGATAAGGTGAAAGCGTTCATCTGTACGCAGGACCTTAAGAATGAAGCCTATATCAACAGCCATTATGTGATCATGGCGACCAAGAAGGGTATTGTTAAAAAGACTTTGTTGGAGCAGTACTCACGCCCAAGGTTAAACGGTATTGCGGCCATCACGATTCGCGAAGATGACGAGCTTCTTGAGGCTAAACTTACCACCGGCGCCAGCCAGGTGTTACTGGCCGTGAAGTCGGGCAAGCTGGTACGTTTTGAAGAAGGCAAGACCCGCCCAATGGGCCGCAGCGCTTCGGGTGTACGCGGTATAACGCTTCAGGACGAGAAGGATGAGGTTATCGGCATGGTTTCTGTAGATGACATGAACAGCGAAATACTTGTAGTGTCTGAAAACGGATATGGCAAGCGTTCGAGCCTTGAAGATTACAGGATCACCAACCGTGGCGGTAAGGGTGTAAAAACACTCAACATTACTGATAAGACCGGGCAACTCGTTTCCATCAACAGCGTTACCGATGCAGATGACCTGATGATCATCAATAAATCCGGGCTCACCATCCGTATGCAGGTAAGCGACCTGAGGGTAATGGGCCGGGCTACGCAGGGTGTACGCCTTATCAATATCAAGGGTAATGACTCTATTGCAGCCGTGACCAAGGTTATGCGTGAGGAAGATGCGGTAGAAGAAGGCCTTCACGAACTGGAACATGAAGCCGAACTGGCAGCGAAAGGCTATCCGGCGCCACCGGCAGCCGAAGGTGATTATGATGATGCACCTGAAGGTGATGCTGATACCGAAGAAACTGAAGATTAATATAACACAACGTTTATGAAAAATAAGATTATTGTAGCCGCAGCGCTGATGCTTTCGCTTGCCGCAACGGCGCAAAAAGATGAGTTGAAGGCGCTTAAGAAACTGAGCGAGTCCACTACACAGCTTACTCCGGCACAAGCTACGGAATATAAAACGCTTTTTGGAAATTTTGAGTCCAAAATGGGTAGCGCTACCGATGAGCAGAAGAGAGATTTTTATTATTACCGGGCGAAATATTACATTGCAGATGCAACTGCAAATCCTGCTAACGGGCTGGTTGCGATACCTGCGGCCATGGATGACTTTGATAAAGTCCTTGAGATGGAAAAGGCAGGAAAGAAAAAGTACAGCGATGAAATAAACATGATGCTTCCGGCGGTTAAGCAGAATATTGTTACAGTTGCGGGTCAGCTTGCACAGAATAATATGCTGAAAGAGTCCGGTGCTGCCTTCGCGCTTGCCTATAAAATAGACCCAAAAGACCCGTCTATGCTTTATAATTCCGCCGCAATGTATGTAAACGGACAGGATTATGACAACGCGTTGAAAAACTATCTGGAACTGGAAAAGATAGGCTATACGGGCGAAGGAACAGTTTACACTGCCAAAAACAAAAAGACCGGCGAGGTAGAGGCATTCCCCAACCAAAACACGCGTGATATTGCGGTTCAGCAAAACCTATACAGCGAGCCGAAGAACGAAAAGCTTCCGTCAATGAAGGGTGAGATCGTGAAGAATATCGCGCTTATCTACGTTCAGAAAGGCGAGAATGATAAAGCAAAACAGGCAATCGCTACGGCGCGCAAGGCAAATCCGGATGATACCAACCTTATCATTACAGAGGCTGACCTTTACCTGAAGGCCAACGATATGGTGACCTATAAGAAGCTGATCGAGGAGGCTACCGCCAAGAATCCAAATAACGCCGACCTGTATTATAACCTTGGTGTTGTGAGCCAATCAACAAACCCAACGGAGGCAGAAGCCAACTACAACAAAGCGCTTGCTATCAACCCGAATTATACCAATGCGTTGAACAACCTTGGCACACTGATGCTGCGCGACGAAGAGAAGATAGTTAAGGAGATGAATAGCCTCGGTACATCGGCTAAAGACAACCAGCGTTACGAGGTCCTTAAAAAGCAAAGGGACGCGATGTACAAAAAAGCGCTGCCGTATTTTGAGCGTGCGCACAAGGCTGCACCGGACGATCAATATGCTATCACCATGCTTTACAACTTGTATCAGGCGATGGAAATGATGCCCGAAGCCAAAGCAATGAAGGCTTTGATTAAAAAGCAGTAATCCTGATGTTATATAAAGAAACGCCCCGCATTTAGCGGGGCTTTTTTTTCGGTTTAAACGCCAAATTGCCTGAGATGATGGTCAAGGTGCTTCCATTGCAGCTCATCCCATTCTTTGAGGCTCATCTTTCCGAAGATAGGGTGCGTGTCACTTTTGATGCACGCATGGCCTTCTGTTGCGAAACGCTGCACCATCGCCTTCAGCTCATTTTTTGCGGATTCAAAGTCAGGGCTTCTGCTTACTTTAAATTCTTTTAATGTCGGGGTGTCCTTACGCAACGGTTTAGGGCCCATCAGGCTCTTTTTTACCATCGGCCCAAAAAGCTTTAGCAGGATTCCCGGCTTTATGTTAAGGTCGCCAAAAGCCACCTTAATAGGTTGTTGGCAGTGCTCCAGCATCTGGTTTACATTCATCTTTCCCCATTGCGAAAATGTAATGGGTGTAAGCTTATCGATGCGCTCTATTAGGTGTCTGTTACCCTCAGGGCTAAATATACTTTCCATGTTCTTGTTCTATTTTTGGTTAATGATTTTAATCGTAGCATTCCATCATCAGCAGGTCGCCTGTAGTATGCTCTATGGTAACGATGCCGTCATTTTGCGCCTCATTGCTGCTGCCTGTACGGTAGCCTATTACCAGTTCTTCTGCACTGAGTGGATATTTTAAGTTTTGCGTACTGATCCCTTCAACACGTCCTATCGGTATCAGCGAAATCGGAGTGCCTGCGGGATACCATTTATCAAATCGCTTAGGCAAAAGGAATATTTTGCTGTGGTCATCCAGCAACACGATTTTCAGACGGTCACGGTACCGCACAATATTGGTAATGTTGGTTATCGTGTGGTCGGCTCGCCTTCCGGTTGCCCATATCACATTCACTGCGGGGATTCTTCTCTGTATAAGGTAATCGAATGCTTTCTCAAGATCTGTCTTCTCCTGATCGGGTGCGTAAACTATTTCAATAGGGTATTGAACTTCGCGGTACTTTTCTGCATTGAAGCCCCTGTCAAAATCGCCGAGCAGCACATCGGCCTTGATACCAAGTTCCATCACGCGTTCAATGGCGCTATCAAGCACAATTACCAATGGAGACCACTCCAATAATTGTCCCATCAGTTCACGGCTGCATGATGCACCATTAGCTATTATAAGGGCAGGTTCCTGGTCGTCGCGTACGATATGATGGGAGGACATTTGAAAAGTTTCAGGTTAAAGTTTCGGGTTGTGTAAAGTTACAGCAAACATCCTTAATCTGAAACCTGAAACTTTAGCAAACAAATATTATTCGACAGTATAATTAAGCCTTGCCACTTCACCGAGGCGGAAATAACCCAAAGCAAAATTATTGGAATCTGTTTGGTTTACAAGGTTGCCCCGAACGGTAACGGGAGGTGTCTGGAAAGGTCCTCCGCCTGATCCTCCTTCAGCGATGTTGATCAGCTTATTCATGTAATTGTAATACCGTTCTGAAATCCCATAAAGCTGAATGCCAATTTCTTTGCCAGGCCCCAGGTCCTCGTCGCTGAAAATGCCGAACATCATATTTCCCTGGAAGAATTCATCATCTATCACATCATAGTCCGGATAAGGCATTACATCGCTGTCAAACCGGTGCATATAGAAATTGTCTTGTGTGGGATTATCCTGGTAGTAAAAACGCACCTCATAGTCTTCATTTAAAAAACCGCCCTCACCGTCCTGGGTGGTATAGGCTATATCTGGCGTAGGGTATAAGGATTCTGTTGCTGTATACACCTGCCCGTCGTTTACGACTGTAAGTGTATACGTCTGGTTAAGCTCGGGAAAGAAATCGTTGCAGAAATACTCACCGCTTCCGGGCTCTTCTTCTGTAAAGTTGAACTGCGTACCTACGCCATTAACGATGTACACTGTTGCTCCGGATACTGCCGGAACACCATTACTATAATAAGGGGCGGTGGTAGTCAGCACGATTTTCTGGCGGCTGCCATTAGTACCTTTTATCCAGTTGATGGAAGCATCCACTACCAGCCGCGGCGCTGCCGTATCAAGATCGACAGTTACTACATCCTCGCAAGAGATAAATCCGGCGCAAAGGAAAATGAAAAGCAGGTATTTTATATATCGGGTATTCATTGCTTTAGAATTTAAAGTTATACGTTACGCTGGGTATCATCCCAAAAATGGAAAGCCTAACTGCCTCATTGGCACCGGTGTCTTCATTTTGCCTGAAGGTGATAGAAGCGGCATTTTTCCTGTTGTAAAGATTATAAATGCTAAACACCCATTCACCCTGCCACTTCCGGCCCACATTTGATTTAGGCGTAAGCGTAGCCGATACGTCTAAGTGGTGATAGGCGGGTATCCGGTTGTCATTTCGCGCACCATAGCTGGGGATGTTCAGGTCGCCATAGCGGTAATAGCCGTTGGGGTACGTTACCGGCATTCCGCTTTGCAGGGTAAAGAGCGCACCAAAAGACCATTTATCATCCAGCTTATAAGATGACGTCACCGAGAGGTTGTGAAGTTTGTCATACCCCGACTTGTACCACTCGCCATTAGCAATCCCTGTTTCCTGAGCAGTTCGCCTCGGCGTTTGCTGTTCTGACCTTGAAAGTGTGTAAGACACCCACCCGGTAAGGTTACCACTGCTTTTGCGCACTAATACTTCAAGTCCGTAAGCGCGGGCACGGCCATTAAGCACCACCTGTTCTATTGCGTTGTTAGCGATGAGCTCGGCGCCATCTATATAATCAATACGGTTTTTTACTTTTTTGTAGAATGCCTCCACCTCAAGCGAGTAATTATCATCTTTGAAGTTCCTGAAATAGCCTGCCGCCCATTGGTCGAGAATCTGTGGCTTGATAAAGTTGTCGCTTGGCGCCCAAACGTCCAGCGGGGTAGGAGAAGACGTATTCGATATCAGGTGAAGGTATTGGGCCATCCTGTTATAACTTGCTTTTACCGACTGGTTGTCATTCAGCTTGTAAGACAAGGCCGCACGGGGCTCAAGGTTCCCGAATTTCGCTATCACATCGCCGCTGCCATAATAGCGCGTATCGATAGCATCGGCCTTTTCATATATTTTCAGTTCAGGGTCGTAGTCCACAGCCTGATCATTGGCATATACATTTATCTTCTGCGCTCCGAGCCTGTAGAACATGCTGTAACGAAGCCCATATGAAATGCTTAGCTTATCGGTGATATCCTGCTCTGCATTCAGGTATACCGCCGGCTCAAACGCATATTTTTTATCAAGCTGGTCGGCATTGACGGCGGAGTTCTCTCCGGAAGGGGTGATCTTTCCCGGATTGAAATCATAATAAATGGCGTTAATGCCGTAATTCAGCTTTAGCTTATCGGTCAGGTAGTGCTTAAAGTCGTATTTAAAGTTGTAGTTCTTGATACCCGAATCCCAGTTAAACCCGATAAAGTCGAGCTGCAGACCGTAGTAATAATCACTATAGATCATACTCATGTTCGAAAACAGCTTGTCGCTAAACAGGTGATTCCAGCGCAGGTTAAGCACAGAGTTTCCATATTTGTTATTGAAGCTCTGGTTGATGTTGAAAACGTCGCGCCCAAAGTATCCGGAGAGGTACATGCTGTTTTTATCATCCAGCTTGTAGCTTAGCTTGGTGTTCAGGTCGTAGAAGTAAGCGGAGTTATCGTTATCTGTCAGCTTCAGGAAGAGGTGCGCATAAGACGATCGACCTCCGACCAAAAAGGAGCTTTTTCCTTTTACTATTGGCCCTTCTGCCAAAAGCCTGCTCGAGATCAGTCCTACACCGCCTGTCATGTGAAAGTCGTTGCTATTACCTTCTTTCTGATAAATGTCAAGAACCGATGCCACCCTGCCGCCATAGCGGGCCGGGATGCCGCCTTTGTACAGTTTCAGGTCTTTTATAGCATCGGAATTGAATACCGAGAAAAAACCGAAAAGGTGAGAAGAGTTAAATATAGTGGCTTCATCCAGAAGGATCAGATTCTGGTCGGCAGCGCCGCCGCGCACGTTAAAACCTGAAGACCCTTCGCCGGCATTGGTTACACCCGGAAGCTGTAGTATAGATTTAAGGACGTCTACTTCGCCCAGCACTACCGGCATCTTTTTAATCTCGGCAATGGTAAGTTTATTGGTACTCATTTCCGCACGCTGGATGTTGGCACGGGGACGGTCCTCCGAAATTACTACTTCCTGCAGCTCTTTACTGTCGGGTTGTAGCGGATAGTTCTTTTTGATGTCCTGGTTCAGGTTGATAAGTTCTTCTGCGCTTGTAAAACCCACAAAGCTTACCTGGACCGTGTAAGTGCCTTCCGGTAATGAAATGGAGTAAAAGCCATACTCGTTGGCGGCCACGGCTTTATTGATCTCTTTGATGTAGATGTTGGCCCCTATCAGGGTTTCGTTACTTCCGGCATCCGTAATTGTGCCGCTAAGTGTATGTTTTTCCTGCGAAAAGCAATGCAGGGAAAACATGAAAAAGATCAGCAAAAAGCCGCCTGTTTTTCTTAAGGTCATTTTGTAGTTTGTTAATTGATTGATGATTTGACGCGCCAAATTTCGGAATAAAAACGACAGAATGGTTACACTATTGCGGAAACGTGTTATAATTGTCAGAAAAATTTTGCATCAGCTATTAGAACGCAAAAAGGCACGGTTTGTTACATCATGCCCTTATAATTTACGAATTGTTTACAGTAATATTTACATAACTGAGAGCGAGAAAGAATTGCTATTTTCATAACCGTCGATTTTTTGATTGATGGCGCAAAAATATTTTAACGATTTCAATCTCCAATTGATTTATGTCAATTAAGCCCCTTTGGCACGTATCCTGCTTAGCCGCTCCTGTGATATACCCAAATAGGATGCGATGTATTTAAGAGGAATCTGTTTTACGGCTTCCGGCTGGCGTTTATATAAGGTATGGTAAAGTTGTTCGGCCGTATAGGTTTTAAACTCAATATGGCGCTTAACAAGGACTTCGATATAGTGGGCAAGCAGATTTTCTGTAAAATGCTGCAGCGCGGGGTGTTCCGCTTTGAGCGACTCCAGTGTAGACCGATAAACCTTTACGGCAACACTCTCTGTAACCGCCTCTATGGTTTCGGTACTGTGTATATGACTGATAAAGGCGAAAGGCGCTGTGTCAATGTCGCCTTTAAAGCTGAATCCAATGATCGTTTCACGGTCGTTAACGAACCGGTACGCTCTGAAGCAGCCTCCTAACACGATAAAGAAAAAATCGCAGAGTTGTCCTTCTTTTAAAATGGCTTCCCCCGGTTTCAGGTGAACTTCGGTGCCATGGTCCATCAGCATGCTGATGATTTTTTCTACCGACTTATCAGCGACAGAATCAAGTTTATTTTCAGGGTTAATATACATACCTCTGATTTTGTAAGGACAAATTTATTAAAAGTAATATATTGGAAACTCAATCCGCCATACAATTATGTATTTTAATACCCTCGTTAGGGATGTTCAGGATAAAGCTGGTGAAACGTTATCTTTTCCGCGCCTATATCTTTGCGCAATTTTTCAAACGCTTTTTCCGGATGCGGGCCCGATACCTTAGCCTCCGCGGTAGTGATGTCAACGATGTAATAGTTGGTGACCGCCAAATTGATTTTGCCGTTTTCTGCAGGATGCTGTTTCGCAATTATAAAGTCGTCATTATGGCCAACCGCAAAAATATACGGTTCTATAAGCGTGCTCCAGCTTCGGGCATTATCCAGCTCCTCGCACAAGGAGCGGTTCTGTTCAAGGTCTATCCACAACGTACTGTATTTGCCACTGACGGGGTCAGAGCTACTGTCCCACATAAAACAGCCAACACTTATGATTGCTGTGAAAGTCAGTAATAACAAAGGTTTAGTTTTCATTAAGGCAAAATAAAAGGCCGCCCTTTACGGCGGCCTGATTTATTATGATAAACTATCTAATATCGTATTAAGCGTTTCGCTTGGCCTCATCGCCTTATCTGTCATCCCGAAGTCAGGGTTGTAGTAGCCGCCGATTTCCTGTGGTTTGCCTTGGGCGCCGATAAGCTCACCATTGATTTTGCCTTCGCTTTCGGTAAGCGCCTTTGCAACCGGCTCAAATTTAGCTTTTAGATCGGCATCTTTATCCTGATATGCAAGCGCCTGTGCCCAATAAAGCGCCAGGTAGAAATGCGATCCGCGGTTATCGATCTCACCCACTTTACGTGCAGGCGATTTATCGTTTTCAAGGAATTTTTCATTCGCCTGATCCAGTGTTTCGCTTAGCACCAACGCTTTCTGGTTGCCCATGGTCTGGCCAAGGTGCTCCAATGATACGCCCAACGCAAGGAACTCACCCAATGAATCCCAACGCAGGTAACCTTCCTCAAGGAACTGCTGAACGTGCTTAGGAGCAGAGCCTCCGGCACCGGTTTCAAACAATCCGCCGCCGTTCATTAGTGGAACGATAGAGAGCATTTTAGCCGATGTGCCAAGTTCCAGTATGGGGAAGAGGTCGGTTAAGTAATCACGAAGTACGTTGCCCGTAACTGATATGGTGTCTTTACCTTCACGGATGCGGCCTAGTGTAAACTGCGTTGCGTCAACAGGGTTCATGATCCTGATGTCAAGCCCGTTAGTGTCGTAGTCTTTCAGGTAGGTTTTTACTTTTTCGATAATCTGTACATCATGGGCGCGCTGCTCATCGAGCCAGAAGATGGCAGGGGTAGCGCTAAGCCTTGCGCGGTTCACCGCCAGCTTTACCCAGTCACGGATAGGCGCGTCTTTGGTCTGGCACATCCTGAAGATGTCGCCGGCCTCAACTGCCTGTTCCATATATACTGTTCCGTTGTTGTTGTCAACCACACGGATAATCCCGTCGCCGGTAGCCTGGAAAGTCTTGTCATGCGATCCGTATTCCTCTGCTTTTTGTGCCATAAGGCCTACGTTGGGCACACTGCCCATAGTAGCAGGGTTAAATGCACCATTTTTCTTGCAATCATCAATGGTCGCAACATACACTCCAGCATAGCACCTGTCCGGTATTACCGCCACGGTGTCCTGCTGTTTTCCTTCCGCATTCCACATTTGCCCCGAGGTGCGTATCATCGCAGGCATAGAGGCATCTACAATAACATCGCTCGGTACATGCAGGTTGGTAATGCCTGCCTCGCTGTTTACCATAGCAATGGCAGGGCCCGATTTATAAACCGCTTCAAGTGCGGCCTTCACTTCGGCTTCCTGAGGACTGCCTGCAATTTTGGCATAAACATCGCCAAGTCCATTGCGGGTATCAACGCCGAGTTCAGCAAAGAGGGAAGCATATTTTTCAAAAACATCTTTAAAGAAAACTTCTACGATCGCACCGAATATGATAGGGTCGCTCACCTTCATCATCGTCGCTTTCATGTGCAGGGAGAACAGCGTGCCTTCAGCTTTAGCATCGGCAATAGCTTTGGCAGCAAATTCCTTAAGTTTTTTAAGGCTCATGGCCGAACTGTCTATGATCTCGCCGGCCTTTAGTGGCGTACTTGCCTTTAGCACCGAAGATGTTCCGTCTTTGCCAACGAATTCAATCTTCACATCCGTAGCTTCTTTTACGGTAACCGATTTCTCGCTTCCGTAAAAATCCCCGTCTGTCATGCTGGCTACATGGGTCTTAGAATCAGGGCTCCAGGCACCCATTGAGTGTGGATGAGCTTTTGCATAATTTTTTACAGCCCTTGGCGCGCGGCGGTCGGAGTTGCCTTCGCGAAGCACAGGGTTTACTGCAGATCCTAAAACTTTGCCGTAGCGCGCTTTTATTTGCTTTTCTTCGTCGTTAGACGGATTTTCAGGATAGTCCGGAATTTTATAGCCCTGCTCCTGCAGCTCTTTAATAGCAGCTTTGAGCTGTGGTACAGAGGCAGAGATGTTGGGTAGTTTTATTATGTTAGCTTCCGGAGTGTTAGCCAGCTGGCCAAGTTCGGTAAGCGCATCTCCCACTTTTTGGTTCTCAGTAAGATTTTCGGGGAAGTTGGCAAGGATTCGTCCTGCCAGGGAAATATTTCGGGTTTCCAGCTGAATTCCTGCCGGTGCTGCAAACGCTTTTACGATAGGAAGGAAAGAATGGGTGGCCAGCATTGGCGCTTCGTCGGTTATAGTGTAAATGATCTTTGATGTAGACATTTTACAGAAGATTTTACGTCCTTCCACACCCGTGCACCGAGCCGGAAGGGCTGATTATTAATAAGTTTGAATTTGTTTGTTGTTTTGCCTGCAGGAGCATTATAAGGGCAGCGCCCAAATACCGGGAAGGCTGACAAATATAGAAAATTCCTGCCGAAAAGAGGCTTTACAATTTGGCAAAAAAACGTTGTAGTTATTTCGTTGTATTCAAAAAATCAAGCACATTGATAAACTATTGGTATAAAAAAAATCCCGGCGAAAAGGCCGGGATTATATCTGGTACAGACAGGATTATTTCCTTCTTTCTTTGATCTTCGCTTTTTTACCGGTAAGATCGCGGAAGTAGAAGATACGTGCCCTACGCACTTTACCTCTCTGGTTAACTTCTATTTTCTGAAGCGCAGGCATGTTTAGCGGGAAAATACGCTCAACACCTACCGAGCCAGACATTTTACGGATAGTGAAGGTTTGTGTGATGCCTGCACCCCTTTTCTGGATTACAACACCCTTAAAGAACTGAGTCCTTGTTTTTTCACCTTCTTTGATCTCGTAGTACACTGTAATAGTGTCTCCTGAATTGAACTCAGGGAAATCTTTTTTTGCAACGAATTCGTCCTGAACGAATTTTAATAAATCAGACATGATTTTATTATTTAAAAGTTTGAATCAAAGCAACATACACGATTTTCGCCAGAGGTTGGTCCGAATGAGGGTGCAAAGATAATTAAAAATCTGAAAAAGCAAATTTTTTTGAGCCGAAAGTCCAAGTCGGAGGTCAGAAGTCGAGGTCAGAAGTCCGATGTACTGGGTATTTGCTCTTACCTAGTGGCTTTTGGCTAATAGCTCTTGTCTACTATCGGCTATTCCAGCAAATCCGGCCGGCGGTTCTTTGTGTGTTCCAGTGCCATGTCTTCACGCCACTTGTCAATATTCGCTCCGTGTCCGCTTAGCAATATGTCCGGAACTTTCCATCCTTTATATTCTGCGGGTCGCGTATAAATAGGAGGGGAGAGCAGGTTGTCCTGGAAGCTGTCGGTAAGCGCCGAAGTTTCGTTGCTCAATACTCCGGGTATAAGGCGTATGATGGAATCCGCCAGTACCGCTGCCGCGAGTTCGCCACCACTCAGTACATAATCTCCTATTGAAATTTCCTTAGTGATAAAATGATCGCGGACCCTTTGGTCTACACCCTTATAATGCCCGCAGAGGATAATAAGGTTACCCAATAGCGACATCCGGTTAGCCAATCCCTGGCTCAGCGTTTCGCCGTCGGGCGTCATATAGATCACCTCATCATAGTCGCGCTCACTTTTGAGCTTAGAAATACATGCATCTATCGGTTCTATCATCATCACCATACCGGCGCCTCCGCCAAACTGGTAATCATCTACATTCTTATGTTTGTTGGTGCTGTAATCGCGCAGGTTGTGCACGTGCACTTCCACAAGCCCTTTGTCTATGGCGCGCTTTAGTATCGAAGCCTCAAACGGGCTCCGCAACAACTCCGGTAAAACAGTAATTATATCGATGCGCATTCTCTAAGATTCTAAGTGACTAAGCTGCTAAGTGCCTAAGATTACCTAAGTTGTGCCCCAACTTCTTTCTCAAGGTTCTGGCGTATCTTGCCCATGATCTTATCGATCTGTTCATCGGTAAGCGTCTTCGAGCTATCCTGGAGCGTAAAGCTTACAGCATACGATTTCTTGCCTTCCGGAAGGTTTGCGCCGTCATACACATCAAACAGGCTTACTTCTTTGAGCAGTGATTTTTCGCTTTGCCTTGCCACGTTATAAATACTTCCAAAAGCCACATTGGTATCTACCAGCAACGCAAGGTCACGACGCACCTCAGGGAATTTAGAGATTTCGGTAAACTTGATTTTACCCGTAACCAGTTTTAGCACGGCATCCCAGTTGAAGTCGGCAAAAAATACTTCCTGTTTGATGTCGAAATGCTTTGCAACCGATTTCTTTATAACACCTATTTCTGCAAGTACCTCATTACCTACAGTGTAAGCCATTCCTTCAGCATAAAGGTCGCTTTCTAAAGGCTGTGACTGTATTTTATTGATACCCAGCCTGCTGAAGATGATATCTGCAAAACCTTTGAACATAAAGAATCCTGATGGCTTTTGCGGATACGCCCAGCTTTCAGGAAGGCGGCTGCCGGTGAGTGTAAGGGTAAGGTGCTTCTTCTCGTTATAGCTTCCCGCCACTTTATGGTAGGTCTTGCCGAATTCGAACAACTTCAGGTCGGCGCGCTTGCGGTTGATATTGAATGATACTGCCTCGAGCGAGCTGAAAAGCATGGACTGGCGCATTGCAGCAAGGTCATTGCTAAGCGGGTTCAGCATCATTACATTGTGTTCTTCGTTAAGCGTTTGCGTAAGCTTTATATATTCGGGAGAGGTGAGCGAGTTGGCCATCATCTCGTTGAAGCCCAGTGCTGTAAGCTGCGCGCCGATCACATTCTGCAATTTATGGTCTTCGGTACGCGCAGAGTTAGAGATAGACGCGTTCAGTTTTTGCGTAAAGCTGATGTTATTGTAGCCGTACACACGAAGTATTTCTTCAATGACATCTATTTCGCGGGTTACATCTACACGGTAAGCCGGGATAACAAGGCCAAGGCCGGCATCGCTCATGGTGCTGATCTTGATATCAAGCGAAACAAGAATTTTCTTGATCGTTTCCTTAGGGAGTTCTTGCCCTATGGTACGTGTTACATTATTGAAATTTAATAGTACTGAGTGATCCTCAATCTTTTTAGGGTAGATATCTATAATGTCTGACGTAATCTCGCCACCGGCCGTTTCTTGTATTAAAAGTGCCGCGCGCTTTAGCGCATATTCAGTAATAGTAGGGTCTATGCCGCGCTCAAAACGGAAAGATGCATCCGTACTAAGGCCATGGCGTTTGGCAGTTTTACGGATAGATACCGGATTAAAGTAGGCGCTTTCGAGGAAAATTGTGGCAGTACTTTCGGTAACTCCCGAACTCTTGCCTCCGAATACACCGGCAATACACATAGGGCCGTTTTCATCGCATATCATGATGTCTTCCTCATGCAGCGTACGCTCAACATCATCGAGTGTGGTAAACTTAGTTCCGGCAGCAACCGTTTTTACAATTACTTTGTTGCCTTTTATCTTTGCAGCGTCAAAGGCATGAAGCGGCTGCCCCAGTTCATGCAGTACATAGTTGGTAACGTCTACTACATTATTTTTCGGTGTAAGCCCAATAGCCTTCAGCCTGTTTTGCAGCCATGCCGGCGAAGGTTTCACGGTAATGCCCGATATAGTAACACCGCAGTACCTTGGCGCCAGCTTATTGTCTTCAACTTTCACATCGAGTTTCAGCGTACGTTTATCTACGCGGAAGTTACTTACCGATGGCGTGAGCAATTCTGTATGTACGTTTTTCTGGGTAAGCCCGGCGCGAAGGTCGCGCGCCACGCCCCAATGGCTCATGGCATCGGCGCGGTTGGGGGTAAGCCCGATTTCAAAAACTTCGTCGGTAACAATATTAAATACTTTGCTTGCGGGTGTTCCCGGCTGCAGGTCATCGTTTAACACCATGATACCGTCATGGCTTTCGCCAAGGCCGAGCTCATCTTCGGCGCATATCATGCCATGGCTGTCTTCGCCGCGTATTTTTCCTTTTTTTATCTGGAACCCGTTGCCCTCTTTATCGTACAACGTAGTACCGATGGTAGCTACAGGGACTTTCTGCCCGGCTGCCACGTTGGGAGCGCCGCATACTATCTGTACAGGAGCGCCATCGCCAAGATCTACGGTGGTTATCCTGAGCCTGTCGGCATTGGGGTGCTGAATGCAGGTAAGCACATGGCCTACAACCACACCTTCCAGCCCGCCTTTGAGCGACTCGAATTTATCTACGCCTTCTACCTCAAGACCAAGGTCGGTAAGCAGTGCGGCAGTTTCGTCTGATTTCCAGTCTAATTTGATAAATTGTTTCAGCCAGTTATAGGATATACGCATTGAATGGATGTTTTAAAGCATGCAAAGATAATAATAACACTACAAAGAAAAAGTTTAAATTGGGTGTATATTCGAGTGAAAATTGGGATCAGGCTCAGTGCATGAAAAACAAAAAACGCCCCGCAAATGCGGAGCGTTTTCTATCTTAATACTTTGTACGTAATACTCGGTACTTATTTCACTTCTTCAAAGTCAACGTCCTGAACGTTGTCTCCGCCCTGGCCGCCATCACCCTGAGGCTCGGCTTGCTGGGCGCCACCTTGCGCACCACCTTCAGCCTGGGCTTTGTAAAGCTCTTCGCTTGCGGTTTTCCAGGCTTCGTTAAGCTTGTCAAGAGCTGGCTGTACGGCAGCAACATCTTTGGTTTCGAAAGCTTTTTTAAGCCCTTCAAGCGCGCCTTCGATATTTTCCTTGTTGCCTGCAGAAAGTTTGTCGCCAAACTCCTTCAGCTGTTGCTCTGTCTGGAAGATCATACCATCTGCCTCATTTAGCTTGTCTGCTTTTTCTTTGGCAGCCTTGTCAGCCTCCGCGTTTGCCTCGGCCTCCCTGCGCATCCTGTCTATCTCTTCCTGGGTAAGCCCTGACGAAGCCTCGATGCGGATGTCATGTGATTTTCCGGTTCCTTTATCGGTAGCCGATACTTTAATAATACCGTTGGCATCGATGTCAAACGTTACCTCGATCTGAGGTACGCCCCTCGGTGCAGGCGGAATACCATCTAAGTGGAAGCGGCCTATCGTTTTGTTATCCTGGGCCATTGGCCTCTCACCCTGAAGTACGTGTATCTCTACAGAAGGCTGGTTGTCGGCAGCGGTAGAGAATACCTGCGACTTTTTGGTAGGGATGGTGGTGTTAGACTCGATAAGCTTGGTCATTACGCCGCCCATAGTCTCGATACCCAGTGAAAGCGGGGTAACGTCGAGCAGGAGTACGTCTTTCACGTCTCCGGTAAGTACACCACCCTGAATAGCAGCTCCAACAGCTACAACCTCGTCGGGGTTAACACCTTTTGAAGGTTTTTTGCCGAAGAATTTCTCCACTTCTTCCTGGATGCGTGGTATACGTGTAGAGCCACCCACAAGAATAACCTCATCAATATCTGATTTAGAAAGCCCTGCATCTTTAAGCGCTTTCTCGCACGGTATCATAGACCGCCTTACAAGCTCGTCTGCAAGCTGCTCGAATTTAGCACGGGTAAGGCTTTTAACAAGGTGTTTAGGGCCTGTAGCCGTAGCCGTAATATAAGGAAGATTGATCTCTGTTTGTGTAGAAGACGAAAGCTCGATCTTAGCTTTTTCAGCGGCTTCTTTCAAACGCTGAAGCGCCATTGGATCTTTACGTAGGTCTACACCTTCTTCACTGTTAAACTCATTGGCAAGCCAGTCAATGATCACCTGGTCAAAGTCATCACCTCCAAGGTGTGTGTCACCATTGGTAGATAATACTTCAAATACACCATCACCCAGTTCGAGGATAGAGATATCAAAAGTACCTCCACCAAGGTCGTAAACGGCTATTTTCTGGTCTTTTCCTGCTTTATCAAGGCCATAGGCAAGTGCGGCAGCAGTTGGCTCGTTGATAATCCTCCTTACCTTAAGGCCTGCAATTTCACCGGCTTCTTTAGTGGCCTGGCGCTGCGCATCGTTAAAATAAGCCGGTACGGTAATTACCGCTTCAGTTACTTCCTGTCCGAGGTAATCTTCGGCCGTCTTCTTCATTTTCTGAAGTGTCATTGCCGAAAGCTCCTGTGGTGTATACAGGCGCCCGCTGATATCTACGCGTGGGGTATCATTATCACCCTGTACTACTTTATAGGCAACATTGCCGGCTTCTTTGCTGCTCTCAGAATATTTATTACCCATAAAGCGCTTGATAGAAGCAATTGTATTGGTTGGGTTGGTAACGGCCTGCCTCTTTGCAGGATCGCCCACTTTAATTTCGCCACCGTCTACAAAAGCAATTACAGAGGGGGTGGTTCTTTTTCCTTCGGCATTTGCAATAACCACTGGCTCACCGCCTTCCATCACCGCAACGCACGAATTTGTTGTTCCTAAGTCGATTCCGATTATTTTACTCATTTTTTGTTTTTTTATTTTCCTGACTAATTGATTGTTCGTGTTACGGCTCTATACAGACAATCTTTATGCCAACACAAGGTTAGGGGCCAATTGGCAGTGCAATCTGACAAGTTGACATTCTTAAGAAACATTAAGTTATTCTTTAACATTTTATTAACGATTAGTTGTATGTTTATTAACATATATTTTTATTTTTGCATGCACCTCCCCAAATTAACTACTATGCGAATACAATTCGTTTCTTCCGCGACGGGAGATAACTAACGCATTATAATTATATATGGGAATTACCTCAAACAGACAGTTTCGGAGTTTTGCGCTTATTGCCGCGTCGATAAACTTTATTACAGGTTTATTGGTAATCGTTGGCTGGATTTTAAAGACCCGGGCTATAACCCATATAAAGGCCGACTATATTTCGATGAAATTCAATACAGCGCTGTGCGTGTGTTTTATGGGTGCTGCACTGTTTTTCAGGTTAGTAAGGGGGGTAAGGAAGTACAAAGGTTTCGCTTATTTTTTAACAACACTTTCGTTTTTAATTGCGCTGATTTCCTTTTGTGAGTATTTGTTTGGGATTGATGCATATATTGATACACTTTTTTACGCTGACTCTGAAACTGTAGCGACGCCTCACCCGCAGGGAAGGATTACACCCCTCACATGTTTGTCTATAGCTGTTATTTCGGCAGGTATATTCTTTTCAGGATACTACCGTGCCGCCAGGGTTATGCAATATATGCTTCATCTTATCACCCTTATTACCTTTATCGCTCTTATGGGCTACGTATTTAATATAAAAGCGCTTCACAGTCATTCCTTTTCTACATCTATTGCCCTTCATTCTGCAGTTACGATGTTTCTTTTGTCAATCGGGGTAGCCCTTCTTAACCCAGAACTGGGGCTGGTTAGGCTTTTTACAGGAAAACTCATTGGAAACCTAATGGCAAAGAAGCTTTTCACGAGGATAGTAATAGCGGTGGTTATAGTGGTTTACCTGTTTATTCTTACGTACAGGAATAATGTCATGAGCGTTGAGCTGGCCGCAGTTTTTTTTGGCATAGTGCTGCTTTTTGCCATGTTGCTTTTTATTAATGACGCCTCCAAAGCGCTAAATAAGATAGAATTGGACAGGAAGCTGGCCGAAGACCGCTTTCAGCTTGTGGTAGAGTCTGCACCCAACGCGCTTATTATTTCTGATACCAAAGGCGATATCCTGCTGGCCAATCGGCAGGCAAAACTGACATTTGGCTATAGTGAAGACGAAATGATAGGCAAAAAGATTGAGATGCTGATACCACGGAATATACGCGACTATCACCCGGATATAAGAAATTCGTTTTTCCAGCACCCGCAAAAAAGGTCTTTTACAACACTACATGATATTTATGCGGTTAGGAAAGACGGAACAGAATTTCCTGTTGAAATAGGGCTTACCCCGATTAATACCGACAAAGGAATTGTAGCCCTGTCATCTATTGTAGATGTTACAGAACGTAAGCAAAACGAGCGTATTATCAGGAAGCAGATGAAAGAGCTGAAAATGAAGAATAATGAAATGGAACGCTTTACCTATATCGCTTCTCACGACCTACAGGAGCCGCTCCGCACGGTTTCAAATTATATCCAGTTCCTTCAGGAAGATTATCCCGAGATAATGAATGAAGAGATAAAGCAACATCTTTCTACTATGGGATCTGCCGTTGAGCGGATGGGTGTATTGGTAAGGTCATTGCTGGATTACGGCCGCCTGGGGCAGAATAAAGTGCTCACTACTACAGATTGTGCCCAGCTGTTGCAGGAAGTGGTAAGCGACCTTAATAGCCTGATCACAACATCCGGCGCTACCATAGTGATACAGCCGCTGCCGGTTATAGATTGTTACCGTATGGAGTTGCGACAGGTTTTTCAGAACCTCATAAATAATGCTGTAAAATTCAGGAAGAGGGACGTTGCCCCGCTTATTACGATATCGCACAGGATAGTAGGAGAGGCTTACGAATTTGCGGTTTCCGATAACGGCATCGGTATAGAGCGACAGCATTTTGACCGAATATTCCTGATGTTCCAGCGGCTTCACAGGCAGGATGATTATCAGGGCTATGGTGTTGGTCTTGCCAATTGCAATAAGATTGTAAACTTTCATGGAGGCAGGCTTTGGGTAGAGTCTGTACCCGGTGAAGGAAGTACCTTTAAATTTTTAATACCTTTTATAAAAAATGAATCATAGCAGCGCACCGGTAAACTGTATCATGTTGATTGATGATAATAAAATAGACAACTTTTTCCACGAAAGGGTAATCAGGAAAAGTGCAAGTGCAACTCATGTTCTTATAAAAGAATCCGGGGAGGAGGCACTGCTTCACCTGAAAGATAGCGCACAGCTACAGCCGGACATTATTTTCCTTGATATCAACATGCCCGGGATGAACGGGTGGGAATTTATAGCGCATTATAAAAAAATGGATGCCGAACTGGGCAACTGTATGATTGTGGTAATGCTTACCACTTCAGAAAATCCTGATGATGTTGCCCGCGCAAAAGACCATGGAGTATTGGCTGGATTCAAATCTAAGCCTCTAACAAATGATATGCTGGCAGAGGTAATTGCCACGTACAAGAACAGACTTGAAAATGAAGAAGCCAGCGTATAAGCATAGAAACCATCATTATCCGTTTTCAGATTCATCATCCCCTCAGGCTTCATGATAATTTTATAACGGTCCAAAAACTTCGGCCCAGTCAATCGTTTCTTCTCCCGGCTATCCTGTGGTTGTGGATCCGGAAAGGTTATCCAGATTTCATCAATTTCATTTTCCGCAAAATGTTCAAGGATAGTCTCAATTTGTATCCGAAGAAAAGCAACATTCCGAATTCCATCTTCCAAAGCTGTCTTGGCTCCACGCCAAATACGATTACCTTTAAAATCGATACCTATAAAATTTTTCTCAGGAAATAAC
>JAGKWW010000032.1 GCA_021151665.1 Flavobacteriaceae bacterium
ATTTTATAGTGCATAGTTGCATTCCGGCATTTCAAAAACGCCTAATAAAATTATTATGATGTGAATAATATATTGGTTACTTTTGGTGCGCATTTACACACGTAACTTTATTGTAAAAATGACTAAAGATCTTTTCGAAAGGATACAAAAAAATAAAGGCCCTCTGGGCAAATGGGCGTCACAGGCCGAGGGTTATTATGTGTTCCCTAAACTTGAGGGACAGCTCGCTAACCGGATGATGTTTCACGGGAAGGAAGTAATTAACTGGAGCATAAATGATTATCTTGGGTTGGCTAACCACCCTGAGGTACGCAAGGCCGATGCCGAAGCTGCTCTTGAATATGGCGCTGCTTACCCGATGGGCGCTCGCATGATGAGCGGCCATACCAACTGGCACGAAAAGCTGGAACAGGAACTTGCTGCATTTGTACAAAAAGAGGCCGCGTACCTTCTGAACTTCGGTTACCAGGGGATGGTTTCTATCATTGATGCGCTGGTTTCCAAGAACGACGTAATCGTATATGATGTAGATTCGCATGCTTGTATTATAGACGGGGTTCGCCTTCACATGGGCAAACGCTTTACCTATAAGCACAACGATATAGAGAGCCTTGAAAAAAACCTTGAGCGCGCTGTGAATATGGCCGAGACTACCGGAGGCGGTATATTGGTTATTACCGAAGGTGTTTTTGGCATGAGAGGGCAGCAGGGCAGGCTTAAAGAAATTGTCGCTCTTAAGGAAAAATATAACTTCCGCCTGTTGGTAGACGATGCGCATGGCTTTGGTACGCTGGGTAAAACCGGCGCCGGGGCAGGAGAGGAGCAGGGATGCCAGGATGGTATCGATGTGTACTTCTCTACGTTTGCCAAATCTATGGCAAGCATTGGTGCATTTGTGGCCGCAGATAAGGACATTATCGACTTCCTGAAATACAACCTGCGCTCGCAGATGTTTGCAAAGTCGTTACCAATGATCATGGTGAAGGGTGCACTGAAGCGCCTCGATATGCTTCGCACAATGCCGGAACTTAAGAATAAGCTTTGGGAAAATGTGAATGCGCTTCAAAACGGGCTTAAGGAACGTGGTTTCAACATTGGCGATACCAATACCTGTGTTACGCCGGTTTATCTTGAAGGAAGCATCCCGGAAGCGATGGTGATGGTAAATGACCTTCGTGAGAATTATAATATTTTCCTTTCTATAGTGGTGTACCCGGTTATCCCGAAAGGCATTATCCTTCTGAGGATGATCCCTACGGCTACGCATACCATGGAAGACATCAGCGAAACGCTGAAGGCTTATGAGGCAATACGCGAAAAACTGGAAAACGGCACGTACAAGAAGATTGCCGCTGAAACAACAGTAGACGTTTCCGCTGAATAAGGTGGATTTCTGATAAAACAAAAAACCGGGCCTTTCAAGCCCGGTTTTTTTATACATTTTCTTAGTAATTAGAATCCGAATCGGAAACCGGCATAAGCGTCAGCCTGGTTGGTGTTGCCAAACGCGGCCGATAATATAGAACCCGAACCGATAAAGAATCCGCCCACGCGGAAACCTACTCCGGCGGTAAATTCCGAGATCTCATTGTGTGAGAAAGGAATAAACGCTTCGAAGGTCTTCATGGCAAACCTCGGTGTAAACGTAATAATATTCTGAACCGGTATTTGCCCGTTGTTGTTATCTTCCTGAAGTTTTTGTTGGGTGTAGGCCGCAAAGTAAAAATTACCCCACACATGAAGGTCGGCATAGGCAGAGAACATAGCCGGCATCTTTACCCTGAAATTCCTGTCGCGCCCGGTTGTTGTAAAATACTGGCTGTTCGCTTCGAGGATCTCTACGATGTCAGAGAGGCTTTCGGCATCCTGAAACTGGTTCAGGTTGAGCGCCTCGCCATCAGGTACGTTAAGCGTGTACTTGTAGCTTTCATTGTTATTATCCTTAAACCTCATACTGCCCAGATTGCGTACGGCAAGTCCTGCATTAAGCCGGTTTGTACCTGTATCTACTTCCTTCCATTGGTAGGTAATACCAAAATCCGTGGACAGTCCGTTGAGTCCTCCGGCAAAGAAATCGGTAAAGTTGCTGCTGTCGGTAAAATCGTTTGCCAGCGAGCCGGAGTAGGCAACTTCCACTTCGGCATGTGCGTCTTCAAGGGTTACAGTGCCGTTGGTATTTCTTATCGTTCCCCTTAAGCCGCTCGCGCCCATGTTCGCATAAGAACCCGGGAATAACAGGTTCAGTGTAATGCCGGCAGTAAAACGGTGCTCTTCGCTATTGTACAATTCCCGCGAAGCCGAAAGCCCAATCTCTCCCCATGAAACGCCCGAAGCGCGCTGGTTGTAGTCGGAAAGTACATTGTAAGCCTCAATTATGTTATTTACTCCTCCATTGGTTACCGCACGGCCCAATACAGGGTTGATGTCTACCATAGATGCCTTTACCTTAGCGGCGGTGGTAATTCCGAAAGCCCACTTGTCAAGCTTCATAGCAAAGGCCGGCCCGAGTATCTCTACATCGCCACGGAAATTGGAAGGGCTGTCGCCGGCAAAAAGCATATCTTCAAAGTCCTTATCCCCGTTTACCAAATCTTTGAAAGTAAGCTTGTTGTTCGCAGCATTGGCGCTAAAGGAAAATACATGGACCTCGTGATCATTCACAAGATTGGAAAGCTCGGCGGGGTTGATGGTGGCATTCAGGATGCCCGTTCGGCGGGAAATATTAATCCCTGAGTAATGTTCCTGTGCAAATACGGCAGTACAGAACATCCCCATGACAAATAGTAATGGTGTCTTCATGGTGGTTTGGTTATTTTTTTGTTATAAATTTAAAATAATTTCCGCCAGAAAAAACAACTTCCCTAAATTATATCGCTTTCCATACCGGGTCATCCGGCACCGGGGCTACGATAACAATATTTTCTTTAGAAACGGGGTGAATAAACTCGAGCTGCCTTGCATGCAGGTGGATACCACCGTCTGGGTTAGACCGGTCAGCGCCATATTTCAGGTCGCCTTTTAGTGGGGAGCCTATAGCCGATAGCTGGGCGCGTATCTGGTGGTGCCGGCCTGTATGTAATAGGATTTCGAGTGCGGTATATGTATTCAGTTCACGGATAATTTTATATTCAAGACTTGCCTTTTTGCTGTTGGGCACCTCTTTAGCGTGCGCGCGTGATGTATTGCTTTTTTCGTTGCGTACCAGGTAGTGTATCAGGGTGCCCGAACTTTGCTGTGGCTTGTTTTTTACCACCGCCCAATAGGTCTTTCGCGTATCGCGGTTGGCAAACAACTCGTTGAGCCGCGTAAGCGCTTTAGACGTACGTGCAAATATCACAATACCGGTAGTGGGCCTGTCGAGCCTATGAACCACACCGAGAAATACCTCACCCGGCTTATTGTATTTATCTTTGATGTATTCCTTCACCACATCAGAAAGCGGCTTATCGCCGGTTTTATCACCCTGCACGATATCGCCAACACGTTTGTTCACGGCAATGATATGGTTATCTTCGTAGAGGACCTGCAGGTTATTTTTATTGGAGAGGGTTTTCACAGGAAATGGACTTTTAGACTGTTAGAAGTTAGACAGCAAGAAGTGTCGACTTAAACCTTACGAGCATCTTTATTATTATTTCAAGACTGGAGCATAGACTTTCCCGATCCTCTTCATTAATAAAATTAAGATCGCTCGCAATCAATATTTGGGTTTCGGTTTCGTATGCCGATCCAATCGCAATTTCCAAAAAGCGGCAAAAATCTTTATTTGAACTTCTTGAACTCCCTTCGGCAATATTCGAGGGGATCGAAACAGATGCTCTTCTGAGCTGATTAGTTAAGCCAAACTTTTCCGCTTCGGGAAACGAATTTGTTACAGAATAAATTTGAGAACAAAATTGTCTGCTTTGCTTCCATATCTCAAGTTCTTTGAACCGATGTTTTGTAACTCTGTCTTGCATTCTAAATTCTAACGGTCTATCAGTCTACTCTAATATTGTTCCTTCTCGCTCGGGAAGTCAGAAGACTTTACATCGGTAACATACTGGCCAATGGCTTGTGTCATACCGTCATACAGGTTCATGTAACGGCGAAGGAAACGCGGACTGAATTCATTGTTCATACCCAGCATATCGTGTATTACAAGAACTTGTCCGTCCACGCCGCCACCAGCGCCGATGCCTATTACCGGGATAGAAATGCTTTCGGCAACTTTTTTAGCGAGTTGTGCGGGGATCTTTTCCAACACAACCGCAAAGCAACCGATACGCTCCAGCATTCTGGCATCTTCAATCAATTTTTCGGCTTCCGCTTCTTCCTTGGCGCGAACCGTATAGGTTCCGAATTTGTAAATAGATTGCGGTGTAAGGCCAAGGTGGCCCATTACCGGTATGCCCGCGTTTAGTATTTTTTTAATCGAATCTTTAATCTCACTTCCGCCTTCCATCTTTACAGCGTGTGCACCGCTTTCTTTCATAATGCGGATAGAGGAACGCAACGCTTCTTTCGGGTCACTCTGGTAGCTGCCAAAAGGAAGGTCTACTACCACCAACGCACGATTGATGCCACGCACAACTGATGAGGCATGGTAGATCATCTGGTCCAGCGTGATGGGCAGCGTCGTTTCGTGCCCGGCCATAACATTGGAGGCAGAATCGCCAACCAAAATAACATCTACCCCGGCGGTATCAACAATACGCGCCATAGTAAAATCGTAAGCGGTAAGCATCGAGATTTTTTCGCCGTTGGCTTTCATTTCTATCAACGAGCGGGTAGTTATCCTTTTATAATCTTTTTTAGCTACAGACATGGCAGGTGAATTTAGGGGGTAAATGTACTAAATTGTAAGAAGACACAGCGACCCTGGTTGCGTTTTGTTGTTACTTTATGTAACATAGAATATTACCCTGATACAAATAGGAAAACAACCTGAAATGAAAAAAATACTACTTACCGCAATATTGTTAGCCGGTAGTTATGCAAATGCACAACAAACAGATATAAAGGCTGCAATAGATCGCTTTTTTAGCGGAATGCACACGTCTGATACACTTATGATAAGGTCGGTCTGTGGTGCAGGTATCATCTTGCAGACAGTTAAAGATTCCGGGGGCCAAACACAGGCTGAAAATGAAGATATGAAGTTTTTTTTGGAGTCGATAGCGTCGTTGCCGAAAACCATGAAAGTAGAGGAACGGCTGCTGTCTTACGATATTAAAACAGATGGCCCGCTGGCACACGCCTGGACACCCTATGAGTTTTATATTAACGGGAAGCTAAGCCATTCCGGCGTTAATTCGTTCACGCTTATTTATACCGAAAGCAAATGGCAGATCATTCACATCATCGATACACGCCATAAGCCAACGCGTTAGTCAGCAGGCTGTTTGGCCTTTTTATACAGGGGAAGGAAATAAGATACCGAATAATTGAAGCCCGCGCCAAAGCTGCCGGCATAGGTGCGGTTATAACCCGGGATATAAAGATTATCAAAGCCTTCAGGTACTTTCTGTGCAAAAAGCAGGTTCAGGCGTACAGAGAAGCCAAGATATAGATTGTTTACTATTTCCGCTTTTACGCCCCCTACAACTTCGCCCCAATGGGCAGTAAGGCCGTTATATTCGGCGTTCGGATATACAGTTGTCGTTCCGAAATAACCCGAATCGTCGTAAACGTTATAGGAGTTGAGTGTCTGGCTGAAAGAAGAAAAACCGTAACGCACGCCTACATAGACCATGTTCTCCATATCGAGCCAGTTTTCGTAAGCGTTAAAATCGAAGCCAGCTTTCAGGTAGCTGCCATTAGTTGTAAAATTCAGTTGGTCTTCATCTACCGTGATTTTTGTGTTACCCACCTCTCCGGCAAACCATATTTTCTTTGTAAGCCGGTAGTCGGCTACCAGTTCTATTCCACGGAATTTATCATCATACAGCGACCGCGCTATTTTAGAAAGGTCGGCGCCCACACGCAGGCCGTAGCGATCGGCCTGGGGTTTTGGTGCGACAACGCTGTCTGCCGGTTTTTGCTGTGCGAACCCGGCAAATGAAACGCAAAGCAGAAGGCTAAAAATAGATCTTGATATGTGTTTCATTTTCGTTTTCGATAGTTAGGGTTTCAACATCCATGCCGAGTATCCACAGGTTATCGGCTGCAGGGCTATCGGCAAAGAGGGCAGGGGATGCCTGGTTCAGATAAAAAACATTTCTGTATCCGCAGGCCCGCGATACGTAGATCTGCTGATTGGTGTAATTAAAGGTAAGGTAGTCGGTGTTATCTATAAAATTTCCGTTGCCAATAGGCGTACGAAGCACCAGTGCCCATGTTGTGGTTTCGGCATCGGTGCGCAGCGGTAGTTGTATTTTAGATACTGAGCTCGTTGCTCCAAGCGCGGTATTTACCCCGGGAACATAGTATTTAAATATTGCAGACTTAGCAACCGTGCGGTTATCATTATAGAAAAATTCCACAATAGCGCTTGGGGTTGTTGGTGTATCCTCGGCGCAGATGTCGTCTTTTTCGCAGGCAATGACTGTAAAAACAGCCGCCGCAATCAGTAACAGAAAGGCAAACGCTTTTTTCATTCGCAATTATCGTTTTTCCAAAAGTACAACATTTTCCACATGGTGTGTTTGCGGGAACATATCTACGGGGCGCACCCTTGTCACTTTATATACTTCGTCCATCAGGGCAAGGTCGCGTGCCTGCGTGGCTGAGTTACAGCTTACGTAAACCACGCGCTGCGGCGCTATCTTTAGTATTTGTTCTACGACATCTTTGTGCATACCATCGCGCGGCGGGTCGGTAATGATTACATCAGGCCGCCCGTGGGTATCAATAAATTCTTCGTTGAAAACCACTTTCATATCGCCAACAAAAAACTCGCAGTTGTCAATTTCGTTGCGTTTCGCATTTTCTTTAGCATCGGCAATGGCTTCGGGCACTGCCTCCACACCAATAACTTTACGGGCCTTGCGCGATACGAACTGCGCAATAGTGCCTGTCCCGGTATAAAGGTCGTACACCAGTTCGTTACCGGTAAGTCCTGCAAAATCGCGCGTTATCTTATAAAGCTCATAAGCCTGCGCGGAATTGGTCTGGTAAAAAGATTTGGCATTGATGCTGAAATGCAATCCTTCCATTTCTTCGAGGATGTAATTCCGCCCTTTGTAAAGCACTATTTCCTGATCGTAAAGCGTATCGTTAGCTTTTTGATTTATAACGTATTGAAGCGATGTAATGGAAGGAAAAGTTTCATAAAGGTAATCCAGCAGCATTTCGCGCTGCACTTTATTATCATCGAAAAACTGGATAAGCACCATCAGCTCGCCGGTAGATGCCGTGCGAAGCATTAGGGTACGCAGCAACCCTGAATGTTCCCTCGGGTTGAAAAATGCAAAACCGTGCTTATTGGCAAAATCACGGATAGCGTTACGTATGGCGTTGCTGGGGTCTTCCTGCAAATGGCATTTTGTTATGTTCAGTATCTTGTCCCACATCCGCGGGATATGGAAACCAAGCGCATTGCGGTTATCTATCTCGCCGCCGCTTTCTATTTCATCATCCGTCATCCAGCGGGCGTTAGAAAACGAGAATTCCATTTTATTACGATAGAAAAAGTGCTTCTCGCTTCCCTTAATGGGTTCAAATTCCGGCAGTTCGATCTTGCCTATACGGAGCAGGTTATTATAAACCTCCCTGTTTTTATAGAAGAGCTGTTTTTCATAGGCCATATTCTGCCACTTGCATCCGCCGCAGGGGCCAAAATGCTGGCAGGGAGGTATTACGCGGTCGGCAGAATATTCATGGAAGTGAACCGCTTTTCCTTCGTAATAGCTCTTACGTTTTTTAAATGTCTGTACATCCACCACGTCGCCCGGCACTACGTTAGGAAGGAATATCACCTTGCCGTCCGGTGCTTTGGCTACAGATACTCCTTTGGCGCCTGCATCGAGCACCGCAATATTATCGAATATGATCCTTTCAGTCTTCTTTTTTCCCATGGCGCAAAAATAAGCCTTTAGCGTAATATACAGGCTAAAAATTTGACTGCGCTGTTTTGTTAAAATTGTATCTTAGCAAAAACTAAAAAAATACGCATGAAAACCAAGGTGTTACTTGTAGCTTTACTCGCCTTTATTTCGGCGAAAGCCCAAACCGAACCACTTTTTGATAAGGACTATTTCCGGTGCGAGAACCAATGGGTGCTGCTCCCTAAAAAAGCAACGGATACAGCTTACACTACCGCGTACCTTTACCTTGACAGGGACGCCGGTTTTAGTATACGGTTGCAGGGCAGCCTTTATAAAGGCAAGTCAGGGTTGTGGAAATATTCTCCTTACGATAGAAAGTCATCGGTCATATTTCGTATACCTCAGGAATTCGACCGGGTTGCAGTTATGAATCCGCAAACGCTGGCCGATGCCGGATTGCCCTCTGCTCCGGAATGGATATGGAATTACCGCGAAGGGGAAGATGACGCGCCACAACTGGTACGCCGGGGGTATTACTACAATCATGTGGGCGCCAGCGACATTGCGCTTCTTTTATTAGAAAAAGCGTATAAAGAAGATCCTGAAACCGAGCAGCTGATGTTTGAGCTTTCTTATGCTTATAACGCCCTGGAGAAATTTGACGATGCCATACGCGTCCTGCTTCCGGCGGTTAAAAAAGCGCCGAAAGAGCCTTTGCTTTTGCGCGAGCTCGGATATGCCTACTCGCAACAGCTAAAAACTACAGATGCCGAAGCGGTATATAGAAAAGGGATTGCTTGTTCCATTCAGCCGGACCAGCAGGCAGAGATGGCCTTTAATATGGTAGGTGCTTATTTTAAGACAGGTAATAAAAAGAAGTTTGCCGAATGGGGAGATATAATGAAAAAATATGCCGCCAAAGATTCGGCATTCCTTGCCTATTACACGATGTTTGAAAAAGAACTCAACAAAAAATGAAAGCATACCTGGCACTTCTGCGCGGCGTAAACGTGAGCGGCAAGAACATTATAAAGATGGAGGATTTGCGCAAGGCAATGGCTGAGGCAGGATTTGATAATGTAAAAACCTATATTCAAAGTGGTAATATAGTTTTCGGGTCGGCAGATAGAAAAGAGGAGGCTGCACTAAAACTATCACAACTGATACAGAATCGGTATGGCTTTAAGGTTGAAGTCTTCATTCTGGAAAAACATGACCTTGATCTTGCTATAGAGAATAATCCATACACCGGCCCGGACCCGGAACCTGCCGGTACCAAAAAGATCTATGTGACCTTTTTGTCTCAAAAGCCAGAGGCAGAGAATTATAAGAAACTTGAAGAAACGCCAAAGGGAGAGGATGAGATATCCCTCCATACAAATGTGCTGTATTTTAAACTGGCTCAAAGCGCGGCTGATTCCAAATTATCTAACAGCCTTATAGAATTAAAGCTTAAAGTAAAAGCTACGACACGCAACTGGAACACGACGTTAAAGCTTTCAGAAATGATGAAGGCTTCCTAATTTTATGTTAAAATACTGAAAGACAGTTGTGTTTTTTCTAATTTAGGGCGAAACAAATCAAATAATATAATGAAAAGACACGCTTCGGCTGTATGGGCCGGTTCGCTGAAAGAAGGCGCGGGGAAACTCACAACCCAAAGCAACGTACTCTCAGATACCCAGTATTCTTTTAAGACCCGTTTTGAAGATGGAAACGGCACCAATCCCGAAGAGCTTGTTGCTGCGGCACATGCCGGTTGCTTCACGATGCAGCTTACCGCTTACATAAACGAAGCGGGATACGATGTAAAGTCGATCGAGACAAAATGCGACATTGATTTTCGCGATGGTAGTGTTGTGGGGTCGCACCTTACAGTAAAGGGTACTATTGATAAAATTACCGATGATGAATTTCAGCAGCTTGTAAAAAAGGCAGAAGCCAATTGCCCGATATCAAGGTTGCTGAATACCAGTATAAGCAGTGAAGCATCACTTGCAGGAAGTTAGTTAAGTAGTAATATTTTTTATTGGTAAAAAACCCTTTTGCTCCCGGTGAAAGGGTTTTTGTTTTATTTGCAAAAAATTTCAGCATGAACCGTTTTGACAGGATAACGGCAATACTCATACAGCTTCAGTCGAAAAGGGTAGTGAAGGCGCAGGACATGGCCGACCGCTTTGGCACCAGCCTTCGTACCATATACCGCGACATCCGCACTCTTGAGGAAGCGGGCGTACCATTATACGGCGAAGCGGGGGTGGGTTATTCGCTCGTAGAAGGTTACCGGCTCCCGCCGGTTATGTTTTCACGCGAGGAAGCTATGGCATTTGTAACAGCCGAGAAACTCATGGAACAGTTTACCGATGAAGCGCTAAGGGCTACATTTGCATCGGCAATGTTTAAGGTCAGGGCTGTACTTCGTGGCGAGGAAAAAGACCTGGTAGAAGGGTTGGATGATACTATAATTGTTTCCAAAGACCGGCCTTCTTCTGCACACCCGTCGGGGACGCTGGATGTTATACTAAAATGTGCTGCCGATAAAACCGCTGCAGAGCTTTGCTACAAGGCATTTGGCAGCGAGCCAACGACCAGGTTGATAGAACCGATAGGTATATTTATGGAGAACAATTATTGGTATACTATCGGCTATTGCCACCTGCGCCAAAATTATAGGCAGTTCCGCATTGACCGTATAGTCAGCGTGAAGGCTACGCAAACACGGCAACGGGAGCACGCAAGCCTGAAGGAATACCGTGAGGCAGCAGAGAAAGCGAAAGGCTGCTGCGAGCTTACCAAAGTAGTGCTGTCAGTCTCGCAGGCAATAAGCCCCTATCTTTCGGAACGGAGGCATTATTTCGGGTTTGCGGAAGAGCGGCAGCTAAAAGATTTTACAGAAATGACGTTCTATACCGATCTGGGATATGAAGGATTTTTGCGCTGGTTCATCACGTTTGCCGACTATGCCGAGATAATAGAGCCCAATTCACTGAAGGAAGATGCAATACGGCTTGCGGCTAAAATTTCTGATAAACTGAAAATTTTTGAAAGCTGCTGACATAGGGCTGTCACATCGGTCAGGGAACTTTGTGGTAGAAATAAAAAAATCATACCATGGAAACCACAACCGCATTTCAACTTATCCCTGCACTATTAAAAGAAATGGAGCAGGAAGCAAAAACAACCCGTAAATTTCTGGCTCGCGTACCGGAAGAGCACTTTGGCTGGCAGCCACACCCAAAAAGCATGACCCTTAAAATGCTGGCAACCCATATCGCAGAACTGCCTGGATGGGTAACCATGAGCCTGACTACCGATGGCCTTGACTTTGCACAAAATCCCTATAAAGTTAAAGATGTAAGGGCTACCGGGGAGCTGCTCGACTATTTTGAAGAAACCCTGGCATCCGGACTGGCAGCACTGGCATCTGCCGAAGATCTTACGGGCGACTGGATATTGCGAAACGGCGATATCATTTTACAGCACTATAATAGATATGAAGTGATTCGTATGACAATGAGCCAGATTATACATCACAGAGCCCAGCTTGGTGTTTACTTCCGGCTTTTGGGCATTCCGGTACCGGCAAGCTATGGCCCCAGCGCCGACAGTAATGAATTCGAGAAAAATTAAAAATTTCCCTGCTTCGGCAGGGATTTTACTTTAGGAACGAAGCCAGCGCAGCAATCCGGATCTCGGCAGGGAAAATATCTGCTGAGATTTTATCAGTTTTGTCAGCTGTGTCATTTTTGGGGAGGGCATTTGTATCATGCCTGTAGAGTTTCCATTTTTTATTATGGTATTCCAATGTGGTAAGGTTTTCTATCCAGTCGCCCGAGTTAAGGTACATAACACTTCCTTTCTTATTTTCCTTTACGGCAACCTGCGGCTCATGTATATGGCCGCAAACCACATAATCGTATCCGTTGTCTATAGCGAGGCTTGCGGCGGTCTCTTCAAAGTCCGAAATGAATTTTACCGCCTTCTTAACGCCGGCCTTTATCTTTTTTGAGAGTGAATAAGGTTCCCTTCCAATGTTTACAAGTATCCAGTTGATAAACCGGTTGAGCAGGATCAGGTAGTCATACCCGATGCCGCCGAGTTTTGCGATCCATTTGGCATGATTTACAGAATTATCAAAAACATCTCCGTGAAAGAACCAGGCTTTTTTGCCATCCAGTTCCAGTACAACTTTGTCAACTACCGAGAAATTGCCTATAGTAGTATCACTAAACCGCCGCAGCATTTCGTCGTGGTTTCCGGTCACGTAATATACGCGAGTACCCTTCGCTGCGAAGTCCAGTATTTTTTTTAAGACTTTGATATGGCTTTTTGGAAAATACGATTTCCGGAACTGCCATATATCTATTATATCACCGTTAAGTATAAGTGTTTTTGGCTTAATGCCGGAAAGGTAATCATTCAGTTCTTTAGCGTGGCAGCCATAAGTGCCAAGGTGCACATCTGAAATTACAACAAGATCGAGATTTCGTTTCTTCATGATGCCTGTTTCTTGCAAAGTAAGCCGGGTAATATAAATCCCGATTTATCTAATCTTTAAATTAATGCAAAGCGCGGCCCGTGCCCGTTAAGTTTTCAGCTTAATAGTATTATAGGATTGGGTGTTTGGTATAAATTTGTAAAAAAATGATTATGGCAGGAAATAGTTATGGCACAGTATTCAGGCTAACCACGTTTGGCGAATCGCACGGCCCGGCACTTGGAGGCGTAATTGATGGCTGCCCGGCCGGCATCAGGATTGATCCGGAAAAGATACAGCGTGAGCTCGACAGGCGCAGGCCGGGACAGTCGTCTATTGTGAGTCAGCGTAAAGAGGCCGACCGGGTACAGCTGTTGTCAGGAATTTTTGAAGGCTACACCACCGGCGCGCCAATAGGTTTTATCATCGAAAATGATAACCAGCGCAGCCAGGATTACGACCATCTTAAAGACATGTACCGTCCGTCTCATGCAGATTTTACATACGATAAAAAATACGGTCACCGTGATTATCGCGGTGGCGGAAGGAGCTCTGCGCGCGAAACAGTGAGCAGGGTAGTAGGTGGCGCCATTGCCCGCCATATTATTCCGGATGTGGATATTGATGCGTTTGTATCCTCTGTAGGTGATATATTTATAGACAAGCCATACCAGCAACTCGATTTTTCATTAACCGAAACAAACGCGGTGCGCTGTCCCGATACTGCTACGGCGCAAAAAATGGAGCAGCTGATACGCGAAGTACGCAAAGACGGCGACACAGTAGGAGGGACAATTACCTGTGTTATCAAAAATGTGCCTGCGGGTTGGGGAGAGCCTGTATTTGATAAACTGCATGCCGAGCTGGGAAAAGCTATGCTGTCTATTAATGCGGTAAAGGGGTTTGAATTTGGGAGCGGGTTTTGCGGCGCACGTATGAGGGGGAGCGAGCATAATGATCTTTTTAACACCGATGGTTCCACAAAAAGCAATTTGTCGGGAGGCATACAGGGCGGCATTAGCAATGGTATGGATATCTATTTTCGGGTTGCCTTTAAGCCCGTAGCTACATTAATGCGGCCACAGCCAAGCGTTACTAATGCAGGAAATGATGCTATTGTTGAAGGAAAAGGCAGGCATGATCCGTGTGTGGTGCCAAGGGCAGTACCAATTGTCGAGGCAATGGCGGCTCTTGTACTGGCAGATTTTTATTTGAGGCACCGGTCAGCCAGCTTTTAATTATTTAGAATTCAGTCCTTTATTGTGTAATAAAGTCTTGATGCCCTAATAATATATCAAATTCGCCCTGAAATGCGAAGATTTTTTCGCTAAAATATTATCGAATTAGTTGCTATGCATTATTTTTTTCTTACTTTTGGAAATCAATTGAAAAAAAAATAATTAAGTATGAAAAAACTTTTACTATTAGGGGCGCTTATCGGCGGCTCTGTATTAACAGCAAACGCCCAGGCTACCTGCGCGGCTGCTGAGCTTATCACAACAAACGGTACCTATACGGCGTTTGATGTGACTGGTACTTACCAGGCGCTTTGCCTTGCTTCTAAAACGAACATTAAAGCGGCATGGTATAAATGGCAGGCTCCGGCAAACGGACATGTACTTGTAACTTCTGACCTTTCTCAGAATGACGGTACTTCGGCCAGTGATGACACAAGGTTAAGTATCCTTAAAGGAACAAGCTGTACTACGCTTGAGTGTATCGAATCGAACGATGACGTAAGCGACACAAACTATCTTTCTGAGGCTTACTTCCCGGTGCAGGCGGGTTCTTGGTACTATATCCAGTGGGATAACTACTGGAACGTAGGTACTGCAAACGCTACACTTGGCTTTGACTTCGACTTCACTTTTACAGCATCTTCTTGTGTGATGCCGGGTTCTTATGATTTCTATCTTCCGGATTCTTACACAACTACATCTGCTGCACTTTATTGGGATCCTGCAATTGGAACTCCTGCTAATTATGACATCGACTGGAGCACAAACTTTGCTGCGGCTGCCGGTGCAGGTACTATCGTAACTGCTCCTGCCGGTTCACTGGCTTATGTTACAGCTACATTGAATAACCTTCCTGCTGGTGGAAACTTCAGGTATTATGTAAGATCTAACTGCGGTGGATCTACAAGCCCATGGCAAGGCCCTTACTTCGGTTACCTTGCTAAAACACTTCCTTACAGCAACACATTCGATTCTACAGCAAACAACAATACCGATGGTTTTGTAGGTTCTGGCTGGACTCCGATCACTACAGGCGCTACGTCTAATCCTGCTAATTATGCGGATGGAGGTGCAGGTACAGCTCTTTACACTTACAACAGCACGACCGCTTCTAACCTTTGGGGTTATACAAGGGGCTTCGCGCTTCAACAAAATGAGCAGGTTACCCTAAACTTCAAAACAAGGCTTTACCCTGCAACAGCAACTGGCCCAATGAGCCTTAGGATAACAGTTGGTAATGCACAAGCTACTGCAGCACAGACTACTACTGTTCAGACTATCACTGTAAACAGTGGCGCTGCGTATACAAACCAGACAGTTACATGGACAGCTCCTGCTGCTGGTGTATACTACTTCGGTTTCAACAACAACTCTGCTGCAAGTGCAACTGCTACTTACTTGTTTATGGATACGCTTAGTGTAACTTCAGTTCTTGGCAACGAAGAATTCCAGGCTTCTGAAATGTCAGTGTTCCCGAACCCTGCTACTAATGTGATCAATGTTTCTAACCCTAATGCTCTTGTTAACGGTGTTACAATTACAGACCTTAACGGCCGTACTGTAAAAACTGTGAAGCTTGCAGGTGTTGCTGAAGCACAGATCAACATATCAGACCTTTCTGCAGGTATGTACCTAATGAGCATCACTTCAGATAAAGGCGCTGTGACTAAAAAGATCGTTAAGCAATAATTACATTGCCCGATAATAGAAAAGCCCACCATTAGGTGGGCTTTTTTTGTTGTACTATTTAAGCGAGTTTTCAGCGGGTCACAAAAACTTCGCTCTGACTTCACGGGTAGGCACCATACATTCTGATTTCTTGCCGTACCATTTGTATCGGTTCTTAGCGATATAGCTATACACTTTATTTGTAATCAAATCCGGAAATACCAGAAATACTGACATAAGTGTAAACCATCCACCCAATGCCTTGACAATCTGGATAGCTGCTTCTGCCTTAGTGTAATAAGCATGACCGGGTTCATATAATATGATAGACTCTGTAGAAACCGGATTAATTCCCAGGTAACTCATTATTTCCTGCCCCAACTCAGACTGCTGGGCTACAAACCTAAACTTATCGTGCTTATCATGCCCGATAACAAATTGCACGCTCCTATCACAAAGGTTGCAAACCCCGTCAAATAAAATAATCTTCTTGTCCCGCGGCAGTCCAGTCATCTTATTTCTTTTTTGCTTCTACCAGTTCAAGTGAATCCATACTCACTTTACTGGTAAAAATTCCATAGTTCACGGTAGCTGTATTTTTCTCTATTGCATCGAGCGTGCCTACCGCCTTGCCATCAGCCATGCGTACCCTGTCACCAACTTTAAGTATAGCCTTCGGTTTTTCGGTAGTTTTCTCCTTCAGCTTTTTTTCCTTCTTCTCTTTTCTGATCTCTTCTACCTTTACCTTAACTTCTGCGACCACCTGTTTCTCCTTTACATCTTTCTCCTTCTTCTCCTTAACGGTAAGCTTTTTTCGTTTGGAATTCTCTATCTCCACCATCTTCAGGAACTCTCCAATCAGCTCTTTTTTATTTTTATTGTTGAAGTACTTATCGCTCATCTCATCAAGCTTTTGGCCAAGGTAGATAAGTCTTTGGCTGGAGTCGTACAATTCCTGATAACTCTCGAGCTTTTGCTGAATACGGGTGTTGATATTCTCCATCTTTTTCCCTTCTTCGCGTGCCCGCATTTCTTCTTCTTTTAGTATTTGCGAAGTTTTCTCCAGCTTAGACCGTTCTTTTTGGAGCGTCGCAATAGTCTGGTCAAACCGTACTTTGCTTTTCTCTATCTTCTTTTTCGCACGGTTAATAAGCCCATACGGAATACCATTTTTCTGCGCTACCTCAAAGGTAAATGAGCTTCCTGCCTGGCCCAGCACCAGCTTATACATAGGCTCGAGGGATTTCTCGTCAAAAAGCATATTAGCATTGGTAGCATATGGCAGCTCGTTGGCAAGTATCTTAAGATTGGTGTAGTGCGTGGTAATGATGCCAAATGCCTCCCGATGATAAAATTCCTCAAGGAAAGCTTCGGCAAGCGCGCCGCCCAATTCGGGGTCAGACCCCGTACCAAATTCATCAATCAGGAAGAGGGTGTGATCATTGCATTTTTTCAGGAAGTAATTCATGTTCTTCAGCCTGTAGCTGTAGGTACTCAGGTGGTTTTCTATCGATTGGTTGTCGCCAATGTCCGTCAAAATGCGTTCAAAGAGGAAAGTTTCACTGCGTTCATGTACCGGTATTAGCATTCCGCTTTGCAGCATAAGCTGTAGCAGGCCGATGGTTTTCAACGTGATGCTCTTGCCGCCGGCATTGGGCCCCGAGATTACAATAATCCTGTTGTCCTGGGAAAGCTCTATAGTCTGTGGGAATGTAGTTTCGTTCTTACGCTTGTTATTGAGGTACAAAATTGGGTGGTAAGCCTCGCGGAAAAAGAGCCGTTTCCCTTCGGTTATAGCTGGCAATATTCCATTGATCCTTCGTGCATATTTAGCTTTTCCCGATACTACGTCGATATCCGTAAGAAAGTCCTGATAACTAATTAAATCAGGCACTGAGGGGCGGAGCATTGTGCTGAGTAAAGTAAGGATGCGTTTTACCTCTTCTTTCTCCTCGTATTCGTAGTTGCTAAGCTCGCGCGACAATTTCAGCGTTGCCTCAGGCTCAATATAAGCAATACTGCCTGTTTTAGAACTACCGAGTATCGCGCCTTTTACTTTTCGCCGGTGCATAGCAAGCACAGCGAGCACGCGCCGGTTTTCGACCACCGTTTCCCGGATGTCATCCAGGTAGCCTAACGAATTGTAGTGGGTAAGCGATGCGGCAAAGCTTTGGTTGATACGTCCTTTAATACCATTCATCTCCCGGCGTATGCCTTGCAGCTCGGGAGACGCGTCATCTTTTACTTCTCCGTATTTATCAATAACTTTATCTATTGCGCCAAGGATTTCCTTTCGGTATTCTACAGCCGAAGCGCGCAAATGAAGCGTAGGGTAGTAGTCGTCAAACTTAGCAAGGAATTTTATCAGGGTTGCTACGGTTTCAGCAAGCGCCCCGATTTTCCGGAAAGCAGGCGCATCAAGGTAACTGTCCTCTATTGCCAGGAATTTAAGTTCATTGTGTACAGGTTCAAAACCATGATTTGGCAATGCGTTGTTATTCTCAAACGACGAAACGTACTCCGATGTTTGCTGCAGCGCATCCAACAGGGTTTCTCTGTCTCTGAACGGTTTTATTTCTAATGCCTTTTGCTGCCCCGGCTCCGTTACGCAACCGGATGCTATGGCTTCGAGCACTGTGGCAAACTCAAGGTCTTTTAATGTTTTTTCGGTAATGCTTGTCATTCTTTTTCAGTAGCAAATAGTATGCAAAAATACTACATATTTACATGGCGTGCCGGATACTGCAGAAAGTTTAAGAACCTCCCGGAAAGTGCTTTGATGCTGATTGGCTATATTTGCTCAAATTACGGTTATGGATGTAAATATTGAGCAGTCGTGGAAGCAGGTGCTGGACGATGAGTTTAAAAAGCCTTATTTTTCTAAGCTGATATCATTTGTAAAAGATGAATATCAGCATCATGTCTGCTATCCGAAGGGGAAACAGATATTTTCAGCGTTCGATCATTGCCCTTTCTATAAGGTAAAGGTGGTAATAATAGGCCAGGACCCTTACCATGGCCCCGGACAGGCCCATGGCTTGTGTTTTTCTGTAAACGATGGCATACCATTCCCTCCATCACTTGTCAATATTTTTCGTGAAATACAAGCCGACCTCAATGTGCCTTATCCTGCGTCGGGAAATTTAGAGCGCTGGGCAGATCAGGGTATCCTGCTTCTTAACGCGGTGCTGACTGTCAGGAAGGGTGAGGCCAACAGCCATCAGGGCCATGGCTGGGAAACGTTTACAGATGCAGTTATTCAGAAAATATCGGAAGAAAAAAAGGATGTTGTGTTCCTGCTCTGGGGATCTCCTGCTAAAAAGAAAGGATCCAAGGTAGACCGTACGCGCCATCTCATACTCGAATCCGGACACCCCTCGCCACTTTCTGCCAACAGGGGGCTTTGGTTTGGCAACCGCCATTTTAGTAAAACCAATACTTTTTTAACCGAAAAAGGGCTGGCGCCAATACAGTGGTAATTTAATTAAAGGTGAGTGCACCTAAAATTTCCTGGCTTAAAAACGGCCCGCCGGGGAAAGACGCGGTATAATCGAGGTTAAGCCATATCTGTCCGCGCTCGTCAATGTGGTAATGCAGCTCGCGCCCGCGGCTTTCTTCCTTAAAAAGTACTTCTTTAATAAGGTAGTTGGCTGTTTCCAGGTCGGCTTTAGTGCCTACCAGCATCTCCGGATATAAATGCGCGTTTGTGCTCACAATGCGCGGGGTTCCGCCAATAGCTTTAATACATGCTGCCATCAATATGGCATGGTCATCACAATCTCCCGAAAAATGCTGAAGCGACTCACTGGCATACGCAATATATTCGTGCCCCTTCGGGTCATTCACATAATTCCACCGGTTCCTGATCTCTTTAAATACCGCAAAGCACTGTATCATTACCCGCTGGTCGCGATATCCTTTTACATCACGAAAATACTTTGTGGTTGCCATAAGTGCAAAATTGCGCACGCGCGGATTATTATAATTTACCGCGTCTATGATCTTCGACTTGTTGGGGAAAGGTAACAGATGGGATATGATGATGTCCTGTGGGTTGGGATCGTCGGCCATGGTAAATATCATAGACCGGTAATCCTCAGCTACTGCATTAAAGCCATACTGGCCAAAAAACTGGCCATATAAAAGAACGATCAGGTAGAGCCCAAGGCAGATTATGATAATGGTTTTCAGCATCCGCAAAATTAATTGTATTGCCACTACCAGTATCACAAAAATAAGCACCCTGTCAAGATGCCAGGGCCATTCCGGGTCGATAAGGTTTTGGTGCAATATCAGGAAAAGCGGGACGGCGATAAGGATATTAAGAGCAAAAATGATAACAGAATCCCAAGGCTTCTTTACGCGAAGCGTTTCCCTGAGCTGTTTCAGTTTTGTCATATCCGGTAGCGTCATCAGCGTAAAAAAGGTACGCGGGATTATCCCGTAGCATTTTCAAAAGTAGTTTTTCGGTCAATGATTCCGATGTCAAAAAGCTGGTGCTGGACTTTCTCAAATGCCTCCCGCGTGAGTTTTTGCTGTGACCATTCTGTTTTGCTGAGCCACTCGCTTATATCTTCCACTTTCTGTCCATAGCGTTCTGCGAGTTCTGCTTCAAGGGTTGGCCTCTCTTTAATAGTTTCGCTAATTTCATTAATAACACGCAGCACAGTGTCGATTACCTGCTGCTGCTGTTGTAACACATTATTTCGAACGGCGATTACGAAACTTGGCCATGGGGTAGGACAATCTTCAAGATGCCTGAAAATGCCTTTGTCTACAAGGGGCTTAGTCATGAAGCGTTCCCACATAAAATAATCGGCCTGCCCATTTGTAAGTGTTTCAGATGCGCCCTCAATAGTGTTTACCACCTCGTATTTAAGGCTTTCCGGCGGCCAGCCCATCTGCTTTGCATTCACTATAGCCATAAGATGTGAGCCAGATCCGAAACGGCTTATTGCTACGGTCCGGTCTATAAGGTCTTCGACTGCCTTATAGGGTGAGCCTGCAGCAACATGTATTCCCCACAGCAAAGGGGTTTCTACAAAAACCTGAACAATACTGCAATCGTTTCCTGCGATGATATCTTTGATGACTCCTTCGGTAAGTATGACGGCGGCATCGGTTTCTCCATTTCGGAGCATTTCGCAAAGCCTGCCCGTTCCTTCGGGTACATTAGCCCATCTGAGATCTATTCCGGCATCGGTAAATTTCCCTGATTCGATGCCCAGCTGCCATGGGTAATTGAAATGTTCCGGAACCCCTGCTATCTGTATGGTGTGCATTCTTTTTTTATTTAACGCTAAAGGTACTAAGAGATTGTATAATTGTAAAGCTAAGCGGCATAAAAAAAACCTAAACATCATCTTGCTTAGGTTTTACATTGGCCCTGATAACAGGATTACAATCCCGCCAGCTTGTCCAACGTATACGCTATAAGTTTGTTAACAGCGGCATAAGGGTCGGCACTAAAGGTTCCGGAGGCCCTGTTAGCAATAATTGCGTTCATCGAAAGGGCTTCATGCCCAAGTAATGATGCGAGGCCATAGATGGCGCCTGTTTCCATTTCAAGGTTTGTGATGCGGTGCCCATCGTAGCTAAAGTTGTCCATCCTGCTATTCAGTTGGGCGTCTTGTATCGATAGCCTGAGCACCCGACCCTGAGGCCCGTAAAAACCACCCGCCGTGGCGGTAATACCCTTGTGTATCTCATTGGTAAATATCAGATTAGCCAGCTTTTCGCTGCCCTTAACAACGTAAGGTTGCCCTTTCTTCATATCCCAGTTGGTATGGCTGATAAATGCCGACTCCATGTCTTTTTCGCATACCGGATCGATAGTGTAGGAGCGAAGCATGTTGTCGAGGCCAAGACCGAATTCTGACATTACGATGCTGTCTACCGGGATATCCGCCTGAAGCGAACCCGACGTGCCAATACGGACAATATTAAGGGAAGTAAGCGTATCTTTTACCGTGCGTTTTTCCAGGTCGATATTCACAAGGGCATCAAGCTCATTCATAACGATATCGATGTTATCCGGGCCAATTCCGGTAGACATTACGGTAATGCGCTTGCCTTTGTATATTCCTGTTTGCGTTTTAAATTCCCGTTTCTGGGTGGTAAATTCTACCGAATCAAAGTGCTTTGTTATCTTTTCTACCCGATCCTGGTCGCCTACAAAAATTATATCAGTGGCAATATTCTCCGGTCGCAGGTTTAGGTGGTAAACGCTTCCGTCGGGGTTAAGTATGAGTTCTGAAGATTGTATCATGATAACTTATGTTTTATTGGTTGAATGTGTTTAATCGGTTTACCTGTTGATGGTTTACTATGATGGTAAATTGGTTTATTAGCTAATTATTACGTTGTATTATCCGCCAACACGCTTTACTCTGTAGCCTTCTTTCGTAAGCCAGTCCATTATTTTATCGCGGAAGTTGCCCTGAATGATGATCTCGCCATCTTTGGCCGAACCGCCAACGCCGCACAGGGTCTTCAATTGTTTGGCAAGTGCTTTCAGGTCGTCGTCTGTACCTTCAAATCCTTTTATAACGGTAGCCACTTTCCCTCCGCGGTTTTTTTTATCGAGATGTGCCTCAAGCCTTTGTTCGCTATTGGCAGGGGTTTCATGCGCTTCTTCCTTTTCGAACTCAAAATCTTTATTGGTTGAAAATACAAATCCCCCCAGGTCTTCTAAACTACCCAGTTTTTTTTTCATAAAATAAAATATAAAAACAAAAAGACATCGGGAAAACCCAATGCCTTTTGCGCTGTAAATATAAAAATTATTTCTTTATCAAACCAAGGTCTACCAAGCGTTCATAAAGGAAATCGCCGGCAGTAATGTCCTCGTACAATTTTGGATGATCTGCATCGACGCAGTTCTCAAGGCAATCCAGCTTCATCTCGCTAACCGGGTGCATAAAGAAGGGGATCGAGTAGCGCGACGTGCCCCACAGTTCACGCGGCGGATTTACCACCTGGTGGATGGTGCTCTTAAGCCTGTTATTGGTATGGCGCGAAAGCATGTCGCCCACGTTTATAACCAGTTCATCCGGCTCTGCAATCGCATCAATCCATTCGCCGTCGTGATTTTGCACTTGCAGGCCTTTACCTTGTGCACCCATCAGCAGCGTTATCAGGTTGATGTCGCCATGGGCCGCAGCGCGTACGGCATTTTCGGGCTCGCTGGTGATAGGAGGGTAGTGGATAGGGCGAAGAATACTGTTGCCCTCTTTTACGTAATTATCAAAGTAGAACTCATCAAGGCCAAGGAAAAGCGCTAATGCGCGAAGCACATACACTCCCGTTTTTTCGAGCATCTGATATGCCTCTTTGCCTACTTCATTAAATTTAGGAAGTTCTTTTACCTCAACATTGTCGGGGTATTCGCCTTGGTATTTAGATCCTTCGGGAAGGTACTGGCCAAAATGCCAGAACTCTTTCAGGTCACCCTCTTTGCGGCCCTTGGCATGCTCTTTACCGAAAGAAACGTAGCCGCGCTGTCCGCCAATACCCGGAATTTCGTACTGCTCTTTTACTTCGAGCGGAAGGTTAAAAAAGTTTCGCACTTCAGCGTAAAGCTCGTCAACAAGCCTGTCGTCAAGAAAATGCCCTTTTAATGCCACAAAGCCAATATCTTCGTAAGCTTTACCGATTTCATTTACAAATTTTTGTTTGCGTTTCGGGTCGTCCGAAAGGAAATCACGCAGGTCAACACTCGGGATGTTTTGCATAAAAACTTTTTTTGTTAATAACTTCCAAAGCCGTAAGGCCTTGTAAATACAAACATAAGGATAAATTTTGGTTTGATTTAAGAGAAGTTATTAACAACAAAAAAGGCCGTGACAAATGCCACGGCCCTTAGGTTGTGATGGATGATTGTTACAACAGCATCCCGCCGGACACCTCGATACGCTGGCCATTGATCCAGTAGCCTTCTTCACTGCAAAGGAAAGCCACCACGCCGCCAATGTCATGTGGCAGGCCTACGCGGCCAAGTGCTGTAAGTCCGGCAATCTGCGCATTAAATTCCTTATTATCTCGGGTACGCCCTCCACCGAAGTCCGTTTCAATGGCGCCCGGTGCAACCACATTGGCGGCAATCTTTCGCGGGCCGAGTTCCTTTGCAAGGTAGCGGGTGAGCACCTCTACCGCGCCCTTCATCGATCCGTAGGCCGACGAGCCGGGAAACGCAAAGCGTGCAAGGCCGGATGAGATGTTCACGATGCGCCCGCCATCGTTCAGGAAGGGCAGTGCTTTCTGCGTAAGGAAGAACACGCCTTTGTAATGGATGTTAATGATATCGTCCAGCTGTTCTTCGGTCGTTTCGGCAAAAGGCTGGTATAGTGCTGTCCCCGCATTGTTGATCAGGAAATCGAAATTTGGGCTGCCCGTCTTTTCCTGAAGGTGTGACGTAATTTCTTTTATAACGCCGTCAAAAGATTTTATATCGGACGTATCCAATTGTACCGCCAAAGCTTTCTGCCCAAGCGATTCTATCTGGCTCACTACTTCGTCGGCAGCATCCTTATTACTGTTGTAAGTAAATACTATATCGTTCCCTTTTTTAGCCAAAGCCAAGGCCATGTCCCGGCCAAGCCCACGGCTGCCGCCTGTAATCAGTGCAATTTTTGTTCTTGTTTCCATTGCTTTTATTTTTTTGTGATTTAGATTAACAATGCAAAGTTCGGACACGAGCGGCAATTCAGTTTGCAAACATCAAAGAAAGATTTGCAAAAATCAAACTAACCCCGAAAAGCGTAAGGAGCCATCGTTGTCTGTTTTTTAAAGAAATTCGAAAAATGGGCGACTTCTTCGAAACCCAGGCTGAACGCGATTTCGGAAATGTTCCAGTCGGTTTGCTTCAATAGTATCTTAGCTTCTTGTGCGATGCGGCTACTGATAATCTCTGTGGTGGTTTTGCCCGTTGCTTCTTTGAGCACTTTGTTCAGATGGTTCACGTGGATGGCCAGCCGCTCTGCGTAAGAAGCAGCCGATCGAAGTGTGAGTTTTTGCGCGGGCGATTCAATAGGAAACTGTCGTTCCAGCAGCTCTACAAAAAGGGAAACAATGCGGGCGGAAGCGTTGTGTGAAGATGGGAGCACCGGTGCCGGCTGCAATTTTTGACCGTAATGAATTAGCTCTACCACATAATTGCGAAGCAAATCATATTTATATTCATAATCACCTGCAATCTCCCTTCTCATTTTGTTGAAAACAAGTTGGATGTCATCTGCCACTTCATCTGATATTTCAAATACCGGAACCGCGCCCGGACGGAAGATGGGCAGTTCATCTAAAGCCACACCGCTTTTGTTCTTTACCAGGAAATCATCGGTAAAAACACAGAAGTTTCCGGCTTGGTTATCGTCGAGCGGAACCCAATGATAGGGGACACGGGGCGTAGCAAAAAGCAATGCATTAGTTTGTACATCGATTACCTTATCGGCATACTCGGCGCGGTTCTTTCCTCGTATGAGGCTGATCTTGTAGTACGCCCTGCGATTGTAGGGCATCACGTTTTTGCGCTTTACTTCGCGGATCGTTTCGGCAATATCGAATACATTAAAATGCCCGATCTCTTTGGTAATGCCCGGGGGCAAAAGGGTGTTGATATCTTTACCGGTAAAGCCCGCCGCTTCACGGTAAAATTCTTCGAGGGTAGTGTTATGGATGCTCATTCCTTTGGTTGTAAAAATCAAAGGTAGGCAAAATTATGATTCGTTCTTTGAACGCTCCAAACCGTCTTCGAGCATGGCCAATAGTTCATCGGTAGAAGCTTTTAAAACTACGGCGGTAATTGCCATCGGCGATCCGTAGCGGTTGTAGTTGTGACGCATAAAGTACCTCGACCAGAAACTGGCCTTTTTTATGTAATCTTCGGGGTTATGCAGAATTGGGGCTATGAATTTCTGGCCTGATTGTTTCACCGTGACAAAGAAGGATATGTCGCGCCACGGAATAAATCCTGCCGCAACGGCAGAAGAGTGGTCTATGATCCCTTCCGTGGTTAGGGTGAGTCCCGGCTTACGCCTTATCAGCAGGCCAATGTAAACGAGCATAAATATTCCAAAAACCACCAGCCCGACCCATCCTGACACGTACCGGACAGATTCGCGGAACGGTAAATTATCCGGATCCGGCTCCATCATAATGAGCCAGACAGACAGCAGCACGAAACAACCACACATAAAGAGGTTGCGGGCAAATTTAGAAGTACTGAGCGGAATATGGGTGGTCATTGTTGATACAAGTTCCTTAGCGAATATGTCCTCCTGAGAGCAACAGCGTACCAAGCGTTATAAGGTTGATTCCTAATATTATGGAAACGATGTCTATAGCGAAATCTTTAATTGAAACCGCTTCTCTTACCGAAAATCCCTTAGCCGTGCGGGCGTTGCTATTGCCAAAGGCTGTAAATAACTGGAGTTGAGATGCCTGAAGATTGGCCGGATTATGTAGTTGTAACGTATATTTTCCAGGTATATCAATGGTAAACTGGAGATATTCTGTACTGGTTTCGGAAAGGTAAGAACGCCGGACCTTCATTTTCTTTTCACTGACCTCAATATGCCGGCTGCCCGCCCCGGAAACTGTCAGCCTAAAATTTCCTGCGTTCCGCACGTGCTGAAGCCCTAACACCACGAGGGCATAAGTAGCAGAACGATCAAATGTAACAGAAACAGGCTCTTCGGAAAATGGCAGGCGGGCGACCGGTTTTTTTATCAGGATCTTTAGGAGCCTGATGACGCCAAAGATTGCCAGGCATCCGCCGATTATGGGTAAGAGTATGTAAAGTTTGTCCATTGATATTGGTTTCGGTAGAAGTAGTAAAATGCTAAATGTATGAAATAAGTATTCAATTGGCAGTAGCTTTACCAGCTCAAAACTTTATTGTTAAAGTCAGAGTTGTACATATTTTAACCGTTTTGTTTTGATGCCGCCAATCCTTCCTCAAGTAAAGCCATCAATTCGTTCGGTGTAGTTTTTAGGAGAGAGGGCGTTAGGGCCACAGGCGAACCGTTCTGCCGGAAGTTGGAACGCAAGATGTATCGCTCCAAAAAGTTACCACGGCTTATATACTTGTCTGGGTCATTTAGCTTTGGGACGATGAAAACCTGCCCAACCCTGCGCACCGTTACAAAAAAAGAAATCTCTTCCCATGGAATAAAGCCCACCGAAGCGGCGGTAGAATGTTCCGTGATGCCCTCGCTGCTTATCGTCAGCCCTAGTTTTTTCGTAAAAAGGATGTATATATATAGCACAAAGAAGGTCCCGAACACCACGAGCCCCATCGTTCCGCAGAAGATTCGGATGGCCTCGGAAAATAACGGATTATCAGGGTCAGGCGCCATCGTGATGAGCCATATCGATGTTAATACAAAACACAAACACAGGAAGATATTTCGCGCGAATTTAGCTTTGCTGATGGGAATGTATTTAGTAGTCATTTTTAGTGGTTTAATAGCGGCAAAGATAACAAATCCAACGCTCATTAAAATGTTGAAAATTATCAGGAGCGAATGGGCCCGGGCTTTCCGGCGGTCCTTATTCCCGCTATCACGTAGCTGCCTCGTGCCTCGGCAGGCTGCCGGCTCTATCGGGGCTAGGGGCATGGTTTTCCGGCAAGGATTGAACTTTTATTACACATTTTTCGAGCTTGCTAAGTTGTTTTGTACATTCCAGATATCTGACAAAGATTAAAACCAATATATGGTTATACAATTGTTAAGCGAAATGTTAATTGCGGAAAAGCCGCAATTAAAAATTTTTCGTCTAATATATTTTTGCGACCAATTTAGAATTACTTACAAATACAATTGGTAGATGGGGCTTTGATTTATAAGATATGAAAGAAGTTGTAACAGCGAGAATTTCGAGAGATAATTATTACATAGACAAGTTAAGATCTTACAAAATACTTGTTGATGATAAAGAAGTTGGTGAACTTTACGGTAATAGCGATTTTACATTTTATGTCCAAGACAAAAGCCGGATCAAGCTTAAGATTGATTGGTGTTATAGCAATACTATAACAGTCGATAAGAAGCAAATTCAGTCAGATAATCTGTACTTGAAAGCCTCTTCTAATATAAGAGGGTGGAAAATGGCGGCGGTTTTGTACTTTATCACCTTTGGAAGAAAACGGTATCTCACTTTGAAACAATTTCATTTTGGAATTTAATATGGATATAACCCCCTATATAATCCGTACAGGGGGATTTTTTACAATATCATATATGAATCGGTATATCTTTATAAATGATGCTAATAAAATCTCCTAAGTTATATTCGACGTTCTCCTTATATATATTATTTTCGGTTTGCGATAATAACTATAAAATTTCCTTCACAAAATAAAATTCTGCAACAATTTCTGTCGGTCGCTGTTATTTTCTTACTTTTGGGCTGCGCATAACGATTATTCAAAAAGCAACATGAATTTCGACAGAAAAAAGCTTACAAACGAAGAATTACTCGATTTATATAAGAAATTGCTAAAACCACGGCTGATAGAGGAGAAGATGCTTATCCTCATCCGCCAGGGCAAAGTGTCAAAATGGTTTTCTGGCATAGGGCAGGAAGCCATATCAGTTGGTGTCACTGCCGTACTTCATAAAGATGAATATATCCTCCCCATGCACCGTAACCTGGGCGTATTTACCGGCCGCGATATTCCGCTGCAGCGCCTGGTGTCGCAATGGCAGGGCAAGGCAAACGGCTTTACCAAAGGCCGCGACCGTTCGTTCCATTTCGGTACGCAGGAGTATAAGATCATCGGGATGATCTCGCATTTGGGTCCGCAGCTTGGCGTTGCCGATGGAATCGCTTTAGCACACAAGCTTCGCAAAGAAGGTAAGGTTACCGCGGTATTCACAGGCGAGGGCGCTACCAGCGAGGGCGACTTCCACGAGGCGCTCAACATTGCCGCCGTATGGGAACTTCCCGTACTCTTTGTAGTAGAAAACAATGGCTACGGACTTTCGACCCCGACCAACGAGCAATACCGTTGCGAGAACATTGCCGATAAGGGCATTGGCTACGGTATGGAAGCCCATATTATAGATGGTAACAACATCATTGAGGTGTACACGCAGCTGCAGGACATTGTAACCTCGATGCGCGAAAACCCAAGGCCGGTGCTTGTAGAGTTTAAAACCTTCAGGATGCGGGGCCACGAAGAAGCCAGCGGCACCAAGTATGTGCCTAAGGAGCTGATGGACATGTGGGCCATAAAGGATCCGGTAGACAACTACCGCAATTATCTTAAAGCAGAAGGTGTGCTTACCGAAGATTATGACGATGTGCTGCGCGCTGAGCTAAAGAAAGAAATAGATGAGCATTACCAGGCGGCTTCGGCAGAACCTGCTATCGTGCCAACGATAGAAGGCGAGTTGGGCGATGTATATGCTCCTTACGAATATGAGGAAGTTGCGCCAAAAGGCGAAAACGAAAATATACGGATGATCGATGCCATATCGCAAGGGCTGCGCCAGTCTATGGAGCGCCACGAGAACCTTGTGATCATGGGCCAGGACATCGCCGAATATGGCGGTGCCTTCAAGATCACCGACGGTTTTGTAGCCGAGTTTGGCAAAGATCGCGTGCGCAACACGCCAATCTGTGAGTCGGCTGTGGTTTCTGCAGGAATGGGACTGAGCATTAACGGCTGCAAATCGGTTATCGAGATGCAGTTCGCCGACTTCGTTTCCACCGGCTTTAACCCGATCGTGAATTACCTTGCCAAAGTGCATTACCGCTGGCAGGAAAAAGCCGATGTGGTAGTGCGTATGCCTTGCGGCGCCGGAGTAGGCGCGGGGCCTTTCCACTCGCAGACCAATGAAGCCTGGTTTACCAAAACACCGGGGCTTAAAGTGGTTTACCCGGCATTCCCTTATGATGCCAAAGGCCTTTTGGCAACTGCCATAAACGACCCGAACCCGGTAATGTTCTTTGAACACAAAGCGTTGTACCGCAGCATCTACCAGGATGTGCCGAAGGAGTATTACACGATTCCGTTTGGTAAAGCAGCGATGCTTAAAGAAGGGGAGGATGTAACCATCATTACCTTTGGAGCCGGTGTTCATTGGGCGTTAGAAACCCTTGCCAAACATCCGGACATAAATGCCGACCTGATCGACCTGCGCTCGCTGCAGCCCCTCGATACCGAGGCAATATTTACATCGGTTAAGAAAACGGGCAAGGTTATAGTCCTTCAGGAAGATACATTATTTGGTGGTGTGGCAGGCGATATTTCGGCCATGATCATGGAAGAATGCTTTGAATATCTTGACGGGCCGGTAAAACGTGTAGGCAGCCTTGAAAGCGCTATACCGTTTACAAAGGCGCTGGAGGAACAATTCCTTCCAAAGCAAAGATTTGAAACGGCACTAAAAGAACTTATTGCTTATTAAGCTATTCTTGCCAAAACAATATAACAAAGCCGGGAACCTTTGATTTAAAGGCTCCCGGCTTATTTTTTTACCGGTTACTTATTCCTGCCGGTACGGCTGTGCTCGGCATTCCATTCTTCGATAGAATCCTTACGGTCACGCTCGTCAAACTGGTTGGGTTCGCCGTTGTTATCATAGTGTGCGTTGTGGCTCACATTGTCGTCGGCTTGTGTAGTATCTACATGCGTTTTTTTTATCATCAGTATCCATAGCGTGCGTTTTATTACTAAGATAGTGAATACAGGGACACCCACCTGTTAACTATATAATAAGAGTTCCGGTAATACGAGGCTTCCATTCTCAATTCTCAATTCTGAAATCTCAATTCTGAAATCTCAATTTTGAATCTCAATTTTGAATCTCAATTCTGAAATCTCAATTCTGAAATCTAATAAAGCAGTTCCTCCACATTTTTACGGATATTCTGTGCAATCTTAGCAGTAGGGAGGTCATTGGCATCGTTGCCAAAAGGCTCTTCGATTTCTTCGGCGATAAGCTCCAGGCTGGCAAGTACGTAAAATACAAAAACCACAACAGGCACCACATAATAGCCAAGTTGGAAAACGTAGCCAAAGGGCAGCGACATCACGTAAAAGAAGATGAATTTTTTAATAAAGACACTGTAAGAGTAGGGTATGGGCGTATTCTTTATCCGTTCGCAGGCGCCACATATATCAGCAAAAGACTGCAGTTCTGCATTTAATATAATAAGCTGGTCGCCGGAAATTTTTCCTTCGGTGTAAAACGAATTAACCCGGCTCATTATAGTTTTAGCGATCTGATTTGGCTTATGCGTATAATTGTTAGTGCTGAGTACCGCATCATCAAAGAGCTCGTGGCTTATATCTTCATTTTTAAGGTGCTGGCCCAGTACCTCAGCATAAGCAGGAATCAGCCGCCGCATAATGGCTTTGTCTTGTGTGTCATTCAGCATTACGGCAAGTTTCATCGCCAGGTTGCGGCTGTTGTTTACCAGTGCACCCCACATCTTGCGCCCTTCCCACCAACGGTCGTATGCCGTATTTGTGCGGAATACCAACAGGAGCGAGATAACGAAACCAAGCATGCTATGCGTGATAGTAACATTCTTTACATGGCTGGAATTCCCAAGTTGCCAGACTTCAATTTCAAGATAAGCAATAATCGCAGAATACAGCCCAATGACAATCATTAAGGGGAAAAGCTTTCTGAACGTATCGGCTTTGTGGAATCTAAAGATGAAAACAAACCACGATTTGGGATTGTACGATATCATGACACGGTACTATTTTACGTGCCCAAATATAAAGATATTATAATGGATGCGAACAAGGGGATTACGAACGGATAATAGCCGGAAGGTTGGCTATCACAGTGGCGATCGTAGAAAAAACGGTAACGATGCAATCTTTCATTTAAAATGGTAATCTTAAATTTTAACTTTTTAATAACATTTTGCTAATGTAGGAAAAACTTCTGCATACACTACATCGTTTGAAAAATTTAACACTCGTTTGGTTGCCCGGCCTATATGCTTTAGCTCATGACCTGCTCACCAGTTAAAAAAGGAATGTTCAGGAATCACACGGCCCGCCAATAAACATATTTATTCAGTTTGTAAATTACATATAGTAGTTATCTAACTACAAAAGCCTGGTTTTGTGAATACTTTTCGGATCAATCCATTAACGATTATTTATGGAAAACAAAGAATGCATAGTTACCGTGGTGTTAAATATTTACCATTCGAATATATTTAGTAATAATTATCTGTAACTTTATTGTAATTCAAAAAGCTATGTTATGAATAAGGATTACTACTTCGTCATTCTGCAGCTTCCGGCCTTTCGCAATATACGTTTGGGCAGCAACGTGCAACACGGTTTTTTAGAAAAAGCAATTAAAGCCATCAGGCAAGGCCGCGCAAGGGTAGTAAGTAAACGCCGCGACACAGGCGTTTCCGAAGAGCTCCGCGCCCACGCGCTTGAAGCAAAGCGATTCCACAATTATCTACTAATCCAGATGTATCTGGATGAAGGGGAGTATAACGATGTCGCCATCCTGAATAAGGCCGCAAAATCGCTTGTCAACGTTAGCGACCCTACCGTGGTAGAACGCGCCGACAGGTTTTGCCTTTGTGCGATATAGTTAAACTTTCAGCCGGATCCAGACGGGGCAGTGGTCGCTGGTTTTTTCCCAGCCACGCACATGCCGGTCTACAACGGCTTCTTTCAGTTTACTTTTCAGATCGGGGCTCAGGAGGAAATGGTCGATACGAAGGCCCGCATCGCGCTCATACGCGTTGCGGAAATAGTCGTAAAATGTGTAGATCTTTTCGCCGGGGTGCAGCTCGCGCAAAGCATCCGTCCAGCCCTGGGCTACCAGGTTATGAAAAGCCTCGCGGACTTCCGGGCGGAAAAGTGCGTCCTTTACCC
>JAGKWW010000081.1 GCA_021151665.1 Flavobacteriaceae bacterium
GAAAAAAAATATACTTCTTCTTGCCATGGTAGCCCTGCTTGGTGCCAGCGCAGTTTCATGCTCTGCAGACGATATGGCTTCTACAGACACAACACAGGCAGATAATTTCACTATAGACAATGGCGATAGGGATCTCCCTAAGCCGCCGCAAAAGCCGTAATCTTTTGTATTATAAAATATATTATTTTTGAGGCGATGGCAGTATGTCATCGCCTCAAAAATTTGTATAGATATCAAAAAATAATACTACTGTTGGCAGCGGTGATGTGTCTTTTCTCGTGTAAGAAGGACATTAGCGCAAAAGATTCCGACTCCGCCAGCCAGATAGCCACATTACTGGACAGTGCGGGCACGGCTTCATTGCCTTTAGCACGGCGCGAGGCGTATCTGGATACTGTGTATAGTGAGCTTGCCGACAAAAAAAATGACACTCTTACCAGATATTTTTACAGGAAAACTGCCTCTACTTATTACAATATTGAGAGATATGATAAATCGATAATAGTAGGTCGGAAAATTGCAAATCTTGCGCGTGAAGCTAAAGATACGGCTACTCTGGCAAGGGCTTACTATTATAATGCTGACTCGTTTTACGGCAAGTCTGAAAGTGACAGCGCATTTTTTTACTACACCCAGGCTGAAAAGTTGTATAGCGACCTTCGCGACTATTCCGCACTGGGCGAAGTATTGCTCTACAAAGCGTACATATATTACAATATCGGATTATACGACCTTTGTGAATCGGAGGCGATTAAAGCTATAAAGCTCCTCCAAAACAGGGACAGTAAAATTCATATCTACAATTGCTATAACCTCATTGCTACTGCGCTCGACGGCCAGAACAGAAACGAAAAAGCACTGGAATATTTTGACCTGGCGCTGGAAGAACTGGACCGTTTTAAAGAAGAGGGCTATACCGATGATGAAATTATGCTTTACCGGGCTTCGTGCTATAATAATAAAGGCCTTGTATACTCAAAAATGAAGCGCTTTGACGAAGCGATTAGCTTGTACAATGAAGCTTTGGCGGTAAAGGGCGTGAAGAATGAGGAGGCACTGTACGCCAAGCTGATCAACAATCTCGCTTACGCCAAATTTAAATCGGGAGATAATTCCAGGTTGCCCGGATTATTTTTTGAATCGCTCAAGATTCGCAGCAAACTAAAAAATAAGTCCGGCATCGTTACCAGCAAGCTGCATCTGGGTGAATATTATGCCGGCGCCGGCGATACAGCGAAGGCGCTCGGGTATTTACGGCAGGCTTATAAGAGTGCGCTCGAAATAGAAAGCTATAGTGATATAAACCTGAGTCTTGACCTCCTTACGAGGGTTGACAATAAAAAAAGGGATTACTACTATCGCAGGGCTATGGATACACGCGACAGCCTCAGCAATATCTCAAAGGAAAACAAAGATTATTTTGCCAGGATTGAATATGAAACCGATAAACTTCAAACTGAAAAGGACGCCCTGGTCAAGAAGAATAGTTTTATCATAGGTGTATCGGCGGTTATATTGCTTTTTATTGCAGCCGTTTTTATCATTTATTATCTTAATACAAAAAACAAAGAGCTTCTTTTAATTCAGGAGCAGCAAAAAGCTAACGAAGAGCTGTACCAACTGATGTTTGAGCAGCAATCTAAAATAGAGAAGGCCCGCAGCGAAGAAAAGAACCGCATAGCCATGGAACTTCACGACGGTATACTCAATAATATTTATGCAGTGCGCCTTAACCTTGAGTTTATCAATAAAAAAGCGGATGACGAATCTATACTCAAGCGAAAGCAATTCATCAAAGAGCTTCAAAACGTAGAGACCGAAATACGCGGGGTGTCGCACGATCTGAGCCGGGGTGCGGTGTTTAAGGAAGAAAAAAGTTTCCAGACACTGCTTGAATTTCTTATCGATTCGCAGAAAAACAATTTCGATACGGTTTTTGATATTGATATTGACCCCGATATCAATTGGGAGGAGGTGTCTAACCTGCTCAAGATAAATCTGTATCGTATTATCCAGGAAGGCATCCGGAATATCAACAAGTACTCGCAGGCGAAAGAGGCGTCAGTATCGTTGGAAAAGCAGGGCGATTCGGTAAAACTTACCATTTCAGACAATGGCATTGGCTTTGACCCCGAAATTGCAAAGGGTGGCATAGGTATCAGGAATTTTAAAAAGCGGGCAGCCTTGCTTAATGGCACGATAGCCATAAAATCGTCTGTTGGGAGGGGCACTGTTATCGAAGGTGTTTTTCCTTTGGCAGAGTAGATTTTAAAGATTTCTCAGCAGATTGTTTCTTATATTTGCAACGCTCTAAAAAAACACAATTAATGAAAGATTTATTACATAAATTCGAAAATAAACCTGCCGAGGTAGTTTTTAACTGGAAAGATGCCGAAACAGGCGCCGAAGGCTGGACAGTGATCAATTCGTTGCGTGGTGGTGCTGCGGGCGGCGGTACACGTATGCGCAAAGGCCTTGATATGAACGAAGTGCTTTCGCTGGCTAAAACTATGGAAGTAAAGTTTACGGTTTCGGGCCCTGCAATAGGCGGAGCGAAATCCGGTATAAATTTTGACCCTGCCGATCCGCGTAAAAAGGAAGTACTTCAGCGCTGGTATAAAGCAGTTTCCCCATTGCTTAAAAGCTACTATGGTACCGGGGGCGACCTTAATGTTGATGAGATACACGAGGTGATCCCTATGACCGAAGAATGCGGTGTATGGCATCCGCAGGAGGGTGTTTTCAACGGCCATTTCCGTCCGACCGAAGCGGATAAAATTAACCGTATCGGGCAGTTGCGCCAGGGCGTGGTAAAAGTCATAGAAAATCCGGCATTTTCTCCCGATGTAAACCGCAAATATACCGTTGCCGACATGATTACCGGTTATGGCGTTGCCGAGGCTGTGCGTCATTTTTACGACATTTATGGCGGAGAGGTAAAAGGCAAGAAGGCGATTGTCCAGGGATTTGGTAATGTTGGCTCTGCGGCCGCGTTTTACCTGGCCGAAATGGGCGCCAAAGTAATAGGTATTATAGACCGTGATGGCGGCGTGCTCAACGAGGATGGATTTACATTCGAAGAGATCCGCGAGATGTTCCTGAATAAAGACGGCAATAAGCTCGTGGCGGGCAAAATGATCCCGTTTGAAGAGATTAACCAGAAGATATGGGTTTCGGGAGCGCAGATATTTGCACCATGCGCAGCTTCAAGGCTGGTTAAGGGCAGCGAGATAGAAAGCCTGATAGCGGGTGGGCTTGAGGTGGTGTCATGCGGTGCGAACGTTCCGTTTGCTGATGCCGAAATCTTTTACGGGCCTATTATGGAAGCGACCGACAGTAAGGTAAGCCTTATACCGGATTTCATATCAAACTGCGGCATGGCACGTGTATTTGCATACTTCATGGAAAAGAAAGTGCAGATGACAGATGAATCGATATTCAGCGACACGTCTGCGGTAATACGTAAAGCCATCGAGGCGGTGCATACACGCAACAGCGGCAAGACCGGAATATCGGCCACGGCCTACGAAATTGCGCTAAAGCAACTTATATAAGTAAATAAAACTTAAATCAAATGACAGGTGAGAATCTGTCATTTTTTTATTATGGACTATCAGCAGACACTCAACTGGATGTTTTCACGCCTGCCCATGTATCAGCAGCAGGGCGCCTCGGCCTATCGAAAAGACCTGACCAATACCATACTGCTTGCGGCGCATTTAGGCAACCCGGAGCAAAAGGTGCGATGCATCCATGTGGCAGGGACGAACGGTAAAGGCTCAACGTCATCCATGATAGCATCGGTGCTGACGGCAGCCGGCTACAAAACAGGGTTGTATACCAGTCCGCACCTTAAAGATTTCAGGGAGCGCATACGCATCAACGGACTGCCGATTGGTGAAGAAAGCGTCGTTCAGTTTATTGAGGCAAATAAGCCTTTTTTTGAAGAGCAGGACCTAAGCTTTTTTGAAATGACGGTGGGTATGGCATTCTGGTATTTTGAAAAAGAAAAGGTAGACGTGGCCGTTATCGAAACCGGAATGGGAGGCAGGCTTGACTCCACTAATATTATTACGCCGGCGCTTTCGGTAATTACAAACATCGGCCTGGACCATATGCAGTTTCTCGGAAACACGCTGACTGCAATTGCCGGCGAAAAGGCAGGGATCATAAAGAAAGGCATCCCGGTTGTTATTGGAGAATATGATGCCGAAACATTTCCTGTTTTTCAGGGTAAGGCGGCAACTGAAAGTGCCCCTATGTACAAAGCATGGGAGATTGGAGATGTTTCGTATGCTGTTCCTTTAGCGGGCGATTATCAGCAAAAAAATATAAAAACAGTAATAACCGCGCTGAAAGCGATACAAAACGAATTTCCGGTGACCGAAGCCGATATTGCCGAAGGATTTCTCGATGTTGTAAAGAACAGCGGGCTTCACGGACGTTGGGAGCAGGTGCATACAACACCCACCGCAATTGCCGATACCGCCCACAACAACCATGGACTGAAAATTGTTATGCAGCAGCTTGCGCGGCAGGAATACCGCATATTAAGAATTGTACTTGGGGTAGTAAACGATAAAGACCTAAGCGAAATGCTACCGCTTTTCCCCAGGGACGCTGTTTATTATTTTTGCAGGCCCGATGTGCCGCGCGGATTGTCCGCTGAGGTGCTTAGGGGCCATGCAGGTAATTTAGGCCTGTTGGGAGATGTATATAGTTCGGTGCCAGAAGCTTATAACGCTGCCCTTGCGGACTCTGCGCCGAACGACTTTATTTATATCGGCGGGAGTACGTTTGTGGTAGCTGAAATTTTATAATTTTTTAATTAATAATTTGCAATTAATAAAAACTCGCGTATATTTGCACTCGCAATAAGGAACTGAAAACAGTTTAAGATTGCAAAAATATTGGGGCGATTAGCTCAGCTGGTTCAGAGCATCTCGTTTACACCGAGAGGGTCGGGGGTTCGAATCCCTCATCGCCCACTAAAATCTAACTTTATTTTTTATAAAGTAAGTTAAATCACTGAAAACCTGCACTTTACGAAGTTGCAGGTTTTTTTATTTTATCCCTGTACGGTCAAAATTTTGAAAAATGCACAGTTATTTGTGGCACTTTTGTGGCACATTGAAGAGTTTTGCAAATGTGCCACAGAATGTGATTTAATGTTTTGATTGTCAGCTAATAAGCCTGCTTAACATCTTGATTTAAGGACGCTATAGTTCTAATTTTATTAATACTTAAAATGTTGAATTATGCTAGCAGCAAGTTTTGGGATAACCTTCTTTCTGAAGACCCCGCGAAAAGAGACCAATGAGAAAATGATTTACCTGAGGATTACCGTTGACGGTATTCCAAAGGAAACCTCTACCCGTAGAAAATGGGATGCTACCCGTTGGGATCAGGGTAAAGAGCGCGCCACAGGAAACCGTGAAGATGCCCGAACAACTAACTTCTTTCTGGATACACTACAGACAAAAGTCCACCAGTACATTAATGAGCTCATAAATCATGGGCGGCCAATTACCAGCCAAAAGCTGATGGATTATGTATTGGGCAAGTCAACGGACAAAGCCATGATTGTGGAAGAGTTCCAGCTTCATAATGATGAACTTCTGGCATTGGTGAAAAGAGGGGAGTATGCTATCGGTACGCATACACGGTTTGAAATATCGAAAAAGCACCTAAAGGAATTTGTACGTTTCAAGTACGATATGCAGGATATGGACTTTCGGGAACTTAACTTTGAATTCATTAAGGATTACGAATTCTACCTGAAGACTGTAAAGAATATCAGTAACAATACGGCAGTAAAGTACATAACAAACTTCAAGAAAATTGTACTTCGGGCTATTGACAAGGAAATTATTACCCACGACCCTTTCAAACGGTTTAAGGCTAAAAAAATTAAGGTGCCTAAGAAACCGCTTAGCAGCCATGAACTGTCGCTATTGGAAAATCATACTTTCTCTACACCACGCCTGGCGGCAGTAAGGGACATTTTTGTTTTCCAATGCTATACAGGACTTGCGTACATAGACGCTTTCAACCTGAAGAAAACCGACGTGAAAATTGGTATTGATGGTGAAATGTGGATTATTACCGAAAGGCAGAAAACAGGAAGCAATATTAATATACCTCTATTGCCGAAAGCCAAAGCCATTATGGAACGGTATAAAGATCATCCGATCTGCCTGGAACGTAATTCTGTCCTTCCGGTAACCTCAAATCAAAAGATGAACGCCTATCTCAAAGAGATAGCTGACGTGTGCGGCATACAAAGTACATTGAATACACACAAAGCCAGACGTACATTCGGAAGCACTGTAACGCTAAATAATGATGTACCTATCCATGTAGTTAAAGAAATGCTTGGCCATCAATCGGTAAAGCAGACCGAAGAGTATGCCATTACTGAACAAAAGTCTATCGGAAAGGAAATGAAGCAATTACAGGAGAGATTGGGGAACGCTAAAACTGATCTTCCACTTGACGATACAAGAGCAATTATTTCAAAAATGGAAGAAGAAATTAGAGAGCTAAAAGCAAAGCTTAATATGACGGGGAATGAAAAGCCTGAAGGTAAAGGTGTTCTCCGAATATGCAGATAATTAATTGTCGCCCCAGTGCGGCTACAATTCAACTTAAAGCAAAAAGAAATCTTCTAACGTGTTACCAATTTGGTAACAATTTAATATATTTGCAATGAGAATAATTGCTGTAAAAACCTTAAAAGATTATTGGGAGCAATTTCAGGATGCAGAAAGGCCACTTCAATACTGGTATAAAGAAGTGACTGCTGCCGAGTGGAGCAGCCCGAACGATTTGAAGGGCCAGTTTGGCAATGCGTCGGTACTGACAAGCAAGCGTGTTGTTTTTAATATTCATGGCAACACCTATAGGCTGATAGTGGATATTGAATACCGGCTGAAGATAGTGTTTATAGTCTGGCTGGGTACACATAAGGACTACGATAAGATTAACGCAAAAGAGATTAGCTATGTTAAGACTGATAAAAAATGATTCGCAATATGAAGATACCCTGGTGCGTATCTATGAACTGATGCAAATGGACTTGCAGCCTGACACACCGGAGTCCGATGAACTGGAAATTCTCTCAATGTTAGTTAAGAAGTATGAAGATGAACATTATCCCGTTCCTGAGCCAACCCCACTGGAAGCTATAAAGTATCGGATGGAACAACTGAACATTTCCGATGCTGAGCTCTCTGAAATTTTAGGTGCTCGTTCCCGCAAATCAGAAATTCTTTCAGGAAAAAGGAAATTAAGTTTATCAATGATTCGCGCTTTAAAGGAGAGGTTGAATATATCTGCGGATATATTGATACAATTATACTAGGATTTATTATAGGAAACATAATTAATTAGCTTTTACAGGTAGTTGGTTATTTGAATTATTGTTTTTTAA
>JAGKWW010000033.1 GCA_021151665.1 Flavobacteriaceae bacterium
ATCTTTGCGCACCTCTGCGCCTTCTTTGCGAATCTTTGCGACATAATCAGTGCCATTTAGTCTCAAAAGCTCTGCGAATCTCTGTGCTTTCTCTGTGAATCTCTGCGAAACCGGACAATTCAAAATTTAAAATTCAGAATTCAAAATAATAAAGGAACTACTCCTTCACTACCATTACCGTGGCATGAAAGCCTGTAGCAAGGTTCCACTGGTTGCCCGATACAAGTTCCTGCTTGTCATTGTATACGCGGAACTCGGCAGTGTTGGGCCCGGAAGTACCCTGGTTGAGCGCTTCGAAGTCGATCTTATTGAAGCCGGGCTGGAGGGTAAGCTGTATCCCCTTAAAGTCGTTGGTCAATACAATCTCGTCAACTACCGTACGCCCGTTAACGAGTACCTTGATGCGGTCGCCATCCTGCTCGCCGAAGTCGCGCGCCATGATCTGGATGTAGTCAGATTTTATGCGGTATTCGCCGAAGAACTGGTTACCGCGAAATGCCTCATTCGATTCGCCCTGGGGTTTCAGCTGCGCACGTTTTTCGTATTCCTGGCCACGGCTCACAAAATCGTTGTTGGGGTTCATGCTCCAGTTTTTGTTGGTGCCGCCAATCTCGATAGAGGGGTAGTTGAAGGAAGGTTTTTTGGTAGTATTATCCAGCTTAAAAGGGCTGTCTGACGGCAGTGGGGCAGCAGCAGGCACATCGGGCGATTCGGTGCGCGGTATGGCAATGCTCCTGCCTTTATCCCCGGGCTGGGCATAAAGCAGGGTGCACATTAAAAATAGCAGTACCGAGACGATGTATTTCATAAATTAAGCTTCGCAAACAAAGTAACAAAAATTCTGCCAGTTTTTATAACGGTGAAAAGGGTTGTATTCGTATTAAAGAATTATTTTGCGATATTTGGCACATACCAAACTTCCATGAAAAAATTACACTTTCTTCCTGTCATCATCATTCTTATTACCTTTTCCTCCTGCACCGTGGGCCGCTTCGCCTATTATAACTTTGCGAATATAACCGACCACAAGATATTCCCGTCGCGTACCGCACATAAGGGCGACAGCAGCTTTGTGTACCAAAATGCCGCAAAGCCGCGGTTCCCTAAAACCTTTAGTTACAAGGGCAATACCGTGCCTTTTGATGAATATCTGGAGAAGAATAAAACGGTTGCTTTCCTCATCATTAAAAATGACTCTGTTCATTACGAAAAGTATTTCAATAAATACAGCCGGGAGTCGGTAGTCGCTTCGTTTTCAATGGCGAAATCGGTTACCTCTATCCTTATAGGCTGTGCTATAGACGATGGCCTTATCAAATCGGTAGATGAGCCAATGGTCAATTACATTCCCGAACTGGCGCACGACGGGCTGGAGAAGGTTACTATCCGTCATCTGCTGCAAATGAGCAGCGGCATTAAATTTAACGAAAGTTATGTGAACCCGTTTGGTGATGCCGCAACCTACTACTACGGGCGCAATTTGCAAAAAGCCATGCTGAAACGCAAACTTGAGCATGAGCCGGGAACCGATTTTGCCTACAGCAGCGGCGACACTCAATTACTGGGGTTTGTGCTGCAGCGCGCCCTGAAGGGTAAAAGCATTACGGCCTACCTCGAAGAAAAGCTCTGGAAACCGCTGGGCATGGAATACGATGCCACCTGGAGCCTGGACAGAAAGGACGGAATGGAGAAAACATTCTGCTGCATCAATGCGCGTGCGCGCGACTTCGCCAAAATAGGGACACTTTACCTGAATAAAGGCAAATGGGGCGATAAGCAGATCGTTTCCCAAAAGTGGGTGGAAGACTCTACTGCGCCCGACCTTAACGGTGCCGCCAACTACAAATACCAGTGGTGGATACCGTCACCCGACGGAGATTTTATGGCGCAGGGAATTCTGGGCCAGTTTATTTATGTGAATCCGGCAAAGAACCTGGTGATCGTCCGGTTAGGCGAAAACTACGGCGACGACCAATGGCAGGAATTGTTCCTTTCGCTGGCAAAAGAACTTTAAAATGTTTAATGGTTTCTGCACAATCCATAAAATTCTCGTACTGACTGAAATTGTGTTTAATAACTCATTTTCAAAGTATTATAAAATTTAGCCTGTGTTAAGCGGAACGAAATTGTGTTTAATTCTATAAAACAAATGTTAAATTTTATAGGTTAGGGCTGTCAGATTTTTTTTATTTTTGCTGCATCAACAGGTAAAGATCTTCTTGTCTTTTTGTTTTTGCAACGTTATAGCTACCCCCATATGCTTGCAGCAATAAACATTCATCATCCTCTGAGCCGTAAAAGAACTACTTATGTATGTACAGAATATATTTCTGGCTGATGATGACCACGAAGATGTACAGTTTTTCAAAGATGCGGTACGCGAAATTTCTGAAGCTATAAATGTAACCCACAAGCCGGATGGCGAAGAGCTCATGCATTGTTTGACCAACGGTGAGGCCGATTGCGATACCGATGTGGTTTTCCTTGACCTGAATATGCCCAAAATGAGCGGTTACGACTGCATTGCTGCATTAAAAGCCCATTCAGCGCTCAAACGCCTTCCCGTTGTTATTATCAGCACGAGCAACGACCCAAACAACATTAAGCGCTTGTACGATATGGGGGCGCACCACTATATCATTAAGCCCTACAGTTACGGCGAGCTTCGCGATGTGCTGCATAAAGTGCTTCAAGTCGATTTAAGGAGCAGTACCTCACGTTGCGATTTTAAAGATTTCCTGGTTTGTTAATCTATTCTTCTCTATCCTTTAAAGAAGCACTTCGCGCACTTCTCCATTCAGCATAAAATATTTGTAGCGTTCTAAACTGAAATCACCAAAACATTCCAGTTCAGGATTTTTTTCAAAAAGCTGAAATATAAAATCCTTAAAAGAGGCATCAAGGCCATCTTTTCTGTCGAGGTCACCCCGGTATATTTTGCCACCCAGTTCCAGCTCGATGTATCCTCGTTGCTTCACCCTGTTGATAAGCGATATCTTATCCAATTCCGGATAACTATAGCTTATTGCAGCTCTTCCTGTTTTTCGCTCCACCACTATTGCATCCGCTGTAAACAAAATGATTTTGCTTTCCTTGCTAATGGTGTAAAATAAAGCGATCAACCCGGTAGGTATTACAATAATTGAGATAAGGAAACCCATCGTTCCGTAAAAAACTGACAAAAAAGAACCGATTACAACAAGCGGTAGTGTTGCATTTACGGCAATGGTATACAGCTGTTGGGGGTTGAGCCGGATGAGGTAATCAGACAGCGTTGGTTTCATAAAGCAAATATAACGAAACGGCACATAAAAACGCATGGCTACAAAGCGAGTTTCGGGCATCAGGTTACCTCTAATTCTCACTGAAAACCATTATCTTTGCACGCTTTAAGAGAAAAGAATGAAATTTGACCTACTTACCAAAGACCCGCAAAGCAAGGCCAGGGCAGGGGTGGTAACTACCGACCACGGAGCCATAGAAACGCCTATCTTTATGCCTGTGGGTACCGTAGCCTCTGTAAAAGGCGTGCACCAACGCGAACTGAAAGAGGAAATAAACCCCGATATTATCCTGGGGAATACCTACCACCTGTACCTTCGCCCGCAAACTGATATCCTTGAAAAAGCAGGCGGCCTGCACAAGTTCATGAACTGGGACCGCAATATCCTTACCGACTCAGGCGGCTACCAGGTGTATTCGCTTTCGGCCAACAGGAAGATCAAGGAAGAAGGGGTTAAATTTAAAAGCCATATCGACGGCTCATATCATTTTTTCTCGCCCGAAAGCGTGATGGAAATACAGCGTACCATTGGCGCCGATATCATTATGGCATTTGACGAATGTACGCCCTACCCATGCGATTACCGTTATGCCAAACGCTCGATGCACATGACGCACCGCTGGCTCGACAGGTGTATCACGCACCTCGAAAAGCTGCCGTACAAATATGGGTATGAGCAAACGCTTTTCCCGATAGTTCAGGGCAGTACGTATAAAGACCTGCGCGAGCAAAGTGCCGAATATATTGCCAATGCCGGCGCTCAGGGCAACGCTATCGGCGGACTTTCTGTGGGCGAGCCTGCCGAAGAGATGTATGCGATGACCGAGGTGGTAACCAATATCCTTCCCGAAGATAAGCCGCGCTACCTGATGGGTGTGGGTACGCCTATCAATATTCTTGAAAATATTGCGTTAGGTGTAGATATGTTCGATTGTGTGATGCCAACGCGAAATGCGCGCAACGGGATGCTGTTTACGGCCAACGGCACGATTAACATCAAGAATAAGAAGTGGGAAGCCGATTTCTCTCCGGTAGATGAGATGGGCATAACGTTTGTAGATACCGAGTACACCAAGGCTTACCTGCGCCACCTGTTTGCGGCCAACGAATACCTGGGCAAGCAGATTGCTACGATACACAACCTTGGGTTCTACATGTGGTTGGTTCGTGAAGCCAGAAAGCATATCTTAGCGGGAGATTTCCGCGAATGGAAAGACAAGATGGTAAAACAAATGAGCCAGAGGCTTTAATTATTGCTGAAATGTGTGTAGAGGATAAATCCAGTGCCACATTAGCGCAGCATAAATGACAAATTTACTGTCGCATTGGGCGCCGTCGAAATGACAATTTACTGTCACATTGAGCGCGGTCGAAATGACAATTTGCTGTCACATTGAGCGCAGTCGAAATGCTTAATTTTTAATATATACCAAATAAACTAATTGCGTAACGCGTGAAAATAATAGACTGGTACATCCTGAAGCGCTATCTCGCCACTTTCTTTGTGATGCTTCTTATGTTTATCCCCATCGGGATCGTGATAGACGTATCTGAGAAGGTGAACAAAATGCTCGAGAACAAGGTGCCTTTTTCGAAGATCGCTATATACTATGCTGATTTTACCATCTATTTCGCGAACATGCTTTTCCCGATCTTCCTGTTTTTGTCCATCATCTGGTTTACCAGTAAGCTGGCCAATAATACAGAGATCATCGCGATACTTAGTTCCGGGATATCGTTCACACGATTTTTAAGGCCCTACATCATCGGGGCCACCTTTATATCGATACTGGCGCTGCTCATGGGCTTTTTCTTTGTCCCGAAAGCCAGTAAGGGTTTCAATGACTTCCGTTACACTTACCTGAAGAACAATCCCGAGGTGCGGCAGTCGGCAGACGTATACAAGCAGATAAGCGACGACGAAACCGTTTATGTGAGCAGTTATAACTATACCAGCAAGATTGGCTTCAATTTCAATCTTGAAAAATCGAAAGACAACAAGCTTCTGTATAAGATAAATGCCAACACCATCCGGTGGAATGAGAGGGACAGTACCTATGTACTGAGCGGCTATGTAAAGCGTACCATTGGCGAAATGGGCGACACATTTGAATCTGCTCCGGTAAAAAAGTTCAAGTTCAATTTTGAGCCCGACGACCTGACACCGACAGTTTACGTGGCCGAAACCATGACGGTTTCCGAGCTTTATAAATTTATAGCAAAAGAGAGGGAGCGAGGTTCGGGCAACATCAATACCTACCTGGTGGTACTCTATAAAAAATACAGCATACCGGTTTCGGCATTCATCTTAACTATTATTGCGGTTGCCGTATCATCTATGAAAAGGCGTGGCGGAATGGGTATAAACCTTGCCATGGGTATAGGGCTTGCGTTTACTTTTATCTTCTTTGATAAGATATTTGGCGTACTGGCCGAAAAATCGACCCTGCCGCCGCTGTTGGCCGTTTGGTTTCCTAACATTACTTTTGGTATATTAGCCGTATATCTTTTGAGGAATGCCAAACGATAAGCTAAAAAGTTACTTCCACCTTCATTTTATTGTATTCATCTGGGGTTTTACCGCAGTGCTGGGCGCGCTTATTACGCTCGATGCACTTCCGCTCGTATGGTTCAGGATGAGCATTGCGGTAGCGCTTACCTTTGTATATGCCCGCATTGCTAAAATCCCGCTTGGGGTTACCTGGCCTGTATTGCTCAGGTTCCTGGTCGCCGGCCTGGTAATCGCCCTGCACTGGCTTACATTTTTTAAGGCGATCAAAGAGTCGAACATCTCGGTGACTCTCGCCTGCCTTAGTACAGGCGCTTTTTTTGCCGCACTGCTCGAGCCGATATTTTTCGGGCGGAAGGTAATATGGTATGAAGTACTGTTCGGCCTGTTTGTTATCGGAGGGCTTTATATCATCTTCAGCTTCGAGGGGAATTACCTTTACGGTATTGCACTGGCGCTTACCTCGGCATTCCTCTCGGCATCGTTTTCTATCATTAACGGAAAGTTTGCACACCAGTTCAGCCCCGTGGTTATCTCGCTGTATGAGCTGTTGGGCGGCGTATTCTTTTTTACGCTCTACCTGCTTTTTAGCGGCAGCCTTACGGCAGAATTCTTTTTGGTTTCCCCCTCAGACTGGATGTGGCTGTTCCTGCTGGGGTCGTTCTGCACTGCCTACGCATTTATAGCCTCGGTTAAAGTCATGAAATTTTTAAGTCCGTATACAGTTATGCTTACCATTAATATGGAGCCGATTTATGGGATAATTCTTGCAGTGATCGTGTTTGATGATAAAGAGAAGATGAGTCTTCCCTTTTACGTGGGTGCTGCCGTTATTGTAATCACGGTGATACTCAACGGCATACTTAAAAATTATTCCGACAGGGCAAAGGAAAGGCTGCAAGGGTAGCTTTTTTGTCAACATAAAATTTTATCTTTGTAGTTCCGAAAACTTAAAACGCACTAAGTTCATCTTATGGAATATTTAGATTTTGAACTACCTATCAAGGAGCTTGAAGACCAGCTGGACAAATGTACCATCATAGGCCAGGAGTCGGATGTAGATGTATCTAACACCTGCAAGCAGATAGAAAAGAAACTCGAGGAAACCAAGAAGAAAATATACAAGAACCTTACTGCCTGGCAGCGTGTGCAGCTATCGCGCCACCCCAGCAGGCCTTATACCATGGACCATATCAATGCGCTTACCAACGGCACCTTTTTAGAGCTGTTTGGCGACAGGGCGTTTAAAGATGACAAAGCCATGGTGGGCGGTCTCGGCAAGATTGGCGGGCAGTCGTTCATGATCGTAGGCCAGCAGAAGGGATACAACACGAAAACACGCCAGTACCGTAACTTTGGTATGGCCAACCCAGAAGGTTACCGCAAGGCCCTGCGCCTTATGAAGATGGCCGAGAAGTTTGGCATTCCGGTAGTAACATTTGTAGATACCCCGGGCGCATATCCGGGCCTTGAAGCCGAAGAGCGCGGTCAGGGCGAGGCAATTGCCCGCAACATCTTCGAAATGACACGCCTTAAAACTCCTATCATTACGGTGATAGTTGGAGAGGGAGCTTCGGGTGGCGCATTGGGCATTGGTGTTGGAGACAAGGTATACATGCTCGAAAACACATGGTACTCTGTAATCTCGCCGGAATCGTGTTCATCGATACTCTGGAGGAGCTGGGAATATAAGGAGCAGGCTGCCGAAGCGCTTAAGCTTACCAGCTACGACATGAAGCGCCAGCACCTGATAGATGATATTATCCCCGAACCGCTTGGAGGTGCCCATTACGACAGGGAAACCACTTTCCGCTCGGTAGAAGAATACATCCTTAAAGCATATAATGAGCTGAAAGACTTATCAACAGCCGATCTTGTAAACAAAAGGATAGACAAGTACTGTAATATGGGCGAATACAAGGAATAATTTAGCCGCAACGGCCAAAAACGTCCGAAGCCTTGCCGCTTCGGATTTTTTTTGGGTTATCAACACAATTTGCACACGTTTTCAACAGTTTATGAACAGAAAGGTCTTAACAATTGCTTAACCTTTCCGCCCTATTTTTAGTTACTTTCGCACTATGGAAAATATCAGGAACATTAACCCCGTAAAGGTAGATAAGGGCACCCTTATCAGCCTTGAAAAAGGCAAGCTGCCGCCGCAGGCCACCGACCTTGAAGAGGCGGTGCTGGGCGCCATGATGATAGACAAAAAGGGGGTTGATGAGGTGATCGATATCCTTCAGCCCGACGCTTTTTACAAAGATGCCCACAAGTACATTTTTGAGGCTATCGTGCAGCTTTTCAACGATACGCAGCCGATAGACTTGTTAACCGTTTCGGCACAGCTAAAAAAGAATGCAAAGCTCGAGCTGGCAGGTGGCGATTTCTACCTGATACAGCTCACGCAAAAGATATCATCTTCGGCGCACATCGAGTTCCACTCGCGCATCATCCTGCAAAAGTACATCCAGCGCTCGCTTATCCGCATTTCGGCCGAGATCATCGAAGAATCGTACGACGAAACCACCGATGTTTTCGATTTGCTCGATAAAGCCGAATCGCGCCTGTATGAAGTGACTCAGGGCAACATCAAGCGAAGCTCAGAAACCGCGCAAAGCCTCGTGATACAGGCTAAAAAACGTATCGAGGAAATCGCGAAACAAGAAGGCCTCAGCGGTATTGCAACCGGCTTTCATGATCTTGACAAGCTTACCTCCGGATGGCAGCCCAGCGACCTTATCATTATTGCGGCGAGGCCGGGTATGGGAAAGACGGCGTTCGTTCTTTCTATGGCGCGAAACATTGCCATTGACTTCAACCATCCCGTAGCGGTATTCTCGCTCGAGATGTCGTCGGTACAGCTTATCACGCGTTTGATATCCAGCGAAACCGGGCTTTCTTCTGAAAAGCTGCGTACAGGTAAACTTGAAAAACACGAGTGGGAACAGCTGAGCATCAAAGTAAAAGACTTAGAGAAAGCGCCGCTTTATATAGACGATACGCCATCGCTATCGATATTCGACCTTCGGGCTAAGGCCAGGAGGCTCTCTTCGCAGTACGGCATAAAGATGATCATTATCGATTACCTTCAGCTGATGACTGCCGGAGGCAACTCCAAAGGCGGAGGCAACCGAGAGCAGGAGATTTCGACCATTTCGCGAAACCTGAAGGCGCTGGCCAAAGAGCTTAACGTTCCGGTAATTGCGCTGTCGCAGCTTTCCCGTGCGGTAGAAACCCGCGGATCGAGCAAGCGCCCATTGCTGTCCGACCTTCGTGAATCGGGTGCGATAGAGCAGGATGCCGATATTGTTTCGTTCATCTACCGCCCCGAATATTATAAGATTGACGAGTGGGACGATGAGGAGCGTTCGCCCACGCAGGGGCAGGCCGAGTTCATTGTGGCCAAACACCGTAACGGTGGGCTCGATAATATCAGGCTTAAGTTTGTGGGCAGCCTTGGTAAGTTTGACAACCTGGACGACTTTGGCTCGCCGTTTGACGAACTGCCCAGCAGCATGAACGACAGCCATGCCTTTATTACCAAAAACCTGCCGAGCGCCAACGATGCCTTTGGCAGCAACCTGAACAGCCGCGCCAACGACGACGACGACGTTCCGTTTTAAAAGCCACCATGGATATCAAATTAAATAAGAAAGAGAAACTGTACCTTGTCACATTAGGTGTCCTAATATTTATTTTACCCATTATTTTTACCAGAGACTGGGGTTTATTGTCATTTCGTGAAACAGGCAATATTGGCGACACAATAGGAGGAATTACCTCGCCTTTTACCAGCTTATTCGGTTCGCTTCTGGTTTATTTAGCTTTGAAGGCTCAAATTGATGCTAATAAATTAGTCCAAGATCAATTTAGAAAACAAGAGGAAGATGATTTGAGAAAAAACTTCGAGAATACATTTTTTAACATGCTAAATTTACATTTGAAAGTTGTTGGCAGTATCGAACTCACAACTAATTTAGAAAAAGGGCGACGTTCATCTCTCCGGCCAGGAAACAGCACCTATGTTACTAATGTCTTTAAGGGTCCAGATGTTTTCGAGAAAAAGTATGGTTTGATAGATTTACACGTTAAGGCTTTGCTGTCGGAAAAAATAGCTACTCTTAATAATGATCTGCAACTCGATCTGTCAACTAGTAATAGTGAAGAAAGCAATTTAAACATTTTATATACCAAGGGCATATATCCGCAAGTTTATAATGACTTTGGAAATTATTTTAGGAGTTTATACAGATTAATTAAGCTAGTTGACGAACAGGAATTTTTTACACGCCCTTTACATAATGATTTGAATTATAAAGAAAAAATGGAAATCATTCTTCGTAAAGAATATAATATTAAATATTATTTTACCTCAATTGTCAGAGCATATTTATCAGATTTTGAAACCAAATGGTTATTTTTTAATTGCCTTTCTGACTATGGAAGGGAAAAATTCAAGCCTTTAATCGAAAAATATTCACTTTTAAAAATTATCTCCAAAAACGAAGATGTCGAAATAGCCCCCTTTAAAGATATGTACAAGATAACAGCTTATTTGAAATCTAGTGAAGTAAATTAACTATAAACCTAACCTAACCTTACCTATACCATGAGCGAGATAATGACAGAAACAGCAAAAGAAACCCTTTACAATATCGAAGTGCGCGGCGCTGAAGTAGTGATTGCCGAATAACTTTTGATTTTGTAAAACAGGAAAGCGCACAGGAAAGGGTGCGCTTTGTGGTTTTAACAGGAGCATGACCGAATAAAACACCCTAACCTTTTCCCTCAGCCCTGACAGAGCCGGCATCCTGCCGCAGCGCGCGGAGGCAGATACAGGCGATGGCAGGAACTGCGATTAACGAATGCGCAAGCGTTTGGCTGTGAAAAAAATCTGGGTTAGTAGTGCGGGATGCAGCTTTGATAGCTAATCGCTCTACATAAATAATAAGGCTGCCTCAACAGAGACAGCCCTTATTTTTTTAGTTTGGCAACTTATTATTCCGGTTTGTCCTCCCCACGCGAATTCCAATATTCGTCGTTATTCGGGTTGAGTTGGTTTGAATGGTTGTCAAGATCGGCCTGTGTTTTGTCGTCTGCCATATTAGTAAGTTTTAGGTTAATATTGTGAGTTAAATTTAAACATTTTTCTTATCAGTTGTATTAATGTCCGAAAAAATTTTGATGCTGTTGCATTTAATAGCCGGCCCCCAACGGGCAATAAAACCGGAACAGAATTTGTTATCTTTGGATAAATCTTTTTACTGCATGCCGCTTAAAAAACTCTGCATATTCATTTTGCTGCTCACAGGCTTTGGCGCAAGGGCTTCGATGATCCTCCTGCCCATGGATGAGACTACCCAGCAAAACCACCTTAAAGCCTACGGAATTACCTACTGGGCGCTCTCTAAAAGCTACAAGGCCAGCTGGCTGCTCAATTACCGCGGCGGGTCGTTCCTGCTGCCCGATGCCGAGGAGATCCGCCGTGAGTGCCAGATACGCGGGGTAAGCTTCGAGGTACTGAGCGACGGCCAGAGCAATGCCATACTCGACGAGATATCGAGCCCGTCGCAAAACATGGAAACCGTCATCCTCGAAAAAGCGCCGAAGATAGCGGTGTACACTCCGCCCGGCAAGCAGCCATGGGACGATGCCGTAACCATGGTGCTTACCTATGCTGAAATTCCGTTTACGCCTATATATGACGAAGAGGTGCTTAGCGATGCACTGCTCAACTATGACTGGCTGCACTTGCACCACGAAGATTTTACGGGCCAGTACGGCAAGTTCTTCGGAGCCTACCGCAATGCGCCGTGGTACATCCAGCAGAAAAAGGATGCCGAAGCCCTTGCTGCCAAACTGGGCTACAGCAAGGTAAGTGATGAAAAGCTGGCCGTGGCACTCAAGATACGCAACTTCGTGATAGGCGGCGGCTTTATGTTTGCCATGTGCTCGGCAACCGATAGTTTTGATATTGCGCTTGCCGCCGAAGGTGTGGACATCTGCGAACCGATGTTTGACGGCGACCCGAGCGCACCCAACTACCAGGCACAGATAGACTACGGAAAGTCGTTTGCCTTTAAAGATTTTACGCTGGAGCGGAATCCTATTGTTTACGAGTTCTCTGATATTGATACTACGAACGACAGGCGCATTTTGCCCGATGTGGATTACTTTACGCTGATGGAGTATTCGGCCAAGTGGGACCCGATCCCTTCTATGCTTTGCCAGAACCACACGCAACTGGTAAAGGGGTTTATGGGCCAGACCACGGCTTTTGCGGGCAATAAGGTAAAGAGCAGCGTGCTGGTGATGGGCGAGAACAAGCAGAATGGCGAAGCGCGCTACATCCACGGAACAAAAGGCAAGGGCATGTTTACATTCTTTGGCGGTCACGACCCCGAAGATTACCAACACAGGGTAGGGGATGCGCCCACGGTGCTCGACCTGCACCCCAACTCCCCCGGCTACCGCCTTATATTGAATAACGTACTTTTCCCGGCCGCGCGCAAAAAGAAGCTGAAAACCTAAGCAGCACATGAAGAAAATACTGCTGCTTAGCGATACGCACAGCCATATAGACGACACCATCATGAAATACGTACGCCAGGCCGATGAGGTGTGGCATGCAGGCGATATTGGCGACCTACGCGTAACTGATACCATAAAAAAGGAAAAGCCGCTGCGCGCAGTATTCGGCAATATAGACGGCCATGAGGCGCGAAAGGAGTTCCCGCTGCACAACCGCTTTATGTGCGAAGGCGTAGATGTCTGGATTACGCATATTGGCGGCTATCCCGGCAAATACAGCCCTGCAGTGCGCGAAGACCTGAAAGCCGATCCGCCAAAGCTTTTTATCTGCGGGCATTCACACATCCTCAAAGTACAATTCGACCAAAAGCTTGGGTTGCTGCATATGAATCCGGGTGCGGCGGGGGTGCACGGCTTCCACCAGGTGCGCACGATGCTGCGCTTTACCATAAACGGCGAAAAGATAGAAAACCTCGAGGCAATAGAGATAGGGAAGCGTGGGGTATAAAAACAAGAAATCCGGGAGGGTATCCCGGATTCTTACGCACTAATAAACTAAGTTAAAAAGGTTTATCGCAGCCTGTCTACAGATTTTACGAGATCTTCGTCCTTTTTGATGGCCCTGTTTGCAAGGACCAGAAAAACGATAGAAATAACAGGAAGAATCATCCCAATACCCTTCTCAGAAACAAATTTTTCACGATCCGTTTCTCCGGATAAATTTAGTGACTGGTATACAAATAACCCCAATAAAATCAAATTCAAGATCATGTTGAGCCTGCCCATTGCAAATTGGCGCTTCCTTTTCGTGTACATCATAATGCTCATAATACTAAGCACCGTGCTAAGACCGAAGAGGAACACATAGGCAAGGTTCTTCACAAAATAATAGTTGCCTCCCGTGCCGTCTACATACAACGGGAAAACAAAAGGCAAAACGCCTGTGGCCAGAAACGCGATAAATAAATAAACGGTTTGTATCCTTTGCAGCATTGTTACCTTGATTGCAGCACAAAAATATGGTTTCTTTTTATAAAATACTATTGCCTGCTAAAAATTAATTTGTAATATTGCATTAACAAAACGTAAATGCTTCATACTGCGGAGCATGGTTTTTCCAAAAAAATCTACCTCATACCTACACGGTGCACTACACAAATTTTAATCTAAAGATTATTCATGTTTGATATTTCTGAATTGAAAGAAATGAAGCTTCCTGAGCTTCAGGAAATTGCCAAAAAAGCCAAGATAAATAAATACCGCGGGCTCAAAAAAGATGAGCTTATCTACCAGATACTCGATCAGCAGGCCGCAAACCCGGCAGTTGTAAAAGACCTTTTTAACGAAGGTACTGCCCCCGCAGATGATGCTGCCATCCAAAATAACGACAAGCCCAAAAGGGCACGCATAGGCAAAGATCAAAAAACAGCCGATGTTACCGAAGATGCTTCGCCTGCGCAGGAAGCCCCTGTAAAAGCAAAAGCCGGAAGGCCGCGCAAAGAGCAGCCGCAGCAGGAAGCACAGAGTGCGCCGGCTACAGAAGCCCCTGTAACAGAAGCTGCATCCGCCGCAGCACAGCCTGAAGAGCAGAGGGAGCGCCAGCCGCGCAACCCCCAGGCAGCCGAACGGAATGCCCGCGACTTTAAAGACCGCAGGCCGGCAGACGGTGACGTTAAAAAGCCGGTACGCCCGCCAATGACCGAGGAGGAGCGCCGCGCACAGATTGAGCGTGCCAACGCTAACAACCCCAATCACCCCAGCTACAAGAAGCGCATGGCCGAAATGCAGCAGGGAGGTGCAGAACAGAGCAGTGCTCCGGTAGCCGAGAAGCCTGCAGTATCAGATAAGCCTGCGGCTAATCAGAATAACGGCCATAGCCAGAATAACGGCCACAGCCAGAAAAAACAGAATTTCCGCGAGCCGGATTATGAGTTTGACGGAATTATAGAAAGCGAAGGCGTGCTCGAAATGATGCCCGATGGCTACGGCTTCCTGCGCTCATCAGATTATAACTACCTGGCATCTCCCGACGATATTTACCTGAGCAACTCACAGGTGCGCCTGTTCGGGCTTAAGACCGGAGATACCGTAAAAGGTGTGGTGCGCCCGCCAAAAGAGGGAGAGAAATACTTCCCGCTTGTAAAGGTTCTAAAGATAAACGGGCATGACCCGCAGGTAGTGCGCGACCGTGTTTCGTTTGAACACCTTACGCCGCTTTTCCCGGAAGAGAAATTTAACCTGGCCGACAGGCATGCTACCATTTCTACCCGCATTATTGACCTGTTCTCGCCCATAGGGAAAGGTCAGCGCGGTATGATCGTGGCACAGCCGAAAACTGGTAAAACGATGCTTCTTAAAGATATCGCCAACTCTATCGCGGCCAATCACCCCGAAGTGTACCTTATCGTACTGCTTATAGATGAGCGCCCCGAAGAGGTTACCGATATGCAGCGCAGCGTGCGCGGGGAGGTTATCGCCTCTACGTTTGACGAGCCTGCAGAACGCCATGTAAAGGTGGCCAATATTGTACTTGAAAAAGCCAAGCGCCTTGTAGAGTGCGGCCATGATGTGGTTATCCTGCTCGACTCTATTACCCGACTGGCGCGCGCCTACAACACGGTTCAGCCTGCTTCCGGTAAGGTATTGAGTGGTGGTGTAGATGCCAATGCACTGCAAAAGCCTAAGCGTTTCTTTGGTGCCGCACGTAACATTGAGGGCGGAGGCTCACTAAGCATTATTGCAACAGCGCTTACCGATACCGGCTCTAAAATGGACGAGGTGATCTTTGAAGAATTTAAAGGTACGGGCAACATGGAGCTTCAGCTTGACCGTAAGATTGCCAACAAGCGTATCTTCCCGGCTATCGACCTTACGTCTTCCAGTACACGCCGCGACGACCTTCTCCTTGACGAGAAAACAATACAGCGCATGTGGATCATGAGGAAATACCTGGCCGATATGAACCCTGTTGAGGCAATGGACTTCATTAATGACCGCTTTAAGAAAACGCGCAACAACGAAGACTTTTTACTGTCGATGAATGACTAATTCAATATAGATGTTACCATGAAAAGCTGCTTTAAAGGCAGCTTTTTTTATTGAATATATGCCCCGAATATTGTTTCTTTGCCGGCTTAATTGCCCCCGCACCAACTAAAGATTAATGATAAAACGGTTATTGCACGACCTCCTTTCCTTTGTAAAGAGGCCCACTGACGAAAGGCTGCAACTTAATTTAAAAGAGCGTCTGCTGGCGCTGATCATGTTATTTGGCATCGATACTGTCCTGGCATACGGCGGTGCGCTGATTTCAGATTTTGCCGAAGCCGAAACCCATGCTGAAGGTATATTAGACAGCAGTTTGGAGGGTACTTTCGGGATGTTTTTAGGAATAGTTCTGGTGCCGTTTATTGAAGAGATCATTTTCCGGTATTTTTTCCGGTATGAAAGAATCAACCCATGGCTAATCAGCCGAAAGAAATGGAACGCAATTTCCCCTTTCTTGTTTATTCTTCGTCAATTGCTTTTGGGTTGGCACATATTTCTAACTTTTCATTCTCGTTTAATCATAATCTCTGGTTTTTGTACCCTTTGTTGGTTTTGCCACAGCTGTTCGGAGGATTGATTCTGGCATTTATCCGGGTGCGTTTCAATTTTAGATACGGGGTTGTCTATCACATGCTTTGGAATCTTATATTTTGGTGATAAAGGGGAACGAAGAATAAGCCTAGTTATATAAACATTAGAACACGCAATATCGAAAAAGCCCCCTGCCAATAAAGACAAGGGGCTTTTTACTTGCAGATAATAAATCTTATGCCGACTGGCGCATGCGCTGTGCGGCCGCTTCTTCTTTTGCCTGTGCCTGTTTTACCACGGCAACTACGCTGTCTATTTTATCAGTTAGCGCCACTATTAGGTCGCCATCCTGTGCATTTTCCATAGCGTGTGCAATGGCCGCTGTCTCTTCAGGCACCATTTCGTAGGTAACATGCTTTTCGCAGCAGTTAAGCCCTTCCACCAGCAGCTTTACAATATCTTCTTCAGAACGGCCGCGAAGGTCGTCGTCCTGCCTGATGATTACGTGGTCAAACATACGTCCCGCAATCAACGCACATTCTTTGATGTCTTCATCGCGCCTGTCACCAACGCCGGTAATGATACCCACCTTACGATTTGCGGTAATATTCTTCAGGTAATCTTCCACTGCCATAAAGCCGTGCGGGTTATGGGCATAATCGATCAATACGCCGAAGTGGTTGAACTCGAAGTGGTTAAGGCGTCCCGGAGTCTGCTCGTAAGACGGTGCGAAGGTTTCGAGCCCTTCCGCGATCTGCCTTGCCGTGAAGCCCCAAAGGTAAGCAGCAAGCGCAGCGGCCATTGCGTTGGCAATCATGAATTTTACTTTTCCGCCCACGGTAAGTGGCACATCCGCCACATTAATAATGCGCGTGCGCCGTGTGCCTTTTATGATTGTAATGAAGTTATTCTCGAATACGGCTACGGTCTTGCCCATGCCTACAAGTTTTTGAACGTTGTCATTATTCTCGTCTAAGCTAAAGTAAGCTACGTTGCAATCGAGCTCGCGTGCTACTTTTACGCAGTAAGGATCCTCAGCATTCAGCACGGCATATCCGTCTTTTTTCACGGCGCGCGCTACTACGCCTTTCACGTTGGCAAGGTCGTCCAGATTATGGATGTCATTCAGCCCCAGGTGGTCTTCTTTAATGTTGGTAATGATGCCCACATCGCAACAGTCAAACGCCATCCCTGAGCGAAGGATTCCGCCGCGTGCCGTTTCCAGCACCGCAAACTCAACCTCCGGGTCTTTCAGGATGTACTGTGCACTCACAGGGCCTGTAGTATCGCCTTTTTCGCGGCGTTCCCCATTGATGTAGATACCATCGGTCGTGGTATATCCGGTAACAAAACCGGTACTCTGCGCGATATGTGCCAAAAGGCGCGTGGTCGTTGTTTTTCCGTTGGTACCCGTAACTGCGATAATAGGAATGCGGCTTGGCTTGGTAGGAGGGAACAGCATATCCACCACAGGGGCCGCAACGTTGCGTGGCTGGCCCTCGGTAGGGGCAAGGTGCATACGGAAGCCCGGTGCGGCATTCACTTCCAGCACCGCGCCGCCCGTTTCTGTAATGGGTTCGCTAAGTGTTTCCGCCATGATATCAATACCGCAGATGTCGAGGCCTATCACCCGGGCTACACGTCGCGCCAGGGCAATATTTTCTGGGTGTACTTCATCGGTCACATCTATGGCAGACCCGCCGGTGCTCAGGTTAGCAGTAGACTTCAGATAGACTACCTGCCCAACGCCGGGAACCGAAGATAATTCCATTCCCTGCTTATCAAGCATTACCTCGGTATCGCGGTCTACTTTGATCTTTGTAAGCATATTCTCGTGGCCATCGCCTCTTTTCGTATCATGGTTTACCAGGTCTATCAATGTAGCAATGGTGTCAATCCCGTTACCTGTTACGTGCGCAGGAACCCTTTTTGCAGCCGCCACAAATTTGTTGTCGATAACCAGCACACGGAAGTCAAAGCCCGTGATGTATCGTTCAACAATAACCCTCCGTCCGTATTGCTGTGCAAAGGCTAAAGCGCCTATAGCCTCTTCCCACGAACTCACGTTTATGGTAGCGCCTTTGCCCTGGTTGCCGTCAAGCGGCTTTAATACCACAGGGTAGCCTATCTCATCAACGATCTCTTTAAGTGATTCTTCATCGGTGCAAATACTTCCTGTAGGTACGGGTACCGAGGCCGCTTTAAGCAGCTGCTTGGTTCGCTCCTTATTGCAGGCTATTTCTACTGCAAGCACGTTGGTCTTGTTAGTAGTGGTAGCCTGTATGCGCATCTGGCTTGCGCCATAACCCAGCTGTATCATGCTGTCGCTGCCAAGTCGCAGCGCGGGGATGCCTCTTTTTTCAGCTTCATCTACAATACTCTTGGTGCTGGGACCCAGCATATTGTATTGGTATATTTGCTTTAATTGTTTAATATCTTCGCACAGCTCATATTCATTGCCTGCAATCAGCGCTTCGGCAATGCGTACCGCCGCTTTCGCAGCGTAGATTCCGGCTTCTTCATCCTGGTAAGTAAATACCACGTTGTAAACCCCATCCTCTTTTGTAGAGCGTGTGCGCCCGTAACCGCATTTCATTCCGGCCATGGTTTGTATTTCAAGTGCAATATGCTCGATTACGTGGCCCATCCAGGTGCCCATTTCTACACGCTTAAAAAATCCGCCACGTTCTCCCTCGCTGCATTCATGCTCTATCATCCCGGGAAGCAGTGCCTGCAGGCGTTCGCGGAATCCGGGTATCTTATCAGTAGGGTAGTTTTCCATCTCCTCGAGGTCGAGGCGCATTTGTATCAGTTTCTTCCTGTAGTTACTCCAAACATTAGGCCCACGGAGAGCCTGTATCTTCAAAATTTTCATAGTGTTGGTATAAGTATGCCGTTCTTTATAAATATGTTTTCTCTTCAGCGTGACCGGCAGGATCCCCGGTCTGTTCTTTTAAATGGTTAGAAATCGTTGTAATTGATCTTTGTTGATGTCACAAAATAAATTACAGATACTGCGATTTCAATAAACATTAGCAAAACTTTATCGTCATACTTACAATTCTTTCACTAAAAGCGTTATATTTTTGAAAATATTAACATGTAAAGAGATTACTGCCATGGCAAAAGGAAAACTTGTAATTATCGGCGGAGCCGAAGATAAAGGGGAACCTGACAAAAAAAAAGGTAAAGACAACGACCTCGCCGTTGATGATTATTATGAAAACGGCATCCTGAAACGCATCATAGATGAGTCGCGCCGGAAAGAAAAATCGCGCATCGAAATACTCACCACCGCCTCGACCGTAGCGGATGAACTGGGGAATGATTATAAAATGGCTTTTACCCGACTCGGGGCCGAGAACCTCGATGTACTGAATATCACTACCCGGGACGAAGCCCACGATGAAAATATACTTAAGCGCCTGAAAGCGGCGGATGTAGTGATGGTTACCGGTGGCGACCAGATGCGGCTCACGTCAATCCTTGGTGGTACCCCTTTCCTGGAGATGCTGGTTGAGAAGTATAACAAGGAAGATTTCATTTATGCAGGTAGTTCGGCAGGGGCAGCCGCGGCTTCTAATAACATGGTTTTTCAGGGAACGAGCGATGTTTCACTATTTAAAGGAATGGTTCGGGTAACCAGTGGCCTTGGCCTGATGAACAACGTTATAGTAGATACCCATTTCGTTACGCGCGGACGTATAGGAAGGCTATTGCAGATAGTGGTTGCCAATCCGAGGCTGCTGGGAATCGGGCTTGAAGAGAATGCTGCATTGCTTGTGCACAATAACAAGATGGAGGCTATAGGCCCGGGGATGACCATGCTCGTAGACGGACGTTGCATTACCGATTCTAATTTTAATGATATTGACGATGGTGAGGCAATCTCGATTGAAAACGTAACCATCCACGTTATGTCCAAATATGATGTTTATAACATGGAAAAACACAAGCTTAACATTGACCACCGGAACAATGACGACGAGTAAAAGTTATTCTGGATGATGAATTTTAAATTTTGAATTATTCCATTTCACAGAGATTCACAGAGAAGGCACAAAGATTCGCAGAAGAGTTTGCGCAGAATTTCGAATTTACACAAACAATTATAGCCACCGGTTCGCCCCCCTCTCCTTCGGAGAGGGGCCGGGGGTGAGGTTTTCAGACACGAATTTCACGGATTGTCACAAACCATTATACACTCGATGAGTTGTTGTGCGCATTGTTTATAAGCCTTACCACTTTACATAAAAAAAGCAGCCGAAGCTGCTTTTTTTATTATAAACCTTGTTCATTTTCCCGGTCGAGGTAACCCTGGACGATCTCGATAGCATTGGTTACCACATCGCTTAGCGCCACGATGTAACTTCCTTCTGCGGCGTTGTCAATAGCATGCTGCAGCGCTTCGGTCTCTTTCGGGATGAATTCGTAAGTGACTTCTCTTCCCGAGGCGGAAATGCCTTCCATGATGAGGTTGTTGATGTTATCATCGGTACGGCCCCGCAGGTGCTTTTCCTGGCGGATAATAATGTGGTCGAACATGCGCGCAGCAATCGTCGCGCATTCGCGGATATCCTCGTCGCGACGGTCTCCCACACCTGCAATGATACCGATCTTGTTAGCAGATTCTATACTTTTCATATAATCCTCAATAGCGCGATAGCCTGCAGGATTATGCGCGAAGTCGATCATTACACAGAACTTCCGGAAACGGAAGATATTCATACGACCCGGAGTCTGGGCGGCTCCCGGAATAAAGGTTTTCAGCGAAAGGCTGATATCATCGGTTTTAAAGCCCCAAAGGTAAGAGGCTAGGGTGGCGGCAAGAACGTTCGCGATCATGAACTTCGCCTTTCCGCCCAAGGTAAGCGGCACATGCGACGCTTTTTCGATGCGTATTTTCCATTCACCTTTTTTAATCGTAATAAAGCCATTCTCGTAAACGGCCGTAATGCGTCCCTGGCGCGCCATCTCAACAATTACCGGACTGTTCTCATCCATACTAAAGTAGGCCACGTTGCAGTCGAGGTCTTCGGCAATGTCTACGCAGGTAGGGTCATCGGCATTGAGCACTGCCCAGCCATCTTTTTTCACGCTGCGCACCACCACGCTTTTTACGCGTGCAAGGTCGTCCAGCGTATGGATGTCGTTCAGGCCAAGGTGGTCCTCCTGTATATTGGTAATGATCCCGATATCGCAACGGCTAAAGCCCAGCCCAGAGCGAAGTATTCCGCCGCGCGCCGTTTCGAGTACAGCAAATTCTACCGTTGGGTCTTTCAGGATATATTCTGCGCTGTAGGGGCCTGTGGTATCGCCTTTTTCAAGCATGTGGTTTTGCACATAAATACCGTCTGAGGTTGTAAAGCCTACCTTATAGCCGTTGTTCTTTACGATGTGGGCAACAAGCCTGGTGGTAGTGGTTTTCCCGTTAGTGCCGGTTACCGCAATGATAGGGATGCGGCTTGGCTTGCCCGGAGGGTAGAGCATGTCTATGACCGGTGAGGCTACGTTGCGCGGAAGCCCTTCGCTTGGGGCAAGGTGCATGCGGAAGCCCGGAGCGGCGTTTACTTCGAGTATCACACCGCCATTTTCGCGGAGGGGTTGCGTAAGGTTTTCGGCCATAATATCAATGCCGCATACATCGAGCCCGATGACGCGTGCAATACGTTCGCAAAGGAAAATGTTTTCCGGGTGCATCATATCGGTTACATCTACCGATGTGCCGCCCGTGCTAAGGTTGGCGGTCGATTTCAGGTAGACGATCTCGCCGGCCGCCGGAACCGTTTCTATGGTGTAGCCCTTTTTGTCAAGAAGGTCCGTCGTATCGCGGTCGATGGCAATCTCGGTCAGTACGTTTTCGTGTCCGTAGCCACGCCGTGGGTCGGTATTTTCTTTATCGATGAGCTCCTGTATCGTAAGCTTGCCGTCGCCTTTCACGTGTGCAGGCACGCGCTGGGCGGCAGCCACCACTTTATTGTCAATGACCAGCACACGGAAATCAAAGCCGGTAATGAATTTCTCTACAATAACGCGGTTGCCGTATTTTTGGGCGAATTCCAGCCCGGCCTTTGCGTCTTCCAGATTGGTCACATTGATAGAGGCGCCTTTGCCATGGTTGCCGTCCAGCGGCTTCAGCACGATAGGGTAGCCAATCTTTTCAATGATCTCTTCCAGCCCTTTTACGGTACCGCATATCCCGCCACCCGCCACAGGTATTGAGTTAGCCTGGAGCATTCGTTTGGTAAGTTCTTTGTTGCAGGCAATATCTACCGCGATATGACTGGTGCGGTTGGTTATGGTTGCCTGAAAGCGTATCTGGTTTACGCCATAGCCCAACTGTACAAGGGAGTTGGTGCCCATGCGTATCCAGGGGATGTCGCGCGCCACCGCTTCTTCCACAATGCTGCCCGTACTTGGGCCCAGGCGGTCGCGTTCGCGAATTTCGCGCATACGCTGAATATCGGCCTGTACATCATAGTCTTCTCCTTTTATCAAGGCTTCGGCAATGCGCACGGCAGCTTCGGCGGCGTAGATACCGGCATTCTCTTCGATGTAACTAAATACTACGTTATAGGTGCCGGGCGTTTTGGTCTCGCGTGTTCGGCCGTAGCCGGTATCCATCCCTGCCAGCGTTTGTATTTCGAGTGCAATATGTTCAATCACGTGGCCCATCCAGGTACCGCGTTCTACCCTGAAAAAAAAGCCGCCCGGGCCTTTCTCGCTGCAGCGGTGGGTTTGCAGGGAGGGGAGCATTTGCTCTATCCTTTCCCTGAAGCCCGGTATTTTGTTGGTAGGGTATTCTTCCATCTCCTCGAGGTCGAGGCGCATTTGTATCAGTTTTTTGCGGTATACGCTCCAGATGTTCGGTCCGCGCAGGACCTGTATCTTCAGAATTTTCATAGGGGAAGAAGTGGTATAGTGTTAGTTTATCGGTGTTTAGGGGGTCGATTTAGGGATATTTAGCGAAGCGTCCTAAAACAATTATTAATTCGTCAGAAATTTACTTAAAAAGTTTTTTAAAAGTTACCTTTACAATAATAACATTAATATTTTTTAACTGCAACACCGCTGCAGATAAATCTCAGTTAAATGAATTTAATTAATTTTGCAGCATGAATGAAGTAAAGGGTAAACTAATTATTATAGGAGGCGCGGTAGATAAAGGTAGCTTTACCGAAGCCAGTTTTGACAAGAATGTAGCCAATAATCTCAACTTTTTCGAAACCGGGATATTGAGGCGCATTATCAGCGAGTCTAAGCACCATGAAGATTCACGCATAGAGGTGATCACTACCGCATCGGTAATTCCGAGGGAAGTGGGCCCGCAATATGTAAAGGCATTTGAGTACCTGCGCGCTAAGAACGTAGGGCTGCTGTATATTGAAAAACGCGAGCAGACTACCGACCCCGAGATACTTGCGCGTATTCAGGCGGCCGATGTGGTAATGTTTACCGGCGGCGACCAGTTGCGCCTTACCTCGATACTGGGAGGTACCAAGCTTCACGATATTATCCTGGATAAGTTCCGCAATGAGGAATTCATCTACGCGGGAACATCGGCAGGGGCAGCGGCGGCATCCAACAACATGATCTACCAGGGCAGCAGCCATGAGGCGTTGCTAAAGGGTGAAGTGAAGATAACCAGCGGGCTCAGCCTTATACAGAACGTAATTATTGATACGCACTTTGTACAGCGTGGCCGTATCGGCAGGCTTTTCCAGGCTGTGGTGGGCAATCCGCGCGTACTTGGCATTGGCCTTGGTGAAGACACCGGGCTTTTGATAAAAGGCGATATGGTGATGGAAGCCATCGGCTCGGGGCTTGTAATTCTGGTTGACGGGCGGAACATTATGGACACCAACCTGACGCAGGTAGAAATGGGCAGGCCTATCTCAATCAACAACCTGACGGTGCACGTGATGAGCATGTATGACACCTATGACCTGAAGTCGAATAAAATGGAGATACACAATTCACAGTACTCTATTCCGCTGGTTATTCCGGCTGAGGCCGACGATGACACGCCAACGCCCGAAAGCGAAATGCTGGAATAAGCTAAAGTTAATTATACAATAAAAAGCGCAGGATGTTGTAAGCATTACTGCGCTTCTTTTTTTACATTTAGTCCGCAAACAAAACAAGACAATTATGAAGATCATCATACACGGCGGCTTCTTTAGCGAATCGGGTACCGACGAGGCTACAAAAACCGCTAAGCAGGAAGCCATGAAATACATTGCCTCTACCGCTTTCGATTACCTTAAAGACCACACGGCATTACAAACTGCTGCTTTTGCCGTAGCGTTGCTGGAAGACGACCCGCTGTTTAATGCGGGCACGGGATCGCAGATACAAAGCGACGGGCAGATACGTATGAGCGCCGCCCTGATGGATGGCGTGACCAAGCGTATGAGTGGGGTGATCAATATTCAAAGCGTGAAAAACCCCATCCTTGTAGCAGGTAAGCTAATAGGGTATGACGACCGTATACTGGGTGGAGAAGGCGCTACTGCGTTCGCACGTATGAATGATTTCCCCGAATATTCGCCGGAGATCCCGCAGCGCCGCCAGGAGTTTGAAGATAAGCTGAAAAGCAAGGGTACCGGCACGGTAGGCTGCGTAGCAATGGATGCCGAAGGGCGCATCGCGGCGGCAACTTCTACCGGGGGTAAGGGCTTCGAGATGGTGGGCAGGATCTCGGATTCGGCTACTGTGGCGGGCAATTATTGCAACGAAATATGCGGGGTAAGCTGCACAGGCGTGGGCGAAGATATAGTGAGCAATGCTACCGCCGCCAAGATCGTAACGCGTGTAACCGACGGGATGCCGATGACGCAGGCCTTTGAAAAAACTTTTGCAGAACTGAAAGAATATGAGGGCTTTTGCGGCGCTATAGCGATAGACAGGAATGGGAATTTCTATCATCAGGATTCGCACCCTACCATGGTGTTTGCGAGTTATGACGGGGAGAGCTTCGAGTGTTTTAAATGATGAATTTGCTGAGTTATTTCGCAGAGTTACACAGAGATGTCGCAGAGACTCACAGAGGCATTGTGTACTTTGTGGTAAAAATTTCACAGAGATTCGCAAAGAAGCCGCGAAGGTTCGCAAAGGCATTGTGAACTTTGTGTTTCTTAGTGTTCTTTGTGGTAGAATTTTTGATATCAATTACACAAATTTCACAAAAAGCTTTGTGTGACTTTGCGCAAAAATATTTCACAGAGATTCACAAAGAAGCCGCGAAGGTTAGCCACCAATTGCATCAATTACTTTGTGAAACTTTGTGTCTCCTTTGTGTTCTTTGTGGTTAAAATACACGACGAGTTCATGCAAAGATTAATGTCACTTTGAACTAAATTGCACCGGCTTTAGCCGGGTGTCCAGAGTCATATTATTGGCTTTAGCCAAATCATATTTTTCCTATCTTTCGGAAAAAACCGATGACCGATAATTATAAGGATATTAACCGCGCGCTGTGGAATTCCCGCACCGATGTTCACGTGGAATCGGAATTCTATGACATGGAAGGTTTCCTCGCGGGCAACACCTCCCTTAAAGAGATAGAGCTTAATTTGCTGGGCGATATTCGCGGTAAAAAAGTACTGCACCTGCAATGCCATTTTGGGCAGGATACATTATCGCTGACCCGCATAGGCGCTGAAGTGACGGGCGCCGACCTGTCTGACCGTGCCGTCGAATACGCCCGGGAGCTCGCAAAACGCACAAACCTCCAGGCTGAATTTGTTTGCTGCGATATTTACGACCTTCCCCAGCATCTTGACGCAAGGTTTGATATTGTCTTCACCAGCTATGGCACCATCGGCTGGCTTCCCGACCTCGACAAATGGGCGGGCGTGGTTTCGCATTTCCTGAAGCCGGGCGGAAAATTTGTTTTTGTTGAGTTCCACCCCGTTGTCTGGATGTTTGACGATGCGCTTGAAAAGGTGGTGTACAGCTACTTCAACGCCGCGCCTATCATCGAGAATGAAAACGGCACCTATGCCGATAAGCAGGCTGATATCCATAATAAATCAATTAGCTGGAACCACAACCTCGCTGAGGTACTGCAAAGCCTTATCAACGCCGGTATCACGCCGAAGGATATCCGGGAGTATGATTTCTCGCCGTACGACATCTTCCCTAACAGTAGCGAAGAAGAACCGGGCCGCTACCGCGTGGCGCACATGGACAACAGGCTCCCGCTTGTGTATAGTGTGGTGGGGGAGAAGGGGTTATTTTGAATTTCGAATGATGAATTTTGAATGACGGAAGCGGAGTACGTTATTTCACAGAGATTCGCAAAGAAGCCACGAAGGTTCGCAGAGATTATTGCTTCGTGTGACTTTGTGGTAAAAATTTTCGCAGAGATTCGCAAAGAAGCCGCGAAGGTTCGCAGAGATTTTTGCTTCGTGTAACTTTGTGTTTCCTTAGTGTACTTTGTGGTAATAATTTCACAGAGATTGCAAAGAAGCCGCGAAGACTCACAGAGTTAAGATGCAAATAATATGTGTTCGAAAAATATGTCGTGAAACTTTGTGCCTTCTTTGCGTGACTTTGTGGAACAAATCCGTCAACCGGCTTTTACCCCTGATGCGTAGTATTTGGACTATGTATCTATGTGTTTGAATAGTCAGGAGCTGAAACATTACAAAATAAAAATGTCTTCCCTTCCCAGCCCCGATTGCAGCGGCATCCTGCCGGAGCCTGCACAGGCAGATACAGCGTAAAGCGGGAACATGGATTGCGGATAAATCCCAAGCCTTTCGCTGCCAAAAAAATCCTATAACCAAGAACCAAAACCGAATACCCGTTTGGCAAACTTTCGCTATCTTTGCGCTTTATAAATTTTAACAGATGATAAATATTACACTGCCGGACGGTTCGGTGAAAAAATTCGACGCGGGTGTTACCCCGATGGATGTTGCCATGAGCATAAGTGAAGGCCTGGCCAGGAACGTGATTTCTGCCTCCTTCAATGGTACAACTGTTGAAACGAAAACACCACTCACGACCGACGGATCGCTAATATTATACACCTGGAACGATAAAGAGGGCAAGAAAGCCTTTTGGCATTCTACAAGCCACGTGATGGCGCAGGCGCTGCAGGAACTGTACCCCGGCGTTAAGCTGACTATTGGCCCTGCTATTGATAACGGTTTTTACTATGACGTAGACTTCAACGGCCAACAGGTAACCGATAAAGACTTTAAAGCGATTGAAGATAAAGTGCTTGCCATTGCGCGCGAAAAGCACGAGTTCAGCATGCGCTCTGCCAGCAAGGCCGAAGCGCTTGAATTTTATAAGAAGGAGGACAACCCGTATAAGGTGGAGCTGATAGAGAACCTGGAAGATGGTACCATCACCTTTTGCGACCATGCTACCTTTACCGACCTGTGCCGTGGCGGGCACATTCCGAACACCGGCTTTATCAAGGCGATGAAGATCATGAGCGTGGCAGGTGCTTACTGGCGCGGCGATGAGAAGAACAAGCAGCTTACCCGCGTGTATGGGATCTCGTTCCCGAAACAGAAAGACCTTACCGAATACCTTGAGCTACTGGAAGAAGCCAAGCGCCGCGACCACCGCAAGCTGGGTAAGGAGCTGGAGCTTTTCGCCTTTTCACAAAAGGTAGGGCAGGGTCTTCCGCTATGGCTGCCAAAGGGTGCCGCACTACGCGACCGCCTGGAGCAGTTCCTTAAAAAAGCACAAAAAAAAGCGGGATATGAGCAGGTGGTAACGCCGCACATCGGGCAGAAAGAATTATATGTAACCTCGGGCCACTACGCCAAGTATGGCGCCGACAGCTTCCAGCCGATACACACGCCACATGAGGGCGAGGAGTTTTTGCTGAAGCCGATGAACTGTCCGCACCACTGCGAGATATACAACACCAAGCCATGGTCGTACAAAGACCTGCCGAAGCGTTATGCGGAATTTGGTACCGTGTATCGCTATGAGCAGAGCGGCGAGCTGCACGGGCTTACCCGCGTGCGTGGCTTTACCCAGGATGATGCGCACATTTTCTGTACGCCCGATCAGCTGGATGAGGAGTTCAAAAAAGTGATCGACCTGGTACTTTACGTGTTCTCGTCGCTTGGCTTTGAGAACTTCAGTGCGCAGGTATCGCTTCGCGATAAAGAGAACCACGAGAAATACATAGGTACCGATGAGAATTGGGAGAAGGCAGAGAATGCCATCATCAACGCTGCGAAAGACAAAGGCCTGAACACCGTTGTGGAGTATGGCGAGGCAGCCTTCTACGGGCCAAAACTCGACTTTATGGTGAAGGATGCGCTGGGCCGTCAGTGGCAGCTGGGTACCATACAGGTAGACTACAACCTACCGGAGCGTTTTGACCTTACGTATAAAGGTGCTGATAATGAGCTGCACCGCCCGGTAATGATTCACCGTGCGCCATTCGGCTCTATGGAGCGTTTTGTGGCGATACTGCTGGAAAACACCGCCGGCAACTTCCCGCTCTGGCTGATGCCGGAGCAGGCTATCGTATTGTCTCTTAGTGAGAAATATGAAAATTATGCCAAAAAAGTTTTGGATTTGCTCGAAAATCACGAAATTCGCGCCCAAATCGACAACCGCAACGAGACGATAGGCAAGAAGATACGCGAGGCTGAGGTGCAAAAAACACCGTTTATGCTAATCGTTGGTGAGGAAGAAGAGAAAAACGGTACGGTTTCTGTAAGAAGGCATGGTGACGCCGGGAAATCGAACCAGAGTATGACAATAGAACAGTTTGCTTCCCTTGTGCAGGAAGAGATAAATAAAACACTGAAACAATTTTAGGTTTAACTTAAATATTTAAAGCCATAGCAATTAGAAACAACAGAGGCTACCAGCCTCGGGTAGAAAAAAAAGACGCTCACCGTATCAATAACAACATCCGCGTACCTGAAGTAAGGCTCGTGGGTGAGAATATCGAACCGGGTGTTTACAAAACTTCGCAGGCCATGCAGATGGCAGAGCAGCAGGAGCTTGACCTTGTAGAGATCTCTCCGAATGCCGAGCCGCCCGTGTGTAAGATCATGGACTATAAGAAGTTCCTTTATGAGCAGAAGAAGCGTGACAAAATGCTTAAGGCTAAGTCTACGCAGATCGTTGTAAAGGAGATACGCTTCGGCCCGCAGACGGATGAGCACGATTATGAGTTTAAGCGTAAGAATGCTGAGAAGTTCCTGAAAGAAGGTTCAAAGCTAAAGGCGTTTGTATTCTTTAAAGGCCGTTCTATCATCTATAAGGAGCAGGGGCAGATATTGCTGCTCAGGCTGGCTACCGACCTGGAAGAATTCGGGAAAGTAGAAGCCATGCCGGTTCTTGAAGGTAAGCGTATGATCATGTTCATCGCTCCGAAGAAAAAGAAGTAAACGGTTTATTGTTTAGGGTTTATAGTTGAGGTGTACCGAACACGGAACCTGAAACTTTAAACCTGAAACCCATTTTGTAAGTAAGATAAATAAAAATACAGGAAGAAAATGCCTAAAATGAAAACTAAATCCAGCGCTAAGAAACGCTTTCAGGTGACTGGCTCTGGAAAAATCAAAAGGAAGCACGCTTTCAAAAGTCACATCCTGACCAAGAAATCTAAAAAGCGTAAGCTGGCCCTTACACACTCAAGCCTTGTTCACCAAAGTGACGAGAAGAGTGTTAAGCAGCAACTAAGGCTGATCTAATCAGCTGCTGCTTCGGTTAAAACAATTAATAACCCTGGAGCATGGCTTTTAAGTTCCCGCAAATTATGGGGCGCCTGCTACAAAAACAATTTTAAATTATGCCAAGATCAGTAAATTCAGTTGCTTCAAGGGCTCGTAGAAAAAGAGTATTGAAGCAAGCCAAAGGTTTCTTTGGACGTCGTAAAAACGTTTGGACAGTAGCCAAAAACGCGGTAGAAAAAGCAATGGTTTATGCTTACCGCGACAGAAAACAAAAGAAGAGGAACTTCCGCGCACTTTGGATCATGCGTATCAACGCAGGTGCAAGGCTTCACGGAATGAGCTACTCTCAATTCATGGGTCAGGTTAAAAAAGCAGGTATCGAATTGAACCGTAAAGTTCTTGCCGACCTTGCAATGAACCACCCTGAAGCTTTTGCAGCTATCGTTAACAGAATTAAATAAAACGTTCAATAACATATTTATCTTACTTATAAAGAACCCTGCAGCAATGCGGGGTTTTTTTGTCATAACTCAAAGTTAGTACTGCTTTTTCTGTAGCGAAAGGTTTGCGCTTTTTCAGCTGGCCTTGTTCCCGTGCTCCGCTTTATCTGCCTGCGCAGGCTCCGGCAGGATGCCGCTCCGCCCGGGGCTATTGAGCGAGCTAAGTGACGCCTGTGGATGATAGTGGCTATCCGCCGTCAACTCATAATTTTCTGCATGTCCTACATCCCATAAAATTCTTTACTTTTGCGGTAATTGCCAATTACAAATTACAATGCCACGCTTTTTCCGTTACGCAATCCTTTTTCTAATTCTCCTGACTGTTTCAGTTTCGTATTCTCAGGGTAAGGCATCGCGCACGCTGGACAGCCTGAATACGGTGCTAGAAACCCATACCGCAAGGGATGCAGAGCGTGTGCGCACCATACTCAGGATAGCCGACCGCATTTTTACTGTGAACCCCGACAGGGCGCTAAAGCTTCTGGCCGAATCGGAAGCAATTGCCGGCGAAACTAAGTTCGCAAAAGGAAAAGCTTATAGCCTGCAGTACACGGCAAATGCACTTATTGTTAAAGGACAGTATACTACGGCGTTGCCTTACATCCAGCGGTCACTTGCGGAGTTTGAGTCGTTAGGCAATAAATCCGGTATGGGCGACTGCTATCACAATTTTGCAAGATGCCACTACTACCTCGGCGATTACGAAGACGCCGCTGCCGAATATAAAAAGGCCATCGCTATTGGCGAAGAGGCGAACGACACCGGCCGTATAACCGCCTCGTTGTGTGCTTTGGGCGTTCTGTACGCTAAACAGAGCAATACTACCCAGGCGCTGGAGTGTTATAAACGCGCTTTAAAGATCGGGGAAAAGGTAGGCGACAAGTCGGCCATGGGTACGGCGCTGGTTAACATGGGTAACCTCCTTAAAAACTCAGGTGACTATGCCACTGCACTCGATTACCTTCAGCGCGGCGTAGAGATGAAACGGCAGATTGGCGATGAGCAGGGTGTGGCCGCCGGAATGGAAGGCATCGGGACGCTCTACTCTATGATAAATAAGGGCGACGAAGCAGGCGAGTATTTAGATAAAACCTCGGCCATTGCAATGAAAACGGGTAACCGTGCCGCACTGGTCAGCACTTACATCAACACCGGTGTTGTCTATCAGAACAGTGAGAATTTTGCAAAGGCGCGTTCGTCGTTCAATGCGGCACTGAAGCTCAGCAAAGAGCTTGGCGACGATTTTAGCATGGCGGTAAGCCACTCCAACCTTGGTACACTGGATATCCTCACAAAAAAGTACGATGCCGCACTTCGACATTTTCAGGAGGCCGCCCGTATTCACCAAAAACTTAACAACGGCAAAGAACTGGCCTACGTATGGCTTAAAATGGGAAGGGCCTTTTATTTTACAGAGCAGTATGATAAAGCGCTTGAATATGCCGACAAAGGTGCAGCACTATCAGAAAAGCTGAAGCTGCTGGGCTATCAAAAGGACATTTCGCTGCTTCGGTCAGATATTTATTACGCCCAGAAAAATTATAAGCTTGCCTATGAAAGCCAGCAGCGGCACCAGCTGCTAATGGACAGTATCCTGAAAAAGGATATTTATAATAATGTGGCCGATGTGAAGTATAAGCATGCCTATCAGGCGAAGCTAAATTCGTCTGAGAGCCGGGCCAAGGCGCTGAAGAATGAAGTAGTTACCAAAGAGGGAGCGCTAAACGAAACCCGTATGCAGCGGGCCTGGTGGGTAGGCGGTTCCATCTGCCTGCTCATTTTGCTGGCGGTTGGGGCTGTGCTTGTCCGGGACAGGAAAATAAAGCTTGAGAAAAAGCAGTTGCTTAC
>JAGKWW010000034.1 GCA_021151665.1 Flavobacteriaceae bacterium
ACTCAAATTTATATTAATGAAAGCAAAACTAAATGTTATGTTAACGTTGCTTGCGGCGTTAATGATGCAAATCACGTTTGCACAGGAAAGAACCGTTTCGGGAACGGTTGTTGACGATGCCGGGCTGCCAATCCCCGGCGTAAACGTTGTCATTAAGGGTACCACTACCGGTACCCAGACTGATTTTGACGGTAAATACCAGATCCAGGCAGCACCGACACAGGTATTGGTATTTAGCTTTGTGGGTATGTCCACAAAAGAAATGCCAGCCACTTCGGCAAGCATCAATGTAACTCTTGCTATGGAAGCCACAGAACTTGAAGGTGTAGTGGTAACAGCGGTGGGTATCCGCAGGGAGAAATCTTCCATTGGTGCGGCCACTACTACGTTCAAGTCTGACGAGATCCTTGAAGGACAGCAGGCTAACGTTGCAGACGCAATTAAAGGTAAAGTAGCGGGGGTACAAATCTCGAGTACATCTACCGACCCGGGCGCTTCGTCAAGCATCATCATTCGAGGAATAAAGTCGATGTCAAAAAGTAATCAGCCATTGTATGTAGTAGATGGCGTACCACTTTATGAAGCGAACAATGCCTCATCGGATCTTACGAACGGCTATAACTTTGGAAACGCGGCAAATGACATTAATCCGCAGGACATCGAGAGCATGACGATCCTTAAAGGTGCTTCTGCAACGGTACTTTATGGTTCCAGGGCCGCGGGTGGTGCAATTATTATCACAACCAAAAAAGGTCGTGCAGGAAAGATGACTGTTGAATATACAAATGCAACATCTTTCACGCAGATCAACAGAACACCTAAATACCAGTCCGAATTCGGACAGGGATGGGATGGGCAGCATGCCCTAATCGAAAACGGTTCATGGGGGCCTCGTTTTGACAACCAGCCAAGGGTTTGGGGAAATGTGGTTGGCAATGCCCAGCTATTAAAGCCTTACTCGTTCCAGAAAGATCAATTGGAAAACTTTTTCACCATAGGCACATCACGGATAAATTCAGTTTCGGTGTCCGGAGGGCAAGGCGATACTACTTTGAGGTTATCGTATACCAACACGCAACAGGATGGTATCTATCCGACAGATGCGGACTCATTTGAGCGTAATGTACTCTCTATTGCAGGTAGCTCTAAAGTAAAAAACCTTAGTATCAGCGGATCGATGAGTTATGTAAATAACTTTGGCAGCAGTGTGGCCACAGGGCAGGGCTCAACCGTTTATAATAACCTGATGCAAATACCGAATGACCTGCCTATTACAGAATTTGCTGATTATACAGGTCCTTTCCATAACATCAGCAACTACTACACACCTTATGGCATTACCAACCCTTATTTTACACTTAATTCAAATGGTGCAGAAAACAGGAAAGAAAGGGTATACGGATCTTTCGAAACTAATTATACCGTTAACAGTTGGTTTAATGCTACTTATCGTTTTGGTATAGATGTGTCTGCCGACAGGAGCAAAATTTGGACAGCGCGCATTGATGCTGCGCCGGGAAGTCCGAATGACCTTTCGACTACTGAAACCCCCGGAAGTTATGCGGAAAGCTATGATCATGCAAAAGTACTGAACCACGATATCCTCGCTAACTTTGATTTTAAGATTACAGAAAAGCTAAGACTTCAAAATTCGGCAGGTTTTAATATATGGATGAAAGAGTATAGTGCCTTAGCAGCATCTGTTCCAAGCCAGGACATTGCAGGTTTTTATAACCTGACTAACAGTTCCCAGATCCCTACTGTTAGTGCTACCAGCGACCTGAATAAAATTTACGGCCTTTATGACACGGCAACTTTATCTTACGATGATCAGATATTCCTGACCGGTAATATAAGAAATGACTGGTTTTCCAACCTTCCTGAAGCCAACAGGTCACAGCTTTATTTTGGAGGTAACGCAAGTTGGGTGTTTTCACGGACTTTTACCGGAATAGATAAGGTGTTAAATTATGGGAAGCTACGCGTGGGTTACGGTTCTTCTGGTGTAGGGACAGACCCTTATCAGGTTTTTGCTGTAAATACCCCGACCAATATCGCTGCAGGATTTGGTAACCTAAATTTCCCGATTAACGGCATTAGCGCATATGGTATCGGTAACAGGATGGAAAACATAAACCTGAAGCCTGAAATCAAGCGTGAATTTGAGATAGGTACAGAACTATCGTTCTTCAAGAACCGAATCACTATTGACGCCACTTACTTTAATGCTAACACTGACAACCAGATTTTCCCTCTTCCGCTGGCCCCTTCTACAGGATATACTTCGCAGGTTGCCAACGTAGGAAATCTTCGGACTAAAGGCTTTGAGGCTTTGGTAAATATTGCCTGGATCAGGAACGACAACGGGTTCAACTGGAGCTCGAGCGTAAACTATACTAAAGCCGAAACCGTTCTGGAAGAGCTTGACCCAAGGATCTCTCAGGTAAACCTCGGGGGACTTACAACAATGCAGTATCTTGCTGTGCCTGGCCAGCCGGTTGGTCTGATCAAAGGTTATGTGCCTGAAAGGGACCCGAACGGAAATATTGTTGTTGACGTGAACGGTATTCCGGTAGCTGCTTCATCTCAGGAAGTATATGGCGATACACAATATGACTACACAATGGGTATTAGTAACACACTAAGCTATAAAGGTGTATCACTTGATTTTACTTTTGATATCCGCCAGGGTGGTTTAATGTATTCAAGGACTGCAGACATTACAAGGTTTACAGGAAACTCTATCACGACAATTGAAAATGACAGAAATCCGTTTATTGTTCCTAACTCAGTTGTAAGAAACGTAGCTGGTGACGGTACTGTTACTTACACACCTAATACTACGCCGATTGATACAGAACACATGGATGACTACTACCGTGCAGACGCAATGGCCCGCAATACAGTAATAGATAAGTCGTTTGTAAAACTTCGTGAAGTAGTACTTAGCTATAAGCTGCCAAGCGAGATTCTACAAGGCACCTTTATGCAGTCACTTTCATTCTCGGTAATCGGGCGTAACCTTCTGCTCTGGACTCCGAGAAGCAACCAGTACATCGACCCGGAAGTATCAACATTCGGAAACGACCTTGCAGGACAATTTGGCGAGTTTAGTGCTAACCCTTCTACAAGAAGCCTTGGTTTTAGCTTGAAAGCAACCTTTTAATTAAATTGATTATGAAAAAAATAAATAGATTTTTAGTCCTTTTTGTAACCGGGCTCTTTGTCGCTTCATGTGCGGAGGATCTGGACATTAACAGGGACCCTAACTTCCCAACCGAAATAAACGCAGGACTTGCGCTTACGTCTGCAGAAGGAACACTTGCTACGGTTGTAGGCGGAGAGATGATGAGTCTTGGCGGATTTTATGCCCAGTATCACACACAGGCGCCGAGTGCGAGCCAGTTTGAAAACATCGATTCATACAACCTCAACACAACCTACGCTAACACGCCCTGGACACTTTTGTATGCCGGCGTGCTTACAGACCTTAAATATGTAACGGATCAATCTAACACAAATGGTGATACCGCTACTGCACTGATGGCAGAGGTTTTACGTAGTTATACTTACCAGTATCTTGTAGACCTTTTTGGAGACGTACCTTATAATGAGGCGCTTCAAATGGATAATGTTACACCACATGTGACTCCGGGTGAAGAAATCTACGCCGACCTGATAACCCGCATAGACGCCGCAGTAAATGCTTATGAAGCAAACCCTACAGAATCTGCAGCAGGTGCTCAGGATGTGATCTTTAATAGTAATATGAATAACTGGATCAAATTTGCCAACACACTGAAATTAAGAATGTACATGAGGATGGCATATACACCTCAGGCTAACCCTGCGGCAGTAACGGCGCTTATAGGTGAAGGTAACTTCTTAACCCAGGATGCCAAGTTTGACCTTTATGTAGAGTCTACTAATAAAAACAACCCATTTTACGGTACTTTCATTACGACTGCAGAGACAGGCCTTGGCGACGTAAACCATGTTGCGAGCAACACGCTTCATGATTTCTACACAGAAAATAACGACCCGCGCCTTATGGCTGCATTCCGCCCAAGCCCTACTAACGGATCTTACAATTCTATTCCTCAGGGAACAGGAAACAGTTTTAACAATCAGGCGAGAGATTATGCAAGGCCAAATGTCGGAGCGACAACTCCCGTGTTCTTCCTGACAGTATTTGAAAGTGAGTTTCTTCAGGCCGAAGCGCTTATCCGATATAGCGGTGGCTCTGGTGCGAAACAGCATTACGACGCAGGGGTAGCAGCATCGTTCGTTCTTTATTCAACATATTTCGGATTGACCGGGGCAAATCCGACAGATTTTACCGGTGCCGGCGGTGTATATGAATTCCAGATGGGCGGTACAGTCGAGCAAATGGTAAGGCAGGTAATGATTCAGAAATGGGCTGCCCTTCCTTACGTAAACAACATCGAAGCTTACATTGAAGCTACGCGTACAAAGTTTCCTGAAGTTGTTGACGAGGGTACGCAAGACTATGGCGACGGTAACAGGATACCATCTGCAATTTCGGTTCTTCCTGGAACTACGATTCCGAGTATTCTTTTCTACCCGGAGGCAGAACTGTCCCGTAATCCAAATATTACCCAACATTCATCACTTACTGAAAATGTTTGGTGGGATCAAAAACCTGAATAATTATAGCTATGAAAAATTTATATAAACTATCTTTTATAGGATTGTTGGGGCTATCGCTTAGCCTTACGTCCTGCAGTAATGAAGATCCGATATCTTCAACTGTAACCAATTATCCGGTAATAACCGTTAACGGAGACGACCTGCTGTTCGCCCCTCGCGGCGCAGCCTTTACTGATCCGGGAGCCGTAGCTACTATCGGCGAGGAAGACGTACCCGTTGATATCACATACGCCGGACGCTTTAGAGGAGAGACGTATGAAGGAACACTTCCTACAGACGTAGCCGACCTTTATACCGCTACGTATTCCGCCATGAATGAAGATGGATTTGCAGGAACTGCTACCCGTCAGATTTATGTGGGCAACACCGGTGACCTGGTAAATAGTATCGAGGGGCTTTACAGGGCTACTGTAACCCGTAATGGGGTGCTTACGGCACAGTATACCGACCTTGAGTATGTGGTAATATGGAAAAACGACGATGGCACCTACGAAATATCTGATGCGATTGGTGGGTATTATGACCTCGGGCGTGCCTATGGTATAGACTATATCACTCCGGGTGGTATTATTGTAGCCAACAACATCCCTGCTAACAGCTTTAGCTTCCCTGGTACTCAGTATAATGGTACGTTTGGCGACCCGACCGAGATCACTTCACTTACCGTGCACCCTGAAACACACAGTATAGATATGGTGACCGTGTGGAATACAACAACAACTTACACCTTTGCAATCCACCTGGAACAGGTACAACCTTAATTGCGAACACAAATGAAGAATATAAAAAACAACATAAAATTGCTTGCTGTAGCACTGGCTATGACGGCAACACTGGCTTCGTGTGATGACAAACGCGGCTATGATGATTATGAACCGGGAGGTACGCCGACACAGGCAATGAACGGGGAATGGTGGATAGACATTACTGACGAGGCTACCGGTGACCTACAAGTTGCCCACGCCCTTCATAAAACGTATGATGACAATAACGGACGCATGTATATCAGCGACCGTTCCGGCTCAAGCTTCACCGGATGGTGGCTGGAAAGCCTCGTGGATGTAAATACGTCTGACTTGTCATTTAGCGCTACCAACGAATTTAACTTTGCTGACGAGTCTGCCGTAACCATTACCGAAGGTAAGATTTACAAAAATGCCGGCCACTCGCGCACCGGCGTAGTTACAGATAGTATCGCGTTTAAGGCGGTATTTGATTACGACCCGGGAACTACCCTTCTTTTTACAGGGCATAAGCGTACCGGTTTCGAAGAAGATGAATATTAGGATTCCAAATCCGTTTTTAAAACCATCCCCAACGGGATGGTTTTTTTATACCTTTGCATCATGGAAAAAGAGAATCAGATCTTTGGCCTCAGGGCAATCATCGAAGCAATAAACGCAGGACGCGAAATTGACAAAGTGTTTATTCAGAAAGACGCACAGGGCGAACTCATGCGCCAGCTAATGTCGGCATTGAAAAAGCATAACGTTAATTACAGTTATGTCCCTGCAGAAAAGCTCAACCGCCTTACTCCCAACAACCATCAGGGTGCGGTGGCCACAATTGCACCGATAAAATTCCACACCCTTGAGGCAATGGTAGAGATGGTTCTGGAGAGTGGTAAAACACCTCTTTTCCTTATCCTGGACCAATTGTCTGACGCGCGTAATTTTGGCGCAATAATCCGCACTGCAGAATGCACGGGTGTGAATGGGATTATTGTACAAAAGCAGGGATCGGCGCCCGTAAATGGCGACACCGTTAAAACCTCCGCAGGAGCTGTTTTTAATGTACCTATTTGCAAAGTCGAGCACATCAAAGACGCAATTTTCCACCTTCAGGGATCCGGGATAAAAACAGTGGCTGCCACGGAAAAGACAGATGATACCCTTTATGACATCGACTTATCTACTCCTGTCGCAATAATTATGGGAAGCGAAGACCGCGGCATCAATCCATCGGTGCTTAAAATCGTAGATGAAAAAGCAAAACTACCTATGTTCGGCACCATTTCATCGCTCAACGTTTCTGTAGCATGCGGAGCATTTCTCTATGAAACGGTAAGGCAGCGCCTTAAATAATTATTCAGCTACATCTTGCAAAGGGTCGTCATCTGCTTTGGCAGGAATGATATGATATATATATTTTAGGGAAGGTGGCGATATGATCTCCGCATCTATTACCTCTATATCTTCAGGCTTCGGGGGGTTTACAAAGTTGCCATCTGCGTCAAACCGTTTCATGAACGCATCTTTTGACGGATCAAAGTCAGGGCGTTGCCAGTCATACACGATTTGCTTTTCGTATTGCGGCGTGTCGTAAATGTATGCGAAAAGCAGCCCTGCAAGCATGCCGCCTAAATGCCCCTCCCAGGATATCTCCTGCCCCGCCCCGGGAAATATGTACCAAACCATACCCCCGTACAAAACCACCACAGTAAGTGAAAGCGCTACCAGCCTATAGTACCGCGTTTGCATTCCCTTGAAGAATATAAAACTCACCAAAACGTATATTAGTCCGCTGGCACCGATATGATAGGAATTGCCTCTCCCGATAAGCCAGGTAAAAAAACCGGAAAGCAAAATTCCGTATACGATAACCTTAAGGGCCTGCTCCCTGTAAAAGTAACGCAACGCCATGATGAGGATAAGCAGTGGAAAGCTGTTATTGTAGATATGGCTGATATCGCCGTGAAGAAAAGGGCTAAAAATAATTCCGCGCAATCCGGTAAATGTCCGCGGCATAATGCCAAAATCGCTCAGGTCGCCAAATTTTACCTCAACCCAGAATACTGCCCAGATAGCCAGCACGAAATAAAGCGGCCATGCAAGAACCGAGGGGGAAAACCTGAATTGATTGTCTTTCATAGCGGCAGACGCTCAAAAACCCGTCCAAACAAATATTACTGATAATTTGTCAGGGGATTTGCATGGTAGTACCCTCACGAATAATTGATTTGAAAACCGTAAATTTACAGTATGGAAGCACCTCTCGCCGAACGCATACGCCCTAAGCATTTATCAGACTACATCAGCCAGCAGCACCTTGTGGGGCCAAATGGCTCGCTTACCAACCAGATAGCCCGCGGCATCATCCCTTCGCTGATACTATGGGGGCCACCCGGTACCGGAAAAACTACCCTGGCCCAGATTATGGCAGAGGAGTCAGGGCGGCCATTCTACGTGCTTAGCGCCATCAACAGCGGAGTGAAGGATGTTCGTGAGGTAATCGATAAAGCTAAGCAAAGCGGTGGACTGTTCACAGCCAAGAACCCTATTCTCTTTATAGATGAGATACACCGTTTCAGTAAATCGCAGCAGGATTCACTTCTGGCCGCTGTAGAACGCGGATGGGTAACGCTGATTGGTGCAACTACCGAGAACCCGAGCTTTGAGGTAATTCCCGCATTGCTATCGCGATGCCAGGTATATGTACTCAACCCATTTTCGCGCGAAGACCTCGAGGCTTTGCTGCACCGGGCGATGATTGCCGATGAACAGCTAAAGAAAAAGAATATCGACCTGAGGGAAACTGAGGCACTTCTCCGGCTTTCTGGCGGAGACGGCCGCAAGCTGCTCAATATATTTGAATTGGTAATTAATGCTTCGGAGGATGAGGATATCGTGATTACCAATGGACGCGTAATGCAGCTCGTTCAGAAAAACACCGTTTTGTATGACAAAACCGGCGAGCAACACTATGACATAATTTCCGCTTTTATAAAATCAATGCGCGGCAGCGACCCCAACGGCGCTGTATATTGGCTGGCCCGTATGATTGAAGGTGGTGAAGACCTGAAATTTATTGCACGGCGAATGCTGATACTTGCGTCTGAAGACATTGGCAATGCCAACCCTACTGCCCTTATCATGGCAAATAACGCTTTTCAGGCGGTAAGCACTATAGGCTATCCGGAGTCGCGGATTATCCTTAGCCAGTGTGCTATCTATCTGGCAACTTCGCCGAAAAGCAATGCCAGCTATATGGCCATAGGGAAAGCGCAGCAGATTGTGAAGCAAACCGGAGATCTGCCCGTTCCACTGCACCTGCGCAATGCGCCAACCAAACTGATGAAAGAGTTAGGGTACGGCGACGATTATAAATATGCCCACGATTTTACCGACAATTTTGCCGATCAGGAGTTCTTGCCTGATGATATTGCCGATACCGCATTCTACGATCCGGGAAATAACAGCCGTGAAAACAGCACGCGGGAATTTTTGCGGAATCGGTGGAAAGGGAAATATGGATATTAGTTAAGACTTACAGACTATTAGAATTTTAGACTGTTAGAAACGCTCCAAACCTCGGAACGTCTAATGGTCTAATGTCTAAAACTGGATATTAAGTTTCTGCGAGACCAGCTTATCGTTATCATAGTATTCAAAATACCACTGCCCGTCTTTTTTGAATACTACCCCATTCAGGGATTCCATTTGGGCCGTGTAATAATCCTGTTGCGAGGTTTTGAACATTTTTAATACACTGCTCCCCGACTTATCAAGGAGCTCATAGCCATTAGCCAGTTTTTTGGCCGTAAGCAAATTGATAGTATTGCCGGCAGATGGCTGAGCAGGATTTGAAGGTACGTATATCTCCACAGTTTCTGTGCGCGTTACAGGCTTGCTTATTGTAACGGCAGCAGTCTCATCATAATGATAATTGAGCCCCTCAAATGAATTGCCGGCTGACCTTAGCGCTTCATAGTAGGCCTTCTTCCATTCTTTTTCACGGCTTTTACCTTCTTCTGTCCGGTAAACAACTTTCCCCTGGCAATCCTTCAACTCGATTACCAGGGAGGTAGCCAGCATACTCGATTTTTTCAGCAAATCCCCGTACAGCGCCTTGCAGCGGTTAAGGGCAAGGTCTTCCGGATATTGCTGGTTCGGAAAATAAACTACAAAGCCATATTTTTCCAAAAGCATTTTCGTCAGGTTGCTGAGATTATACTGATTTGGCTCTTTCTGAAACTCAAATTTTTCAGGAAGGATAACGTATTTGTAATTGTTTATTTCCTGGGCTGTAACACCTACAGATAACAAAAACGCAAACGCGAGGAATATCTTTTTCATCATAGATAATTTTTAAGTTCGAGGAGGTGCTTCACCTGTTTCACTGTTGACGGCGTGTCGTGGCCGAATTCATTAAAATAAATCGCATCGAGGCCAAAATCAAGGGCACCCTGCACATCGGCCTCAATGCAGTCCCCTATCATTACTGCTTTTGCTTTTTCGGCACCAGCTGCAGCCATTGCAAACTCATAGATACCGGCATGCGGCTTCTTGCATCCCGCAATTTCCGAATCTGTAACGGTTGTGAAATATCCCGCTATCCCTGAATTTTTCAGCTTACCGGCCTGAACCTGATTAAAGCCGTTGGTAATAATGTGGAGATTATATTTTGCCTTCAGGTAATCCAGTATCTCGGGCGCACCGTCATACAGGTGATTGTTAAGCGGCAGCTGTGTGATATAATCTTCAGAAAGCAGCGTAATCGTATTGTCATCTACAAAAGTACCAACAACATCAAAAGCCTCGCGAAAGCGCCCGTAACGCAATTGTGCCTGGTCTATTTCGCCATCACGAAAGCGTTTCCAGTATGCCGTATTTATGGGCACATAGGTTTTTATGAAATGATCAAAGTCCACATCAATGCTATGCTTTTCAAGAATGAGCTCAAACGTAAGCGCAGAATTTTTCTCGAAATCCCACAGAGTATGGTCAAGGTCAAAGAAAATATCGGTCTTGTTGGTAAGCCTCATTAGTTTCCTTTCGTAATTACGGCGTTCTCTATATGGTAGATCCAGTCGTCCACATCAGAGTCATTGTAACGGAATGTGCCTTGCAGCGTAACATATTGGTCGGTCTTCAGCTTCATACCCGGGTTCTTGAACTTTATCCCCATAATGGTTTCCGGTCCCGCCTGTCCGCAAAAAAAGCACGATGCAAATACGTTCTTGCTAAGCGCGTAATTCTTATTGTCTATCGGAATGATAAACCCACTCATAGTGATGGGCTTATGCTGTTTCGCTTTGAGCGTTGTATTGATTACAGGAAACATTACTCCGTCGGGATAATCCTTACTGGGCTTCTTGAGGTACTTGATCTGTGCCAGCAATTTCCAGCTTAGTGTATCTGAAACGATAACATTGCCTGTTCCCGTTCTTTTGGGCATTTTCACAGCCGGGGTGCTGTGCGACATCGCTAAAAAACCGAGGAGCACCAGCCCAACCATCACGAAATATCTCTTACGCATTTGCAAGTGTTTTACTAATATTTAAACCATATGCCTTTACAGCAGGGATAACCGCCGCAAGGACGCCCACAAAGATAGTGAGGCCCAGCAAATATCCCTCTTTCTCCCAGACAAATTCAAAGGGATTGAAAGCCATTTTGAATTCGCTTTCGGAGGAGCCGGAAATCAGCCCCAGCGCTATCCTTCCAACAATCGTTCCAAACACAAAGCCTGTAACGCATAAAAGAAGGCTTTCTATAAGCACGAGCATCAGCAGCTGTATACGGCTGGCGCCGTTTACCCGCAACAGTGCGAATTCGTATTTACGTTCCTTTAATGTATTGTACAATGCAATAAAAATGCTGATGCCCGAAATAAGCATAATCCCATAAGCGAGGTACTGCAGCGCCTGCAACCCGATTCCAAATAAAGAGAAAAGCCTGTTAATTTCGAATATAGGAGAAGCCGCCTGCATTTTTGTATTCATCGGTATCAGGCGGGGCCAGGTAACGATACCCATTTTGCTCCGAAACTTTATCAGCACAGCGGTGATTTCTTTACCATCTTCACTTACAGCAGCGTCTTCGTGATCATGTTCGTGGTCGTGAGCTTCTTCGGCGTGCTCATGGGCGTGTTCTTCGGCAGATCCCGCATCGGCAGATTCTTCATGCTCATGGTCGTGCATAGCCCAGACGCTTGGAATATTGCAAAGTATAAGATTATCAATAACTTTACCGGTGCGCGATGCAATGCCGGTTACATGGTAGGCATGGTCTTCATGCACTTCCCCCTCGGCGGCATCGCCGTGCGAGCCGAAGAACTTATCACCTACTTTTATATCCATTTTTTCGGCGATGTCACTTCCCACAACCACTTCAAAATCTTTGCCGAAGGTTTTTCCCTGAGTCATGGTAGCTCCGTAGTGGGTAAGATATTGCGGCGTGGTCCCCACAATGCGGAACCCACGGTAATTATCTCCGAATGCCAGAGGGATTGCTTCTTTTACAAACGGATGGTGCATCCATGTTTTCGCTTCAGAATAATCAATGTTGCCGGTAGGCGAATCTACCTGGTATACTGACGAAAGTATCAGCTGCAGGGGGCTGCCCTGCGCACCAAGCACCATATCAATGCCTTCGATATTATCGCTGAATTTCTTTTCAAATTGTTCTTCCAGAAGGATAAGCGTAGTGATAATGGCCACGCTCGCCGTGAGCAGGATAATGCTAAGTGCTGTATTAAGCGGCTTGTACCAGATATTTTTCCAGGCGATACGCGTAATCATGACAGTGTAATTTGGTTAAGGAAACGGTCTTTCAGCCTTTGGTCGTGGGTTACAATTACCAATGCTGCACCGTGCTGCTTTGCGAGGCTGCTAAGCAAGTCGGCCACGATAACTGCATTTTCATCATCAAGGCTAGAGGTAGGTTCATCGGCCAGCAGGAGCTTAGGCTCGTTGATAAGCGCCCTGGCTACGGACACACGCTGCTGCTGCCCTATGCTTAATGCCGACGGGAGTTTGTGCAGTTGGTCTTTAAGGCCCAACTGCCCTAAAAGTTCCTTAGCTTTTGCAGTTGCTTTGCTGCCTGATGCGAGCCACGACGCGAGCACCACATTTTCGAGAACCGAGAGGGATGCCACAAAATAATTCTGCTGCAGCACAAGGCCAATGTTCTTTCCTCGGAAAGTGTCACGCTTGCGGCCGGAGAGTCTCGCAATATCGGTATCGTTTATCATAACCGACCCCGATGCCGGTTGCTGAAGCCCACCCAGCAGGTGCAGGAGTGTGGTCTTACCTTTGCCGGAGCCGCCCGTTATAAGAAGTGTTTCTCCTGCATTTACGGCAATATCCGGAAAGTGAAAATCAGTTCCCGCGCCGTAAGAGAATCGTATAGAGCTTGTAGTTATCATTCAGGTTGCAAATAGAACCTGCAAGTTAGCGAAAAGCTTAGTAAATACAACCTTACCTACGGCAAAACAGGTATCGTTTTATCAGGGTCTTTCATTCGGACCTGTATTTTATCAAATTTCCAGGCACCGGAGTTTTTCCGGGCAGAGAAGTCGAGTTTGCCTTTTCCCTTTTCACCCTTTATGGTTATCGTGGCATTTATCAAAGTCCGTTCCGCGTTATAGGCAGTGTTCCCTTCCGCGATTGCCATCTTACTCAAAGGCTCCGGGCTTCCAAGTGATTGTGAAACCTCGGTGTTGCTGGAAGCTTTGGCAACCGCTTCTTTAAAGAGCGCCTCGTCGGCATAGGCCTTTGCCATATCCGATGTACCGGATAACAATGATACGCCGGCACCTGCTACGATCACTATTACAGATAAAGGAATTAGCCATTTTCGGTTCCTCCTTCCCTACGATGTATTAGTCATTTCATCTGTCATAACAGTCCTTCATCTGCAAAGCTGAGATAGCCTCTTTCGGTTATTATGACGTGATCCAGCACATTGATGCTCAGGCTCTGCCCTGCGGTTTTAAGCTGTTTTGTTATCTGCTTATCGGCATCGCTGGCCTGCAACACACCCGACGGATGGTTATGCGAAAGGATAATACCGGTAGCATTGTGTTCCAGGGCGAGCTTGAATACGAGTCGCGCATCTACCACGGTTCCCGTAATACCGCCCTTGCTTAGCTGGGTTTTATAGATTACCTTATTGGAATTATTCAGATAAATGATCCAAAATTCTTCATGTGGCAATTCGCCAATGATGGGCTGCATAATATCGAATACGGCCTTACTCGAAGTTATTTTTTTCAGCTCGACCGTTTCTTCCTCGCGGCGCCGGCGGCCTAGCTCCATTGCTGCTGCAATAGTTACCGCCTTGGCCTCCCCTATCCCCTTAAACTCCATCAGTTGTTTTATAGAAAGTTTGCCCAGGGCATTCAGGTTATTGCCGGTGCTTGCCAGTATACGCTTGCTCAGCTCCACGGCACTCTCATTACGGCTTCCCGAGCCGATAAGAATCGCGATCAGTTCGGCATCGCTAAGGGCAGCCTTGCCCTTCAGCATCAGCTTCTCCCTTGGCTGGTCGTCTTCAGCCCAGTACTTTATCGAAAAGGCGCCTTGTGTTTCTTCCATCGTTAGTTGGTTTGGCACTAAGATAGTTATTTTGACGAAACAGCGGCAACTCACACTTTTATTGCAGCGTTTTACGTTGAAAAGTAAACCGCCGACTTATGCAAAAAATATTATTCTTATTTACAATGACGCTTCTGCTGAGCCAGGACACTGCGTTCTACACCAAACTAGCCGATGCAGTACTATCGCTTACAAAAGATAATGTTGAATATGACAACACGTACTTCACCATTAAATATCCAATGGGCGATGTACCAAAAGGTAAGGGAGTATGCACCGACGTGATAATACGGGCATACAGAAAGGTTGGAATAGACCTGCAGAAGGAAGTGCATGAAGACATGGCGGGCAACTTCTCTAAATATCCGCAATCATGGGGGCTAAAAACTACCGATACTAATATTGACCACAGGCGTGTGCCCAACCTCAGGGTGTTTTTTACACGGAAGGGAGCTTCGCTGCCGGTAACGAATCGGGCAAGCGATTATAAGCCGGGCGATGTAGTGAGTTGGCTCCTACCCAGCCGCCGTACGCATATCGGGATGGTTTCGCCGAAAAAAGCGCTGTCTGGTCGCTACTATATGGTGCACAACATTGGCAGTGGGCAAAAGCTGGAAGACTGCCTTTTTGAATATACCATCACGGGGCATTACCGCTACAAAAAATAAGCGCCCGAAGGCGCTTTCAAAATGTTTTTACTGCACATTGTAGGAAATCAGTCGGTATTCCCTAAAGTAATCACTGCTACCAACTATTCTAGCCTTATACAATACTAAACCTAATCCCGGCTGATAATAAGTAACCTCGCCCAACCCGTCAGGTGTGTGTTGCTGGCCAGACGATGTAAAATAACCCAAATAAGGATAAACATTGTATGAGTGGCCCTCTACATTGAGCTGGGTTTGTGGCTCTAGCGAATACTGCAATTGTCCAATTATATCGCCCTCTACTATATAGTCGTATGTGCCCTGTACAGAAGTATCGGTGCCCGGGTGGATGATTTTCCCGTTCTGATAAACAAGATGCCCATTACTGTCAACACGCAATTTTTCAACCATGTCAAGGCGGTATTCCGACGAATTGAAACGCCCGTAATGATTTACAATGTAGTACGGCAAACCGTCAATAATTTCCTGGCCTTCAACCCGGACACTATCCCGATAATCAGAATACGAATAACCGGACGATTCGTCGACATAATACCTGTCATAAATCCATTCGTTGCCTTCGGCGAGGTTAAAGAAGGGTTCATTTAGAACAACGTGGTCTTCATCTGAGCACGACGTTAAAACGACAAGTGCCGCAGCTGCAATTAAAAAGTTTTTCATAAAGTTGGTTTATTTGTAATATCATAACTACAAACACCCTGCTTTATTACAATAACGTTTTAACCTCATCAAAATTAAGTCCGCCATAATTACCGGAACTCATTAGCAGCAGCGCCACGCCCTCGGTGTCATACTTCAGGTGGTACAGGTATTCTTTAAACGCCGCAGGGTTGGTATAGATCACCAGATCTTCGCGGTTAAATGCTTTGGCGATCTGCTCGTAGGTTACCTCTTCAAGCTGCTTTATCTTCACCGCATCGGGACTGTAGAATACCACAGCCACATCGGCCGCATCAAGGGCGCCTTCATACTCTTTCAGGAACTCTGCATTCAGGCTGCTGTAGGTATGCAGCTCAAGGCACGCAATAAGCTTTCTTTCAGGGTACTGTTCCTTAACCGCTTTTGTTGTAGCTGCCACTTTGCTTGGTGAGTGCGCAAAATCCTTATAGGCTACATTTTTACCATTCTCTGCTATTTTCTCCAGGCGCTTGCTCGCCCCCTTAAAGGTCGCAATGGCTTCATAGAAGTCCGCTTCATCTACACCCATGCACTGGCATACCCACTTGGCGCCGGCCAGGTTGTTAAGGTTATGCGCGCCAAACACTTCTATTGGCATAGGGCCTTCAGGCGTTTCCAGAAGCGTTACGCCATCCTGTACAGAATATTCCGGCGTGTGGTAAGGTATCTTGCGTATCGGGTTGGCAGCGGCCTCGGCAACACGCTTTACCTCGCTGTCGTTTTCGTTATAGATAAGGATGCCCCCGTTGGTGATCTGTTGGATAAAGATCTCGAACTGCTCCACATATTTTTCGTAGGTTGGGAACACGTTGATATGATCCCATGCTATGCCGCTTATCAACGCAATGTTTGGCTGGTACAGGTGAAATTTCGGCCTGCGATCCATTGGAGACGAAAGATACTCATCGCCTTCCAGCACAATGAAGTCGTTTTCCTGGGTAAGGTGTACCATTGTATCAAACCCTTCCAGCTGGGCGCCCACCATATAATCTACCGCAATGTTATGAAAGTTCATGACGTGTAGAATCATACTGGTAATGGTAGTCTTTCCGTGAGAGCCGCCAATAACCACGCGTGTTTTGTCCTTGCTCTGCTCATAAAGGAATTCGGGGTAAGAGTATATTTTCAGGCCGAGCTCCTGTGCCTTTAAAAGTTCAGGATTGTCGGGCTTGGCATGCATCCCGAGGATTATCGCTTCAATATCAGCTGTTATTTTTTCAGGGAACCAGCCCATTTCTGCCGGAAGCAGCCCTTTTTTCTCAAGGCGTGTGCGCGAGGGTTCAAAAATGGCATCATCACTGCCGGTTACCTGATATCCTTTTCCGTGAAGGGCAAGCGCAAGGTTGTGCATGGCAGCGCCGCCGATAGCTATAAAGTGTGTCCGCATTAAATTTTGATTAGGCCCCAACCTTTCACGATTTATATCGCTCTTAAGTTGCAGGGTGATAGTGTTCAAAATTATAAAATGTAATGACACCATTACCTTGCCGAAGTATATTTTATAGTATATTGTTCACTTTTTAACCAACCAATGAAACATCTACTAACCGCCTGCCTGCTGATGTTTGCTTTATGCATGCGTTCGCAGGAATATACCGCCCGATGGGCCAATGTCCTGAAATACGAACAGGAAGGCCTCACCCAAAAAGCAATGTTGGCCGCCGACAGCATTTACAAGCTTGCTGAAAAGAACCGTAACGAACCGCAGATCATCAAATCTTTTTTCTTCCGGTCTAAATACCTGATGGTACTCAATGAAAATGCCGGACAGTTGATTTTTGAGAGCCTTGCCCAAGAGCGAAAGGTAGCGACACTACCTACCAAAGCCATCCTCGAAAGCGTGTACGCGACCATGCTTACCGATTTGTATAATGCTAAGCGCTATACTTATGATACTCGTACAGCGACCACAGAGCCTGCGGGAGAAGATTTCAGCACGTGGACGGTTTTTAATTTCAAGACAGAAATCGACCTGGCCTGGAAACGCAGCCTGGCGCATCGCGAAGAATTGTACAAAGTTCCGCTAACACAATACCGTGAAATAATCGACTTTGGCGGATCCTCCTCAACATTCGAACGCTCGCTCTATGATTTTCTCGCGGGCCGCTATCTGGATGCAAGCCGCTACAAGCTTAATATCACAAATCCTGAAAAGTTTTTTGGCGTTACACTTCAGGCTGAAGCGTTGGATATTGCTGGCGGAGACGACAAATCTGGTTTCAAAGAAAAACTGCTATTTTGCAGGGATCTGGAAGAATTTTATCTCCGCAAAAAGGATGCATTGCATTACCAGAATTCGGTTTTGCGAAGGCTGCGGTTTGCATATAATTCTTTAAGCAATAATTATTGCGCAAACGCACCTTATCTCGCAACGCTAAATATAATATCTAAGGAGTGGAAGGAAAGCTATTTTGCCGGGCACGCGCGGTTTGCCTCCGCAGAGATTTACTACCGGATGTCTGACAAATTTAAAGCCCCGGAAAACCGTAAGATCGCGCTTGAAATTGCAGATGAATTCCTAATGAAGGGAAAAACCGACCTCTATCCAAGCGCGTTCAACCTGCGGAAAACGATACTTCAGAAAAAGGCAACCCTGACTTCCGAAGTGTACAATCCGCCTGGAAAGCCAACGCTGGCATTGCTTGAACACACCAATGTTGATTCGGTAGTGGTCCGTATTTATAAAACAAACAGAAGCTTTTTCAGCAATCGTAAAAAGAAAAGGGATTATTACAGTCTGGCAACGCCGAAACCATTTACCGAAAAATGGTATTACCTGAACAGAAAGAGCGATGACTATTTTGAACATAGCACAGAACTATTACTGCCGGCTTTACCAACAGGGTTTTACAGGATCGAGATTACGCCGGATAACGCAACTGAGCCCGCACCTGCAGATTTCATCCAGGTCACCAACACGACGGTAAATACTGACGACTACCCGGATGAAAACATTATTTACGTCAGGAATATTGAAACCGGAGCACCGCAAAAGGGTTCGTTTCTTCTGTACAACGGGATCAGGTATCCTGCCGATGCCAGTGGTACCATAAATACCACAACATTCACTAAACGTGTAAACATGGATGAATCGGTTATCGTTAACGGCAGCGACACCCTAAGCATGGCGGGTACTGGCCGGTACTATAACGATAGCGAAAGGGAAGGTAAACAGGCGAGTGTGCAGCTCTATCTGGACAGGGCAATTTACAGGCCGGGCCAAACGATATATTTTAAGGGCGTTGTTACGCAGCAGATAGGCAAAAAGTTGTCTTTAGTAAAAGACATATTCGTTCATGTAGAAATTACAGATGCCTCCGGAAAACAAGCTTCGGTACAACGGCTGCCGGTGAATAAAATGGGCTCTTTTACCGGAATCTTTGTGATTCCAAAAGACGGGCTGACAGGGCAATTTAATATTGAAGTAAGCGAGGATGAAGAGTATAAAGAAGATGAACATCCATTCTGGGACGACCCCGACGTCAGGTTTCACAACGGATATGCTTCCTTCAGCGTAGAAGAATACAAACGACCCACATTTGAGGTAACGTTAGAAAAACCGAAAGGAGACCTTTTATTCGGCAAAGAAGTCATCCTTAAAGGTGTTGCAAAAAGCTACAGCGGTGCACCAATAGCAGGGGCATCGGTAAAATATGTTGTTACAAGACCGTCAGCATTTCCTGTACCCGAAGCGCCGTCTGAAAAGGATGAAGTACAAACCGGAGATGATGGATCTTTTACAATATGTTTTGTGCCAAAGGGGGAAAAAGAAGGCGCTGATAAAACGGACACTTACCGGGCGATTGCAACGGTAACCGACAGCCGTGGAGAAGTGCGGGAAGCGAACCTATCAATAACGGTGGGCGGGCCTTTACTTGTTCTTTCGATAGACAGCCAATCTGCTTTTACAAATCCTAAAATGTTAGATATTCCGCTTCGGGCATACAATAATAATAGTGAGCCCAAAGCGGTGAAAGGTGTGCTGACCCTCTACCGGGTAAAGAATATCGAGCAGCCCCGGCTTAAACGGCACTGGTTGTTTCCTGAAGCAACACTTATCAATAAAGAGGAATTTTCTAAATTGTTTCCTTACTTAGATTATAAGGAGGATACGCCGCCCGAGCGCGAAAAAGTATTTGGGGAAAGTGTAAGCTTCAAGGGCGAAACGACGCTTAAAATACCTGCTGAAGGATTTGGCGCAGGACAATATGAACTGGAATTTATAGCCACAGCCAATGACACTTTAGAGGAAAAAGCATCAAGTATCATAGAGATTTCAAGAAACGGAAGGGCTCCGTTACGGAAAGGAAAGGTATTGGCGTGCAGCATAGCTAATACAGATTTTTATAAAGACGGATATGTCGCGTTAACCCTCTGCACTCCGCTGAATAAACTCTACACGGTTATCCGGCATAACGATGGCCGGAAGATAAAATCTGTCGATGCTCTTGTCGGCCAAAAGCCCATAACGGTAAAAATACCCGCAAGCCGGCCCGGACAACTAAAAATATTGATAGAAACTGTTTGGCAAAACCGGGTTTTCCACGAGTCATTTCCATTGTATGTACAGGACAGCGACCCGGCACACCTTACAATAGAACCGGTATCCATTACCAGTAAACTAATGCCCGGTAATCCCGTAAGGTGGTCCTTCAATATAAAAAATGGCAAACGGGCTGGCGCCGAGGTACTGGCATCCATGTACGACGCCTCGCTCGATTCTTTTTCGAGAAGGGAGTGGAGTCTACCCGAAGCACAGGAGTATGATATTTACATACCCGAATCGGATATTTATACCGAAGGGACTAACCGGCTGGAGTACGAAGCTGATCAGGACTACTTGTCTGTACCAGTATTTGACGACCAGCTTTATACGTATGGATTTAATATCAACCGCGCCGATGTTAATTTTATCTACCGATATTTACGCAAGCCCGGTAAAGGCGGCAATACCATCGAGGTTACCGGGACAGTAACGGATGTATCGGGAATGCCTATACCCGGAGTAATCGTAGCTATTGAGGGAACTGTAGAAGGTGTGCGGACAGATTTTGATGGCAACTATAAGATTTATGTCCCTGAAACGTCGCATCTCTATTTTAGCTACATTGGGATGCAGGGCATCACTTTACCCGTAAAAAAAGGAGTGCCATTAGACGTAATCCTTCAGGATGATGTGTCGCGATTAGAAGAACTTGTAGTGGAAGCATACCGCACAACTACAAAATCGTACCTGAGTGTAGCGACGACAACTGTTACATCAAAAATAATTGAAGGCAGGCCAAATGCCACATCTTTACAAACATTACAAGGCCAGATCCCCGGACTTAACATAGCGTCCGGCTATGGGCAGCCAGGCGGGGGAACTACTGTGATATTAAGAGGGTCTGGTTCCATTAGCGGCAATCCTGAACCTTTGTTTGTAATTGACGGCGTACCCATGACATCAGACCAGTTCCGAGCGCTGAAGCCAGACGACATTGCACAGGTTACCGTAATTACAGACGCGTCGGGAACGGCACTTTATGGCAACCGGGGAGCAAACGGTGTAATTGTTGTCAGCACCAAAAATGCCGTAAAAGCACTGGCTACGTTACAGGAAGTACAGGCCAGGAAAAACTTTAGTGAGACGGCTTTTTTCTACCCACACCTTACTACCGGCAAAGACGGAAATGTCGACTTTGGGTTTACTACTCCCGATGCGCTAACCCGATGGAAACTGCGGATGGTTGCCCATGACCGCAACGCCATGTTTGGATATTATGAAGAAGAATTTGTATCGCAAAAGGAACTGATGGTTGTGCCCAATATGCCACGTTTTCTGCGGGAAGGTGACAACATTGTGCTAATGGCAAAGATAACCAACCTGACGGGCGAAGCCAAAGAGGGCACTGCTATGTTGCAGTTATCAGACGCTGTGACGCTGGATAACGCAGACGCCGCCACAGGTAATACCGGCAATATGAAAACATTCACCCTGCCTGCCAATGGCTCGGTTACGGTAAGCTGGCAGGTAAAGATCCCATTAGGCATGGAAGGGCTGCAGTATAAGATTGCCGCTAAAGCCGGCAATTATACCGATGGTGAAGAAAACATACTGCCGGTGCTGCCTAACCGCATCATGGTTACCGAAAGCAAGTCACTTTGGGTAAAGCCCGGAGCAACGAAAAGCTTCACGATAGAAAACCTGAAAACCTCAGCATCCTCTACACTTGTGAATCAAGGCCTTACGCTGCAATATTCTGCCAGCCCTGTGTGGACGGCCGTAGAAAGCCTGCCGTATCTCATGGAGTTTGAGCATGAATGTGCTGAGCAGCTTTTCAGCCGCTACTACGCCAATGCTTTGGCGGGCCATATACTGGAGGCCAACCCGAAAATTAAAAAGGTGATGGAAGAATGGCGTAAAAGCGGAAATTCCCTGGGGCGCCTTGAGCAAAATCCGGAATTAAAATCGGCACTTATGGCCGAAACGCCCTGGGTGCTGGACACTGCCGATGAAGCGGTGCGCAATAACAGGGTCGCATTGTTGTTCGATCTGGACAAGATGAAAAACACCCTCGACGCGACATTTAAAAAACTCAGGCTCAAACTGCAGCCAGGTGGTGGTTTTGTGTGGTTTGAAGGCGGAAGTGAAAACCCGTACATCACCCGGCATATTATAGCAGGCTTTGGCCACCTTCAGAAACTGGGGGCCGCTCAAAAATCAAAGGAACTTGATGATATGATTACCTCCGCAGTAAAATACATTGACGACTATTATAAGCAGCAGTATACCTTTACCGGACATACCAGCGTGCCACATTCGCCGGGTATACAGGATATTCATTACCTGTACACGAGAAGCTTTTACCTCACTTCCCTTCCGGCAGACGAGGCGCTTAAAAACACAATAGGCAAATCTGTAGCTGCCCTGAAAAAAGACTGGCTTTCGTTAACTCTTTACGAAAAGGCGATGGCCGCGATCACCCTGAAAAGGATGAACGAGCCTGAAACAGCCAGAAAGATTATTGACCATCTTAAAGATTCCGCGGCGCTGAATGAGGAATATGGCATGTACTGGATTGCAAACAAACCAGGCTGGTATTGGTACACTGCCCCCATCGAAGTGCAGGCGATGCTTATTGAGGCATTTGCCGAAGTTGCGAACGACACGGCAAGCTTAGAGGCTATGAAGGTTTGGCTGGTACGGCAGAAACAAAAAAGCAGCTGGCCGACCACCAAGGCAACTACCGAGGCTATTTATGCACTGTTACTACAAGGTAGCAACTGGACTGTGCCGGATGGAAAAGAAAGCACCAGCATTGTAGTGAACGGGACAGAGCTGGCCGATGCGGCAACTGAAAACGGAATGCTGAGAAAAAACTGGAGTGCTAAAGAGGTTGACAGCAGGATGGCAACTGTAACCATACACAATAACACCAAAAGCCCGGGATACGGCGGCTATTACTGGCAGTATTTTGAAGATCTTGATAAAATAAAGGACGATAGCGGCGGCGTTATGCATATTTCGAAAGAACTCTACCGTAAGGCTTCCGGAACCGACGGTATGGTGCTTGAAAAGGTAAGCGCCGGAAGCCCCCTTAAGGTTGGCGATCTGGCAACAATCAGGCTTAAAATAACGGTCGGTGAAGATATGGAGTTTGTTCATCTCAAAGACCTTCGCGCCTCCTCTTTTGAACCAGTCGACGTATTTTCAGGCTACCATTGGAGCGAGGGCCTCGGCTATTACCGGAGTACCCGCGACGCCGCAACGCATTTTTTCTTTGACCGGATTCCGAGGGGGACATACATCCTGGAGTATGACGTAAGGGTAAACAACGCGGGGGAATTTTCGGATGGCATTACAACACTGCAAAGTATGTACGCACCGGAATTTTCGGCACATAGCAAAGGCGTAAAGGTTACAGCAACACCATAAAAAAACCGCCCCTGTCCGGGGCGGCTTCTATTATCTGATGTCTTTTATCTACCAGTCTTATCTAACTATTGTCATCTCATCAACGATATGCTTCGCGCCAGAGAAGGTATCGATTACCCAAAGCACATAGCGGATATCTACGTTGATGGTGCGCTGAAGGTCTTTATCAAAGATCACGTCACCAGCCATAGCTTCGATGTTTCCGTCGAAGGCTACACCGATAAGCTCACCTTTACCGTTTAGCACCGGCGAACCTGAGTTACCACCTGTAATATCGTTATCAGTAAGGAAGTTTACAGGCATGTAGCCGGCTTTGTCGCCATACTGACCATATTCTTTTTTGTTGTTTAGTTCGATCAGCCTTTTCGGAAGGTCGAACTCTTCATCGTTTGGCTTGTACTTGTTCACCACACCCTGAAGTGTAGTGTAGTAATTTACCTTAGCATCATTACGCTTATCAGCAGGCAGTGAGCGTACTTTACCGTAGGTCAGGCGAAGTGTGCTGTTTGCATCCGGATAATATTTTGCTTTCGGGTTGGCTGTGCGCATACCCTCTACAAGCAAGCGGAATGATTTGCTGAAATCTGCATCAAGCTTTTGCTGCTCGTCGCTCTTAGCCCTGTATTTTGTAAGCAGGTCGGCAGAAAGAAGGTATAGCGGATCTGCTTTAAGCGCATTGGCATCCGGGTTCTTCAGGAAAGCCTCCACTTTTTCTTTCGAACTGAACATACTTTTCGCGAAAGCATCGTTCACATATTTTGTATAGTCGTAATTGTTCTCTTTTCCGATCTTGGCAACCAGCGGTGCAATCTCATAACCGGTAGATTTTGTTGCATACAGGTGCAGCTGTGCAGCAAGTACATCTTTTTCAAGTGGCTCGTAAAGCGTTTTGTACGACTCTTCAATACCCTCCTGAAGCTGTGGCAGCATTTCTTTACGCTGTGCTTCACCGGCATTGGCATACACCTCAAGCCCACGGCCAAGGCTGTACGGCAGTGCAGCATACGTGCTCGTGCGGAGCATACCTACAAGATAGTTATCATGGCGCGCCTTTTCATTGGTCTTAGAATAATAGTTGTTCAGCGTAGCGATAACATCACCATACTTGGCCTTGTTCTCCGGTTTGTTAGCCCATTTGTTGAACTCAGCTTCAGCCTTAGCTTTTGTAGCGGCGGTTTTGTGCTTGGTAAGCGCATCGATCATCCCCTGGCGGTTCTTCCAGTAGTTGGCCACGCTTGCATATTGAGATGCATAGTTAAGGCGCACTTTGTCGCTCTTATCCATATGCACTTTCATTTTATCCATACCAAGCTTAGAGGCTTCCACCCATGCAGGGTAAGCAAACTTCACGTTCTGCTCTATACCTCCCGATGGCATCCAGCGATTGGTGCGGCCGGGGTAACCCAGGATCATGGCGAAATCTCCCTCTTTCACACCTTTAAGGCTTACAGGAAGATAGTATTTCGGCTTAAGCGGCACATTACTAGTAGAATATTCAGCCGGGTTGCCATTAGCATCCGCATAAATACGGAACATAGAGAAATCCCCGGTATGGCGGGGCCACTCCCAGTTGTCTGTGTCGCCACCAAACTTCCCAATGCTCTCCGGCGGCGTACCTACAAGGCGAACATCTTTATAATCCTGGTAAACAAAATAGTAGAACTCGTTGCCTTGGAAGAACGAACGAACCGACACAGTATATTTGCCGTTTTCGTTATTCTCTTTTTCAATAAGGGCACTCTCCTGCTGGATCGCTTTTTCGCGCTCCTGCTCGGTCATCTTATCATTTAGCTTGCCAAGGATGCGTTTTGTTACGTCGTCCATACGCACAAAGAAACGCACGTACAGTTCTTTAGGCTTAAGCTCTGCACCATGGTTGGCAGCCCAATAGCCGTTTTTAAGATAGTTGGCTTCCGGTGTAGAAAGTTCGGCAATAGCATCGTAGCCACAGTGGTGGTTGGTAAGCACAAGCCCGTCTTTAGAAATTACTTCGGCGGTACAGCCGCCGTTAAATTGCACAATAGCATCTTTCAGGCTGTGGTGGTTAATGCTGTAGATTTCCTCTGCTGTAAGCTGGAGGCCCATTTTTTGCATATCCCTGTGGTTAAGGCGCTCAATGAACATCAGGAACCACATTCCCTCATCGGCCCTTACAGGCAGTACCATGAGCGACATGGTAAGGAACAGAATCAGTTTTTTCATCCGAATCGAAATAAAGTTAATAGTTATGGCTGATAAGTAGCCGATTCTCTGTTTTGTTACACCGGCGTTATCAACTTTTCAGTTTATAGTTGCGAAGATACTTTATTTTGAGGATTTGGTAAAATCGCAAAGTTTCACGACTGCCATGCATTTTATTACGCGTTAATTTGGTTTTTGTATTTTAGCTGTCAAACTAAAACGATGCGAGCCATTATATCTGAAACTCTTGCCGACACGGCGCGTAAACATAATATTTCAATACTGCACGCCGTGGAATCGGGAAGCCGGGCGTGGGGATTTGCATCGCCCGACAGTGACTTCGACATCCGTTTTATTTACAAGAGCCACGTTGATTATTACCTTCAGCTCTGGGACAAGCCCGACACAATTGAGTTTATGACTGATCAGGACCTTGATGGGTCCGGATGGGATCTTGCGAAGGCCTTGAGACTGTTGGCAAAGTCTAATGCCCCCCTAATCGAATGGCTTCATTCGCCCCTTACATATTATACTGATGATCGATTTTTGAGTCAGATGAAGGAACTTGCAGATGACTGTTTCTCGCCTATAGCCACGATGCATCATTATCTCGGCACGACAAAAACCTTTTTAAGCAGTTGTAACCTTGAACATATAAAACTTAAAAGCCTTTTCTACGGTCTTAGAACCGTATTGGCAGGGAAGTGGATTGTGCTCAATAACACGTTTCCGCCCGTGGCATTCGCCGAACTACTGCCGGTTGCCCCACCGCAGGTGCGTGAACTTATTGAACACCTGATAGAGATAAAATCAGTTCAGGATGAAAAATACCTGCACCCGGAGGAAAAGCTGATCACTAAATTCCTGAATGACACACTGCACTTTAACCAATCTAATAGCGAAAAGCTAACACCAGGCAAAAAAATAAATGCCCGGCTGGAAGAATTTTTCAGGGAGGAGATCAAGAAATAATGACAATAGACGATTTAAAGAAAAACGGACTTATACTATTTGAGGCCATCAGCGGAAGCCGTAGTTTCGGGTTGGAAACAGAATCATCCGATACCGATATCAAAGGAGTATTTTATTTGCCGAAGGAAAAATTTTATGGCTTGGAATACATTCCGCAGGTGAATAATGAAACCAATGACATTGTCTATTACGAATTGGGGCGTTTCATAGAATTATTGCTAAAAAACAACCCGAATATACTTGAGCTCCTTGCATCACCCGCAGATTGCATTTTGTACAAACATCCGGTTATAGATGCAATACATATTGGTGATTTTCTTTCACGCCTTTGCAAAGACACGTTTGCAGGCTATGCAGCCGGACAGATACGAAAAGCAACAGGTTTAAATAAAAAGATCGTAACGCCCGTAGCTTTGGAAAAGAAAGATTTACTGCACTTTTGCTATGTAGTAGACCGCTCCCGAAGCCTGCCTTTAAACGTTTGGCTTCATTTAGAAAACAAAGTGCAGGAGAAATGCGGACTCGTGAAAATAGCCCACGCGAAAGACCTATATGCGCTTTTTTATGATACGGATGACCGTCTTGGTTTTAGAGGGATTATTAAAAGCGCATTGTCAAACCAGGTACAGCTATCATCAGTCCCCGAAACCGAAACACCGGTCGCCTACCTGCATTGTAACCACGATGCGTACTCAACATATTCTAAAGATTATACTCAATATTGGGAATGGATAGAAAAAAGAAATGAAGACCGGTATAATACAAACCGGGAACATGGTAAGAATTACGATTCTAAAAACATGATGCATACGATCAGGCTGCTGCAGTCGGGTTATAACATACTCTCAACCGGACAATTAAACGTAAAGGTGGCCAACAGACAGGAGCTTCTTGACATTAAAGCCGGTAAAATGGATTACGATGATATCATTGAATATTCGGAGAAATTAGTAGATGACATCAGGGAAGCGGCTGAAACGTGTATGCTCCCAGAGAGGCCTGATTATACTAAGGCTGAAAATACGCTGATAAATATTCGAACAGTACTTTACCAATAAAAAACGCCTCCTTGTCAGGAGGCGTTTTTTACTCTATCGAGGTATTCAGCATCTGCCACAGCTTATCTTTCAGCTCGGTGAGTCCCTGCTGGGCTACCGAAGAAATAAACAGGTACGGAATCCCTTTAAAATCTTTGTCCAGCTGTTGTTTCATTTCGGCCTTCAGCTCATCGTCGAGCATGTCGGTTTTAGAAACAGCTATAAGCCTGTCTTTATCGAGCAATTCGGGGTTATACCTCCTTAATTCGTCGAGCAGGATATCATATTCTTTTTTAACGTCATCGGTATCGGCCGGTATCAGGAACAACAGGGTCGAGTTGCGTTCAATATGACGCAGGAAGTAATGGCCGAGGCCTTTTCCTTCTGCAGCGCCTTCTATAATCCCCGGAATATCGGCAATCACAAACGACTGGAAATCGCGGTACGCCACAATGCCCAGGTTGGGCTTTAGCGTAGTAAACGGGTAGTCGGCAATCTTTGGCTTAGCCGAGGTCAGCACACTAAGCAGCGTACTTTTACCTGCATTCGGGAAGCCTACAAGCCCAACATCGGCCAGTACTTTAAGCTCAAGGATAATGTCGCGCTCTTCTGCCGGCATACCGGGCTGCGAGTAACGCGGGGTTTGGTTGGTAGAGCTCCGAAAGTGCCAGTTGCCTAATCCGCCCTTGCCACCTTTGGCAACAATCTGTTTTTCGCCGTGCTCTGTGATCTCGAAAAGTATCTCTTCGGTCTCTTTATCCCGCACTACCGTACCAAGCGGAACCTCAATGAATTTATCTTCCCCATCTGCCCCGGTGCTGCGGGCACTACCGCCATCGCCGCCGTGGCCGGCTTTAATGTGGCGCGCAAACTTAAGATGGAAAAGTGTCCACAGGCTTTTATTACCCACAAGGTATACGTGGCCGCCACGGCCACCATCGCCACCGTCAGGGCCTCCTTTTTCTATAAATTTCTCACGGTGCAGGTGCGTAGATCCCTTTCCTCCTTTGCCGGAAGATATGTATATCTTTACGTAATCTACAAAATTCCCTTCTGTCATTGCTATCTTTTTTGTAACGCTTTCGCTCAGCGTGCAAAGCTACATCATTTTTTACAATAAGCAGGCAAGCTAATTTTCGGCGGCCAAACTCCAAAAAAAAGCTCCCTATAGTAAGGGAGCTTTAAATTATTCTTTCAGCGAACGGACGTGAACCTTGTCGATCTTTACACCGTCCATTTTCACAACTTCGAGTTCAAAGAGGTTCCACGATAGCTTCTCCCCTTCTTTAGGTATATAAGAAAGCTCTGTCATAATAAGCCCGCTTACCGTTGTCACTTCATAATCGGTCGTAAGCTCATCCAGGTCAAAATAGGTAAGGAAGTCATGCAGCGGGTAATGCCCGTCTACCATCCAGGTGCCGTCTTCCTGCGCGACAAGCTGGAATTCGTCATCATAAAAATCTGACGCATCGCCAACCAACGCCTCAAGGATGTCATTCAGTGTGATGATTCCCTGGAAAATCCCGTACTCATCGGTTACCAACGCATAATGCACCTTGGTTTTCTTGAATATCTCGAGCGCCTTGTAAGCAGATGTATGCTCAATTAGGTACACCGGCTCCTTAAGTATACTTTCGAGCCTGAACTCCGGGTTCTCATAGCTTGCAAAAATATCTTTAAGCAGCACAACTCCTATTACGTCGTCCAGATTATTATCCTGGCAAACCGGATATACCGAATGCAGCTCCTCGAGCATGATCTCGCGGATATTGTCTATTTTATCATCTGTAGAAAGATACGCCACCGATTTGCGGTGCGTCATCAGCGAATTCACCTTTCTGTCGCCGATATGGAAAACACGCTCCATGATGTCGTGCTCTATTTCCTGCACTTCACCACCTTCTGTACCTTCTTTGATGATTGCCTTGATTTCTTCCTCAGTCACCTTTCCATCCGCGGTCGGGCGTATGCGAAGCAGCTTCATTAAAAACTCTGTAGATGTGGTAAGCAGCCAGATGAATGGTGCCGTAACTACAGATACATATTTCATAGGAAGCGCCGCCGTTTTGGCAATCGATTCCGGATACGTAAGCCCGATCCTTTTGGGGAGCAGTTCGCCCAAAACCAGCGAGAAAAAGGTCAGTACTACTACCACTATACCCACGGCAAGGTTGTGTGCATAAGGCTGAAGTGCGGGATAGCCCGACACAAATGCCTGAACGTCGTCGGTAATATTATCGCCTGAATAGATACCGGTCAATATGCCGATAAGGGTAATACCTATCTGCACTGCAGAGAGGAATTTGTTAGGTGAGTTGGCAAGATCAAGCGCTGCCTGCGCGCTTTTATTTCCTTTTTTGGCCGATGTTTCCAGGCGGTTCTTTCGCGCAGAGATAAGCGCGATCTCGCTCATAGAGAACAGGCCGTTTAAAATGATCAGGAATAATATTATAGCTATTTCCAAATGCCGGGTTTTAAGTTAGCTGGTCGAGAACAGCACTGATGCGCGCTGTAATATCGGATATTTCGCCCACTCCATCTACTTCATAAAGTTTGTGCTGGGCTTTGTAAAATTCTAAAAGCGGTGCTGTCTTGGCATTATATTCCTCATAACGGTTACGGATAAGCGCTTCATCCTGGTCATCGGCGCGGCCACTGGTTTTTCCCCTTTCAAGCAGTCGCTGCACTAATTGCTCGTCATCGGCCTCAAGCGCAATGGTAGCGTTTACTTTCCAGCCTTTGCCAAAAAGAAAATTATCCAGCGCTTCGGCCTGTGCTTTGGTACGTGGAAAACCATCGAACAGGAATCCCTTTGTATCCGGGTTCTTTTCCACCTCATCCTGAAGCATTTTTATAGTAAGCTCATCCGGCACCAGGTCTCCCCTGTCCATAAAAGCCTTAGCCTGCTTTCCAAGCTCAGTCTCATTTTTCAGGTTATAGCGAAATACATCGCCTGTAGAAATATGCTTCAGGCTGTACATCTCCTTTAATATCTCTGCCTGGGTACCTTTTCCCGCGCCCGGCTTTCCGAATAATACAATGTTGATCATGGTTGTGTTTGTGTGTGTATGTGTGATTGTTCTATTGCAATTGGTAAATCTCGGGGATATTGCGTCCCAGCCCGTCATAATCAAGGCCGAAGCCCACAATAAATTTATTGGGTATTTCAAAGCCTACATAGTCCAGCGGAATGTCTTTGGTATAAGCCTCCGGCTTCAGGAAAAGCGTGGCAAATTTCAGTTGCTTTACATTTTTGCCTTCAAACATTCTCACCAGTTCTTCTATCGTATTCCCGGTATCAACAATATCCTCTATAACAACAACGGTTCGCCCCGCAAGGTCTTGAGTAAGCCCTATGAGCTCTTTTACCGAATTTGTAGTTTGCGTTCCTTCGTACGAAGAAAGTTTCACGAAGCTTACTTCGCAGGGCGCTTTATAGTGTTTCATAAAATCTGAAACTACCATGAATGCACCATTTAAAACCCCTATGAAGACAGGAACTTCATCTTTAAGGTCGTCCATTGCCTGCGTTGCCATTTTGGCAATAGCGTCCTGAATTTCACCGGCAGTAATGAAAGGAACAAATTGCTTATCGTGAAGCTGTATCACTTTTTAACAGTTTAGTGTAAGATGCAAATATACTAATTCAGCAATTGCACATAAGCTCAGGGGGTTTATTTTGTAAAAAATTAAGAACGTTAAAT
>JAGKWW010000035.1 GCA_021151665.1 Flavobacteriaceae bacterium
CCCTCTCGGTGTAAACGAGATGCTCTGAACCAGCTGAGCTAATCGCCCCAATATTTCTGCAATCCTGAACTGTTTCAGTTCCTTATTGCGAGTGCAAATATAAGCGTGTTATTTGTATTTGCAAGGGTTTTCGCGAGAAAATTATATTTTTTTTACGTCGCGGAGCTCCACCTTAGAATCGAAATTTATCATTTCGATTTCAACCGCTTCATTCTTAAGCGTTTTACCTTCTATCACGTAAAGCTTGCCTCCGTCGACTTTTTTGTTGCTTCGCGAAAAATCAACATCACCGTGTTCTGTAATATTTTTTATATCCTCGAGGGTAACCCATTTCTCGTTCATTTTCTTTTCTGCCTGCGGCGAATAAGTCATCCCTTTACTGCGGATGTTTTTAAGTACACGGCAATTAGGCAGATAGCAAAACTCAGCCTTTTTGTTTTTCAGGAAGAACATTAAAAACAGTACGCCCAGTAAAACTCCAAACAAATAATAGGCAAGACGGTGTGAAAATTTCATTATAACTAAATGTGTATATTATTAATCGGCAAGCTTGCGGCGTTTGCGTTCGGCTGAAATCAGATTGAGTTCGCGGCTGGTTTGTCCGGCTACAGACGTATTCTCTTCTGCCCTGCGTATCAGGTAAGGCATCACGTCACGCACAGGCCCGAATGGTAGATATTTAGCTACGTTATACCCATGCTCAGCCAGGTTAAAGCTAATGTTGTCACTCATTCCATACAGCTGTCCGAACCAGATGCGATTATCATTTGGGGCGAGGCCTTTGTGCTGCATCATTTTCATGAGCTTGTACGAACTCTCCTCGTTGTGGGTACCCGCAAAAATCGCCATCGTATCAATGTGGTCAATCATATAAGCAATCGCATCGTCATAATTAATGTCGGTTGCTTCCTTAGATATACAGATCGGCGAAATGTAGCCCATCTCCTCTGCCCTCTTGTTTTCTTTCTCCATATATGCACCGCGCACGATCTTCATACCAATGTAAAAGCCTTCCGTTTTTGCTTCTTCATGGAGCTTCTTCAGGTAATCCAGCCTGTCCCAGCGGTACATCTGCAGCGTATTGAATACAATTGCTTTCTCCTTATTATATTTACGCATCATGTCTGCCACCAGGTTATCCGCCGCATCCTGCATCCAGCTTTCTTCTGCGTCAATCAGCAACGCTACATCCGCGTCGTGCGCTGCCTTACATACTTTATCAAAACGTTCGGTAACCCTTTTCCACTCGTCAGCTTCTTCAATGGTAAACGGCTCACCCTTTCCCAGCTTTACATACAGGTCAAAACGCCCGAAGCCCGTTGGCTTAAACACCGCAAAAGGGATGGCATCGCGTTCTTTGGCAAATACAATGGTCTTTAATGTTTTCTCCAGCGCTTTGTCAAATTCAGATTCATCTTCTTTCGCTTCTACCGAATAATCAAGCACCGACGATACCCTTTTGGTGTACATCTTATCCACTACCGGCAGACAATCTTCCTCGGTAGTACCACCGCAAAAATGGTCAAATACCGTTGCCCGGATAAGCCCCTCTACAGGAAGGTGTACCTTAAGCGCAAAATTGGTAACTGCGGTCCCTATTCTGACTAACGGTTCCGAAGCAATCATCTTAAACAAAAAATAAGCCCTGTCCAGCTCGGTATCGCTTTTTAATGCAAATGCAGAAGCGGTGTTGTTGAAGATCTTTTCCATTTGAAATATCTGAAAAATTTTATGCAAATATAAACACGTCCTACAAGATTTTATCTTTCAAAATACTTTATTTTGCGATTTATTTAATGCCGGATGACAACTATTAATACACCCCACTACCCTGTATATTTTAACGACAAAGTATATGCCGAATTGTCTGCACTGGTACGGCCCGCGAAGTACTCAATGGCGATACTGATCGCGGACTCTAATACGTCGCAACACTGCCTTCCTATACTATTAGGCGCTTTTGCTACCGAGGTTCCTATCGAGATAATCGAAATCGAAGCCGGCGAGCAAAACAAAACCATCGAAACCTGCACACAGGTATGGGAAGCTTTGGCTGAAATAGGCGCCGATAGGAAAAGTATCATCATAAATGTTGGTGGAGGAATGGTGACGGATCTGGGTGGTTTTATCGCAGCAACTTTTAAGCGGGGCATCGACTTTGTAAACGTGCCTACTTCTTTATTAGGAATGGTAGACGCCTCTATTGGAGGAAAAACCGGGGTCGACCTGGGCAGCCTGAAAAACCAGGTGGGGGTCATAACCAATCCAAAGGCGGTATTTATCGACACCACGTACCTGCAAACGCTACCACAGCAGGAAATGCGTTCAGGCCTGGCAGAAATGCTAAAGCACGGCCTGATTGCCGATCGCGGCTACTGGAATAATTTTACCGATCTGGAAAGCCTCACTTCGGACGATCTCGATGTGCTCATACACCGTTCGGTAGACATAAAGAACGAAATTGTTTCGCAAGATCCGTTAGAGAAAGGGTTGCGCAAAGTCCTCAACTTTGGGCATACACTTGGCCACGCGATAGAATCGTATTGCCTTGAAAATGAAGAAATGCCCTTCTTGCTGCACGGTGAAGCCATCGCCATCGGTATGATACTTGAAGCATTTATCAGTACCGAACAAGGGCTTCTTCAGCCGGAGGAGTACCGCGAGATAAAAACCGTTATCAGTTCACTGTTTCCGGCAGTTTCGTTTAGTGCAAACGACATCGGGGCAATAACGAAATTACTTACACACGACAAGAAAAATGAATATGGCGAAGTACATTTTGTGCTGCTGGAAGCAATTGGCAGGCCCGTTTACGGAAAAAAAGCAGATAAAAATCTGATTTACAAGGCTTTTGAAGACTATTCAAAACAATATTAAATTATTATAATTGTTTTCATTGAAGTACATTTATTTTTTACTTTTGCCACAATGAAAATACCATTCAGCAGCTTTTCCCAAGGCGGATTTATCAGTAATTGCAGGGCTTCGGCCTATGTGCAGTCGCTTATGTGCCCGCGTGATCCGCGGTTGGTTTTTGCCTTTCCGTTGATAGCTTCACACGAAGAGCTGCAGATCGTTTATGCTAATTTAAGGGTTTGAGACACAGATTATATTTTGGGAAAAAAACCACCTTCTTATCATATAATCTTATCACAAACATCTTATAATGAACACAAAATATTCCGACCTGATCAATCAGACTTTTTATTTCCCTCAGGAAGAATTTACACTAAATAAAGATAACCTGCTGTTTCATAACATCGACCTGATGAAGCTTGTAGAGCAGTATGGTACCCCGCTGAAGTTCACATACCTGCCACAGATTTCGAATAACATCCGTAAGGCAAAAGGCTGGTTTCGTACCGCAATGGAAAAAAACAAGTACGATGGCAAATATTATTACTGCTACTGTACAAAAAGCTCGCATTTCGAGTATGTGATGAACGAAGCGTTTAAGAACAACATTCATATTGAAACCTCTGCAGCCTACGACATTGATATTGTAGAGAACCTGTTAGAGAAAGGCAAGATCAACAAGAATACATACATTATCTGCAACGGCTTTAAGCGCGACCAGTATATACAGAATATTGCCCGCCTTATCAATAACGGATACAATAAAACCATCCCGATTATAGATAACTTCGAGGAGCTCGACCTGCTGCAGGAAGCAATCAACGGAAAGTTTAAAATCGGAATCCGCATCGCTGCCGAAGAAGAGCCGAAATTTGAGTTCTATACATCGCGCCTTGGGATAGGTTATAAGAATATCGTTCCGTTTTACAAGCGCCAGATACATGAGAATAAGAAAGTGGAGCTAAAAATGCTGCACTTCTTTATCAATACAGGTATACGCGATACTTCTTATTACTGGAATGAGCTGCTAAAGTGCCTTAAAGTGTACATCAGCCTTAAGCGCGAGTGCCCTACGCTGGACAGCCTGAACATTGGCGGCGGTTTCCCTATAAAGAATTCGCTTGCTTTTGAATATGACTACCAATATATGGTGGATGAGATCCTGAACCAGATCAAGATCGCCTGTGATGACGCGGAAGTTCCCGTACCGAACATCTTTACAGAATTTGGCTCATTTACCGTGGGCGAAAGTGGTGGCGCCATTTACCAGGTGCTGTACCAAAAGCAACAGAATGACAGGGAAAAATGGAACATGATCGATTCTTCTTTCATCACTACCCTGCCGGATACGTGGGCTATTAACAAGCGCTTTATCATGCTGGCCGTAAACCGCTGGAACGACTCCTACGAACGCGTTCTTCTTGGTGGCCTTACCTGCGACAGCGATGATTACTATAACTCAGAGCAGAATATGAACGCCATTTACCTGCCAAAGTATAATAAGGAGAAGCCGTTGTATATCGGTTTCTTCAATACAGGCGCCTATCAGGAAACCATTGGCGGTTACGGTGGATTGCACCATTGCCTGATCCCACAGCCAAAGCACATCCTTATCGACAGGGATGAAAATGGCATTGTAGCCACAGAGATTTTCTCGGAACAGCAAAAAGCCGAAGAAGTTCTAAAAATACTTGGTTACGATAAAAAATAAATTATTTTTGAATCCTTATAAAAAAGCACACACGAATGAGTAAAGGACCAATAAGCCAGTTTATTGAAAAGCACTACCTGCATTTTAATTCTGCTGCCCTGGTAGACGCTGCCAAAGGCTATGAGAAGCAACTGCAGGATGGCGCCAAAATGATGGTGACGCTGGCTGGGGCTATGAGTACGGCCGAGCTTGGAAAGATTTTTGCAGAGATGATCCGCCAGGACAAAGTACAGATCATTTCCTGTACAGGAGCCAACCTTGAAGAGGATATTATGAACCTGGTGGCGCATACGCACTACGAAAGGGTGCCGCATTATCGCGACCTTACACCGCAACAGGAATGGGATCTTCTTGAAAAAGGCCTTAACAGGGTGACAGATACCTGCATTCCTGAAGAGGAGGCATTCCGCAGGCTGCAAAAGCACATCCATAAAATATGGAAAGATGCAGACGATAAAGGCGAGCGCTATTTCCCACATGAGTTCATGTATAAAATGCTCCTGTCAGGGGTATTGGAAGAGTACTACGAGATAGACCTGAAAGACAGCTGGATGTATGCGGCTGCAGAAAAGAACCTTCCGATGGTTGTACCGGGCTGGGAAGACAGTACAATGGGTAATATCTTCGCCTCTTATGTAATTAAAGGTGAAATTAAGGCCTCCACCATGAAATCGGGTATTGAATACATGGCGTGGCTGGCAGACTGGTATGGTAAAAATTCGGGGAACGGAGTTGGATTCTTCCAGATTGGTGGTGGTATAGCGGGAGATTTTCCTATCTGTGTGGTGCCAATGCTGTATCAGGATATGGAGATGCACGATGTTCCGTTCTGGAGCTATTTCTGCCAGATCTCAGATTCAACCACAAGCTATGGTTCTTATTCGGGAGCTGTGCCTAATGAGAAGATCACATGGGGTAAACTTGACATCAACACTCCTAAATTTATCATAGAAAGTGATGCAACTATTGTTGCCCCGCTTATATTTGCTTACTTACTGGATTATTAATATTTGTATGAAAAGAGTTATAGTTGACTACGCCAAACTGACGAACGAGATTTTGACACTGCTGGTGGAAAAGTTTCCCGACGGATATGACGATTCCAACATTATCCGATTCAAGAACGCGAAAAATGAAACCATCGAGGCAGTAGAAGTTCGCACAGAAGATACTATATACCTGGTAAAGGTAAGTACAAAGCTGGCTGACAGGATTGAGAACTTCGAAGATGACGATATGGTAGATGAGCCCGGCGATGACCTCGATGCACTCAAGGATCTTGAAATTGCAGACGATGCAGAGGCAGATGACAACGAGCGCGAGGAAGAAAGCGAAGATCCGGAAGATGGCGAGGATATGGAAGATGGCCACGAAGGCCATGAGCCTGAATATGAGGAAGAAGAAGACGAAGATTAATTTTCGATTTTATTATAATTAAAGAACTCTTAACGGAGTTCTTTTTTTGTACCTGTAATCGTACCTTTATTAAAACTACCTGTATGAAAAAGACTTCAATACTTTTGGTTGGCGCAATGGTTCTTTTTGCGTGTAATGATAAGAAGCAGGAAACCGCCCCCGCCGCCCCCGCTCCCACTCCCGAAAAGCCGGCACAGTACATACCGTCTAACGGAAAATCATGCTACCTTCAGGTTACAGGCCGCGACAGCATTATACTTTCTGCGGAAATAAAAGGCGACAGTATCAGTGGTATCTTTAACTGGCTTCCGTATGAAAAGGACAGGAAACTGGCAACCTTTAAAGGAAGGATTGTTGGCAATACAGCATATACAATAAGCAACACGATGGCCGAAGGAATGGAAAACAAAGAGGAACTGATATTTACCTTGCAGGATTCTACGGCATCAGTTATGATGGGCGAAATGCTTCAGGGCGACAATGGCGTCTGGATGTACAAGAATAAAAAGACAGCCAAATCTCAGGTCCTGAAAAAAGTGGCCTGTAAAGAATAATAAGGAGCGGTACTTAAAGGTACCGCTCTTTATATATTTTTATATGATGGTACTGGTGCCCGATGATCAGGTAACCCAACGCGCGCACCGAAACCTGGTACCCCGAAGCCGTTCCGGTTTTCAGTAAGTCTTCTGCCGTGAAGGATTTAAAAAGATGGATTGTTCCCTGCCTTACGATTGACAAATCTGTCAGCAGGTTTTGCAAATGGCGGGCATTGGCATCTGTTGCCCCGGCGTATGCCGTTTCGTCGAAACCAGGAAGTGCAGTTTGGTCATTTCGGGCAATACGTAAGGCGCGATACGCAAATATCCTTTCAGTATCTATAAGATGCTGTAAAATATCCTTTATCGTCCATTTGCCCTCTGCATAGCGGTAATCGAACTTATCCATAGGGATATCCTGAACAAACCTGATAAGGCTATGTACAGAAACTTCGAGCTCTTCGGCCAGCGGCCAGGTATCATCTACATTAAAAAGGTAGTTTGCCTGATAAGGCGCATATTCGTTTTCGGTTAGGTCTTTTACACTCATTGCAATTAAGCAGAATTCCTGCTTGCATTTATATTCCCGAAAAGGGAACGGGTTACTATTTTTTCGTAAACTTCTGTATTAGCATCTTCATTTGCCTGTCGCATTTGCCTGATAGTGCTCAGTGCATACTGCTGAATAGTGAGCAACGGCAATACTATCTGTTCCCTCATCTTTATCGAAGCCCTGCCGTCAGGGTAATTTTCCATCAATACTTGATACCCCGACACCTTTAAAAGCAAACGTTCGGTTTCCCGGAATTCATCATAGATAATACTCCAGAATTCTCCGAACTCTTTATCTTCCTTCATATACGCAGTGAGCGGAAAAAACGATTTGGTAAGCGACATCATGCTATTCTCTGCAAGTGTACGGAAAAATAGCGATTCCCTATATAGGTCTTCTACTTTGTTCCACTCACCTCTTTTTTCATATTCACCCATGGCGTAACCAAGCCCGAAAAAACCCGGAACGTTTTGTTTCAGCTGGCTCCATGATCCAACGAAAGGAATTGCGCGCAGGTCGGCAAATACAAGGTCTTCTGACTTACTCCGCTTAGCCGGCCTGCTGCCAATGTTAGTTTTGGCATAAAAATTCAGCGTGCTCATTTTATCCAGGTAAGGCAGGAACTTTGGGTGCGCCTTAAACGCAGAGTATTTCTCATAACTCAACCGGGCCATGTCATCTATGATAGCCCTCTGCTCTTGCGTAAGTTGTTTTTTATCCCGGTCTAAAACACCGTTTACAATGCCGGCGCTTAGCAGGTTCTCTATATTATACCTGCAGGTATCGGGTGTGCCAAAATTGGAACTGATAGTTTGCCCCTGTATGGTTATCTGGATTTCGTTATTCTCTATCGTTGGGCCTAATGAAGCGTAAAACTTAGCCGTTTTGCCTCCTCCCCTTGCCGGCGGCCCACCCCTTCCGTCGAAAAAAATAACGCGTATGCCATTTTCGCGGGCAATGCGTGTGAGGTTTTCCTTAGCTTTATAAATGCCCCAGTTCGCCATAAGGTATCCACCGTCTTTGGTGCCATCAGAAAAGCCGACCATAATGGTTTGCGTTTTTCCCCTCCTTTTGAGGTGAGCGGCATATACCGGGTTGTTATAAAGCGTACGCATCACTTCTTCCGCGGCCTCAAGGTCATCAACAGTTTCAAACAACGGAACAATATCTACAGATGGGTTTTCCCACCCCGCCATGCTGAACATTGTAAGAAGCTCCATCACATTTCGTGCACTCTCTGTATTACTGATAATAAACCTGTTGCAGCCCCGCTCGCCATTTTGCTCCTGTATCGTTTTGATCGCCTGAATGGCCTCAAGCGTATTGCGCGTATTTTCATCGGTAAATTGCCGTATATCTATTTTGCCTGAAAATTGGGTCAGCATTGCTATTTTCCCTGCGTTATCCGCCCCGTTATAGCCGTCAAGTGCAGAGCCGGGGATTTTAGAAATGATATTTACGATATCTGCGAAGACCTTATCATGAATATGGGCGTTCTGGCGAATATCCAACGTAGCAAAGTAATATCCGAATGTTTGCACACGCGCGATAAACCGTTCTATTTCTTCAATGTACAATGACTGATGGTTTTCCACGATAAACTGCCGTATGGCTTCCATCTCCCTTTTTAGTTCGTCGAGCGTGATGTAAAGTTCGCCTTCGCTATAGTATACCGATCGGTACAGTCTATTTTCTATGTCGCTGATTTTAATATCTACCACAGAAAAGGTAAGCTTGCGCCGCAGTTTCCTGATATCCTTGTAATAGCATTTTAAAATAGCGTTGCGTAATCGTTTGGCTACTCTCAGGGTAATGTCGGTTGTTACAAACGGATTACCATCCCGGTCTCCCCCGGGCCAGAATCCAAAAGATACTACAGGCCTGGAAGGGCCGCTTTTGTCGAAGATGTTTTCATGTATATACGAGGCTATTTCTCCCGAAGTGTCGTAAAATACATTTTCCAGATACCAGATCAGGCTCACGGCCTCATCATAAGGAGTCGGCTTTTCTTTTTTGATAAAGGGAGTTTTACCCAGTTGCGCTAAAAGTGTTCGTATTTCGGCCAGGTCGTTTCGGCGTATAGCCTTGGTAAGATCTGTGATTATCCCCAGAACCGCGTCGGGGTAAAATTGTGTGGGGTGCGCAGTAAGAACCGTGCGTACCTCAAAGCTTTCAAGAAATGCCCGTAAATTATCTTTCAGGTTACGGCTTTCGGCATTGTCCTTTATTTCACGTAATGAGCCGGGTCCTTCCAGGTTATTGAGGGAATCGAATGCAGCATCTTCTATCGCATCAAAAAGTACCACCTGACGCTCTACGTACTGTATAAAACGGAACATGATGCCGATGCGCTGCTCTTCAGAATATTCCTGAAGGTATTTATCGGCAAACTCTTTAAATATATCATGGGGACTCTTACCATTTTTGTACCCTTCCTGGCAAACTTCGCTAAAAAGCGGAAGCAGTGCCCCGGTATTGTCTATATCATGAAACGGCAGCGTAATAAAGATACTGTTGAAAAGCTGATACTTTAACTGTACATTCTCGCTAAAACGCTCTAATTTGGTTGTTGGGTACATACCTATCAATTTTAGTTCAATTTAATAAAAAAACCCCTGCGTTTGAGGCACAGGGGTTGTGAATATTTTATTAAAAATCTTACATATCTTTAAAAATAGTGTGCATAAGCCTTTTCTTGTCGTTAATGCTCTCTTCAAGCGATATCATGGTTTCGGTACGGTACACTCCTTCAATATCATCGATCATAAAGATAACCTCCTTAGCATGCTTTGTATCTTTTGCCCGTATCTTGCAGAAAATATTGAATTTTCCGGTAGTTACATGAGCCACGGTAACAAACGGTATCTCGTTTATCCTTTCCAGAACAAATTTCGTCTGAGATGTGTTGTGAAGGAAAACACCAACGTAAGCAATGAATGAATAACCGAGTTTTTCGTAATCCAGTGTTAAAGATGATCCCTGGATTATCCCGGCATCTTCCATTTTCTTAACCCTCACGTGTACGGTACCGGCAGATATCAGCAATTTCTTAGCGATATCAGTAAACGGAACTCTAGTATTGTCAATCAGCATATCCAATATCTGGTGATCAACTTCATCTAAACGAAACTTGCTCATAATTTTCTTATTATTAGGTTATATATCAGGTCGTTATAAACTATGCAGCAATACAAGGACTAATTTTATTCTGGCAAACCATTTATGATGTTTTGCCCGTCAAGCCTAAAGTCGGAATAAGAGCCTGCAACAGGTGTTTTTTCTCCATTCGGGCCTTCAAAAGTCGCACCTCCACCATCACAGACCCTATGCGCATTAAAACCTTCGCAATTTCCTATTTCTCTGATAACGGCACGAAATTTTACAGAATTATCAAATATTACTTCCTCATATTGTGATGCAATATTCGTTATTTTTTCTTTATTTTCATAATTTATTTTGATGTTTTTGTACATCAAATCATAAAAAACATTTTGATTTTGCGGAATTATAAAATAATCCTGTAAATCCTCGTCCACTAAAACGTTTTCGTAAATAGCTTGAAATCCTGCAATTAATGCAAAAAATACAAATTTACGCGTGTTGTCGCGGTTGTAATCATTTTGAAAGTGCCCGGCTTCAAAAAGTACCGTCGGAACGCCCAGAGATTGAAATTTATCACCTATACAATTGCTGTTGAAAGAATCGTCAAACCTCCCTATCTGCCCCGGGATGTACTGCCGAAGCGTTCGTGCCATTGCAATAATCAGCCGCATAGCCGTTTCGCGCGGTTCGTTAATTTCCCGTTCCTCGTTGTATGCAGGCGCAAGAAACGATACAGTAGCAGGTAACGGCGGTTCGCCTACCCCGAAAATCGTACGTTGGTCGTGCATATTGTAGCAATAATGCGGATTAAATATCTCGAACTGCTCTCTCAAAACTTTACTTTCCGGTTGCGATAGCTGCTCTGAATCACGGTTAAGATCGATTTCGTTCGCATTTACCCGTGTGTAGGCCTGCGCGCCGTCAGGATTGGCCATAGGGATTATATGAAAAGTAAAGTGTGAAAGTAAGCGGTGGGATAACTCACCGGGCTGGCTCAGGAGATTGATAAGATCCATAACTGCCCTGGTTGTGGTCGACTCGTTACCGTGCATCTGCGACCATATATATATACGGGTTGCTCCGTTCCCGATCGTAACCGTATATATAGGTTTATTTAAAACAGAGCGCCCTGCCACCTTTAAACTAATGTGACTGGGCAGATTATTTAAAACAAGCTCTATGTCGTTTAAAGTAATATAACGCTTATCGAACCCCGACAGCTTACAACGATCGAAAACATACTGTACATCCATAAAAGATATTTTTTACAAATGTAAATCGACAAATATTTACAATTGTAACGCGTAAAATTTAGCCCATTTGTTACAATTGTAAAACACTAGCCGTTCTGGTTCCGCTACTGTTATTTGGATATAGTTATTATGAGTCTAAAGTTATAAATATCAATGACTTTTAAGTAATTAACTAAATGACTACTTCTACTGTATTTTATTGATTTTTGTTTCATTAGAATTTATTGATTACTTTTGTAAAAACATATTTTTTACAAATGTTAAACACCGAAATGTTTATTAACCGCCTCGAACAGATCATGGAAAATCACAGCCTCACCGCTTCGGGTTTTGCAGATAAGATAGGCATTCAGCGTTCCTCCCTGTCTCATTTAATGAGCGGCCGCAATAACCCAAGCCTTGATCTCGTTATGAAGATTGTAGCCGAATTTCCTGAAGCCGATCTCTATTGGCTGCTATTGGGGACAGGCACATATCCTAAAAAAAACGAGCAGGCCTCCCCGCTCCCACCCGGTGAAATAAAAGAAAAAGAAATAGCGGGTTCGGCAAGAGATCTTTTCAGCGAATTGACGGTGGAGAAAGGCGGTGTATCTGTTACTGAGACTAAAGCCATAAATGCCGGCAAAGAGATAGAAAGAATAGTTATGTTTTATAAGAATGGTACATTTAGCGAATACCGTCCAAATTAAAAAACCCCGGCTTTGGCTTTATATAAAGCTAAGCACCGGGGCCATTAACCAATAAAACAAACACAAATTATCTTTAGTTTCCGTAAAGCATTACATTGAAGTCCTGCTTATTGGTTGTAACTATAATTCTTATCTGCATTGTAAAATTACATCGTGATTATGTTAATAAATAAGAACGATTAGTTAAACTATTCCTAACATTTGTAGCTGTTTTCAGGCTTATAGCCGTGCACATCGCAATAATTATTTTCGAGGTGCGCAACATCAGCCTCAATGTCCCCGGACAGATATAGTGGTTGCGCGATTTTCACAGTTTTGTTACGATAATCGAATGCAATTGCGACCACAGGAACGTTTGCCGCGAGGGCTATATAGTAGAAGCCCGTCTTCCATCGGTCCACTTTTTTTCTCGTGCCTTCAGGTGCTATTGCCAGGCGAAATACTTCTCTGGCAGCAAACAGCTTAGCGATCGCCTCCACTTTATTTTCATTTTTTTGCCGGTTTAGGGGCGCCCCTCCCATCCACCGGAAATATGCTCCAAATGGCCACGAAAAAAGTTCGCGTTTCGCTACGAAATTCATTTCAAGGCCCATAACGCCACGGCTAAGCACACCTATTATAAAATCTATCCAGCTCGTGTGGGGCACTACTATCATGACACATTTTTTCAGCTCAGGAGAAAGCGTCCCTTCCAGTTTCCACCCCATTAGCCGGAAGAATATAAAGCTATATATCTTTTTCATTGTTGTAAAAAACAGCCTGTAAAAATAACATATATTTACCGCCGCCAAAACTATGATATGCTTAAAAAGATCCTGAGCTTTTTTGTGCCGGTAAAAATTCATACCCGGAATTCGCCAGTAAGTAAAACGCTCGAAGTCACCCTGAACAATGGCCAGCTTGTGCTCGATTCTAAACATACTAATTACTCCTATGGCAGCCTGCAGCGCATACTGCGGAAGGGGCTCAATTACATCGGTTTTGAAAGGATTCGCGGATTCAGTAATATTTTAGTGTTGGGTGTGGCCGGCGGAAGCGTTATAAAAACGCTTGTTGAAGAAGTGAAATTTACAGGGAATATTACGGGTGTAGAGATCGATCCTATTGTTATTGAAATAGCAAATTCCTATTTCCGTCTAAACGAGATAGCAGGGCTGAAACTGGTAACCGATGACGCCTTTGAATTTGTGCTACGGACTACTGAAAAATACGATCTTATTATTATAGATATCTTTCAGGATACCAATATGCCCAATTTTCTGTTTGAGGATTTTTTTATTAATAGAATTAACTTTTTGCTTAATGTAAACGGATTTATATTGTTTAATACCATGACATTAACAGAAAAAGATAAGCAAAGAAACCTTCATTACAGAAGCCGTTTTAATGAAAATTATTCGGTGAGGATGTACCCAAAGGTTGAAGACCACAACGAGCTGTTCACGATAAAAAAGCTGGGCTGATTTTAGATATCAGAAGTGGGAAATGAGAGGTTAGATTTTTGATTTCGAATTTCATCTTCAGACCTCAGACCTCGGACTTCCGATTTCTTAAATCATCTTTCTTGCACGCTCAAGGTCTTCCGGGGTATCAATGCCGATGCCTGCATGGCTTGTCTCTACCATCCTGATCTTTTTGCCATATTCCAGGTAGCGCAGCTGCTCCAATTTTTCTGAGGCTTCCAGCGACCGCATCGGTAGCTTATAAAAATCCATTAGCGCATGCTTGCGGAAAGCGTAGATTCCTATATGGCGAAAATACTTTACCCCCGCTTCTTTATCGCGCGGATACGGAATAACCGAGCGTGAAAAATACAAAGCAAAATTTCGCTGATCCACGATCACCTTCACATTATTTGGGTTTTCTATATCCTGCCAATCGGTAATGTGTATCATCAATGAAGCAAGGTCAACTTCACGTGCGGCATCGCCTTTAAAAACTTCGAGCACATCGGCAAGCGGTTCTTTGTTGATAAACGGTTCATCGCCCTGCACATTTACCACCACATCTACATCCATGTGTTCTACGGCCTCGGCAATACGGTCGCTGCCGCTTTCATGTTCTTTTACGCTCATGATCGCCCTTCCCCCGTTAGACGTTATCTCATTAAAAATAATTTCGGAATCAGTCACCACAAATACATCATCAAAAAGACCTGTGCCGAGCGCTGCCTGGTAGGTACGCAGGATAACGGACTTACCGCCGAGGTCCTGCATGAGTTTGGCAGGGAAACGTGTTGAGGCATATCGCGCGGGTATTACTGCTATTATCTTCATCTTGATTTTTTTTCAGGTTTGAAAGGTTACAATTAATTTTCGAAGTATTCATCACCAAATCCTATCAAATAGAGTCTGTCTTTTGCCCTTGTGACTGCGGTGTAAAGCCATCGGATATAATCTACAGTGATTCCGTCGGGCAAATAGGGCTGTTCTATAAAAACGGTATTCCATTGCCCACCCTGGCTTTTATGGCAGGTCATGGCATATGAGAATTTTACCTGCAGCGCATTGAAGTGCGGGTTAGCCTTTACCTTTAACAAGCGCTTAAACTGGCTTGTTTCGTCTTCGTAGTCTTTCATCACTTCCTGGTAAAGCCGGTTTGATTCTTCATAGGTAAGCGATGGCGATTCGCTGTTTACGGTGTCGAGCAGCAACACGGTTTCTATGGGGAGCTGGTTGGGGTAATCTACCATTCGTACTTTTACCCGTGCAAAATTAAAGCCGTATAATTCTTCAATTCGAAAGATCTCAAGTATCTCGATAATATCCCCATTTGCAATAAAGCCTGCCTCGCTTTTCTCGTCGAGCCAAAAATAATTGTTTTTAACCACCATCATAAAATCGCCCGTAGAAAGTTCGCTTTCTCTTGAAAGGATCCGGTTCCGTATCTGTTGGTTATACTGATTGGCGCGCTTATTCGACCGTACAATAAATGCAGTATCCTCAATGCTGTAATTGCTGTAAGCCGTATTTATGGCATCCTGTATATCGTAACCATCGGTAAGCCTGACAATATCTTTGAACCCGCGCAGGCGGAACTGAAAAGTATCGAAGAACTCCGATTTCAAAAGTTCGCGGAGCTCTGTTGCGTTATACAGTATCCCGGAATTGCTTTCCTGACGCATCACCTCGTCCAGTTCGATATGCTGTACTTCTTTATAATACTGTGCGGCCAGCAATCTCGTATCAAGTGCCGGGCTCATATCAGAATTGACAGGCGGCAACTGGGCGGTATCGCCAATGAGTATCATCTTGCAGTTCTGGCCCGAATATACATAGGATATAAGGTCATCCAGCAGCGAGCCGTTCTCGTATAACTTCGACTCGTTAGACGTGTCAGATATCATCGAGGCCTCATCTACGATAAAGATCGTGTCTTTAAATTTATTTTGCTGAAGGGTAAAGCCAATGTTGCCGCCACTCCCCTTTTTCGGGAAATAAATCCTCTTGTGTATGGTAAACGCCTGTTGGTTAGAATATCCCGCTATTACTTTTGCCGCACGCCCGGTAGGGGCCAGCAGCACATATTTTTTCCGTGCCTCACGAAGGTGGTTTACGATCGTCGAAATTATTGTGGTCTTACCGGTACCTGCATACCCCTTAAGCACAAACAGTTCACGGTCATCGTCATTGGTGACAAAATCCGAAACCTTCTGCAAAAAGATATCCTGGCGCTGCGTAGGCGTAAACGGAAATTCGCGGCGAAGAATGTGGTAAAACTGGCTGGCAGTCATTAGCAACAAGCGGTTAACAAAAAATTAAAGCCAAAGATACACAGTAAATAACCGGCCGCCGCCAGCATACCGAAAAAGAATGTAAATTTGCGCCATAACCAAACGCAATGGATACCCCAATTACTTCCCGCACTTACCGGAAGCTCGTGCTATGCACAGGGCGTGGGGGCATATCGTGGTGCTGTATCGATACGCTGAACCACCGCATTCTGCAAAAAGGTACAGCTGCGTTTGAAAAAAACGTCGCTGCGGAGCAGGAACTGAGCGATTTCTTTCAGCAAAACCAGGACATCCCGGAAGTGGTAGACGAAGTGCACGTGCTGCACAGCAATGCGTATAACACATTTGTACCGGACGCGCTTTTTGATGAAAATTACATTGGGAGCTTTCTTCAGTATAACATTAAAGTTTTTGAATCGGATGTGTATGCCTCCGACGCTTTGGCCAGCCACGGAATGCACAATGTGTACGTGCCGCTGATGAACATCAACAACTACCTAATAGATAGGTTTGGGAGCTTTGAGTACCGCCATAGCGCAAGTGTCCTTGTAACTAAATTGTTAGAGAACAGCCGAAATAATGACGAAAAGCAAGTGTTTGTGCACCTGCAGGATGATCATTATGAAATAGTTGCCGTGCGCGGGCAAAAGCTAATGCTCTATAATTGTTTTGAATATCATACCGCAGAAGATTTCCTGTATCATTTGCTTTTTACGATGGAACAGCTCTTCCTGAATCCGGAAACCGCAAAGGTTCAGTTGTTAGGCAAAGTATACGAGGATCATCCGGCATACCTCCTCGCCTACAATTACATTAGGAACATAAGTTTTCATGAGCCGGACGCGCTGATGGAGAAATATGGCATTAGCCGAAAAGAAGCGCTCGAAAATTTTATTATTTACAACGCATGAGGATTATTTCCGGAAAATATAAGGGCCACAGGATAAGCCCACCCAAAAACCTGCCCGTTCGGCCTACTACGGACATGTCGAAGGAATCGCTGTTTAATATCCTGAACAACCGTTTTGACTTTGATGGGCTTAAAGTATTGGACCTGTTCTCGGGAACCGGCAACCTGAGTTATGAATTCGGTTCGCGTGGTGCGACCAGCATTACTGCGGTAGATGCCGATTTCGGCTGTATAAAATTTATTAAGAAGACAGCCTCTGAATTCGACTTTAATATTACTGCCGTGAAGGGCGACGTGTATAAATTCCTTGAAGGCCATAAAGCCAGCTATGATATCATAGTTGCCGACCCTCCCTACCACTCGCCGCAAAAGGAATTTGAACAGGTGGTAGAGTATGTTTTCGAAAACGGCATGCTTAGTGAAGACGGCATGATGATCATCGAGCATTCGAGACACACCACCCTTGACCACATGATGAATTTCTCCTTCAAGAAGAAATACGGCGGCAGCATTTTCTCCTTCTTTGAATTCGACCGTGATGAAGACGAGGAAAGTGTGGAAAGAAATGACGATATTGAGGAGGATTAGTTGTTTAAAATTATGCTCACAGAAAACGAAATTATAGACATTCTCTGCAAATATTTAGAAAACAAAGGTTATACTATAATAGCGCGATGTACAACCAACCAACGAGGTGTCGATATAAAGGCAAAAAAAGATAACGAAACTTTGTTAATTGAAGCAAAGGGTGAAACAAGTTCATTTCCAAATTCCGCGAATTTTAATAAGCCGTTTAAAAGTAGTGCTATACGATCACACGTAGCGAAAGCAATACTAACATCTTTAATAGAGCGAGACAGGAATAATTCAGACACTACCTTTGGAATTGCATTGCCAAACAATGCAGGACATCGTAAATTGATAATGCAGGTAAGCAAATCTCTTAACTTCCTAAATTTAAAAGTTTATTGGGTATCAACTAATGGGGTTGCTGAAGAGTAATTTATAAATATCTATTTAATCAAATGTATATTATCACATCGAAAGTGCATCATCAATTGCGCTTTCTCCGCTAACATGCGTTTCGAAAGGTTGCCGATTAAAAAAAATGCAGGCCTGTAAGCCGGATTCTGTCTCACAAAAAAGATCATGAGCCTTATCATTTATCTGGGCGCAACGTTGCCGGTGCGCTCTATCTGCCTACCCCCCGGCATTGGGCGGGCAGCCCTTAGTTGCCGGTATACATGGCATTTCACCGCATAGAGTTTACCTGGTTTCACTACAGCATTACCTGTACATACTTTCTGTTGCACTTGTCCTCCCGCGCTAAAAGCACAGTGACGGGCGTTACCCGCTATGCTGCCCTGTGGTGTCCGGACTTTCCTCCGCGCCGAAGCGCAGCGATAAGGCGGCCTGCGGCACAAAGATACATTTTAATATAGACAGGGGGATAATAGATTATAGATATTAGATTTTAGAATTCAGATTTTAGAATTCAGATTTTAGATTGCGTATTAGATTACAGAACTGGACATTAGGGGCTTCTCCTCTCTCCTTTGGAGAGGGGCCGGGGGTGAGGTTATGGTGAATTTTGACTTTTGACTTTTGACTTTGGCTCAGCGGCTCAGTGGCTATTGGCTCAGCAGCTCGCTCATTTTAACCAACAAAATCCTAATTAACTTTTCGTTGGCAGGCCCAAAATTTCCTTTTGGCTAACTTTAATATTATAAAGCAAACCCTTAAAAATTTAGTTATGGACAGACAGATGTATCACTATGCAACGGTTTCTAAAGCGTTGCAGGAACTGGGCGACAAAGGTTATACTACCGACTTTAACCTTGAGGAAGACCGCATCAAGAACAATTGCGAAGATTTCAGCATTGAGCACATATATCGCTACGAAGGCGAAACAGACCCAGGCGATGAGGCGACAGTTTACGGCATTAAAGCCAAAGATGGCGAGAAAGGCGTATTCGTTGCCGGCCACATGGCTTATAGCGAAGGCAGTGCTGCAAAAATGCTGCATGAATTAAGCATCAGGGGAAGGGAAAATTAATATGAAGCGACTCCAAAAAAAGCTGGAGAAAATAGGGATAGACCCCAAAGTTACTGCTAAGGCCGTGGGCCTGCGCTATTGGCTGAAGTCGGATAAAGGCATCTACCGGAGGCGCAGCGCCAGCGGCTTTCGGTATGTGAATGAAGAAGGCAAGCCTGTTCGCGACCGCGAAGTACTCGAGCGTATCAAAAAGCTGGTCATTCCTCCCGCATGGGAAAATGTCTGGATCTCCCCCTATGAGAACGGGCACCTGCAGGTTACCGGCATCGATACCAAAGGGCGCAAACAGTACCGCTACCACCCCGATTGGAACCGAATTCGCAACCAAAGTAAGTTCTTTCGCCTGCGACGCTTTGCAGATGCATTACCCTCTATCCGTCAGCAGGTAGAAAAAGACCTGGCACGCCCGGGCCTGCCGTACGAAAAAGTAATAGCACTTGTTGTAAAATTGATTGAGCTGACTAACATACGCATCGGCAACGATGCTTACAAGAAACTCTATGGCTCCTTCGGCCTGACTACGCTACGGGATAAGCACGTAAAGTTTGAAGGCTCAACAGTATGGTTCGAGTTTGTTGGCAAAAAAGGCATTAAGCATAAAATAAAGCTGCAAAGCCGTCGCATGGCAAACCTGGTAAAGAAATGCAAGGACATACCCGGACAAGAGCTTTTCCAGTATTATGACGACAGCGGCCACCGGCATACCATCGGGTCAGCCGATGTTAACCATTACCTGAAAGAAATATCGGGCGAAGAATTTACCGCGAAGGATTTCCGCTCGTGGGCCGGAAGCCTGAATGCACTTTGTGCTTTCCATGATATTGGGGAGCATACTAATATCAGCGACTGCAAAAAGAAGATCGTAAGCGTACTGGATTCTGTTGCCGAGAAGCTGGGCAATACACGCACCGTTTGCAAGAAATATTACGTGCATCCCACAGTAATTGCGTCTTACGAGAAAGGCTCTATCTGGAATTACAAACCCGACGAACTGGAAGATGCCACTACGCTTACTGCTCAGGAGAGAGCGTTGCTGCGACTACTCAGCACCGAGGATATTGCGGAGGTGATTGCTTAATTTCAGATTTCAGATCTTAGATTTCAGATTCGATCGCTACCGTAGTGACCGCTGTTTTATTGTTTTGAGAGAACTTACGAATATCGCTGTGAGCTCATTTGCTTCTTTCATTACTATTTGCAGCTGATGGAGGTCAATCCAGCACTTATCCATTATAATTTCGAGCCAGAAAAGTGTTTCGTCTGACTCTTCGAGAACAATTTCCATCTTGGAAATGAATTCTCTGTCACTACGTGCTCTGCACACAGCTCGATAATTTGCCCCAACCGAAGTTCCGCTCTTTGCTAGTTGATGAGATATAACCCTTGCAGATACGGAAGTCGGTAACTTTTCTACAATTTCTAAGATGGCAAGCGAAAATAGCTTAGTTCTGATTTTTAGTTGGTCTGAATTCATATCACTTGGTTATATTGCAATATATCAAATTAAGTTTTACGGCGCTATCACTCTGAAATCTGAAATCTAAATTCTAAAATGATTTACTATCTTTGCTCCTCTCTATGGAACAATTCATCGTATCTGCCCGCAAGTACCGCCCCCAGACCTTTAAGGATGTCGTGGGACAGCAGGCTATTACTAATACGCTGCTGAATGCCATAGAAAGCAACCACCTTGCACAGGCTTTGCTGTTTACAGGTCCGCGTGGTGTGGGTAAAACTACCTGTGCGCGTATCCTTGCCCGCAAAATCAACCAGGAAGGCTACGATGATCCGTTTGAGGACTTTGCTTTCAATGTGTTTGAGCTCGATGCCGCCTCCAACAACTCGGTAGACGACATCCGTAACCTGATTGACCAGGTGCGCATACCGCCACAAACGGGAAAATACAAAGTTTATATTATTGACGAGGTGCACATGCTCTCTCAGGCTGCTTTTAATGCGTTCCTGAAAACGCTGGAGGAACCGCCAAGGCATGCTATCTTTATCCTTGCAACGACTGAAAAGCATAAGATCATCCCCACGATATTGTCGCGTTGCCAGATATTCGACTTCAAACGCATCACCGTAAAAGATGCCAAAGAGCACCTCGCCGAGGTAGCCAAAAGCCAGGGTATCACTTACGAAGATGATGCATTGCATATCATTGCGCAGAAAGCTGACGGCGCCATGCGCGATGCACTTTCGATATTTGACCGTGTAGTAAGTTATTGCGGAAAAAACCTGACACGCCAGGCCGTTACCGAAAACCTGAACGTTCTTGATTACGAATACTACGTGAAGGTAACCGACCTTATCCTTGCGAACCGCATTCCGGAATTGCTGCTTGCTTACAATGACATCCTTGCAAAAGGGTTTGATGGGCATCATTTCATCGCGGGGCTTGCCTCCCACTTCCGCGACCTGTTAGTATGCAAAAACCCGGCCACCCTTATCCTGCTCGAAGCTGGCGAAGCTGCACAGGCTATGTACCGCGACCAGTCGCAACGTGCATCGCAGGAGTTTCTTTTAAAGGGAATAGACGTCGCTAACGAATGCGACCTCAAGTACAAAGTCAGCCAGAACCAGCGCCTGTTAGTTGAACTTTGCCTTATGCAGCTTGCCTCCATCACTTTTGATGGAGAAAAAAAAAAGCTGACGGATTTATAATCCCCCCTCACTATTTTAAAGAAGGAATACCCCCTGTCGCACCCCAGCCGAAAGGTGATGTGGCTGAAAGCACGGTAATTACGCCCTCACCTATAATACCGCTGCCTGCCAGCGAACTTCACGTTGAGGAGCCTGAAGTGGTAAAACCTGCGGTGGTTAAGGTGGAAGATAATGATGGTGAGGTGAGAGTATCTGCCTTTTCACTGGCGGGGCTCCGCAAAAAGAAAGAGCTTCAGGAAAGCCAGAGGGCACAAATTAAAAATGCGGATGAGCTTCCGCGCGAGCCGTTTACTGAAACGGATATGCTGCTCAACTGGAACAAGTTTGCGCAGCGCCTTAGCGACAGCGGCCAGAAGATTATGGCCACCTATATGCAGATCAACGACCCTGTACTGGACGCCGATGGCGTAACTATCAGGCTGGAGCTGCCTAATGGAGGCTCTAAAGTCGACTTTGACAATGGTAAGCTGGAACTTCTGGGCTATCTTCGCGGCAAGCTTCATAATCATGATATCGTAATTGAAACGCACGTTAATGAAGCAGTAGCCTCCCGCCATGCCTTTACCCCTTTAGAAAAATTTGAAAAACTTAAGGCAATAAATCCTGCTTTAGATATCCTCAGGAAAACATTTGACCTGGATATTTAATACTTTTACGGGTATCTTCACGTTAAACCAAAAAACAAAATAATGAATACCGGCAGAATCATCGAGCTCATTTTCTTTACGCTTCCCGCCCTGATAACAGGCGGTGTAGCATACTACTTCTTTAATATGTACACCAGGAATGAGGAAGGCCGCCGCCGCTACCTTATCCATCGCGAAGCACAGAAAAACGCGTTACCGTTGCGCCTGCAGGCTTATGAAAGGCTTACGCTTTTTCTGGAACGTGTAAACCCTGCAAAACTGCTTATACGCATTGCGCCGCAGTCGTCTAACAAGCATGATTATGAAGACTATCTTGTATCACAGGTTGAGGTGGAATTTGAGCACAACCTTTCACAGCAAATATACATTTCGCAGGAAAGCTGGGACATTGTAACAACTGCAAAAAATGCGACCATACAAATGATACGCAAAGCCGCTAATAGCAGCCATGTAGATTCTGCGCAGAAGCTTCGCGAAGTAATTCTCCAGGATTTATTTGATAAGCAGTCTCCGAGCAGCGTCGCTATCGCACACCTGAAAAATGAAGTGTCTGGTCTTTGGCAGGAATAGCGCCTGAATTCCGGACATCAATTGAAATCGCTTTGACAGATACAATTAAGCATTCTTTAACAGGATGCTTTTTTTTGTTATGTTTGCAACCCATATTAATGATAATGAACAGGATACTGACAGTAATCGCTCTTATATTTGCATTAAGCATTAATGCGCAGCAGCGTTATGAAAATAAAGCTTTTGGCTACTCCATGCAGGAACCTAAGGGTTGGATATTTGCCAATACAGCCGACCAGGAAGCCAACCTGATGAAGCTTGACCTCACCGACCAGCAGCTTACCGAAATACTGGAACGGCATAAGGGATCTGTACACATCCAGTCGTTTTATAAATATGATCCTCAAACGCATCATGGACTGGTGCCTGCGATACAAATTAATGTGCGGGAAAAAAAGAACGAAGACTACGATCGCTTTAAAACGTACATTATCGCCAGTGCATTTAAATTTAAGGATATTTACCCCGACTACGAGTTTATTGATGAGCCGCGGGAAGTAAAAGCTTCTCATATCAAAAGCATTTACTTTTCCGGTAAATTTACTATGAAAACCCAGACCGGGCAGGAATATCGCGTACGCAGCCGGGTGTATGTGATCCCATACAAACACTATTATTTCCAGATCACTTTTACAGACAGTATGCTGGAGGATGACTGTACTATGGAATTTGACCGGCTTGTTAAGACCATCAAGATCAGCAAAAAACGATGAAGGAACTTTTCCTCACTGGTATTGCAATACTTCTTATGAGTTGCAATGCTAACAACACTAAGGGCGAAGAGTTTGCCACCTTCAACCAAAAATTCCATAGTGATTCTCTTTTCCAGATGTCTCGAATAAAATTTCCGATTGGCGGAAAAAAAGTCGAAGGTTGGCAAGAAAGGGAAACATGGAATACGAAAAATTGGGAAATGCTGAAAGTTCCGGTTTCAGGAAAAAATAAGTTTAAGGAATATCAGCACAAAGTAGCCTATTCAGATACACTGGTTACCGAGAAATATTGGCTACCAAATGCCGGCTTCAGTACGGAGGTGCGTTTTCAAAAAGTTGACGGGAAATGGTTCCTTGTTTACTTCAATGATGTGAATCTCTGATTTATTTTTCGGTCAGCAATTGCTCAAGTTTTTTCTTTTCAGGTTCCGGCAAGGTAGTTAGCAATGCCTCGAACTGCGCCCTGTAGCCTTCCTTTTTCAGTAGCTTGCGAATGTTATCACGCCCGAATTTAGCAAACTGCCATTTATGGTGCAGGGTTGCGCTCACCAGGTTGCGCAACAGTACAGAATCCGGACGACCGAGATAAATCAGGTTCGCCATGGCATTTTCTCGAATACTGCTTTCGTAGCCCGGCATCGCATACGATTGTAACTCAGAATAATAGTTTTCCTTTTCTGATGGCCGGTAACCCTCTGCAGAAACTGCAAGCGCAAGCCAGAGGATGCGAAGATTTTTATCATTAAAGCCCACCCATGTATCACTCTTGTCCAGGAATTCCGATTTTCGCGCAGGCAGGCGGCTGCACAGGAGGTTTAATGCAATCTCTCTCGTAACGTATGATTTATCGTTAAGCAACGTGATATATTGTTCCTCAAAGCCAGGGGGAATCTTGCTGAGCGTACGCGCCACCGCCTGCCGAAGCTTTACATCATTGGTCTGCATTGCATAGATTATCAATTCCTTTTTGTCTTCCCACGGCACCTCTGCCATCTGGAAGATAACTTCCTCTTTTACAGGATAGAACTGGTCGCTTTGCAGTATTTGCATAAAGATGGGCTTCTTTTCTGCAAAGCGCTTGTCGGCCAACTCCCCTACTTTAAGGTACAGCTGCATAAATTCATTTTTGCCAAGCAGCGATAGCGCCTCGGTGACTTCAAATCCGGGCGACTCCAACCAGCGTTTTTTCCACCCTGTGGTATCATAGGTGCTTACCTTATTCACTTCTGCAATAAAATCATCCGTCGTCGCTGTCTTGTAAGCATACTTTTCGATGTACGATTTGACTGCTTTGCGAAATGCCTCGCCTCCAATATTCTCCCTTAGCACATGCAATGCCCATGCTCCTTTCTGGTAAAATGAAAGCGTCGAAGCTTTCTCATTTAGTATCGGAATAGTGTCCGTTTTAGACGCCTGCTGCAGCCGCTCTGCCATATCATAGAGTTCATGCTGAAAATGGTCTTCGCCAAAAAGTTCGCGCTCGGCGAGCAATGCATAATACGTAGCAAAGCCTTCCTGCAGCCAGTGGTGCCTGCTGCTTTGTGCGGTAACCAGGTCACCAAACCAGTGATGCGCCAACTCGTGGGCGTTTACGTTAATGTATGTACGGTCGTTAAACCCAATTGAATCGACTACAAAATCCTGCGAAAAAATGGTGCTTGTCGTGTTTTCCATACCTGCATACAGGAAATCAAGTGCCGGAACATGGCGATAAATTTTCCATGGGTATTTTATACCAGTTTCCCTTTCCAGAAAATCAAAGATACGGCGGCTGTAGCGGTAGGTAGGCTCATACTTTGGCGCATCGTCGGGACGAAAATAGAATTCCATCGGTGTGCCTGAAGCGGACACTTCCTGATGTTTATCAAAGCGCCCGACAGCCAGCATCAGCAAGTAGCTGCTCATCGGTTTCTCCATTTGGTAGGACCATGTTGTACGTCCATTGCTGTCGTTACGTGACTTAAGCTGTCCGTTGGCTATTACTTCATAAGAAGAGTCAAATGTAACCTCGGTATTAAAAACTACCTTTTCATTCACATCATCAAAGCTTGGGAGCCAGTGACTGGTGTATTTCCCCTGGCCCTGCGTCCATATTTGCACAGCATCTCCGTCCGGCACAAAATACAGTGCCTGTTTGGACTGTGCAGTATAATTGAATTCTACTCTGTTATTCCCCTTTTTATAGCCTTTAAACAATTTCAGTCTTGTAGCCGACGAAAGCCATTTGACTTTCTTACCGTTTATCTTCACATCGGAAAACTGCATATTTCGGGCATCGAAGTAGATTGTATCGGGTTTACCCGTTACTTCAAACTCATATTTTACACGGCCTGATATTTTTTTCTCTTTTACATCAAAGGCGATTGACGAATTGCAGGTAAGGAAGTCGACCATTTTTGATTGTTGTGCCGATGCCAGGGCGCTGACGAGAAAAAAAGGTAATAGGAATTTCATTATAACCGGGAGTTTAAACAAAGCTAACGAAGATATGCCAATAAAAAAACCGGGGACAACAGTACCCGGTTGTATTTATTAGCAATATGTATTAACCTAAAGCAAGAACTTCGTCCAGATTGCCAAGCCCCATTGTAAATCCTCCCTGAAAACCCATTTTCAGGATCGTTTCCATGTCTTCAATTTTATCAAAGCTGATCAGGATGTCGAGATTTGTTTCATCTTCTGCGGCGGAAAAATTTACTTTCCATGTCATCGATGGCATGTCGCCCATGCGGTTTCCATTTTCATCGGTAAACATATCGCTGCCCGTGTAGCATTCTTCAGGTTTAATCTCGCTATAATTGAACTTGCAATAATGCCTTTCTCCCTCCGGGCTTAGCATATAGTAGAACCAGTGCCCGCCCTCGCGAAAGTCCATTTCTACGGTTTCAGCTTTGTAAGGCTTTGGCGCCCACCATTGGTCGAGTATTTTGCTGTCTGTCCATGAGCGCCATACTTTTTTAAGAGGAGCGGAGAACATACGCGTAACCGTTATCGTTTTGTTATCGGTGTCTTTTGTAAAAACTGCCTTATAATCTGCCATTATGTATGAGCTAAGTTCAAATTCAAATTTGTGTTTTCTTTGGGAAGCCTTGTGTTACGTCATTTGTAACTTAACTTCTCTCAATACTAAATGTAATGAAAAAATCATTATTGATATTGCTTGCGCTTGCATTTATTAACTGCAAGAAGCAACCCGATACCACAATATCATCAGGCAGTGATACGGTTGAAATCGATTCTGAGCGCGTAGAGCAATACCATTCTGTCGCAGAAAAAACTAATGCTGATCCGATTGCAGAAATCCGCAAAAGAGTGGAATACATTAATACCGCTTCCCTCGACAAGAAGCATTACGAATTTATGTGCGATGAAAAAATGACGGCAGATTACTTTTACGATAATGGCGAGCTGGTTAAGGTTGCTGTAGACTTCGGTACTGTGGGCGATGTATATGCCAAAGAGGGTTACTATTATGATAAAGGCAAGCTTATTTTCAATTATGAATTTACCGAAGGCGGGCCTGCTTGTGAAGGCGGTATCGAAACCAACGAGTACCGGTCGTACGTGCAGAACGATCAGGTAATACATTACCTTAAAAATAAGGATGTGGCAAAATGTAGGACTTGCGAGTTTAAGGCGCGGTCCAGGCAATATAAAGTGCTGAAAGCAACAAATGAGCAAGAGGTAAAAGCGGCGCTGTGCCGTTAGCATCATTCTAGCGTTATATTTTGCTTGTTATCTGTTTCTTTTTCCAAAACCTTGATTTCAGTTTTCTCTTTCTTGATGGCCTGTCGCAGCAACGCGAAGAGGCTCATGTAGGCATTGGCAACAAATACCAACGCAAATCCCGCGATAACGTATCCCCGCCAGTCGGGCAGCAGCAGGTGGAAATCGGTAAATATTATAAACCCAATAGTAACGTAATGGCTAAAACAATACTCGCACGTAAACAGATAGAAGAATTTGCGCTTGGCGAGCGTGCGCGCATGCCTGCTCCAGTGCACGCAGTACTCGCGGGGCTCACGGAAAACTTCCTCGTGTGTAACCGTCCATGCCATGCAGGCTATAGGCACCGCAAGTACAAAAAGCCAGAATATCTGAGTTTGTAAGTCCATCGTATTGTCTTTACCGTTAAATTTACGACAGAACTTTGCGTTGTGCGAGCAACGTTTAGAATAATTTAGAATTTGTTACCTCGAGGTAATACTGTCTTACCATCATTACGTTTCTCCCCTAGCCCCGATAGAGCCGACAGCCTGCCGAGGAACGAGGCAGCTACAGGCGATCGCGGGAACATGGATGGCAAGAATGCGCAAGCCGATCGCTCCTCTTTAGATTATTGGAATGTTAGATCATTAGACTGTTAGACTCCAGGAAGAGATTTCTCAACTGCGCTGTGCTTCGTTCGAAATGGAAAAGAGCTTTTGGCTGATTGCGTAGAAGCTAAGTCGCTTAGCAGCTTCTCGCTTTTTTGTATCTTCGCGAAGAATCGCTAACTCCAATGAATAACCTTCTCGAAACCCCCATAGAATACCTGAAAGGTGTGGGACCGGCGCGCGGCGAGCTGCTCCGGAAAGAGTTGGGCATTTTTAAATACGGCGACCTGCTGAACCTGTTCCCCAATCGCTATATAGACCGCACACGATACTACCGCATTAACGAACTGGTGAACAGCAGCAGCGAGATGCAGGTAGTGGGCAAAGTGATTCACCTGAAAACCGTTGAGCAAAAACGGGGCAGCCGGCTGGTGGCCACCTTTACCGATGGTACCGGCGAGATGGAACTCGTGTGGTTTCAGGGTCAGAAATGGATCCGCGAGAATATCAAGGTCAATACTCCGTATGTGGTATTCGGGAAGTGCACACAGTTTAACGGGATGTTTTCTATGGCGCACCCAGAAATGGAACTGCTCGCCGAACATGAAGCCAGCCTGCGAAGCGCCATGCAGCCCATATACCCGAGCACCGAAAAGCTAACACAGCGCGGAGTGACCAACAAGGTGGTAAACCGGATGATGCAGCAGCTGTTTACCGAAACGCAGGCGCTGTTTGCCGAAACGCTCCCCCCTGCCCTTTTGCAGGAATTGCACCTGATCCCTAAGAACGCAGCACTGTTTAACATACACTTCCCCAAGAGCCAGGAGATATTGGCAAAGGCCCAGTTCCGCCTAAAGTTTGAGGAGCTGTTCTTTATACAGTTGCAGCTGATTACCAAGAACATCATCCGCAAGCACAAGATCAAGGGGCATGCCTTTGAGAATGTGGGCAGCTACTTCAATACCTTCTACCAGGAACATTTACCATTCGAACTAACCAACGCCCAAAAGCGGGTGCTGAAAGAGATACGCAACGACATGGGCAAGCCGGCACAGATGAACCGCCTGCTGCAGGGCGATGTGGGTTCGGGTAAGACGATCGTGGCATTGATGAGTATGCTTCTTGCTTTAGATAATGGTTTCCAGGCATGCCTGATGGCGCCCACCGAGATACTTGCCAATCAGCATTATATTGGTTTAAGTGAATTGGGTAAACCGTTGGGCATCAATATAAAAATACTTACTGGCTCAACAAAAACTGCAGATAGAAAAATCATCCATGAGGAACTGGAAAACGGTTCGCTACACATTATTATCGGTACGCATGCCTTGCTGGAAGACAAGGTACAGTTTGCCAACCTCGGGCTTGCCATCATCGATGAACAGCACCGCTTTGGTGTGGAGCAGCGCAGCAAGTTATGGCGCAAGAACAACATTCCGCCGCACGTGCTCGTGATGACGGCGACCCCTATTCCGCGCACTTTGGCTATGAGCCTGTACGGTGACCTTGATATATCTGTCATTGACGAACTCCCTCCGGGGCGAAAGCCGATAAAGACGGTACACCGGTTCGATAGCAATCGCCTTAAGGTTTGGGCGTTCCTGAAAGAAGAGATCGCGAAAGGCCGCCAAGTGTATATCGTGTACCCGCTGATACAGGAAAGCGAGAAGATGGACTACAAAGACCTGATGGACGGGTACGAAAGTATTTCGCGTGATTTCCCGCTGCCGCAGTATGCCGTGAGCATTGTGCACGGCAAGATGAAGCCGGCCGAAAAAGATGCCGAAATGGACCGCTTTGCCCGTGGCAAGACCAACATCATGGTGGCGACTACGGTTATTGAAGTCGGCGTGAATGTGCCTAATGCCAGCGTGATGGTGATAGAGAGCGCCGAACGTTTCGGCCTTTCGCAACTGCATCAGCTAAGGGGGCGTGTGGGCCGTGGCGCCGAGCAAAGCTACTGCATCCTCATGACGGGTCAAAAGCTATCTAATGATACCAAGACACGCCTGGAAACGATGTGTGCCACCAACGACGGCTTCGAGATTGCGGAAGTCGACCTGAAGCTGCGCGGCCCCGGCGACATTATGGGAACCCAGCAAAGTGGCGTGCTAAACCTGCAGATTGCCGACCTGGTGAAAGACCGTGACATCCTTTCCCTGGCGCGCCACCATGCGCTGCAGATACTTAAAGCCGACCCTGCGCTGGAAAGGCCGGAACATTCTAACATGAAGAATGCCTTTTTGGAAATGACCAAAAAGAAGAATATTTGGAATTATATCTCTTAGGAACTTAGGTTCTTAGTTCCTGAGTGCCTCAGATCAATTACATGCCACACCGGACGTCAGCCTGTCGGAAAGGCCGAGCTCTTTGGCTTTCTGCATGTCTGCGCATGCCATGGCCATGTCGTTGTTGTCCTGGGCAAGGCGCGCGCGGCACGAGTAAATATACGCCAGCTTATTTTCGGGAATGTTTTGCGACTCTATTACGGTGGTGTAATCTTTCATGGCTTTTTCGGGCTGCTTCATGAGTACGTAGGTAGTGGCCCGCGAAACCAGTGCCCTCCACGCCTGCTCGGGTGTGCTTATGTTGAGCGCCTGCGTGTAGAAGTCGACCGCCTTTTTAAAGCGCCCTTCCTTGCTTTGCGCTACCGCCTTTTCCATAAGCTCTTGGAAGTTGCCCGTTTTGTTGGCCTCTATGCTAACGAACTCAATTTTCTCGGTAGACTGTTTTTTGACGATTGCCGGCTCGGGTGCAGAAAACTGGATCTTTGGCTCCTGTGGCTTGGGTGCCGGGGCTTCGGTTTTTGGGGTTTGCGGCGTAGTGCTGCCCCCGCCAGGGTTGTTATACTTAGGGTAGGTTTGCGCCAAAGCGGCTACCCCCATACATAACGCCACGGTAGTAAATAGTTTTTTCATAGTTGGAAGGTTTGAAGGAGTGTAAGTTACGGAAAAATTGGGAGGTGTGGTGTTAAAATTGAATTGACAAAATTGCTAAAACTGCGGGAAATACCTATATAAAATTGCGTATTTATACCTATTCTATAAATT
>JAGKWW010000036.1 GCA_021151665.1 Flavobacteriaceae bacterium
CCGCTTAGCGAAAGGAACTGCGAAGAGCGATCCATCATCTTTTTTATATCTTGAATATCGCGCAGGTAATTTTCCATAGTAAAGTACTTTGAGTTGCAAAGTAAATTAAAATAATTTTTGCAGCCAAATGTTTTTCACATTATCGCGAAATTTTATACAGTTTGCATTGCTGAAGGTGAGGCGCAGTACCTAGCAACGGATGTAAAAACAAGCCCGAGAAAATCATACCCGCCTTTATCATCACATTTTCCGAAGGTGTATTAATTGCGGGGCAGGTGGCCACTATTTCACCGAGCTGTAATGTTTCAAATCCGTATTTCAGGCAGGCACGGGCACCTTCCGTGGCGTAGCCTTTGCCCCAAAAACGTTTGGCAAGGCGCCAGCCGATATCAATGCAGGGCGTAAAATGGGCGTCGTATTTCGGAATGGAAAGCCCAATGAATCCTATAAACTCTGAAGATTCCAATAAATCTACGGCAAAATAGCAAAAGCCTTTATCGGCATACATATCCTGCATGCGCCCGATAAAGGCCTTTGTCTGGTCCTGGTCTTGCAGCGCGGGAAAGTATCGCATTACTTCAGGGTCAGCATTAATTGCCGCCATGTGTTCAATATCGGTATCCTGCCAGTTCCTGAAGCCCAGCCTTTCGCTGGTGAAAACGTACATTAAAACTGGTTGATGGTTTTACGGATGGCGGTCAGCTTCTCCATAAGTCCCTCAAAATAGTTGAGGTGCAGCATATTGGCGCCATCGCTTTTAGCATTGGCCGGGTCAAAATGCGTTTCTATAAAGATACCGTCGACACCTGTAGCAATACCCGCTTTGGCAATTGTTTCTATCATATCGGGCCTGCCGCCTGTTACGCCGCTGGTCTGATTGGGTTGCTGTAGGGAATGCGTTACATCGAGAACGGTTGTAGCAAATTGCTTCATTGTCGGGATGCCACGAAAATCCACGATCATATCCTGATAACCAAACATGGTGCCGCGGTCGGTTACCATTGCATTGGGATTATTGCAGTCCAGCACCTTTTGTACAGCGTGCTTCATGCTTTCCGGGCTCATAAACTGGCCTTTTTTCAGGTTCACTACTTTACCTGTTTCGGCAGCAGCCACTACAAGGTCGGTTTGCCTTACCAGGAAAGCCGGGATCTGCAGCACGTCTACATACTCGGCAGCCATTGCGGCGTCTTCGTTTGTGTGGATATCGGTAACCGTTGGCACGCCAAACGTTTCAGAAACCTTGCGAAGTACCTTTAACGCTTTCTCATCGCCAATGCCTGTAAAGCTGTCAATACGCGAGCGGTTGGCTTTTTTAAAGGATCCTTTAAAAACATAGGGTATCTCCAGCCTGTCGGTTACTTTTACAATAGTCTCGGCAATGCGCATTGCCATGTCTTCGCCTTCAATGGCGCAGGGGCCGGCAAGAAGGAAGAAATTATTACTTGCTGTATTTTTTATCTGAGGGATGTTGTTGAGATTCATGTTGTGTTATAAAAAGATATGCAAAGATACGGAAGTTTTCTGCCGTTTAAAACCGCAGAGAAAGCTATATCTTACGGATGCCAAAACCCTTTGGAGCCATTACTTTTCCTTTCTCATACAAGTTGATGTAAATGCGGTGCGGTGTTTTCAACCCGTCCCATGTCACCTCATAAATGTCGATAATACCGGCACCCATCTCATTTTTTTTGGATGGGAAAGGGCAGCAGCTGTCGACCTTGTTGTATTTCAGCGCTTCACCGTTGGGGCCGCTCAGCGCGCCAAAGTATCGCTTTATGTTTATCTCTGCCGTCTGTATGGGCAGAAAGCCAAGGTTTACCGGATAATCCTGGTCGAAACCGTATTTAGAATCGGCGCTTATTTCGGTAATGATGAAAGTTTTTTCTTTGCTCAATGCCGGCATCGGGATGGTATCGTCAATGTTACGGATCGTATTTTTAGTACTCGTACATGCCGAAAGGACTACGGTTGCCGCGATTATGGCGAGCGCTAACTTTGTTTTCATAGAATCGGTTTGTTTTCCAAAATTACAAAAAGGGCGTCAATAATATTGCCAAACGCGGAGGGCGCATAATAATTGTTATTTTTGCGGATGTTCTTCAAAGATAAACTAATCACCAAATAAACTTCTAACCAATATATGTATAGTTTTTACGGAACATGGCCCTGGTATATTTCGGGCTTTTTAATAGGGATGGTCATGCTCCTGCTGATCTGGTTCGGGAAAACGTTTGGCATGTCATCCAACTTACGCACACTTTGCTCGGCCTTTGGCGCAGGCAGGAACAATGATTTTTTCCGTTTCGACTGGAGAGCCCACCGGTGGAATCTTGTTGTAGTAATGGGCGCTATTGTCGGCGGCTTTATCGCATCAACGTATCTTACCGATGGGACAGGCGTTCAGCTCAATCCAAAAACGGTTACCGAGTTGCAGCAAATGCATATCGATGCACCGGAGGGTAACTTACTGCCCGATGTATTGGCAGGAACAGCCGCTTTGAAATCTCCAAAAATGCTTGCGATTCTGCTTATAGGCGGAATATTGGTAGGCTTTGGGACCCGCTATGCTGGCGGATGTACCTCAGGGCATGCCATTACCGGGCTTTCTAACCTGCAGCTTCCTTCGCTTATCGCGGTAATAGGCTTCTTTATTGGAGGCCTCGCAATGTCATGGCTCATTCTTCCCCTAATTTTTAATTGAAAAAGATGAAATTCATAAAGTTCTTTATCGTAGGGATACTATTTGGAATCGTACTTACCAAGTCAGAGGCCGTTTCATGGTACCGTATTTATGAGATGTTCCATTTCCAGTCGTTTCACATGTTTGGCATTATCGGGGTGGCCGTTGTGACCGGTGTCATAGGCGTCCAGTTTATGAAGCGCACGCGAATGAATGATATTTCAGGACAGCCAATCATCATTGCCGATAAGGAAAAAGGGTTTGCTAATTACATTATTGGGGGTATTATATTCGGTTTGGGCTGGGGGCTGGTTGGCACTTGCCCCGGACCCATATTTATCCTGTTAGGTTCCGGTTATGTAAGCGTTGCAGTCATCCTGATCGGCGCATTACTGGGCACTTATATTTACGGGCTGCTCAAAAATAAGTTGCCGCATTAACGTGTACCTGCCTATGTTTCGGCACAATTTGTATATTCGTGATAACTAATCACAGATACAAGTTGAAACGAATACTACCCTTGCTGGCATTGCTGTGCCACATCTTCGCCTATACGCAGGAATTGCCGCCTATTTTACGGTTTACTCCCGGAACATATAGCGCCGGAAATCAAAACTGGATGATAGGGCAGGGGAATGACCGTTTCCTCTATTTTGCCAACAACGAAGGCCTGCTGGAATACAACGGCAGCGAATGGAAGCTTTATCCGTCTCCCAACGAGACGATAATCCGATCGGTGAAAGTTGTAGGCAACCGCATATACACCGGTTGCTATATGGAATTTGGCTACTGGACACACCAAAATGATGGCACGCTACACTACCATTCGCTAAGCGCCAAAGTGAGGAAGCGGGTGCTGGATGATGAGCAATTCTGGAACATTGCGCAATATGACCGCTGGATCATCTTCCAGTCGCTAAACCAGATTTTTATTTACGACACAACCACTTCCAAATTTAATATTATTGCGCCTGAAACAGGGGTTAACCGTGTTTTCATTGCCGGCAATGCGATTTACTACCAAACGTTCGGCAGCGGGCTTTACGAAATCGAGAATGGGCGTAGCCGCCTAGTATCGGCTGATAAACAACTGATAGACCATAAGCTGGTAAACATATACGCCTTACCCGACAGGCTGCTGTTGCAAACCCATTACAACGGATTTCTTCAACTGGCCGGTGGCGCAGTAACACGATGGGCAACAGAGGCCGACAACGAACTGCAATCTACCAACATTTACAGCAGCCAGCGCCTTTCCGACGGCGGATTTGCTTTAGGTACGGTGTCCAACGGTATTTACATCCTTTCACCGCAGGGGAGGGTCCGCTATCATATTACACAAAATAAGGGATTAAGCAATAATACGGCCCTATCGCTTTTTGAGGACAGGGATCAAAACCTCTGGGTAGGGCTGGACAATGGCATTAACTGCATCAACCTGAAATCGGCGGTGCATAGTTTTGTAGACGACACCGGTTTTCTGGGAACCGTATATGCCTCTATTCTTTATGATGGCAATCTGTATATAGGCACTAATCAGGGCCTGTTTTACAAACCGTACCAAAGTTCGCAACCCTTTACATTTGTGCCTGGAACCAAGGGGCAGGTATGGTCACTCTATAGTTACGGCGGAACGTTGTTCTGCGGGCATGATTTAGGTACTTTTATCGTTAACGGCGGTTTTGCATCGCATATCTTTCCGGCATCGGGAACCTGGAAATTCTCCCGTCATCCGTACAATTCAAATCTTTTGCTGCAGGGTAATTATCACGGGATCTCGGTGCTTGAAAAGACAGCTACCGGCTGGAAATTCCGCAACTGGATAAAAGGGTTCGATTATTCGAGCCGTTATTTCGAAGTTTCAGGCAATAACGACATTTACATTAGCCATGAGTATAAAGGAGTGTTTCGTATAACCACCGACAATGACTATCAGAAGGCAAATTCTTTCACGGCTTATAAAACGCCTGCTAAAGGAAAAAATTCCAGCCTGTGCACCTTTAACGGAAGTATCTACTACGCTACCAAGGACGGATTTTTCAGGCTGAACCCTTCTACAAAACAATTTAGGCGGGATGCCCTTATGAGCAACGCTATAGAGGCAGACAAATACACCAGTGGCAAGATGATACCCGATCCCACTGCGGGGCGGCTTTGGTTTTTCAGCCTGAATTACATCAATTATTTTAGTAATGGCAAACTTGATACAGGTATAAAGCACCACACCATTGCCATACCATCATCACTAACCAACAGTATGCAGGGGTACGAGAACATCACACTCCTCGATCCGGGCCGCTACCTAATAGGTACAACCGACGGCTTTTATACCATTGCGCCGGAGGGGCTGAAATTTGAACGCTACAACCTAGTTATAACCGGCATGGAGGTGAATGAACAAAACCGCCAGCCCGCAGTAGCCGCGCTCACGGGAACTCCCGAATTTGGGCATCGGACCAACAATATTACATTTAATTTTACCGTCCCCGAATACACAAAATACCTTAACGCCGAATATCGTTACAAGTTAGAGGGCTATCAGGACGACTGGAGTGGCTGGTCAGACCGCCCTTCGGTCAACTTCAAAAACCTGCCGGCCGGTAGCTATACTTTTAAAGTTATGGCGCGAACAGGAGATAAGCTATCACTAAATACACCGGAGGTATCGTTTACAATATTGAAGCCTTGGTATGCTACTACACTGGCCATCATTATTTACGGAATTATCGGCTGCATTGTAGCATTCCTGATTAATCGGGCTTACACACGCTACTACGACAGGCAGCGCTTAAAGCTGATAGAGGAGAATAATCGTCTGCTCGAAATTAAAGAGCTGGAGAACGAGCAGGAATTGATGCGTATTAAAAATGACCAGCTTCAGCAGGACTTCGAAAGTAAGAACCGCGAACTGGCTGTGTCTACCATGAACCTGATAAGGAAAAATGAACTGCTGTCGGCAATTAAAGAAGACCTGAAAAAGCAAGCCGGAGAAAGCGAGAAGAGTGTGAAATCAGTAATAACCACTATCAATAAAAATATTAACGAAGACGATACCTGGGATATTTTCAAGGAGGCATTTAATAATGCTGATAAAGATTTTCTCAAAAAGATGAAAACCGCGCACCCTGCACTTACGCCGAATGATCTTCGCCTGTGTGCCTACCTTCGCCTCAATCTTTCTTCGAAAGAAATCGCGCCGTTACTTAACATATCAGTAAGAAGTGTTGAAATCAAGCGATACCGTTTGCGTAAAAAAATGGATTTACCGCACGAATTGGGATTAGTGGAATATATCCTTGGAGTTTAACGCACTACAACAGGCTTCATATTTACCTATACAACACCACAACATTCCGAGTAATTACAAGGTTTTCGTAACGTTTTCATTAAGATTTTTTTTAAAGTTTCAATGCCTGGGTGGTAGTGTTTAAAGGGATTATTCCATTTCATTCCACCGTTTTTAAGGGATGTATATTTTTTGTAAAGGCATTTTCTTAATCACATAAAATTTTGTGGATTACTTTTAGGATGTAACAAAACCACTTAATTTTTATGATGACAAAACTAACTCTAACGCTTTGCCTGCTTTTCTCGGCGCTCTGCTTCTCGCAGAATATTGAGGTCAGCGGTAAGGTTACCGAATCCGCAACCGGGATGCCTGTTCCCGGAGCCAGCGTTTCGGTAAAAGATTCTTCAACAGGCACCGCAACCGACCTCGACGGTAATTTTACAATTTCGGCGCCAAAAGGCGCTACAATAGTTGTAAGCTTCATCGGTTTTAAATCATTCGAGCAGGTTGTAAATTCTTCAGACAATATTGCCATCGCTCTTGTTGAAGACTCTAAGGTTCTCGATGAGGTTGTGGTAATTGGTTACGGTACACAACGCCGTAAGGAAGTTACGGGTGCGGTGGGCTATGTTTCCGGCGAAACCATTTCCAACTTCAAGCCTGTTAAAATGGAGCAGGCGCTTCAGGGAACCGTTTCGGGCGTAAATGTAACCACACAATCCGGAGCTCCGGGCGCAGGCCTTGATATCAGGATCCGCGGTATCTCGAGTAACAACAATAACCAGCCGCTTTTCCTTGTAGACGGTGTTATTGCAAACATGTCTTTCAGCGACCTTAACTTTAATGATGTTGAAAGTATATCGGTGCTTAAAGATGCGCAAGCAGCCATTTATGGTACGGCAGGTGCTAATGGCGTTATTTTAGTGACTACCAAAAAAGGCCGTAAGAACACGAAACCGTCCTTCTCTTATAACAACTATATTGGGTTTCAGGAAACATCGCGCAAACTTCCGATGCTTAACGCAACCGAATACGCGCTACTGCTAAACGAGGCGTATGCTAACGGCGGGCAGAACATTCCGTTTCCTGATGTAAGCAACCTTGGTGAAGGTACAGACTGGCAGGACCAGGTTTTTGATAAAGGTGTACCCATGATGAACCATGATTTTTCGGTATCGGGCGGTACAGATAAATCAACCTATTTTGCCAGTGGCTCACACTTTGAGCAGGGCGGTATCATTGGCGGCGACAAGTCTAATTACGAGAGGAATACGGCTCGTGTGGGTATGACGATAGATTTGTTCTCTAACCTTAAGCTTACTACTAATGCTTCATACATGTGGCTTAACCGTAAAACCTTTAACGAAAACACGTTAGGTTCTGTACTTTTCAATGCACTGAATACACCCGCCGTATACGCACCGTATGATGCAAACGGTAATTTTACCATGCTCCCGATAGGTAGTACAGCTATACCGGCAAGTAATTTGGGTATTGAGATCATCAACCCACTCGCACAAATAGCCAACACTTTCAATTTCTATAAACTTAGGAGACAGAGTTATACAGTGCAATTGGATTATGATCCTATAAAAGACCTTACCATTACAGGCCGCTTTGGTTATAATGGGCAGGACAGCCACTCACGTTCGTTTTCACCGCAGGTTTCTTACGGCGGAAAGGTATTTGATAACGCGCGCAGCAGGGTAGACCTCAGCATGATAAACAATAATGACTGGACGTTTGACCTGTTTGCTAACTACAAAAAATCTATAGCCGAAGCTCATAACTTTAATGTATTGGTAGGGCATACCACGTTCCGCAATTTTGGTGATGCGCTTTTCAATAGCGGGTTTGATATACCAAATAATGCATGGGAGAATGCCGATATTTCGATTACCACAGGCTATCAGGCTGCCAAAACCGGAAATTCATACACCTATAACTTACAGCGTGTTTCTTATTTCGGAAGGCTGCAGTATGACTATAAGGAAAAATATCTCGTTTCGGCTATGCTGCGCAGGGATGCTTCGGCAAAGTTCGGTCCCGATTACCGCACCACATGGTTTCCGTCATTTACGGGTGGTTGGGTAGTTTCCAAAGAAGCCTTTTATCCGCAAAATAGCGCGGTAAGCTTCGCCAAATTCAGGGCGAGCTATGGGCGAATGGGTAACGACCTTATTGATGACTATTTATATCTGGGCCAGCTTGGTGGCGAGGCAACTTATGTGCTCGACGGACAGTTGGTAAACGGTGTAGCACAGGGTGTTCTTGCCAATAAAGCAATACGGTGGGAGGAAGACCGCAAATTTGATGTCGGCTTAGACCTTAAAATGCTTTCTGATAAAGTAGACCTTACAGTAGATTATTTCCGTAATAAGCGTTCAGGGCTTCTTATCAGAAACATTCCTATTTCCGGAGTTATAGGAACGAACGCGCCGGGAGGCCAGAACCCAACGCTCAATGCGGGTGACGTTATCAACAAAGGCTGGGAATTCGCGGTTAGCTACAAAGACAAAGCCGGCGATGATTTTAGTTACAATGTTTCCTACACTGCTGCCTTCTATAAAAATGAGGTAACACGCGTTGACAACGGTATCGGATTTTATCCCGGTGGCGGATTTGGTGTAGGGCAGCCGCAGCCTACCCGTATGGAAGTGGGACAGCCACTGGGTTACTTCTACGGTTATGAAACAGAAGGCATCTTCCAGAACCAGGCTGAAATTGACAATGCGCCATCTCAATATGCGGTAGCCAACATTACGCCGCAGGCGGGAGACATCCGGTTTAAAGACGTAAACGGTGATGGTGTGGTCGATACCAATGACCGTACCAGGATTGGAAAGCCAACCCCCGACGCTACTATGGGTATCAACATCCAACTGAATTATAAAGGTTTCGATTTTGTAGGTTACGGCTTTGCAAGCATCGGTAACGATATGGTGCGTAACTATGAGCGTACTCTAACCGACGTAAACCACATGAATTACGTGCTTGACCGCTGGACAGGCGAGGGCACCAGCAACTCTGTGCCAAGGGTAACTACAGGCGCTACCGCCAACAATGTATTCTCTGATTATTTTGTAGAAGACGCTTCTTATTTCAGGATACAGAATGTACAATTGGGTTATACTGTAAATCCTGAATTCACTAAAAAAGCGTATGTTGAAAAACTGAGGGTTTACGTGGGCGCTAACAATCTTTACACATTTACAAAGTATCGCGGATACGATCCGGGTGCTTCAAGCGGTGACCCGCTAAGTTCAGGTATCGACTACGGATTCTATCCGGTATCGAGGACCTTCCTATTTGGTGTTAACCTAAACTTCTAAAAAAGCTATGAAAAGAAAATTTATAACAGCACTTTTCGCATTCGCACTTCTGTCAGCAGGATTGGTGTCGTGCGGAGATGATTACATTTCGACCGAGCCGGTTTATTATATCGGTTCTGATAACTACTTTAACTCTGAATCCGAGTATTATAATGCGCTTATTGGCGCTTATGACCCGCTACAGTCTACCTATGCCAATGTGATCCTGGGCGAGATCGCTTCTGATAATACCTTTGCCGGAGGAGAAAGCGCAACCGACGTTATTGGCTGGCAGCAAGTAGACCTGATGACGCATGGCGCCCAGAACAGTAATCTCAGGGATATCTGGAACTGGATGTACGGCGGTGTAAACAGGGCGGCCTATATCCTTGAATTCAAAGACAAGACGGACTTTGCAGGCAAAGAGCAAATCATCGCAGAGGCGCGTTTCCTGAAAGCCTATTATTATTTCGAACTGGTAAAATGGTTTGGCGGCGTGCCAATGAAGGGCGATGTACGCTTCGCGCTTGGCGATGAGCTGGTAATTCCGCGCTCCAGCAAAGCGGAAGTATATGCGGCTATTGAAGCCGATCTTCTTGCCGCTATCGAGGACCTGAATCCGCAGGCTCCGCAGGTAGGAAGGGTTTCTAAAGGTGCCGCACAGGCGCTTCTTGGAAAGGTATACCTCTACCAGGATAAGTTTGCTGAAGCGGCATCTGTGCTCGAAGAAGTAATTGCATCAAACAGGTACAGCCTCACTCAGGGAGCTGATTATACCAACTTATTTGAAGCGTCTGGCGAGAATGGCCCCGAATCATTGTTCGAGGTTCAGTACACCGATGTAGAAGGTGCAGGCTTCGGATGTTTACAATGCAGCGAGGGTAACGTAGCAGTAGGCTTCAGTGGCCCGCGCGGCTATGCAGGGCCACTTTATACATCAGGCTTTAGCTTTAACGTGCCGGATCCGGACGTAGTTTCTGCCACTTTTGAGGCGGGCGACCGTCGTACCGGCGTTACCATCCTCGACATGGATCAATGGAACGCAGAAACGGGCGCCACTTATAACCCGGGCTACCATGATACCGGCCTTTTTAACCGCAAGTACATTCCGCGTACGCGCAGTGGCCAGGCGGCTGGCGACCTTAACCTAACCAACCCTAATAACTACCGCGCAATCCGTTATGCTGACGTACTTTTGATGGCAGCAGAAGCGCTTAACCGCGGCGGCATAAGCGATACAAGGGCACAGCAGTACCTCAACCAGGTGCGCCGCAGGGCTTTTGGGGATAACGCACACGATATTTCATTCACCGGCTTTGCATTAACCGAGGCGATATGGAACGAAAGGCACCGCGAGCTGTTTGGCGAAGGCCACCGTTTCTTCGATCTGGTGCGCACAGGCCAGGCAGCGTCACATATTGCAGGCTTTACCGCAGGTAAGAATGAAGTGTTCCCGATACCTCAGGAAGAGAGGCAGTTTTCTAACAACCTTTGGGAGCAGAATCCTAACTATTAATATCAAGCAAAATGAAGAATATCAAAATACTAATGATGTTTGTGCTGGCTTCTGCATTCTTCGGGTGTTCAGACGAAGACAGCGACAGCATAAACCAGCTTAACAACCTCGGGGCACCGGCCAATATTTCGGCTTTGGTAACTATCACTCAGGATAATTCCGGTATGGTTACTTTTCGCCCAACAGGCGAAGGCGCCACAATGTTTGAAGTAGACTATGGCGATGGTACTACAGAGCTGGGTACTGTAAGGCCGGGTGAAACAATCAGCCACACCTACGCCGAAGGTAGCTACCAGCCTAAGATCACCGGAGTATCCCTTAACGGAAAGCGCACTACGTATACGCACGACCTGTCTGTAATGTTCATTGCTCCGCAAAACCTCGCAGTAAGCGTAACTCCGGTAGCGGGCAATTCACTTGGAATATCCGTTTCGGCTACTGCTGATTATGAAGCCTTTTTTGAGGTAACTTATGGCGACGACCCTACCGCAGAACCGGTACAGTTTAACCAGGGCACAGCGGTTTCACACAGCTATACAGCGCCGGGAACCTATACGGTAACCGTAACTGCATACAGCGGAGGAGCAGCGACTACTGTTCACACCGAAACCGTAACAGTTACCAATCCGTTGTTGCTTCCTATCGATTTCGAAAATACGACCCTCAACTTTGCCTGGGGCGACTTTGGCGGTGCAGGAACCAGTGTAGTGGCCAACCCGGTTTCGGGCGGTATCAATGCAAGTGCAAGGGTAGGCAAGCTTACCAAAAGCCCGGGTGCCGAAACATGGTCGGGCACGTCTCTACCTATAGACCAGAACATCGATTTTGCAGCGATGCACTACATCAAAATGAAAGTGTACTCTCCGGCTGCAGGTGTTACCGTGAAGTTTAAGGTAGAAAACCTTGCCAACTCAAGCATCAACTACGAAGTGGACGCCGTAACGACGGTAGCCAACCAGTGGGAAACGCTAACCTTCAACTTTGCAGGCATCAATACTGCCGAAACGTATGGACGCATTGTAGTGTTCTTCAACTTTGGTGCATGGGGCGGCGGCGAAAGCTACTACTTCGACGACATCAACCTCGTAGCAGGAGATGCAGGCGTAGGAATGCCGCTTACATTTGAGTCGGCCACACTTAACTATGTGTTCAACAATTTCGGCGGCGCTGTTGCATCAAGGGTAGATAATCCGCATGCTACCGGCATAAACAACAGCTCTAAAGTGGGCCAGTTTGTTAAGAATAATGGCGCCGAAGTATGGGCAGGTACGGCAATGCCGATGACCTCACCGCTTGATTTCTCGGTAAACAAGAAGATAAAGGTGAAAGTGTGGTCTCCTGCGGCAGGAAAAGTGATCCTGCTTAAGCTCGAGAATCTTGCTAACTCAAGCATTAACATTGAGCGCCAGGCAACGACGACTGTTGCCAACCAGTGGGAGGAACTTACATTCGATTTTACCGGTATCGTGAACAGCAACAATTACCAGAATGTGGTATTGTTCTGCGACTTTGGCAACACCGGCACCGGATCAACCTATTACTTTGACGATTTCCAACAATTTAATTAAAAGCTATGAAAAACATGTTTAAGAAAATAGGCATCTTCCTTGGCGCACTTGCCATGGTCACCGGATGCCAGGACGACGAGAAGAGCTTTGGCGATATCGTCGCGCCCTCGGGCCTTGCAATAGAATATGATATTGCAGGCTATAATGAGGTTACCGCTCCCAATGGCGACGGTACCGGAAATGTTACCTTTACTGCGACGGCAGACAATGCCATCAGCTATAAATTTACCTTTAGCGATGGGACATCAATGAACAGCTCTACCGGAGAAGTTACCAAGCGTTTCTCGCAAAACGGGGTTAATACCTATACTGTTACCGCTATTGCCTTTGGGCGCGGCGGTATCTCCAGCAGTGTTACTACCGAAGTTACAGTACTCAGCTTGTTTGATGACCCCGATACTGTACAAAAACTTACTGACGGTGCGACCAAAACCTGGTATTGGGCAGCTGCTACCGCCGGCCACCTTGGTGTAGGCCCTAACGATTCTAATACGGCAACCAATTGGCAGCCTACCTATTACGCTGCGGCCCCGTTTGAAAAAGCAGGATCGCCAAACAGTAGCTGTTTGTACGACAATCAGTTGACATTTACAAAGCAAGGCAACCAGATCTTGTTCGAGCTAAACAATGGCGGGCGCACCTTCTTCAATGCGGCTTATAACAGTGTAGGTGGAAGCACATCAACGTCAGACCAGTGCTCGCCTTTTGATACATCAGGGCAGAAAGTAGTACAGCTTAGCCCAAGTACTTCACTTGTAGCTCCCGAGCATACAACCGGGACTATGATGAACATCGGCAACAACGGCTTTATGGGCTATTACATAGGTACAAGTACCTATGAGATCCTGGAAATTACCGATACTAAAATGGTGGTTCGCGCGATAATGGGCAACAACGCCAGCCTTGCATGGTACCATATTTTCACTACCGATCCGCCGAACGCTACACCGGAACCGGAATATAACAACATGGTTTGGCAGGACGAATTCAATACCGATGGAGCACCTGACGCTTCTAAGTGGACGATGGAAGTGGGCAACAACAACGGTTGGGGCAATAACGAGGCGCAGTACTACAAAGCAGATAACGCTACCGTATCAGGAGGAACGCTGAAGATCACGGCCAAGAAAGAAGCTTCTAACGGATTCCAGTACACTTCTGCGCGTATGAAGACCGAAGGTAAATTCGACTTTAAATACGGCAGGGTAGAAATGCGCGCTAAGCTTCCTGCAGGCGGCGGAACCTGGCCGGCACTATGGATGCTGGGCAGCGACTACCAGACTAACTCATGGCCGGCATGCGGAGAGATCGATATTATGGAGCACGTGGGCAACCAGCCGAACGTTATCCACGGTACGCTGCACTATCCCGGCGCGTCTGGCGGAAATGCAAATACCGGTACAACAACCATTAACAATGCCACGGGAGATTTCCACATTTACTCACTCGTTTGGAGCCCGACAAAAATCAGGTTCCTCGTAGACGGAACGGTTTACAAGACATTTATAAACAGCAGTGCAACAGTTTTCAACCACAATTTCTTCCTCATATTCAATGTGGCTATGGGCGGTAACATGGGCGGTGCAATAGACCCGGCCTTTACCCAGGGCGCAATGGAGGTAGACTATGTACGGGTTTACCAGCAATAGTTTTCATTAATTAATTTGCAATGGGGCGGGCAGGTTTTCCTGCCCGTTTCCCTATTGTTCAACAAAAAGCTGATGGGCTTAAAAATTTACAACTACTTTTTTCTGGGAGCAGTTGCATGCGTAGTAGCGTGCAGCTCAGGAAAACACACACAAAAAAACATAGATAGTACCGAAGCGATACTGGACCGTAAAGCCGATTCGGTGCTAAAACTGATGACACTGACCGAAAAGGTAGGCCAGATGAATCAGTACAACGGCTTTTGGAATGTAACCGGCCCGGCCCCAAAGGAGGGACAGGCAGCAATGAAATATGAACATCTGAAAAAAGGGCTTGTAGGCTCAATGCTGAATGTGCGCGGCGTTAAGGACGTGCGTGCACTGCAAAAGATTGCCGTAGAGCAGACAAGACTACACATTCCGGTTATTTTCGGGTACGACGTAATACACGGATATAAAACGATAAGCCCTATTCCACTGGCGGAAGCCGCAAGTTGGGATATGGATGCAATAAAGCTTTCCTCTGAAGTTGCCGCTGCCGAGGCCGCCGCATCGGGGCTGAACTGGACGTTTGCCCCCATGGTTGATGTATCCCGGGATGCCCGATGGGGCCGTGTGATGGAAGGATCGGGAGAAGACCCGTTCCTTGGGAGCAGGATAGCAGAGGCGCGCGTGAAAGGCTTTCAGGGCGACTTTGGTAACCTGAACGTTGCGGCATGCGTAAAGCACTTTGCCGGATATGCGTTTGCCGAGTCGGGCCGTGATTACAATACCGTAGACATTAGCAATAATACGCTGCACAATATTGTATTGCCGCCGTTTAAGGCTGCGGCCGATGCCGGTGCGCTTACCTTTATGAATTCCTTCAACGAACTGGAAGGTATACCTGCAACAGGTAACAGCTACCTGCAGCGCGATATCCTGAAAGGCGAGTGGAAGTTTAAAGGATTCGTAGTATCCGACTGGGGGTCTGTTGGAGAAATGGTGCCGCACGGATACGCCAAAGACCTAAAAGAGGCCGCGATGTATGCCGCCACTGCAGGATCTGATATGGACATGGAATCTTCCGCGTATGTAGGCTATCTGGAAAACCTGGTTAAGGAAGGCAAGGTATCCGAAGCAACGATCGATGATGCAGTAAGGCGGATTCTCAAGGTAAAATTTAAATTAGGCCTTTTTGATGATCCATACAAATATTGCGATGAGGCACGGGAACAGACTACCATCGGAAAGAAAGAATTTCGCGATGCGGTACTGGATGTTGCTAAAAAATCGATTGTGCTCCTTAAGAACGATAACCAGTTACTGCCGTTAAAAAAGAGCGGGCAGAAGATCGCGCTCATCGGTGCTTTGGCTGCCGACAAAACCAGTCCGCTAGGGAGCTGGCGCATAGGAGCGGACGATAATACCGCAGTATCTGTTCTCGAAGGAATGCAACAGTACAAAGGCAACAGCCTAACCTATATAAAGGGCGCAGACGTAGCTTTGGGTAACCCTGTGTTTACATCTGAAACAAAAATTAATACCTCCGACAGGAGCGGGTTTGCAGAGGCTGTGGCGGCAGCCGCAAATGCCGATGTAGTGGTAATGGTTCTTGGCGAGCACGGCCTGCAGACAGGCGAAGGGCGAAGCCGAAGTATGCTTTCGCTCCCCGGCGTGCAGCAGGAGCTTTTAGAGGCTGTTTATAAAGTTAATAAGAATATTGTATTGGTCCTTACTAACGGCCGTCCTCTGGCTATTACATGGGCCGCTGCCAACATACCTTCTATTGTAGAAGGATGGCATTTAGGTACCGAAAGCGGCAATGCCATAGCGCAGGTGCTATACGGCGATTACAATCCTTCGGGAAAACTGCCAATGAGCTTCCCGCGCAATGAAGGACAAACACCGATATATTACAACCATAAAAATACCGGAAGGCCTTCTACAGATAATCCTGAGAGTGTGTTCTGGTCGCATTACGGTGATGTAGCCAACAGTCCGCTGTATCCGTTTGGGCATGGGTTAAGCTATACATCATTTTCATATTCTGCACTTAAACTGGACAAGAATGAGTTTACTACCGGTGGTAGGATAACGGCAACGGTGACCGTTTCGAATACCGGTAAATATGAAGGAAAAGAGGTGGTGCAGTGGTACATCCGTGACCTGGTGGCATCGGTAACAAGGCCTGTTAAAGAGCTGAAAGCGTTTGAAATGGTTAGCCTGAAGCCCGGCGAATCAAAAACGGTAACCTTCACCATCGATAAAAAAACAGTGGAATTTTATTCTGCTGCCAAAAAATGGGAGGCAGAACCCGGAGACTTCCGGCTTTTTGTGGGAGGCAGTTCGGAAACAGCTCTTCAGACAGGATTCATCTTAAAATAAAAACTATGAGGAAAATAGCATTTTTGCTACTGATACCGGTAGTGGGCTTTAGCCAGGCAAAGAAAGGCAGACTCATTTGGGAAGAGAACTTCAACGGAAAATCGCTTGATGAAAAAGTCTGGAACTTTGAGTTGGGCGACCACGGATGGGGCAACCATGAGCGCCAAATGTATACTGCTAACAACCATGTAGTGAAAGACGGGATGCTGATTATTACGGCAAAAAAAGAAGGCGATAAATATACCTCTACACGCATTACTACGGCAGGTAAAAAGGAATTTAAATACGGATACATGGAAGCCCGTGCCAAGCTACCTGTCGGCAAGGGTATATGGCCCGCTTTCTGGATGCTGGGCAGCAACATTGGTAAAGTGGGATGGCCGATGGCTGGAGAGATCGATATCCTTGAATATGTAGGACGCGAGCCGCACATGGTGTTTACCTCGCTTCACACTAAAGATAGCCATGGCAACACCGTAAACACTAAAAAAACCAATTTTGAGAATATCGAGGAAGGATTCCATCTTTATGCCGTAAACTGGACAGCCGATAAGATTGAGTTTTTTGTAGATGATAAGCCGGTATATACATTTGTGCCGAGGGACAAAAGTGAGGAAGTCTGGCCCTTTGATCAGCCGTTTTATTTTTTATTAAATGTAGCGGTAGGGGGAGACTTCGGCGGCCCTGAGGTAGACGACAGCATCTTTCCGCAGCAATTTATTATAGACTACATAAAGGTTTATCAAAAGTAAGAAAGGCACCCAAAGGGTGCCTTTTTTTTATACAATCTCTGCGCTTAGCCCTGCTTCCAGAAGCTGGGTGCATTGCGGCTTCAGCTCATCATAAACACCAGTCTTTACGGTGCATTTGCCGTTGTAATGCACAATGATAGAACATTGCTCCGCCTGTTCGGGCGTATGACGGCATACTTTCATTAGCGTATCTATCACGTGGTCAAAAGTATTCACGTCGTCATTATACAAAACGATCTCATTGTTAAAAGAAACACTTTCTTCAAGTAATACTTCTTCTAAAACTTTTTCTCTTGTACTCATCACTAAATCAACATTTTTAAACATCGCTAATTTACGTATTTCAGCGCAACCCAATTATTCTTGCCGTGCTTTTTTTCGAATTTTAACCCTCTTGAGGTACATGCTTCGTCGATATAAGGAATGTCCTCTTCGTAAAATCCGCTCAGCAAAAGTGTCCCTCCGGTATTGAGGCATTTTACATATTGCTCCATATCCTGAAGAAGGATATTGCGGTTAATATTGGCAATGATGAGGTCATAATTCCTGCCATCCAATAGCGAAGCATCTCCTTCGTAAACCGAAATCTGGCTGCAATTGTTGCGCTCTGCATTTTCGATCGAATTCAGGTAACACCAGTTGTCAATATCAATGGCATCGATTGGCTTTGCACCTTTCATTTCGGCCAATATAGCGAGTATCGCCGTCCCGCAGCCCATGTCCAGCGTTTTCATCCCGGTAACGTCTGTTTCCAGAAGGTGCTGTATCATCATGAAAGTGGTTTCGTGGTGGCCTGTGCCAAAACTCATTTTAGGCTCTATTACGATATCGAACTCCACATCTTTCTTTTCATGGAAAGGCGCCCTTACGTAACATTTACCGTCAACTTCAATCGGCTCGAAGTGTTTTTCCCATTCCTCGTTCCAGTTCACCTGGTCTATTTCTTCAACGGTATATTCTACAGTAAAACCGGGCAGGCTGAAAATATCAACACCTTCCAGCACATTCTCATGCCAGTTGTCCTTTTTTATATATGCGGAAAGGCCTTCTTCAGTTTCGATAAAGCTTTCAAAAGGCGTATCCTCAAGCTGGGCAACAAGTATGTCGGCGCCGGGGTCTTTGGGCTCTATTTTAAAATGGTAGCCCAGGTAAACGTTTTGCATCAAAATAATTTTTGCAAAGGTAATTCTTTACGGGCAAAACATATCAGCGATTATTAAAAACTAACCTGTGCTTGCATCCTCAGCGAATTGCCCGATTGGCGGTTATCGTTCAGGGCCATATCAGCATAGCGCCTGTTTGCAATAACGTACTCGGCCGAGAATTCCAGGTATTTATTTAACTGCCATTCAATTCCCATGTCCACCTGGTGTACCGTATACCCGCGTGCATCAGTTTCTGTTTTCTTGCCGCCCTGATAGTATTGGTAACGCGCATAAGGAAAGATGAGGTGCTGTTTATTCTGAAGCCTGTAATTAAACATTACGTAGCCTCCCTGCAGCGATTTGGTAAGGACAGAAAGTGTTTCGGTATCAAACTGTGGCCCTTTGCCTATATTATATTCTGCCTGTATGCCGAAAGGTTTCGGGAACAGTATTGCCGAAATTCCTGCACGTTGGTCAGTATAGTTCCTGTCGTGCGAGGTTACAGTTCCGGGAGATACCTGGGTGTCATACATCACGTAGCGCCCGCTGTATCCCTGTATGCCGAATTCAATCGTCTGGCCGCCAATCTCAAACGGATAGGCTGCGCGTGCCACGACATGCTGGTTTTTATTAAGCTCGTTGCGGTTAGACGTTTGTCCGTTAAAAATACCCAGAGCGAACACCCCAAAATCGCCTGAGCCTTTAAAGTTCTGGCTCACAAGGTCTGAGAAACGTTTTCTTATTCGCGCCGGGCCCCACATAAACACAGCGCCCAGGTCGCGCTCGCTCAAAAATGCACTATTTATAGCATCGCTGCGGTCCATGTTAAGCCGCACACCGCTCGATTGCAGGTTCTCGAAACCGTAGGGCACTTTGCTCTGGCCAATCCGGATTCGGTATTCATTGGCATCGTCTACCCCGATATCAACATACGCATCACGCACCTGCGAGAAGTTTTGGTTGGTCGCGTTGATTCCTGTTGCAAAATCGGCTTCCAGCTTAAAGGAGATGTTTTTGTACACCTCGCCAATCGCCGTAAGCCTTGCCCTGCGTATAGAAAATCCGCCGGTGCCCCCCCATGAGCGGTCGCACTGTTCGCAAACTACACTATCGTTTGTATTAATGATATTATTCTGGCGCGCTTGGATATATCCCCGGATAGTAAACCGGTCGTACCATTTTTTCTCGTCAGGACTTGCAGTGGGCGTAGGAGTTTGCGTTTGGGAAAATACGGGTAATGCTGAAAGTAAAAGCAGGATCAGCAGGCAACGTTGTTTCATTGGAAAAGGTTTGGGCAAAATTATTACGTTACCTATATGGTAAGGTTAAGACAACGTTAACAGGTTGTGTTGTTAACATTAAATTAATCATTTTTAAATGTTTTGGATGTGATTTGATAACATACACAAGCGGCACATTTACCTGCGGCAATCCGGTTATAATTTTTTACATTTGCCTTATAATAATGATTATGATGGGTACTGCTGCCGCACCAATTACCGCACTGGAAGAATATTTTATGAAATTCCGCAATAACATTGTCGGGATAGGGCAGGACTTTGAATCGCCATTCGGCAGAAAGAAGATCGTGTATACCGACTGGACGGCAAGCGGACGCCTTTACAGGCCTATTGAAGAAAGAATGCTGGACGGTTTTGGCCCTTTTGTAGCCAATACGCATACCGAAACTACTATCTCGGGTACAGCCATGACTACCGCTTACCACGAGGCGAGGCACATTATAAAACACCACGTTAATGCCGGCGCCGATGATATCCTTATAACCGATGGCAGCGGGATGACGGGCGTGGTAAATAAATTTCAGCGTATACTGGGGCTCAAGGTGCCAGAAAACCTTAAGGAGTATACTCAGATTCCCGATGAAAAGAGGCCGGTCGTGTTCATTAGCCATATGGAGCACCACAGCAACCAGACCTCATGGCTGGAAACAATAGCAAAGGTGGTTATTATACCGGCCTGCCCCGAAGGGCTTATCTGCCTGGATAGCTTTGCAGAGCTTCTCGAAAAATATAAAGACCATACGTTAAAAATTGCATCAGTTACGGCCTGTTCTAACGTAACCGGAATAAAAACACCTTACTATGAAGTGGCAAAGCTGATGCACCGCTACAATGGTGTATGTTTTGTAGACTTTGCCTGCTCGGCCCCTTATGTAGCTATTGATATGCATCCTGAAGATGAAGATGCTTTTCTTGACGCAATATTTTTCTCGCCCCATAAATTCCTGGGCGGCCCGGGAACATCCGGAGTATTGATCTTTAACAAAAAGCTATACCGCAATATGGTGCCCGACTGCCCCGGTGGTGGTACAGTGAGCTGGACAAATCCCTGGGGGGAGCATAAATACATCGACAATATAGAGGAACGCGAGGATGGGGGAACTCCCGGATTCTTGCAGGTTATACGCACGGCACTTTGTATAAAGCTGAAAGAGCAGATGGGTATAGCCAATATACTGGAGCGCGAGAAAGAAATTGTTGCTTATACTTTTGACAGGCTTTGCAATATACCGGGTTTAAATATCCTGGCTTCACAGCACAAGGACAGGCTTGGGGTAATTTCGTTTTATATTGATGGCCTGCATTATAATCTCGGCGTAAAAATGCTGAACGACCGTTTCGGTATCCAGACCCGCGGAGGCTGCAGCTGTGCGGGAACCTATGGCCACTACCTGCTGCATGTAGACCAGGAAACCTCAAATTACCTTACCTGCAAAATATCTGAAGGCGATCTTATGGAAAAGCCGGGATGGATACGCATGTCGGTACACCCTACGACTACAAATGAAGAACTGGAGTATGTTTGCGACAGCATTATTGCTATGGCGGCTTACCATAAAGCATGGGCTTCAGACTACACTTACAACAAAACTTCCAATGAATGGCTCCATAAGGATGCGAAGCCTGTAGCGCAGCAAATGGTTGCCGAATGGTTTAAGCTGTAGGAGGGTCGTTGCGGCGGTGTTTAAATCTTTTGTGGGTCCAGAGGTAATATTCCGGTTCCTTGAGAATTTGGTTTTCAAGGATCTTCATGAATGTATCGACGATTTCATAATTCGGCACTTCGCGGGGGTCTCTGTCAAACGGAATGAACCTCGCACTATAATGACCCCGCTTTACTTTTCGCGTAATGACAAAAAGTACATTCATATCCATTTTTTTTGCCAACAGTTCTGCACCCACGTGCATGGGTACTTCCATTCCGAAAAAATTACCCCAATACGGAACCCTCCATATTTTTGTAGACTGATCCGTCAGGAAACCGTAAAAGCCGGGAATATGGTTTTTTTGGTTTTTCCTGATTAAAGACACCGCCTCCTTCATATCTACCAGTTCAGCTTTAAATTTAAGCCGGATCCTTCGAACCAGCCTGTCAAAATAAGGATTGTTTATCTTTTTATAAATGCCATAGCCTTTATGTGTGGTAAAAAGGGTATTCATGTAGAGTAGCCATTCGTAGCTGGCGTAGTGCCCGCAGAGCACTGCGACACTTTTACCCTTTCCCTCCAGTTCGTGTACCAAATCCAGGTTCTCGAAAACAAACCGCTTTTTTATCTCTTTTTCAGATATAGACATGGTCTTAATCATTTCAAGAAAGTTATCGCAAAAATGGCGGTAGAATTTTCGTTCCACGACTTTGCGCTCAGCGTCATTCAGGTGTCGTAATGTAAGCGCGAGGTTCTGGCGTACCGTTTTTCGGCGGTATCCTATTACATAATAGATGAGTACAAATACAATATCGGAAAGCAGGTAAAGTAGCGGAAAGGGTAAAACAGAGATAAGCCAGAGGAGCGGGTAGGCAACAATATAGGCTAAAAGCTTCATTTTTTATTTTTTGCAAATATACCGTTTATTATTATACTAAAGTTTGACGCCTGCGTTGACAAATAATTGCGATATATGTACATTTACCTTACAAAATCTGAATCAATGGATATCAACCTGATCGTATGGGTGCTTATCGGCATCAATTGCATAGTGAGCTATAAAGGATTTAATGATCCTTCTTTTTTCAGGAAATATGAATTTCATATCGGTGCTATCAGGGCAGGGGAGCAGTACCGGATGTTTACCGGTGCATTTCTGCACGCCGATGTCACGCACCTGGTATTCAATATGCTGACTTTTTTCTTCTTTGCCCCAACCGTTATTGCCATGCTTGGGCTTCTGCCGTTCCTTATGGTTTATTTCGGCAGCCTTTTGGCGGGCAGCATGCTCACCCTGTATTTTCACCGCGATGACTATTGGTACCGCGCTATTGGAGCATCGGGAGCGGTTACCGGTGTATTGTATTCTGCCATTTTATTGCAGCCCAATAGTGAATTGGGGCTATTTTTCGTAATTCCGGTGCCGGCCTATATATTTGGTATCGGCTATCTTCTTTTTTCAATTTACGGAATGAAGGCGAAGAATGACAACATCGGGCACGTTGCACATTTTGGCGGTGCGGTGGGCGGATTTTTAATAACCCTGATCCGTGTTCCTGATATGTTGTATACCAACACGTTGATGGTGATGTTGCTGCTCATTCCTATTATTATCCTTTTTGTTATGGCCAAAACCGGCAAACTATAGGTCCGTTTGGCATGGCTTTTGGTTTTCCTACGGAAAATAAAAACAAACGATATGAAAAAGATTGCATTACTCCTCGTGGCGGTAGCCTCTACAACATTTGCCACAGCACAAGTGGCCGGACAAAAGATAGAACCACAGATCAACGTGGCCGGTGAAGGGAAAATTAAAGTAACCCCCGATCAGGCAGTAATAACGTTTGGGGTAGAAAATATGGGCGCTGATGCTGCCGATGTAAAAAAGAAAAATGATGCGGCTATCGATGCGATCATTAAATTCCTTAAAAAGAGCAATGTTCCCGCGGCTGACTACCAGACCAAAAGGGTTTCGCTGAACCGTAATTATGATTACGATAAGAAGAAATATAGTTATGTGGCTTCGCAAACCATCGTACTCACGCTAAAAGACCTGTCTCAGTATGACGCTCTGATGATGGGCGCGGTAGATGCCGGAGCTAATAATATACAAGGTGTAGAGTTCCGAACCACAAAGCAGGCACAGTACGAGTCTGAAGCGCGCGTTAAAGCGGTACAGGCTGCGCGAAAAAAAGCCGAAGATTACACCGGGGCGTTAGGCCAGAAATTAGGCAAGGCACTTGTTGTAACCGATAACACGCAAACCTATTATCCTGTTGCTTACCGCGCAATGGCTAAAATGGAAATGGCTTCTGATATGCCGAAAGAAACGCTGGCCATTGGTGAGATAGAAATTACCGCCAATGTAAACATTACCTATGCACTAGAATAGCAAAAGCCCTTCGGGGCTTTTTTTGTTTCTTTTATTTTGAGCGTTTTATCCATATCTCGCTACCCATGCCTTCAAACAATTTAGCGGTGTTCCGGGTTTTGGCCTTATCCTGCTCCGGCGCCGGGATGATTTTTCCGTTCTTTACTTCGAATGCATATTCCCGCTCTTCCTGGTTCACTTTTACCTTCAGGGTATAGTGCCCGTCTGTTATCATTTGTTTTCTGCCAACGGCCAGCGCTCTATTTTTTAATGAGAAAGTCGCCGGCATCCATTTGCCTCGCTGGCACCACACATATTGCTTAGAAACATCTGTTATTGGCTTGCCTTCGTAAAACAGCTGAGCTTCTACCTTGTAGTCTTTCTGCTGCTTTAAGTCTGTAGTTGGGGATTGACTAAGGCTGGTAAGAAACATATTCCAGGACATTTTGCCATCTTTTGTAAACGAAAAATAACCATACTTAGACCAATATCCGTCAATAAGCCTGAACTCGGAAACCGTTGCGCCTGCAATATCGTTTTTTACTACCGTAATGGTAAAGGGAAATGTAAATATTTTTTTCTGGTCTACATACAAGTCGCAGCTATAGTTACCCGGCGCCAGGGGCTTATATTCCATTTCAAAATTTGTCACGGGGCTATAGGTAAGGTTCGTCAGGCCATCATGCTCCCCTGATTTTTCTATGGCGAATTTGTAAAGCGTCTCAGAGTCTTTGCGTATCGCGGCTTCCATTTGGAATGGTGTATATCCTTTCTTAAGTCCTTTTACTACGAAGTCTGCGGGCTTGGGCGTAGCGGGGTCGGCGGGGTCAAACGTAAGGCCGCTCTCCATAAATGCGCTAAGCAATACCGTAGGCGTTGGCCCCGCGGGCTTACTTTTAGCCTGGGCCATAGTGCCAAATGATATAAGAAAAGATAATACAGTAAGTAGATTTTTCAACATGAACCAAATTTTGCGGCGTGCAAGATGTTAATTTTTTTTTGTTTACAACGGATTTAGGATGGAATTATTACAAACAAAAAACCCGGGCCAATGGTCCGGGTTGTGGGGAGAGCAGGATTCGAACCTGCGAAGGTGAAAACCAGCAGATTTACAGTCTGCCCTCGTTGGCCGCTTGAGTATCTCCCCAAAAAGCTGCCGATGGTTATCGTGCTTTCTTGCGGTTGCAAATATAGAACTGTTTTTTATCTCTGCAAACTTATTTTTATCCAATTTCAAAACAAAAAAGTAACATGTTGGCATCTAACACCATACCTTTTAAAATAAAATAGCCCGCTGTAACGCGGGCTATCAAACAGATAAGATATATCACTATTTTGCTAATGTAAGCATGTTTTTTACCTTCATGCGCAGCGCATCGCCGTGCAGGTCTTTAGCTACAATCTTGCCTGAAGCATCCAACACAATCGTGGCCGGGATGGACTCGATACCGTATGTAGCAGCAATTGGGTCTTCCCAGTGTTTCAGGTTAGATACCTGGTTCCACTCAAGTTTATCGTCGGCTATAGCCTTTTTCCAGGCATCAGCATCTTTATCAAGCGAAACGCCGATAACGTTTAATCCCTGGCTGTGGAATTCTTTATATAAAGCAACCATTTTCGGGTTCTCTTTACGGCACGGCTGGCACCATGAAGCCCAGAAATCAATAACGGTTACCTTTCCCTTCACCTGGTTTAGAGAAAGCGGTTTGCCCCCGGGAGTGTTTGCAGTGAAATCAGGCGCTATTTGCCCCGGTTCCGCTTTTTTCGTGCCACCGCCTTTGTTGCTGTGTCTTTATTTTTGCGCGCCTGCATCATCTCCGGCTCGTGCTGCTTCTGGAAATCGATCATTTTTTGCCTTACAGATTTTGCCTCTGCATAGTATTCTGAAAGTTTATCATTGTTGAAAGTCCCTGAGCGCTTCGAGTTTTGAAGGGTATCTTTATTTACCTCAAGCTTTATTGCTCCTTCTTCAAGTACAAATTCGACTTTACCTTTTGGCTGCGCCTCAAATTTCAGGAATCGCAGGCCCGGCTCTTCGGCCGTACCTTTAAATTCAAATTTGCCATCCTTTACAACGGTGGTATCTACAGGTGCAAACCCAAACATACCGCCCTGCCTTTCAAGGATCACCTTGGTGCCGTCGGCTGATTTGTCTATCGTTCCGGAAACTTCATATTCATTGTCTCCAAGGTTCTTGCACGATGTCAGCAGTGATGCTGCAGCAAGAAATAAAAGTATTTTTTTCATTTGTGAATTTTTTATCGACCGCAAAGGTATCTAATAATTGTTATACCGGCTGATTGATGGTAGTTTTTACTGAGGTGTTTTTGATGCCCCCAAACCCTTTTTCTACATTGATCAGATTATGGATACCTCTTCGCTTAAGCAGTGATGCCATAATCACGCTCCGGTATCCTCCGGCACAATGGATATAGAACTCATCCTCGGGCACTTCATTAAACCTTTCGTTTACCGTGTCAAGTGGAAGATTGATAGCATCCAACACGTGGCCTGCGTTAAATTCTCCCGGTTTACGGCTGTCGACAACAATTGGGTCGCTATTCTCCATTGCCTGGGCAAAGGCTTCCGGCGATACAGAGCGGATGCTGTCGGTGTCATGTCCCGCAGCTTTCCATGCCGCGATGCCACCCCGAAGGAAACCAAGCGTATTGTCAAAACCAACACGGGCCAGCCTGGTTACCGCTTCTTCTTCCTTGCCCTCCGGTGTTACCAACAAAAGGGGCTGGTTCACATCAGCTATCAGCGCGCCCACCCAGGGGGCAAACGTGCCGTTCAGGCCGATGAATACCGATCCGGGAATATGTTCTTTTACAAAGTCATCTTCGTGGCGAACATCCAGTACGATAGCTTCGCTGGCTTTAGCAATATCGAGAAATTCTGCCGGAGACAGCGGTGTGAGGCCTTTTCCTAAAACGCTCTCGAGGCTGCCGTAGCCTTTTATGTTCAGCAGTACATTTTGCGGGAAATAAGCCGGTGGCGCGCCAAGCCCGTCGAGAAGTTCTGTTATGAATTCGTCTTTGGTCATATCGGCACGCAGAGCATAATTTGTCTTCTTCTGGTTGCCCAGCGTATCAGTAGTCTCCTTGCTCATATTCTTCCCACACGCACTGCCCGCGCCGTGGCTGGGATAAACGATAGTGTTGTCAGGCAACGGCATGATCTTATTTCTGAGCGAATCGTACAGGTGCGATGCCAGCACTTCCTGCGTTAAGCTCTCGGTAAGCGCCTGCGCAAGGTCGGGCCTGCCCACATCACCAATGAAGAGCGTGTCACCCGTAATAATCCCGTGGATGCTGCCGTCCTTTTCGAGCAAAAGATAACACGTGCTTTCCAGTGTATGCCCGGGTGTGTGGATTGCCTTTACAGTATAGTCGCCAACTTGAAACTCCTGGCCATCGGTAGCGATAATGGCGTCAAATTCCGGCTGTGCGGTTGGCCCGTATATAATTTTTGCACCGGTTTTGGCAGCGAGGTCAAGATGGCCTGACACAAAGTCCGCATGAAAGTGAGTCTCAAAGATATATTTGATGGTTGCCCCCTCTTTATTAGCCCGGTTGATGTAAGGCTGCACTTCGCGAAGCGGGTCGAAAATCGCGGCTTCCCCATTACTTTCGAGGTAATAGGCGGCCTGCGCGATACAGCCGGTATATATCTGTTCTATTTTCATTCTTATTGTCATTTGCTATAGATGCAAATATACCAAAAACCGCCAAATGGTTTTGGGTGAATGTGCTCTGGCGTAAGATGTTTATGCTGTGGGTGTTAGAAGGGCTGCTGATAATAGATATACGTTCGCGTAAAAATAAAATTTTGCGACATGTACAATTTGGAATTGAATTTGATAGTGTTAATTACAGCAATGATAATTTTCCAAATTGTTTTTTAGAAATTTATTAAAGCTTAAGCAGAAGTTATAGCAAACTTGCTATATATTTGTGTGCTTTTTTTAAAAGCAGGATTGTTATTGATTTATTTAGAATAATTTATTGCAGATATGGCAACAGCAACCAAGCCACGAGTTGGCATGTATGAAAATGTAAAGAACCAGTTTGAGAAAGCTGCGGCTGTTATGGGGCTGGACGGGAGCGTTAAGAAGATCCTCTCTATAACAAATAACGAAATAGTGGTGCACTTCCCCGTTAAAATGGACAACGGCGAGGTACAGGTATTCACCGGGTACCGTGTGCAGCACAACAATGCGCTCGGCCCTTACAAAGGAGGCCTTCGCTACCACCCAACCGTAGACATTGATGCGGCACGCGCACTGGCTACCTGGATGACGTGGAAAACATCGCTGGCAGGGCTTCCTTACGGCGGCGGTAAAGGTGGTATACAGCTTGACCCCAAAGAATATTCGCAGGCGGAGCTTGAAAGGATTACCCGCAGGTTTACATTTGCATTGGGCGATAACATTGGCCCTGAGCATGATATCCCTGCTCCTGATGTAAACACCAATGCACAAATGATGGCCTGGATTGCCGATACTTATATGTCTACCAAATCTCCTGCTGAGCGTTCTAAGAACCAGCACGTGGTTACAGGTAAGCCGGTAGGATCTGGCGGGCTTGAAGGCCGTGACCGCGCTACAGGATTTGGCGTAGTAGTTACCCTTGAGGCATGGGCTAAAGCCAAAGGAACAACACTTAGCGGAAAAAAATATATTGTTCAGGGCTTTGGAAACGTGGGCTATTGGGCCGCGCATTTCATGAACCAGAACGGTGCTATACTTGTTGGCGTTCAGGATGCAACCGGAACTATTTTTAGCCAGGACGGTATTGACCCGGAGGCGCTTTTGCGTTACCAGGGTGAAAACGCTACCATAGCCGGCTTTCCGGGGACTTCTGAATATGCTTCGGGCGATTTCTTCGGAATTGATTGTGATATTGTGATCCCTGCTGCGCTTGGAAACCAGATTACAGAGGATAACGCTGCTACAATCAAAGCTGCCGTAGTTGCTGAAGGTGCTAACGGCCCTACAGATACCGCTGGTGAAGAAATATTGCTTGCACGCGGAATTGATGTGATCCCTGACATTCTTTGCAACTCGGGCGGCGTTATTGGCAGCTACTTCGAATGGCTGCAAAACCGTAACGGCGAAATCTGGTCGATGGACGATGTGATCGTTAAGCTGCGCAAAAAGCTTGAGGATGCTTTCGGAAAAGTACTTGCTACTGCCGAAGAGTATAAAACCGACTGGCGTACAGCTGCCTACATACAAGCGCTGAAGCGTATAGAGATGGCTTATAAGCAAAGGGGTATCTTCCCATAAAAATATATGTTATTATAAAAGGGCGCCAATGGGCGCCTTTTTTTGTACCTTTAAGCAACTAAAAGATATTGCTATGACTATAAAACTTACTGTTGCAGCATTAATTATTTCTTCCGGGCTGTACGCACAAAAAATCCCCGACAGGCTACAGCTTGCCATCAGGGATTCTGTCGTGATGCAGAAAACCTATAACTTCAGCTTTTCTTCAAACAGCTACCGTAAAGGACTCGGGTGGTATCGGTTTACCAACAGCAGCGCGAGCATGAAACCTGGAGATGTATACATTAGCGGGGATAAGTTTTACTATAACAATTACACTCCCGCATTTATGGATGTGTTGCGCCAACCCGATCTTATAGTGAATAACGCGGCTACATTCGATCCGCAAAAGCTTTGGCCGAGGCCTTAAGCTGTTTGCGAAAAACGGGAAAACTTATTAAGATCCTTTCTGCGTCAGGATGACATAAAAAAAGGGGAATTTAATTTCCCCTTTTTTTATTATCCGCCCATATATTCATCTCCTCCGCCGTCCTGGTTTTCACGCTGTTTCTGCTGTTCTTTCTGCCTGTCGCTCTTCGTCATATTAAAGCGGTAGGTAAACGAAAGCGTGACCTGCCTGCGCCTCCATTGCATCTCGCTGTAAGAACTCAGGTCTCCCGGCAGGAAGGTTTCGTTTTTCATCTTTCTGCTGTTAAAGATGTCCTGCACGTTAAGGCCAATTGTTGCCTTGTCTTTTAGCACATCTTTACTTAGCGATGTATTTGCACTGGCCACGCCGCGGCGCTTACCTTGTGCTGTATTTTGCGGGCCCTCATAATTTCCGTTAAACTGCCAGTCGATTTTGCCCGGTAATGTTACTTTATTGTTTACCCTTGTTGTCCAGGTGTAGGCTGTACGGTTAAAGTCCTGGAAATCTGTAATTGTGTTGTTGCTAAGGTCTTGATAGGTAAAAGTATAGTCTCCTTTAGTCTGGTTTCTGAAGAAATTGAAGTTGCTGTTGATGCGCCACCATTTAAATGGCGTGTAGTTGACGTTGAACTCAAACCCGAACCGGTACTCTTTTGAAAGGTTGATTGGAGTGGTTAGCGTAACAATGGCGGGTGAACCATTCACGTTTCGGGTTTCGGTGCGGCGCACAAACTGGAAGCTGTTATCGGTCACGTTAATATACGCTGAAGAGCTTAGCGTTACCGATTTCCATTTTTTCAGGTAGCCGATGTCAAAAGCATTGGTCATGCTCGGGTTCAGGTCGGGGTTACCCGTAAAGATATTGATGTTACTCTCAAGGCCGGAAAAAGGAGTAAGGAACCTGCCGCGTGGTCGGTTAATCCTCCTGCTGTAGCTCAGGCTCAGGTTGTTGCTTTCTGAAAATTCGTAAGTTAGGAAAGCGCTCGGGAAAAAGTTGTTGTAACGCTTTTTGTTGTAGTCATCAGCCGAAACCACATTCACGTCGATATTAGAGTCTTCCCAGCGCAGGCCGAGCAGGTAACTGAATTTGCCCAGCTTTGACCCGTATTGCGAGTAAAAAGCATTTATATATTCCTTGTATTCCAGATAGTTGGTATAGTTTGGGTTATTAATCCAAACGCCGCTCTGCAGCGATTCGGCGCGGGCATCGGTATCCAGCTCAGAAAAGCTTCCGCGGTAGCCTGCTTCGAAGCGGCTGTCTTTGCCGAAAGGAAGAACATAGTCGGCTTGTATCAGGCTGCGCTTTTCATCCTGGTTGTTTTTTGTGCGCTCAATGCTATTGGTCACTATTGGCGTGCCGAGGTTGTAGTCGGAAATATTTGAGTTTTCGTCGTCGATACTGCGCGACACCGAAGCATCAAACCTCAGTTCGTGCCCGTCATTATTGAATTTTTTAACAAGGTTCGTCCCAAAGCGAATGTTTGTATCTTTATCATCCTCTACGTTAAGGCGATAACGGATAAAGGACGGCGTACCATCGGTAAAGTAATTGTCATAATAGGTATCCGTAGGGTTATTCCCTTTGCTGGTACGGAAACCTACTGAGTTGGTCCATGTAAGAGTCGGGTCCAGGAACCACTCCATGCCAAAGCCACCATTAAGCGCTTTTTGCAGGCGCTCATTAGTGCGGTGCTCATTTATCGTGCGGTCTACAGTGTTGTCTTCATTCAGGTAATCAGTATCGGTAAACGAGCGCCCTTTGTTTTTCCTGTAATTGTAGCCAATATTCGAGAACAGGTTGTAATTGTCGCTGCGGTAATTGAGGCTGGCGTTTACGCCGTGGTTATCCGGTATACCGGTTGTGGCAACTACTGAGCCGTTAAAGCCATTCGCTTTTCCTTTTTTCAGGATAATATTGATGATACCACCACCACCTTCGGCATCATATCGCGCAGAGGGGTTAGTAATCACTTCTACTTTGTCTACAGAATCTGCCGGAAGCAATCGCAGCACATCGGCTACATTGGCACCGGCAAGGTTGCTGGGGCGTCCGTCGATAAGTATAGTAACGCTTTGGTTGCCACGCAGGGCTACATTTCCTTCGGCATCTACAGAAACCGACGGAACGTTGTCGAGCACATCGCTAACGGTTCCTCCTTTAACAATCATATCAGACCCCACAGAGTATACTCTTTTGTCGAGTTTTATTTCTACGGTGCTGCGTTCGGCAGTAATCTCTACTGCTTTTAGTGTGGTGGCATCGGGAGCAAGTGGAGTGGTCCCAAAGCTGGTATTTGCAGTAACCTCCCGATTAGTAACGACAAAAGGCTTAAACGAAATGAATTCTATTTTAATAGAGTAGGTGCCCGGAGCAACATCAAAAGCATATTCCCCTTTGTTGTCAGTAAGGCCCCCATTCACTACAGTATTATCGGGACGGGTAATGGTTACGGTTGCAAATTCGAGCGGTAATTTTGTGTCTGCTTCGATAACTTTCCCGCTAATCTTCACTTTGGCGGCAGGATCCTGCGCAAAAGCAAACGTTGTTGTAAGGAAAAGAATAATGAAACAGTAAATAGATAATCGTGTCATGCGTGTGTTTCTAAAAATAACTTCTGGATAGGACGCCAAAAGTGGTGTTTTGTTTAATGTTTAAATCATAACTTTTTGTTAAATATCTAAAAGATCCCTGATGCGTGACGTCGGCCGTGCAATGACTGCCTTATCTCCAATAACAACGACAGGCCTTTCTATCAGTTGCGGATATTTTGCCATGGCATTGATAATAACAGCATTGGTAAGCTTCCTTCCCTCATACTTATCTTTCCATATATCTTCTTTTTTGCGGACAAGTTCAATCGGTTTTATGCCAAGCTTATCTATCAGGGATTTTATTTCATCTCTGGAAAGGGGAGTGTCAAGGTATTTTACAACGGTAAAAGGTTTCCCTTCGAGCTCAAGGAATTCAAGCCCTTCGCGCGATTTGCTACAGCGCGGATTATGGTATATCGTGATCATCTTTTCTTTTTGCAAAGAACGCCATTCCAAACCGGAAATTAAAGTATATTCGTGCAAACCATAACCGTTACACATGTTTATAGAACAAGCCTGGCACAAGAACACCGACCTTGTAAAATACCTGCCGATACCTATAGTATTCCTGATAATCGTACTGCTTAACTTTGTTGCAACGCTTGTACTGCCTGTTAGTGTAGATGATATTATTAAACAGGAAATCGCGGCAAAAGGAGAGAACCGGTTTTTTATAGAAACGCTGGCGCCGCTGGTAGTATTCCTTTTCCTTTTATTGCTTTGGGTTAAGTTCGTGCATAAGCAATCCATCCGCAGCCTGACGACCGCGCGGCCAAAGGTTGACTGGGGGCGCATCTTCTTCTCGTTCGGTATCTGGTCAGTAATAACGATAGCACTTACAATTGCGGCTTACTGTTTCTCTCCTGAAGATTACGAATGGAACTTTCGTCCGGTGCCGTTCTTTACAATGGCGGCCATTGCCGTTGTCATGGTTCCCCTGCAAACAAGCTTTGAGGAATATCTTTTCCGTGGTTACCTTATGCAGGGTATTGGCATCGCATCGCGCTCGCGGCTCATACCTTTGATTATAACCTCAGTGCTGTTCGGGCTGATGCACATCGCGAATCCTGAGGTTGGGAAAATTGGGTACATCCTTTTGGTTTATTATATAGGGACAGGGCTGTTCTTAGGTATAATTACTTTAATGGATGAAGGGATGGAACTTGCCCTCGGATTCCACGCGGCCAACAATATTATCACAGCCTTATTAATAACTTCAGAATGGACCGCATTTCAGACGCCTTCACTTTTTAAAGACCATTCTGAGCCATCGGCCGGCTTCGAGACGATTTTGCCGGTGGTTGTCATTTTTCCGTTACTTTTATTTATCTTTAGTAAGAAATATAAGTGGACCCGCTGGAAAGATAAACTCGCCGGGAGGGTACAACTGAATGCTAACCAAATGCCCGGTACTTATGATCAAGCCTGATTACCATTATGTGCACCCGTCATTCAAGCTCAACGGATTCCATCTCAATGAAGACGATCTTTTGCGCATCGCCTATACTTTTATAAAAGAAGGAGAGCCGTACGAGAAAGCTGTTGGCGATTTCCTGATGTATTGGTTCGATAACAGCCCCGTCATAGAGATGCACACCAGTGGAACAACCGGCAAGCCGAAGACCATTGCCATAGAAAAGCAGGCCATGGTGAACTCTGCGCTCGCAACCGGAGAGTTTTTCGGTTTGGAAGCGGGAATAAAAGTATTGCACTGCCTGCCGACCCAATATGTCGCGGGCAAAATGATGCTCGTGCGGGCTTTTATATTAGGCTGGGATATGGACCTTGTGGCGCCGTCATCCCATCCGCTGGAGCGTAATGATACCGTATATGATTTTGGAGCAATGGTGCCTTTGCAGGCGCAGCATTCGCTGGATAAGCTCGGCCAGGTTAAGAAACTGATACTCGGCGGCGCAAAAGTAGGCACACCGCTCGCGGAAGCTTTGGCAAACGTCCCGTCCGAAATTTACGAGACTTATGGTATGACCGAAACCATTACGCATATCGCGGCAAAAAGAGTGGGGGAAGAAGCTTTTACCGTGCTTCCGCATGTACGCATTAGTGAAGATGACAGGCATTGTCTGGTAATCGATCCGTATGCTATATGCTCCGAACCGGTAATCACTAACGATGTGGTGAAAGTGGTAGACAGCAGGCATTTTATATGGCTAGGCAGGTATGATAACGTAATCAACAGCGGTGGCGTAAAGCTTTTCCCTGAGCAGATAGAGGAGAAGCTCTCGCACAAAATAGACCGCAGATTTTTCGTAAAGGGAGAGCCTGATGAGGAACTCGGTGAAAAACTTGTTCTTTACGTTGAAGGCGCACCTTTTGACATCAACCCGGATATCTTTAAAAAACTAGGCAAATTCGAAAAGCCTAGGAAGATACTCTTTATAGAGAAATTTACCGAAACGGCGACCGGCAAGGTGATGCGCAACAAATCGGCAGCAACGGCTTAGACCTTTTTTACCCGGATCAGGAATTTTTGGGTATCGGCTTCTATTTCGGCTATGCTTTTTATCGGCCCTGCCTTTTGCCAGTCCCGGGTGGGTACGATTCTGGTTTTTGCTCCGGAAATAAAGATATCTACGGGCATGGCAAAACCGGGCTCATCGGCAGACCAACGGTGTTGGAGGTGTTTTCCCTTTCTACGAACTTCGAGTACCGGTAGTGAGGTGTACTGAAGATACTGGTTAAAAACCGGCGTAAGGTTAATACCGCTTTCCCGATTAAAATATTCAATTACCTGCTTTCCGGTAACGATTTGCTTTTTATAAGTTTCGGCGAACTTTAGCAACATGGCCCACCATTTTTCGTCGTCGTCAATGATATGGCGAATGGTATTCAGCATCAAAGTGCCCTTGAAGTACATATCGCCTGATCCTTCTTTATTCACCCCGAAAACACCGATGATAGGTCGGTCATTCCTGATGGCGCGGCGTTGCCCGTTAATATATTTCATGGCGCTGTCGTAGCCCCAGCGGCATTCTACATAGATGCTCTCGGTATAGGTTGTAAAAGCTTCGTGCACCCACATATCGGCAATATCCTGCGAAGTGATGCTGTTGCCGAACCACTCATGGCCGCTTTCATGCACCACAATATAATCGAAAAGCATGCCGACTCCCGTTCCTGAAAGGTCGCCGCCACGATATCCCTTTTGGTACTTATTGCCATAGGCCACTGCGCTCTGGTGCTCCATCCCTAAATAAGGTGTTTCTATCAGCTTATACCCATCTTCGGCAAAAGGGTAAATGCCAAATTTACTTTGAAAACAATCGAGCATGGGCTTCACCTCTTCAAATTGTTTTCGGGCTTTTTGCTCATTCTCTTTCAGGACATAATAGTCCAGGTCGAGCCCGTTGTGCGTGTCGTGGATGTGCGCATAATCGGCTATGTTTATCGTGATGTCGTAGTTGTTAATTGGGTTCACCACCTGCCAGTCCCAACGTGTGTAGCCATTGCCAAGGTTTGTGCTGCCCATATACCTGCCGTTAGAAACGTTCATCAGGCCATTGGGGACCGCTACGCGTATAATTGCTCCGTGGTCGGGTTCGTCGCTTTGCGAGTCTTTTACCGGATACCACAGGCTCGCACCCGTGCCCTGAACGGCGACGCCTATCCACGGCTTGCCCTGCCCGTCTTTAGAAAATACCATTCCGCCATCCCAGGGGGCATTCTTTGCCACGCGCGGATTGCCGGAATAGTAAAAGCGAAGTGAATGTTCCGATGCTTTTGCAAGCGCCTCTTTAAAGGAGACAAAAACCGCATCGTATTCGCGCTTGTAATCGAGCTTCTTGCCATTGTGTATAATACTGTCAACCTTCATATTCTCAAAAAGATCGAGCTGGAGGCGCGATGTATTCTCGTTTACGGCAAAACTGATCTCATTATAGCCGGAAATGTAGCGTTTGTCCGGATCGACTTTTACATCGAGCGTATAACGAAGTACATTATAGCATGTCCTCTCAAACGGCAGCCCACCCTGAAGCGAATCGCGCCTCGTTATATTTTGTGCTTGTATGGCAAATGGCAGCGCTATCAACGCCCATAAAACCACGCGTTTCATAAATTATTAGGGTAAAGGAATTTGAGCGCAACATCAAACCTTTCCTGCCAGAAGGCTTCACTATGCCCGGCACCTTCAAATTTTCGGGTTACCCAGTTTTTTCCGGGAATGTAGCCGGCAGCAGCCATTATTTCATCCATTACCTTTTGGTGTACGCCATAGTACTCATCGAGAGTGGTGGTGCCATGATCAAAATAGATACGATGATTTGCGGGCGATGGCAGGTGCTCCTTAAAATATCCGCGCACTGCGTTAGACGGCGCCATGTTCTTATTATCGAAAAGGATAGGCCAGTGCGTCGAAATGCAGGCCGCCTGCCCAAATACATCCGGATACTCACACATGGCATAAAAAGAAATCAGCCCACCCATAGAGCTTCCGCAAACTGAGGTATTTGGCGCATCATTTAAGGTGCGATAACTCTTGTCGATAAAGGGCTTCAGCTCCTCCACCATGAATTTCAGGTATTCATCTCCAAGAAACTCATTTTTGGCAACCCCCATTTTTGCTGCCGCGTCGTCCATTTGCTGCCTGTCTTCATCGGTCAGATAGGCGGCTGCTTTTTCGGGGAAGTATTCGTAATATCTCGCATCAGTGCACCATATAGCGACAATTATCACTGGTTGGATCTCTTTTTTGCCAATCAGGCGTTGTGCAGTATCCCCGGCCTTCCAGGGCACATTCCCCATGGCTGTTTTCGGATTAAAGACGTTCTGCCCGTCGTGCATATACAGCACCGGAAATTGCTGTTTCGGGTTGGCCGCATATTCTGCCGGCAGCCATATTTCTACATTGCGTGGCTTTACATACTTTGATTTGAAGTTGTCGATCTTGATAATCTTACCGCTTTGGGCAGGGCAAAAAGTAAAGCAAAACAATAACAATGTCAGGAGAATGGTTTTCATTCGAGTTCTTTTCGGTAAATATACTTAAAAAGATAATCAGGGCGCTGCATCGTTTCCCTGTTGTGCTTTCAGTAACGGAGATATAAGGGTATTGTTTCGATCTGTAAGGAAGAGCCTGTATTTTCCATCAGGGCCTTTTTTGTAAATGCGCAATATATCTGACTTTGCTTCTTTTACAAGAGAATCCCCGACTTCAACATTAGAATTGGAACTGATGCGATGACCCCAAAACTGAATTTCGCTACGATTTCCGTTAAAGATTTTCAGGCTGCCACTTCCGTTTACCTCCAGTCTTGTGATAACAAAATGGTAGCCCTGTTCGATCTGCTCGTGCGAATTCACATACTGCTGTGTGAGCAAAATAATCGCAACTATAAAATACAAACCTATAAATATTAGTAGCCTGCTCTTTATAGTTTAAGATGACTACACCTGTATCACCCCAAGGTTGAACTGCTTTTCTATAGGGGCATGGTCGGCAGCCTCGATGCCCATCGATATCCATTTCCTGGTATCTACCGGGTCGATTATCGCATCCGTCCAAAGCCTTGAGGCAGCGTAGTACGGCGATACCTGCGCATCGTAACGCGCCTTTATTTTTGAGAATAGTTCTTCTTCTTTTTCTGGTGTAAGCTCTTCACCCTTCGCCTTAAGCGATGATGTGGAGCCCACCATAAATCCGGTAACATCCTGAAGGAATACCAACGGAATTTTCTTCTGGTTGCAGTTGGCGATGAAGCGCGTGGCCTTATCGGCGCTATCGCTGTAGATTACGCCACCAAACTGCATTTCGCCTTTTTTAGATTTCACCACTTTACGCTGGTTGGCCACGATGCCAACCGCCCAGCCATCGATACGGGCATATCCGGTGATAATAGTCTGGCCGTACCCGGCTTTGTATTCGTCAAATTCGCTGTTGTCTACAAGGCGCTTAATGATTTCCATCATGTCGTATTGCTCGCTGCGGGTACGCGGCAGTATACCGTACAGGTCGGTTTCCGGCAAGGCAGGCTTTTCGGCCTTTACCCTATTGAATCCGGCCTTGTTATAGTCGCCAATCTTGTCTACAATGTTTTTTATCGTATCAAGGGCGTCCTTATCATCCTTGGCCTTATAATCTGTAACACCCGATATCTCGCAGTGCGTGGTAGCGCCCCCAAGCGTCTCGTTGTCAATACTTTCACCTATAGCCGCCTTAACGAGGTAGCTGCCCGCCAGGAAAATACTTCCTGTCTTATCTACTATTAGTGCCTCATCGCTCATAATGGGCAGGTAAGCCCCACCGGCTACACAACTTCCCATAACCGCAGCAATTTGTGTGATGCCCATGCTGCTCATAATGGCATTGTTGCGGAATATACGCCCAAAATGTTCCTTATCGGGAAAGATCTCATCCTGCATTGGCAGGTAAACTCCGGCGCTGTCTACGAGGTAAATAATAGGCAGCCGATTCTCCATAGCTATCTCCTGTGCGCGCAGGTTCTTTTTGCCTGTAATAGGGAACCAGGCTCCTGCCTTTACCGTGGCATCATTTGCAACCACCACACACTGCTTACCGCGTATGTATCCCATTTTTACCACCACGCCACCACTAGGGCATCCGCCGTGTTCTGCATACATACCTTCTCCTACAAAAGCGCCGATCTCAATACTTTTAGCATTGGTATCTAACAGGTAGTCAATACGCTCGCGTGCTGTCATCTTGCGCTCAGCGTGAAGCTTGTCAATGCGTTTCTGGCCACCGCCAAGAGAAACTTTAGCAAATTTTTGCTTCATCTCAGACACCAGAAGCTTATTGTGATCTTCGTTTTTGTTGAAGTTTAAGTCCATTATATTTTTATTTTTTATAAAAACCGTAATTTTGTCGGGCTAAAATACAAAAATGTTTAATGATTAGCCAAATCACTGTTAATAATTCAGATAGCCTGCTTAGCAATTAATTAAGATTGATAATCTGTTGTTGAAGATTAGTTAACCTTTTCTTAACATACCACCAATACCTTTGCCGCAAGATAAAAAGAGCTTAATGTCATTAAACAGCATTTTTCAGTTTCTTGTACCGAAAGACAAGAAATTTTTTCCTCTCTTTGAGAAAGCAGCGTTAAACCTTGTGCATCTTGCAGAGGCGCTCCACGAAGGTATGAACGCCCCAAGGCCGCAACGTGAAGAGTTTTTTAAAAAGGTAGAAGAGCTTGAAAGCGTTATAGAAGAAATAACGCACCAGACCAACCTGGAGCTTAGCCGTAACTTTATCACTCCTTTTGACCGCGAAGACATCCACGCGCTGGTTTCGGCGATGGATAATGTGGCCGACTACATGTACGGCGCTGCCAGCCGGATGAGGCTGTACCAGGTAGATAAGATAACCAAGTCTATCCGTAAGATGACCGAGATTAACCTGGAGGCTTGCCAGCTGATACAAACCGCCGTGGCCGACCTGAAGGATATGAAGAATATGAAAGGCATTGCCGATGCCTGCAAGCGCATCAATAAGCTTGAAAATAAATCGGATAATGTATTCGATAAGGCGGTGGCAGATATATTTGAGAACGAAACCGATGTGAAGAACATCATCAAATATAAGGAAGTGCTTTCTGCACTCGAAACCGCTACCGATAAATGCAAGAGCGTAGCCAATGTTTTAGAGTCTATCACTGTAAAACATTCTTAATCTGCCCGGTATGACGTTACTCATCATCATAATCGTGCTTGCGCTTATATTTGATTATATAAACGGCTTTCACGATGCGGCCAACTCCATCGCAACGATAGTGGCTACCAAGGTGCTTACACCTTTCCAGGCGGTGCTTTGGGCGGCTTTCTTCAACTTCCTGGCCTACTTTATTTCAAGGTACTGGATAGGGGAGTTTAAAATTGGTAATACCATTGCCAAAACGGTAAGCGAAGACTTTATCACACTTGAGGTAATTTTCGCCGGCCTGGTTGCCGCCATTACCTGGAACCTCCTTACCTGGAAACTGGGTATACCATCATCATCATCGCATACCCTTATCGGCGGATTTATGGGCGCTGCACTGGCTCACGCTTTTACAGTTCCGGGTGCCGATATGAACACGGTGGTCAACTATGCTAAGGTTGTGCCTATCATGCTGTTCATTTTCTGTGCGCCGCTTATAGGTATGTTTGTAGCTTACTTCTTAACCGTCATTATCCTGCATATTTGCAAAAAAGCCAACCCAAGCAAGGCCGACCGGTGGTTCCGCAGGCTTCAGCTGGTGTCTTCCGCGCTTTTCAGCCTTGGCCATGGCGCCAATGACGCCCAGAAAGTAATGGGTATCATAGGGGCGGCAGTGATTTTTTACCATACGAAGATGGATGTGGATGTAAATTACCTTAATGCCGAAGATCCCTTTAAGTACTTTGTGTCGCACTGGGGCTGGGTGCCACTGACGAGTTTCCTTATGATTGGCCTCGGTACCATGAGTGGTGGCTGGAAAATCGTTAAAACCATGGGCTCTAAGATAACAAAGGTTACGTCGCTGGAAGGCGTTGCCGCCGAAACCGCCGGTGCAATAACGCTCTACACTTCAGAGCATCTGGGTATCCCGGTTTCAACCACACATACTATTACAGGCTCTATTATAGGTGTAGGTATTACCAAGCGTGTATCGGCCGTGAGATGGGGGGTTACTATCAGCCTGCTGTGGGCCTGGGTACTCACCATTCCCGTTTCTGCCCTGATCGCCGCTTTAATGTATTTTATCACGACGCTGTTCACACGATAATATCCCTTCAAAACTTTAAATCCCGCTGACTGGCGGGATTTTTTTGCTTTAACAATACGGTATTTATTTTCTTATAAAAATTCATCTTTTGTAATTTATTGCGGATATAAAATTGTATTCCTCAATAATTTTGACACTTTGAAACATTTGTGCTATCGATTGGCGAAATTGTGCTATCCGCTTTTGTTTTGCCCGGCTAATTTTGGCTTAAAACCAAAAAGATACATAATTATGAGTTTAGTACAACGTCCGCAGTTCAGGGAAAAATATGATAACTTCATCGGAGGAAAGTTTTACCCTCCGGTAGGTGGGGAGTATTTCGATAATATTTCACCTATAGACGGAAAAGTTTTTGCCCAAGTGGCGCGCTCAGGAAAAGAGGATATAGAGTTAGCGCTGGATGCGGCGCATGAAGCATTTAAAACATGGAGCAAGACATCGCCAGCCTATCGCGCAGGTGTACTCAATAAGATTGCTGATGTGATGGAAGCCAACCTTGAGTACCTTGCTACTGTAGAAACTATAGACAACGGAAAAGCAATCCGTGAAACCCTCGCTGCCGACCTTCCACTTTGTATTGATCACTTCCGGTATTTTGCCGGGGTTATCAGGGCCGAGGAGGGCACCATCTCTGAGCATGACGAAGATACAGTAAGTATCGTGCTGCATGAGCCGATAGGCGTGGTGGGGCAGATCATCCCGTGGAATTTCCCTCTTTTAATGGCTACATGGAAAATCGCGCCGGCTATTGCCGCCGGAAATACTACTGTTGTTAAGGCTGCCGAGCAGACTCCGGTGTCAATCATGGTTTTGATGGAGCTGATAAAAGATGTAGTGCCGGCCGGTGTTATCAATGTGGTAAACGGGTTTGGCATTGAGGCAGGAAAGCCACTCGCCACGTCGCCCCGCATTGCCAAAGTCTCTTTTACGGGAGAAACAACTACCGGAAGGCTTATTATGCAATACGCAGCAGAAAATATTATCCCGTCTACGATGGAGCTGGGAGGAAAGTCGCCAAATATCTTTTTTAAATCGGTGGGCGATGCCGATGACGAGTTCTTTGACAAAGCTGTTGAAGGAGCCGTTATGTTTGCACTGAACCAGGGTGAAGTATGCACATGCCCTTCGCGAATGCTGGTGCATGAAGATATTTACGACAAGTTTATAGCGAGGGTTATCGAGCGTACCAAAGCGATAAAAGTGGGCCATCCGCTGGACAGGACGGTGGCTATGGGAGCACAGGCTTCTAACGACCAATACGAGAAAATACAATCTTACCTGAAAATTGGCAGGGAGGAAGGCGCCGAGGTGCTTACCGGAGGCGATGTAAACAAGCTGGGCAGCGAGCTCGACGGTGGCTACTACATCCAGCCTACCATCTTCAAGGGGAATAATAAAATGCGTATTTTCCAGGAAGAAATCTTCGGCCCTGTGGTATGTGTAACTACATTTAAAACGGTAGAAGAGGCTATCGAAATTGCCAATGACACCCTTTACGGGCTGGGGGCCGGCGTATGGACACGCGACGCCCATGAGCTTTACCGTGTGCCGCGCGCTATCCAGGCTGGCCGGGTATGGGTAAACAACTACCACGCTTATCCGGCACATGCTCCTTTTGGAGGATATAAAAAATCCGGCTTTGGCCGCGAAAACCATAAGATGATGCTGGAGCATTACAGGCAGACAAAAAATATGCTCATCTCTTACAACAAGAACAAACTCGGATTCTTTTAGTATATAAGGTTTGCCCTCTGCGGCAAACCTTTTCTTATTTACACACACAAATAAAATTTTAAAATGATTCCTAATACTATGAAAGCTGCGGTTGTGCGCGAATTCGGGCAGCCGCTCCAGATTGAGGAAGTCCCGGTGAAGCGTCCGGGACAGAACCAGATACTTGTGAAAATTGTAGCAAGCGGGGTGTGCCATACCGATTTGCATGCTGTAGAAGGCGACTGGCCTGTAAAGCCTAAAATGCCGCTCATACCCGGACATGAGGGCGTGGGCTATGTTGTTGCCGTGGGCCCGGGCGTATCGCATGTAAAAGAGGGAGATGCCGTGGGGGTGCCATGGCTGTACAGTGCCTGCGGATGCTGCGACCACTGCATTACCGGCTGGGAAACGCTGTGCGAGAGCCAGCAAAACGGTGGTTATAGCGTAGACGGAGGTTTTGCAGAGTATGTGCTTGCCGATGCACGTTACGTTGGCCATCTTCCCTCAAACGTCAATTTTATGGAGATGGCGCCCATATTGTGTGCCGGTGTTACTGTTTATAAAGGGCTTAAGGAAACCGAAGTAAAACCGGGAGAGTGGGTTGCAATATCCGGTATAGGCGGATTGGGGCACGTAGCGGTGCAGTATGCAAAAGCCATGGGTATGCATGTAGCGGCTATAGATGTTGCCGATGATAAACTTCAGCTTGCAAAAAAACTGGGTGCCGACCTTATTGTGAATGCAAAAGAACAGAACCCCGGAGAATATCTGAAAAAGGAAACCGGCGGAATGCACGGTGCCCTGGTAACGGCAGTATCGCCAATCGCATTTAAACAAGGTCTCGAGACATTGCGGAGAAAAGGTACTATGGCACTTAACGGACTCCCGCCGGGCAATTTCGATCTTTCAATTTTTGATACTGTACTTAACCGGATCACCATAAGGGGCTCTATAGTGGGCACCCGTAAAGATTTGCAGGAAGCCATTCAGTTTGCGGCAGAAGGCAAAGTAAAGGCTACCGTGACTTCCGCAAAGCTGGAAGATATAAACGATGTTTTCGATAAGATGAGAAAAGGTCAGATAGAAGGCCGGTTGGTCCTTCAGATAGCCGGACAGTAATAATTGTTATTTAACAGGGATTCGGGCGCAGGCAGACACACACACTGCGCCTTTTCCCTCATTTACGATTTATGCAAAACAGAATAGATGCAGATGAAAAAGCCATTGCGCTGATTGAGCAACTCAAAGCGCGGCATGGCGAGCTTATGTTTCACCAAAGTGGCGGCTGCTGCGATGGCTCGCAACCCATGTGCTTTGCAAAAGGCGAATTTAGGTTAGGCTACAGCGATGTTTGCCTGGGCGAAGTGGCGGGCTGCGAATTCTGGATGAGCCGCGACCAATTCGAATACTGGCAGCATACCCATCTTACGCTTACGGCGGTGGATGGCAGGGGAGCAAGTTTTTCTCTCGAAATACCAACCGGAAAGCGTTTTATGATTGAGTCCAGGCTGTTTACAGAGGCCGAGGCTTCAGACCTCATGCCGTTACGTTTTCTTGAGGATTAATTGATATTGAGCATCTGGTACTGCTTTGGCGTTATCCCTTCATGTTTTTTAAACAAACGGATAAAATAGTTGCAATCGTCAAACCCGGTCATAAAACAAACTTCATTGATCTGGATTCCGGGATTTCGCAGCAGCTGTTTGGCGTGCTTTATTTTTTCGTTAAGAATGAATTCCAGCGGGCTCATTCCGGTTTCGCGCTTAAAATACCGGTAAAATGAGGTGGTGCTCATACATGCTTTTTCACTCAGCTCTTTTAAAGACAATGCCCGGGTAATGTTCTCCCTTATAAAACCCGCCACAATATGTACTGCACTGCCGTTTTCCGATGATTTTCCGTCTGCCACAATTGCCGCAGTCTGGGTCTGCACAATGCGTATCAGCAATTCCTGCAGGGCAAGGTCGGCCAGCGCATCCTTGGTTACCGATGTACCCATGCATTCGCGTATGAGCTTATTTATCGTACCAGCCAGCTCTGTATTATTATAAAAAAAGTAATTGTCATAATTGAGTTTCCAGGTATTGGTCTCATCTTTAGGATAACGCTCGTTAAGAAAATCAAGCGTTTCGCTTATTTTGTTTTGGTCTATTGCCAGTGCGAGGCATTGGGTGGGATTGTTCGCAGACGCTTCGGGAAAATCAATCTTCATTTCTACGTTAGAGGGGACGATCACCGTCTCGCCCGGAAGATATTCAAATTCAGGGTCATCAAACAGGTGCATTACCTTTTTACCCCTTAGCATACTTGTTACTACCAGGTCATTGAATTTAAGAGGAACCATAACAGATTCCTGATATGTTTCAAACAAATTCAGTTCGCAGTTGTCCAGCGAATACACCGTGCGGTTCTCTACAAGGGTTTTTAGCGACTTTTCAGATGAAAGCGACGGTGTGCTGAGCAAAGTTTTACGTGTCATGCATTAATTTGAATAAAGCGTTTCAAATTAACAATTTTATAACACAAATGCAATTAAAGTTTGCTTAATCCCTTTTTTGGGTAAAGGGCAGTGATATTATAAAGTTCGTTCCTTTATCCTTACCCGCACTTATCGCATAAATATTTCCTTTATGCAGTTCTACCAGCGATTTGGTAATCGATAAGCCCAAACCGGTAGACGTCTCTTTGCCTGTTGGGCGTGAGCTTAGCTTTGCAAACTTTGTATACAGCCGCTGCAGGTCGCTTACATTCAATCCCTGGCCATTATCTTTTACTTCGATATGGAGGTAGTTGCCCGCTTCCCGCGCAGATATATTTATCTGACCGCCGGGGTAGGAGTATTTAATCGCATTGCTTAAAAGATTATGCAAAATATCCATAAGTTTGGTGCGGTCAGCTTCAAGCGGCGGAAGCCCGTCTTCACAGAAAAGTTCTATTGTCTGGTTCTTCTGCTGGGCAAGCAATTCAAAATTATTCAGCAGGCGGTTAAAAATTTCCTGCATGTCCACCTGCTCCAGCTGAAGATAAAGATCTTTTTCTTCCAGTTCACTGTGCTTTAGCAGGTCAGAAAGTTTTTTTTGTATCGTTGCAACCGATGTTTTTATCATATCGGTCATTTTGTCCCGCTTGGTATCGTCGCTTTTCAGTATTTCATTAGCCAGTTTAATAGAGGCAAGCGGATTTTTGATCTCGTGCAGGGCTATGTTCATCAGGTTAATCTGCGATTCGATAGTCTTACGGTAAGTAAGCCTGTTCTCCAGCTTATCTACAATGATTTTGGCAAGGGTACGAAGCATGTTGATTTGCACCGGAGTAGCATCGCGCACAATTTTGTCACATACGCACAGCATCCCTACATTGTAGCCCTCGGGAGTTTTGAGGGGTGCACCCGCATAAAAACGTATGCCTGCATTAAACGCAATTTCGCATGCTTTGTAGTTTGGGAGTTTTGCGGTATCCTGTATTACCGTAACCTGATCTTCATTAATTGCACCATTGCAAAGGCTCGCATCGCGCTCTACCTCTTTAACGTTAAGGTCGCTCAGGTTAGATTTAACAAAGACACGAGTCTCGTCTACAAAAGTAATAAAGGCATAAGGAGTGTTGAAGACCTGGCTGGCCATTAAGGCGATCTTGTCAAATGTATCTTCTGAATGCGTATCCAGGATTTGGTAGTCCCGTAATTTCTCTACACGCAGCAGCTCATACTGGGCAGCTAATTTTGTTGGTTTCGTCTCTATCATTCGCTATGGATGCTTTTGGGGGCAGCATCAGTCTCAGTTCTATGCCGAAGATACAATTTTTTTTTAATAACGAATTTCTATGCAGAAAGTTGTAACAAAAAATACAGAATTGTATAACCTCTGCATCAGCATTATAAACAAAATCCTCCCCGTTGATAAGGGGAGGAAATGGTGATTATTCTTCCTGTTTCTGGCCCATCATCATCAGATACGCCTTTAAGAACTCGTCGATATTTCCGTTCATAACGCCTTCCACATCGCTGGTTTCATACTGGGTGCGCACGTCTTTTACCAGCTTATACGGATGCATCACGTAATTACGTATCTGCGATCCCCATTCGATTTTCATTTTGTTGGCCTCTATCTCATCGCGCATAGCCTGCCGTTTCTTAAGCTCTATTTCATATAGCTGGGATTTCAGCAACTGCATCGCTTTCGTCTTATTATCCAGCTGTGAGCGCGTTTCGGAGTTTTCGATGATGATGCCGGTAGGGTGGTGGCGCAGGCGAACTGCGGTTTCTACCTTGTTCACGTTCTGGCCTCCTGCACCGCTAGATCGCATAGTTTCCCAGGATATGTCTGCCGGGCTTATCTCGATCTCAATGGTATCATCGGCAAGCGGGTACACGTATACTGATGCAAAGGAGGTGTGGCGCTTGGCATTGCTGTCAAAAGGAGAGATACGCACGAGCCTGTGCACACCATTTTCTCCCTTTAGGTAACCAAAGGAATAGTCGCCTTCAAATTCGAGGGTAACTGTCTTGATGCCTGCAACTTCGCCCTCCTGAAAGTTGAGCTCTTTTACCTTGTATCCATGCTTCTCGCCCCACATGATGTACATGCGCATGAGCATACTCGCCCAGTCGCAGCTCTCGGTTCCGCCGGCGCCTGCGGTGATCTGGAGTACGGCGCTCATGGCATCGCCCTCGTCGCTAAGCATATTTTTAAACTCCAGGTTTTCTATATGCAGCAGTGTATCGGCATACATCGCGTCGAGGTCTTCTTCAGTCGCGTCGCCTTCTTTAAAGAATTCATAGATTACTTGTAGCTCCTCGGCCATGGCAATGCCTTTATCATAATCTTCCACCCACTTCTTTTTTGAGCGGAGGTTTTTTACAATAGCTTCGGCTTCCTTGGCATTGTTCCAGAAATCGGGTGCGTAGGTCTTCTCTTCTTCGTTGGTTATCTCTATCTGTTTCCTGTCGATGTCAAAGATACCTCCTCAGCGCTCCAAGGCGCTCCATAATACCTTTTATCTGTTCGGTATTTGTCATAAATAGTGTAGTTTTGTATCTGCAAAAGTAAGCTATCCTTTTTCGATATGGAAATAAATTTAGTCAGCGATACCGTAACGAGGCCTTCCCACGAAATGCTCCAGCAGATGTTCAGGGCAAAGGTGGGGGACGACGTTTATAAGCAGGATCCCACCGTGATCGAGCTCGAAGAAACGGTAGCCAACCTTTTTGGTATGGAAGCGGCTTTGTTTTTTCCGTCGGGGACTATGGCCAATCAAACCGCCATCAAGCTGCATACCAATCCGGGAGAGCAGGTCATTTGCGATAAATGGTCGCACATTTTCCACTACGAAGGGGGGGGCGCGTCTTTTAACAGTGGGGTTTCCTGCTGCCTGGTAGATGGCAACCGCGGAATGATAAAGGCGGAGCAGGTGCGCGATGCGATTAACCCGCCCGACTTTTACCATAGCCCGCTTTCGAGCCTTGTCAGCATAGAAAACACTACAAACAAAGGCGGAGGTGCCTGTTACGACCTCGAGGATCTGAAGCAGATACGCGAAGTTTGCAGGTCAAACAACCTCAACTACCACCTGGACGGGGCGCGCCTTTGGAACGCGCTCGTAGCCAAACGCCAGCACCCGCGGCAGTTTGGCGAGTTATTCGATACCATATCGGTTTGCCTTTCCAAAGGATTGGGAGCACCCGTAGGGTCGCTTTTGGTAAGTTCTCAGGAGAATATTAAAAAGGCATTACGTATCCGTAAGATATTTGGCGGAGGCATGCGCCAGGCGGGATACCTTGCGGCTGCAGGTCTTTATGCGCTTCAAAACAACGTAGGCAGGCTGGAGGAAGACCATCGTAGAGCCAAACAGCTGGGCGCGCTTTTAGAGCAGTTGCCGTGGGTACAATCGGTAGAACCGATCGAAACCAATATCCTGATTTTTGCCGTAAAACCTCAATATAATGAGGCTGCAGTAATAGAGAAGCTGAAGCAGAAGAACATACACATCAGTACACTTGGCAAAGGGAAGCTACGTATAGTTACGCATCTCGATTATAAGGAAGTAATGCACACGTATGTAATGGAAACCCTGCAGCGTATCAGCTTCTAACCTTATTCTATTACCATTTCCCGCAGCTTATCGCGGTACGATTCCAGCACATCGCATTTGTATATAAAGCCGTAATATTTGTTGTCGCGCAATATGGGCAGGTAATCTGTTTTAGCATATTCAAATTTCTCCATAATCGTTTCTACCGAGTCTTCTACTGATGCTATATATTGCGGAAGCGTCATCATATCGGCAAGGCTGCTGTACTTGATCTGAAAATTATTAAAGGCGATGTGGCGGATATTATCAAAATCGATCAAGCCAATGAAGCGGTTCTTTTCGTCCACAACAGCAAAATGGTTTTGTTTTGAAGAGGCGAGAAGGGCCACGACATCTTCTGGTTTTTGCGCGGGGTGCAGGGTTTTGCCATCTGTGCGCACTACTTTCAGGATATCGATTCCCGAAAGGATATTGCGGTCTTTGTCGGATGTGTATACATCTCCCTTATCGGCCAGGTGCTTCACGTCCATTGAATGTTTTTCAAATTGCTTGGATACGGCAAAACTGATGGACGATACCACCATAAGCGGAACCATCAGGTTGTAGCCTCCTGTAATTTCACCGATAAGGAAGATTGCGGTAAGCGGCGCGTGAAAAAGCCCGCTAAGGATCCCTGCCATGCCGACAATGGTAAAATTACCCACAGGAAGGTCTTTCGCAAGGCCTATAAGAACAAAGAACTTCGCGACAAAAAAACCAAGGTAAGAACCGACGAAAAGGGAAGGGGCAAAGTTACCGCCATTACCGCCGCTGGCCAGCGTAAGCCCGGTAGCAATAGCTTTTAGCAATATGGTCAGGCCTATAAAAAGCAACAAGACCCAGCCATTATCCTTTAAAGGCTCCAGCACCGTATTCTCCAGCAACACCTGCGGATTGGCGTTGGATAATACCTTGATGCTCTCATAACCCTCGCCAAAAAGCGTTGGGAATAAAAATATCATCAGTGCCAGCGGTATCGCGCCATACAATACTTTGATGTAGGGCTTCTTTTTAGAGCGGGCAAAATATTCTTCCACCTTCCTAAACTTCCGGGCATGATATACCGACACAAAGCCTGCAAGTATGCCAAGCAAAATATAGTAAGGAAGATTATGATAATCAAAGGTCTGCTGCTGGCGGAAGGATAAAAGCACTTCTTCATTTAATACTACAGCAGATACAATAGCGCCCGTTGCCGCTGAGATCATGATCGGGATGAACGCTGTAATAGTTACATCGGTAAGAACGACTTCGATAGCAAATAAAACCCCTGCAATCGGTGCATTGAACGCCGCACCAATACCCGCAGCCACACCGCACGCCAGCAGAAGGATACGATCTTTTTGCGAAAGCTTATACTTCTGTGCAAAATTGGAACCAAATGCCGCACCTGTGATCGTAATGGGCGACTCAAGTCCCGCCGAACCGCCAAGCCCTACCGTGAGCGAACTTGTAATGATCTGGGCATACATCTGGGCACGTGGCATGATTCCGCCTTTTTTGGCTACCGCGTATAGAATACGGGAGCTGCCTTTTTCGATATGCCCGTGCAGCACCCGGCGGATAACAAGCACAGTAAGCAGTATGCCGATAATAGGGAGTATACTGTTGATGTAGGGAAGCTTCAGGTAGCCGTTGATATAATTAGCTAAGAGGAACACATTGTGGGCAAAAGCCTTAAGCACAATTACGGCAAAGGCTGTGGATATTCCTACCAGTACGCACGACAGGTAAATAAAATGCCTTTCGGAAAGGAGGCTTTTGCAGAGAAAGAGCAGGGCTTCAAATCCGCGCATAAAATTGCGGATATACAATCGTATTCTGGAAGTTTTTTTTCCGGGCATTGATGGGTTAATAAGCTTTAATTGCTAAGGTAGTCCATTTGTACGGTAAATGAAAGTGCTCACAGGTTTTTTAAGGCTTCACGTTCGCTGAGCGGCGACAGGCCGGCCATTTTTACAAAGGATTTTACGGCTTCCGGATTGGTCTTTGCATATTCACGAAGCGCCCACCCAATGGCCTTTCGGATAAAGAATTCTTTGCTTCCTTTATGCTTGTCGCATTCGCGGAAGAGAAGCGCTGCATTGGTATCCTTTTTGTAACCAAGCTGAAAAAGTATCCCCGTCCGGTTGAGCCACATATTTTCGGAAGAAGAAAATTTTTCAATTACTTTTTCCCGCATTTCAGTAAATTGTTTCAGGTAACCGCCCACAAGATATTTCGCTATCACGTCTACGGTGTCCCACCAGGAGTTCGTTATAATCATCTTCTCAAAAAGAGAAATGTCACCCTTATCAAAACCTTTTTTTGTGGCCTCGATAAATACTTCTACCGCGCAGTAATGATATTCCCGCTGTGGCAATGCCCAAAGTTCCTGCGAAATTGCCCGCGCATGTTGAGATATTTCGCCTTTGTGTCTTTTTAAAAGCTCTCTGAATACCGTACGCCGTTCGGTTGTCTTTATTCCGAGAAAAGGAAACCGGTTTTTCATGTAGGCTTCCATAGGCCCGGCGTTTTGCGGTAGCGCCAGTGCCTCAAAGGCTTCTGTAAGGTCGTGTATAAAATCCATAGCTTAAAATCCTGCTGCGGCGTCGTCACCGCGATGATCGGCGCCGCCCTCAAGCGTACCGTCGGGCAGTACCCTTATGGCATCGACCTTACCAAGCACCGGCAGGTTAGTTTCGTTGATCGTGTATCCTTTTTTGCGCAATTGCTCCAATGTCAGCGGGTCAAACTTTCCCGGCTCAAAAAACACCTCATCCGGCAGCCATTGGTGATGAAAGCGCGGCGCATCTACAGCCTGTTGCATATCCATACCAAACTCGGCTACGTTTAGAATCGTTTGCAAAACAGAAGTAATGATAGTCGAGCCGCCCGGCGTACCCAGCACCATTAACAGCTTCCCGTCTTTTTCAACTATCGTAGGCGTCATGGAACTCAGCATCCTTTTGCCCGGCGCAATGGCATTGGCTTTCGTGCCCACCAGCCCGAACATATTGGGCGTTCCCGGCTTTGCACTGAAATCGTCCATTTCGTTGTTCAGGAAAAAGCCCAACTCATCTATATACATCTTGTTTCCGAAGCCGTCATTGAGCGTAGTAGTTACAGCAACAGCATTCCCGTCGGCATCGACAATTGAATAATGGGTTGTCTCCATGCTTTCGCTGAATTGTATTTCGCCATGCTTTATGGCTGAAGAGGGCGTTGCCTTATCCAATGAAAAGCTGGCCATCCGGCCTTTCAGGTATGCGGGCGATAGAAGTTTTTCCATCGGAATTTTTACAAAGTCAGGGTCACCCAGGAAATGATTCCGGTCGGCGTAAGCGCGGCGTTCCGCCTCCACCAATACCTGAATGGTTTGAAGGCTGTTGTGTCCGTATTGTTTCAGGTTATAAGGCTCAATCATTTTGAGTATTTGCGCCAGGCAGATACCTCCGCTGCTCGGCGGCGCCATCGAGATAATCTTCATGCCCCGGAAAGTGAATGTGACGGGCTTTCGCCAAACCGCTTTATATTGATCCAGGTCTTTAAGGGTAATGATCCCTCCTTTTGCCGAAAGGTACGTTACCAAAGCGTTCGCTGTAGTCCCTTTGTAAAACTCGTCCCGCCCGTTCTTCATAATACGGCGCAACGTGGCCGAAAGCGCCGGGTATTTTATCGTATCACCTTTTTTACAGGGATAGGCAAGCACTGTGTTAGAACCATTGGCAGCAATGATGGCATCACGGTAATAAGAAAGCCGCGCTTCCTCTTTTTCGGTAACAATTACACCACGTTCTGCGAGGGCAATTACCGGAGTGATGATATCTTTAATGGGCAGCTTTCCAAATTTCCGGTGAGCTTCAAAGATACCCGCTATAGTCCCGGGCACGCCTACCGCTTTTGCACTTTTGGTGCTCATCCCCGCAATTACATTACCATCAGCATCACGAAACATATCTTCCTTCGCGGCAAGTGGCGCTTTCTCCCTGTAATCCAGCGAACCGGTAGCACCGTCTGCCAACCGGTATACCATAAACCCGCCTCCGCCAAGGTTCCCGGCAAAAGGGTAGGCTACAGCAAGCGCAAGTTCGGTAGCGGCCATGGCATCAAAAGCGTTACCGCCCTTTTTCAGGATTGCGCTACCAATTTCCGACGCCTCACTACGCGCTGAAACTACCATAGCTTTCTTTGCTACGAATGGTTGCTGCGCATAACTGATTCCGGATAGCAACAATAAAAACAAAGCCCTGTTTTTCATAGTTCCATGTATTTTTCTTTGGCAAAAGATTGTACCGCTTCAAAGAAGATGCGGAAATCTGATTCGAACTCATCGTAAAATTCGGTTAGTTCCTCAATAGCAGTAGCCATGCCCGATTTGTTCCCTGTGCGGCGGTCGATCTGTTTCAGGGTACGCGCAATCCCGTCAAGGTGCGCGTTGCCTGCCAGCCAGTTGTCGCGAATCATATAAGGGACGATCTGTTTTGTCTGCTCCGCCAACAGCGAAAAGTTGGCGTTTAGCAGTTCGTAGAAATTGGCAGCAAATGTTTCCAGGGGTTCCAGGTGGTAGTCTTTCCAATTCCTTGCGAGGAAATGATCATAATACACATCGGCTATCACGCCGGCGTAATGATGGTAACGCGCATGCAGCCTTTTGGTAGTTTGCCGGAAAACCGGGTGTGCATCGGTAAAGCTGTCTATAGCACGGTGCAGCATAATGCCCTTCTGAATGCCATAAGGGAAGCTTTCGGGTTTGCGCCCATGAATGCTATCGGCCATAAAGTTGCCTATCTTTACCATATCATCATCGCCGGAGAGGTATATGTGCGCCAGGAAGTTCATAGCCCAATATAGCATAAACTTTTTTAGCCGGAAAGTTCAGCGCAAAAAAAAATCCTCCTTGGGGGTTGGAGGATTTTTCCGAAAGTTGATTAGCATTTTTCTTAGTGGTAAACTGCAAAATTTATATTCCAAAGGTCTGCAAATGGCTGATATCGCACAATCCGTATTAATACAGAATTTTTATTACGGAAAATACCGAAGTACACATAGGGCAATTTTTGTTAAAAAAATTAGCCGTTTAGTAATCTTCAAAACAGCAGAGAGAAGTATCTTTGCTTACCAAAAATCACTATTCTAATGACACTAATCAAATCGATATCAGGGATAAGGGGAACCATTGGCGGCAAAACCGGCGATAACCTGACACCTGTGGATGCTGTAAAATTTGCATCGGCATACGGCACATGGCTTAAGGGCCACGCAAAAAAAGATAAGTTAACTGTAGTAATAGGGCGTGATGCGCGTATCTCGGGCCCGATGATACACAACTTTGTAGTAAACACCCTTATTGGCCTGGGAATCGATGTTATCGATCTTGACCTTTCTACAACGCCAACGGTAGAGGTGGCGGTTCCTTTAGAAAAAGCCGATGGCGGTATTATTCTTACCGCAAGCCATAACCCAAAGCAATGGAACGCGCTGAAGCTACTGAATGAAAAAGGGGAATTTCTTAGCGGGGCAGACGGAGCCAAAATCTTAGAGATAGCTGAAAGTGAAGCCTTTGATTTTGCCGATGTTGATAATTTAGGTACAATTATCCGCAACGATGCGTACATGGATATTCACATCGATGAGGTGCTTAACCTTCCGCTTGTAGATGCCGAAGCTGTAAAGGCTGCAGGCTTTAAGGTGGTTGTAGATGGCGTGAACTCTTCGGGAGGAATCATTATACCGAAGCTCCTTGAGCAGATGGGCGTAGAGACGATCAAGCTGTATTGCGAACCAAACGGGCACTTCCCGCACAACCCCGAACCATTGAAGGAGCACCTTGGCGACATCTGTAAAATGGTGGTAGACGAAAAGGCGCATTTTGGTATCGTTGTCGATCCGGATGTAGACCGCCTTGCATTCATTTCTGATGACGGTGAAATGTTTGGTGAAGAATATACATTGGTGGCATGCGCCGATTATGTTCTGTCCCAAACGCCCGGCAATACGGTAAGCAACATGTCGTCTTCGCGCGCGCTGAGTGATATTACCAAAAAGCACAACGGCAACTACGAAGCCAGCGCTGTAGGCGAAGTAAATGTGGTAGAGCTGATGAAGAAGAACAATGCTATCATTGGCGGCGAAGGTAATGGCGGCATTATTTACCCTGAGCTTCACTACGGACGTGATTCGCTTGTTGGGGTGGCATTATTCCTTACCTACCTTGCCAAGAATAACGTGAAGTCGGTAGCGGAGTTGCGTGCATCGTACCCACAATATTATATGAGTAAGAACAAGATTGAGCTCACGCCGCAAATTGATGTGGATGCTATACTGGAAGGGATGGCCGCTAAGTACAAGGATGAGCGTATCTCGACAATAGATGGCGTAAAGATTGACTTTGCCGAAGAATGGGTGCACTTGCGCAAGTCGAATACGGAGCCTATTATCCGCATTTATACGGAAGCACAAACCCAGGATAAAGCAGATGCACTGGCTGAGCGTATCATTAAAGAAATTAAAGAAGTAGCAGGAATATAAGTTACTGCTTTGTGATATAATTTAACCGCGCTTACAGGCGCGGTTATTTTTTTATCCACCGGTAATAGGCAATACCAACATACTCGTGCAGGACGCGCTCAGAGCATGCCAGCTTATAAGACGATGGCCACCAGTTGTACAGCATCGAATTCGGGTCGCGCTTAAAAAGGAAGTCAGCGGGTGCAGGGATAGGCTCAAGCCCATTACGCCGGAAAATCTCTACCGCCCGAGGCATGTGGGACGCACTCGTTACGAGGATGAACCGTTTTTGGGTGCCAAACCTCCGTTTATATTCTTTTGCTTCTTCCCAGGTGGTAGAGGGTTTTGTCATCATGAGCGTGTCATTTCGGCTCACTCCCAGCGAGACTGCTGCCTCAGCGAGCATTCTTGCCTGAGCAAATGCGCCGTCGCCCGCATAACCGCTGGTAATCAGCTTCCGTCCGGGTGAGAGATTGGTTTGCCGTATTCCCTCAGAGAGGCGCGAAACGGCGGCCGGCGTTAGCCTGTGCAAGGGTGAAACCGTAGTGTCGGCAACATGCCCTCCGCCCAGTACCAATACCGGCAGTGAAGAATCTGCATCGGGCTGATGCACAGCGTATTGCTGCTCCAGCATCCGGCCAAGCAGTACTGGAAGCGGGCTTACCGTGAAAATAAAAAGTACGGTTATGGCGGTTACCGACAGGTTGCGTGACACTTTTTTCCTCTTGAATTTATAGAAAATTGCGGCGCAAAACAGCAGTATCCAGAAGAGATTGAGGGGGCTTAGTAAGAAATCCATTAGTAAGGGTTTGGCACACAAATATATGTAAAATGAGGTGCTGTTATCCCGCTATTGCGAACACTCATTATATTTGTGTAATATTTAAAGTATGAACATCAGGTTGATTGCCATTGGAAAAACCGACAGCAAAGCGCTCGAACAGCTTACGGAAGATTACCGCAAGCGGCTGTCGCATTACGTAAAATTTGACATCGAGATAATTCCCGATATAAAGAACGTAAAAAACCTGAGCGAGGCGCAGCAAAAGGAAAAGGAAGGCGATCAGATTTTGTCACGGCTTTCGGCGACCGACCAGCTGATATTGCTCGATGAGAACGGCAAGACCTTCACCAGCGTCGGCTTTTCGGAAGAGTTGCAAAAGAAGATGAACTCCGGCGTAAAGACACTGGTCTACGTTATCGGCGGGCCTTATGGCTTTTCCGACGCAGTTTACGCGAAAGCTCAGGGAAAGGTCTCGCTGTCGGCCATGACATTTTCGCACCAGATGGTACGGCTTTTCTTTACCGAACAGCTGTACAGGGCGTTTACGATCTTAAGAAACGAGCCGTATCACCACCAATAAATTTGAAAATGTAACAATTTGAAAATTTGAAAATTTGAGCTGCGACCAACAGCTTCAAATCTTCAAATCTTCAAATTTTAAAATCAGTTTTACGGTTTCCACTGCTTCTTTTACATCATGTACACGCAGGATATTAGCGCCTTTCATCAGGGCGATAGTGTTAAGTGCGGTCGTTCCGTTTAGCGCTTCGGCAGGAGTGGTGCCAAGTAGCTTATAAATCATCGACTTTCTAGAAAGGCCTGCGAGTATTGGCATCCCGGCGATTTTAAACAGCTCCAGTTTTCCAAGCACGTCATAATTCTGTTCAAGCGTTTTGGCGAACCCAAAGCCTGGGTCAATAATTATATCATCGATTCCATGATCTCGTGCCGCTGCTATTCTTTCCGAAAAGTAGAACAGCATATCACCAATTATATCGTCGTAATCAGTAAGTGACTGCATGGTCTGTGGGTTCCCGCGCATGTGCATCAGAATGTACGGGACCTTTAACCGGCCAACGGTCTTCAACATATTCTCATCAAGGCGGCCTGCCGAAATATCGTTAACTATCGCGGCACCGGCGTTTATACAGGCTTCCGCGACCGTTTCCCTGAAGGTATCAATAGAAAGTATTGCTTCGGGAAAATGTTTATTAAGCAGCTCAACCACAGGTACGATACGTTCAAGTTCCTCTTCCTCTGTTACGAATCCCGCATCAGGGCGTGAGGAGTAAGCGCCAATATCGATAAAATCAGCGCCGTCTAAAAGCATTTTTTCTGCCTGGGAGAGCAACGATTGTTCATCTATATATTTTCCGCCATCAAAAAAAGAGTCGGGGGTACAGTTCAATATTCCCATAACTTTGGGCGAAGACAGGTCGATAAGCGTTCCTTTACAGTTGATGAGCATGATGTTTTTTAAAGTCACTTTTAGCGTTGCCGCGTTTTTAGTACATTTGGGAAAATTTCATCAAAGATACTATATATATGAGTACCACCTTAGCGGATACTTCGACGCAATATGATGCTGTCATTGCCAAATGCAGGCAACTTTACATCAATAAAATGAAAGATTACGGGAGTGCCTGGCGCATACTCCGGCTGCCATCGCTCACCGACCAGATATTTATAAAGGCGCAGCGCATACGGAGCCTTCAGGAAAACGAAGTGCGAAAGGTAGACGAAGGTGAGGCGGGTGAGTTTATCGGGATCATCAATTATTCTATCATGGCACTGATACAGCTGGACAAGGGAGTGGCAGACCAGCCCGATCTCGGGGTGGACGAAGCTACCGCGTTGTATGATGAAAAGGTGCGCCTTACCAAAGAACTCATGGAGGCCAAGAACCATGATTACGGAGAGGCATGGCGCGAGATGCGCATCAGTTCGCTCACCGACCTGATTCTTCAAAAGCTGCTCCGCGTAAAGCAGATAGAAGATAACAAGGGCAGGACGCTGGTAAGCGAAGGCATTGATGCGAACTACCAGGATATGCTGAATTATGCCGTTTTTGCACTCATCCACATGGGGCAATAACAACTCGTTAACAAATACAATCCCGCTATGCCTTACTTTTGGGTTAAAGCATTTTACCAATGGAAAATAATAACAAACACTATTTAAGCTATGCGCTCCGCGGCATCATATCGGTGCTGTTCCTCGTTTCGGCGATAGCCAAATTATATCCCTCGCCCCATTTTGCGATAACTACCTTCGAGATGAAGCAGCTGCTCCCCATGGGTTTTTCCGAGGGTGTGGCAATGTTCCTGTCGCGTACGCTGATAGGGGTAGAGTTCGCACTGGGCTTCCTTATCCTGCAGCCACATTACTTACGAAAAATAATTATACCGGCAACTATCGCACTTTTAGCGATATTCATCGCGCAGCTCGGTATTGAGATTGGGATGAATGGCAATGCCGGTAACTGCGGTTGCTTTGGAGAACTTTTACCAATGACCCCTGCCGAAGCCATTGCCAAGAATGTGGTGGCCATCGCTATCCTGATATGGCTTTTGGCGCTTCAAAAAAATATACCGGACAGGAAAAATCTGTGGGTGCTTGTTGGCGTTACGGCGCTTTGCATCGCCGGTGTAGTGGGCGTAGTGGAAGCTACCAAAGGAAATTCGCAGACAGGTGTTGTGGTATATGATGACCCGGCAACAGAGGCAATTTCTTCACAGGATACAGTACGTGTAGTGTCAGACAGTATTGCTACCCCCCCCGCTGTTGCTTCGGAAGCTCCTGCACCTGCAAACGAACCTGCAGCTGAAGCGAGGCCTACGGAACCCTCAAAAGCAGATGGGCCAAAACAGGTGAAATCGGCTTGCTCAAAATATTTTCCGCAGGCGGACCAGGGTAAAAAGATCATTGCCTTCTTCGCTCCGGGATGCGAGCATTGCCGCGATACGGCAAAGCAGCTTACCGAGATGAAAGCTAAGGATAAAACTTTCCCCGACCTTTACATCATCTTTATGGATGAGGAAGCCAACCTGATTCCCGACTTCTTTACCTTCGCAGGAAAGAAATATCCTTATACTGTGCTGGATGTAGGCACCTTCTGGAAAATGCTGGGTATGAGCAAAGATACCCCGAGCGTGATCTATCAGTGGAATGGCAATGTTGTAAAAGAGTGGGAAGGCATCAACGCCAATAAATTCAACGCCGCCGAATTGCAAAAAGCCCTGAAGAAATAAGTTGATACGGTACCTGCTCCATAAAACGGGATATGCGCTGCTTACGCTTTTTGGCGTGGTGACGGTGATCTTCTTTTTATTTACCGTACTGCCCGGTGACCCCGCCCGCATGATGCTCGACCAAAATGAAAATTCGGAACAGCTCGCCATCATCAAAAAAAAGTATGGGTTTGATAAGCCGGTAAGCGTGCAGTACCTCTATTACCTGAACGACCTTTCGCCGGTTTCCTTCCACAGTACGATCCAGGATGATTACACATTTCTGGCAGAAGGGAAATACAGAGCATTACGATTGTTTAAAGTGGGCAATACAATTGTGGTATTGAAAGCACCGTACCTGCGCGAAAGCTTCCAGAAAAGCGGAAAAAAAGTAACTCAGATCATTGGCGATACGCTACCCAATACCGTAGTGCTTGCCATTTTCGCCATCATCATTGCCATAATTATTGGTGTGGCCCTGGGAATTGTTTCGGCACTGTATAAAGACACATGGCTCGACAGGGTCATTGCCCTTGTCAGCACGTTGGGCATGAGCCTGCCCTCATTTTTTGCGGCCATATTATTCGCCTGGGTGTTCGGATTTTTGCTGCACAAATATACCGCGCTGAACATGACGGGCAGCCTTTACGAAGTAGACGATTTTGGGGAAGGCGCATATATCAGCTGGAAAAATATTATCCTGCCTGCAGTGGTTTTGGGTATCCGTCCGCTTGGGGTAGTGATACAGCTAATGCGAAACTCTCTGCTCGAGGTGCTGGGTATGGACTACATCCGCACGGCACGTGCCAAAGGCCTTAGCGAACTTCGCATCATTCGGAAGCACGCATTGAAGAACGCCTTGAACCCTGTGGTGACCGCCATTTCCGGTTGGTTTGCTTCAATGCTTGCAGGAGCGGTTTTCGTAGAATACATCTTTGGGTGGAATGGTCTTGGCAAAGAAGTAGTGGAAGCACTCAACACGCTCGACCTGCCCGTGATCATGGGATCGGTACTTGTCATTGCCGCCACTTTTGTAGTGATCAATATTTTGGTTGATATGGTTTACGCGTGGCTCGACCCGCGTATAAGGCTGTCGTAGCGCGAAAACGTTTCCGTAAGTTTTAACATAATTTAAGAGATAATAAATTATTTCTGCGGATATTTGTTGATACACATTAAAGCTATAATATGAAGAAAATACTTATACTTCCGTTGCTTTTTTTTGCAATGGCATCCTGCACACAGGCGCAGCAAACATCGTTTACTAAAGAAACTCTCGACTCGAAAATGACGGCGCTGGACGGCAAAGAGGTTGCTTTTAAAGACATCCTTGCCCAGTACAAAGGAAAAACCGTAGTAATAGACGTCTGGGCATCGTGGTGTCCCGATTGCGTAAAAGGGATGCCAAAAGTACATGAGTTGCAAAAGCAGTTCCCGAACGCTGTGTATCTTTTCCTTTCTTATGACAAGACCGATGAAAGCTGGAAAGCCGGCATCGAAAAGAACAAGGTAAAAGGCGAGAATTACCACATTGGCAACAACATGAAAAAAGGTGATTTTGCCGAGGGGATAAAGCTGGACTGGATTCCGCGCTACATGGTGGTAGATAAGAATGGCAAGGTCGCTTTGTTCAAAGCCGTTGAGGCAGACGATGAAAAACTGATTACGACACTGAAAAACCTGAAATAGTAATGAGAAAAAAAATAGTTGCCGGCAACTGGAAGATGAACAACGACATCAGGCAGACCGATGCCCTGATAGAAGCAATACTCGACAGAAAGCCTGACACCGAAACGCGCATTGTGGTGGCGCCATCTTTTGTAAACCTGCAGGCTGCCGTGAAGCTGACAGCAGGCAGTAACGTGATCGTCGCTGCCCAGAATATGCACCAGGCAGAAAGCGGCGCTTACACCGGCGAGGTTTCTGTCGGGATGCTAAAGAGCATCAGCGTAAACACGGTAATCCTTGGGCACAGCGAGCGCAGGGCCTACTTTGGCGAAACAAATGCCCTCCTTGCAGAGAAGGTAAACACTGCATTAAAACACAATCTTACGGTGATCTTCTGTTTTGGCGAAGAGCTGGCAGACAGGCAGTCGGGCAACCATTTTCATGTGGTGGAGAGCCAGCTGCGCGAAGGGCTTTTCCATATCAGTGAGTTTGACTGGGGGAACATTGTGCTGGCTTACGAACCGGTATGGGCTATTGGTACCGGCGAAACCGCATCGCCCGAGCAGGCGCAGGAAATGCACAACTTTATCCGTACGCTTATCCGCACCAACATTGGCCTGAAAGTAGCCGAGGAAACTTCAATACTTTATGGTGGCAGCGTGAAAGCCGACAACGCGACAGAGATCTTCTCCAAGCCTGATGTGGATGGCGGCCTCATTGGCGGCGCATCGCTTAAGGCGGATGATTTTATTGCGATAGTAAACGGAATGGCGTAAAACGCGAATTCCATATATAATATGAAACGGCGCTTTGAGGCGCCGTTTTTATTTGTAATTATGCCAAACGCTAGGATATAACATTGCCGTTCCGCATTTTCAGAAATCTTCTCCGACGGTATGCCACAATCGGTAGTAATACAACACAATAAAAAACGAATAACAAAATAGGAAACACAGCTCCGTAAACAATATATCCTCCAAATTTCACGGGACCTCTTATACCCGCTACACACAGCACTAAATTAATAAGCTGGGCGCACACAAGATATGTAAGTGCAAGAGAACCGAACGACCTAAGATATGTACCGGTTTTCAATGCCGACCGTTCCGGTTCAAGAAAAACCATTCGGAAAGCCAGTCCTATTGCAACGATTATCACAGAAAGCAGCGCAATCGCTTCAAAACCGGGAAGTTCAATAAATGCAAAAACGCCATATACAACTACACTAAGTGCAGCATTGATATAATACCAACGGCAGGCTTTTTTAAAAGACTGTTCAACCGGAATTTCAAAATCGTGTTCGTTTAAAAGGTCGCTCATATTTATCATGGACATATTTGCAACAAATATAAGGTCTACGGCTACTTTGGTGGATAGTTTTTAAAAATTCCCTTATTTTAGCACAACAATTCAAAACAAACCATGATCTCCGATACGCAATTTCAAGAGGAACTCGATATCATCATTGCCAATGCCATCCGCGAAGACGTGGGCCCGGGCGACTACTCATCGTTGGCCTGCATTCCGGCTACAGCTGCGGGCAGGGCAAAGCTTTTGGTAAAAGATGAAGGCATACTGGCAGGGGTAGCGTTCGCCCAACAGGTGTTTAAGTATGTTGATCCCGAACTTGCTATTGAAGTTTTTCTGGAAGACGGCACACCGGTTAAGTACGGCGATGTAGCATTTCATGTATCGGGCAGCTCGCAAAGTATCCTGAAGGCGGAAAGGCTGGTACTCAATGCTATGCAGCGTATGAGTGCGATTGCCACCAAGACCAAAAAGTACGTCGACATTCTGGAAGGTACGGGAACTAAGATACTTGATACCCGAAAGACAACGCCCGGAATACGCGCCCTCGAAAAATGGGCAGTGAAGATAGGCGGCGGCGAAAACCACCGTTTTGCCCTTTATGATATGGTAATGCTGAAAGACAATCACATTGACTTTGCGGGCGGCATTACGCAGGCCATCACCAAAACACAGCAGTACCTCAAAGAAAACAACCTCGACTTAAAGATTATTGTTGAGGCGCGCGACCTTGATGAGGTGCGCGAGATCATCAGCACTCCGGGCATTCATCGTATACTGCTTGACAACTTCAACTACGAACAGACCCGCGAGGCAGTGGCTATCATCGGCGATTATTGCCAGACCGAATCTTCGGGGGGCATCAATGAAAGTACTATGCGCCATTATGCCGAGTGCGGCGTAGATTACATTTCTTCGGGCGCACTTACGCATTCGATTTATAATATGGACCTAAGCCTTAAAGCATTCTGATGTCGATAGAGCTGGAACATAAGCTGGAACGCGTACCGGTACTAAAATATCTGGTGAGGTTTGGCAAAAGCATAAAGCTTCCTTACAGCGAAGGACTTACGCTGTACCACCTTACAGAGCTTTACATCAGCGGTATTGTAAAGGGCGACATCTCCTACCGGGCCGGGGCTATTGCCTTCAGCTTCTTCATGTCGCTGTTCCCGTTTATGCTGTTTCTGCTCAACCTTATCCCTATGATTCCGGTAAAAGGGCTGGAAACCGACTTCCTGGAATTCGTAGCGGATAACGTTCCGCCCAATACCTATTATGCTATAGAACCGATTATCAAAGACATCACGGGCAACAGTTACGGCACACTCCTTTCTACGGGTATCCTCCTTGCCATCCTCCTGATGAGCAACGGGATGAATGCGGTGCTTAGCGGCTTCCAGAGCAGTATGCACATTACTATCAAGCGGACCTATTTCCGGCAGTATGCGCTGGCTATCGGGCTTTCGCTGCTGTTTTCAATTTTACTGATTGTCACTATAACAGCCATTCTTGTTTTGGAATACATTATCCATCTTTTAAAAGACCGAGGGTTTCTGGATGACGATGTTTTTCCGCTCGAGATCGGCCGTTATGCCTTTCTTATCATGATGATCCTTACGGGTACATCGGTGCTGTTTAAGTTTGCCGCTAAAGAAACCCGTCAGGCCGCTTTCTTTAGTTACGGCTCGGTTTTCTCTACCGTGCTTTTTGTGGTAACATCTTATTTGTTTGGTATTTACGTGGTGCGGTTTTCTAAGTACAACGAACTGTATGGGTCAATTGGTACGCTTCTTGTATTAATGCTTTATATATGGATTAACTGCTTTATCCTCTTGTTAGGATTCGAATTAAATGCACTGATCCATAAACTAAAACGAAAAAATTTATATATTTAGATCATTAAAACACCATTATTTATGAAAAAACATATCCTTACATTCCTGCTCGTGATGACTGCCGGTATTTTTTCGGCGAATGCACAAAGCATCCTGGGGCGCTGGAAAACCATCGATGACGAAACCGGAAAACCAAAGTCTATCGTAGAAATTTATGAGAAAGACGGTAAGTATTACGGTAAGGTTGTAGAAATTCTTAATCCTGAACGCAAGAATGCGAAATGCGACAAATGCGAAGGGGCCGATAAAGACAAGCCGATCCTTGGGCTCGTAATTATTAAGGGATTGACCAAAGATGGTAAAGAATATACCGACGGCGATATCCTTGACCCAACCAAAGGAAAACTGTACAGCTGTACTATTAAGCCCGAAGGTAAAGATAAGCTGAAAGTGCGAGGCTACCTTGGCGTATCACTGTTAGGACGTACACAAACCTGGTACAAGGTGTAAATTTCGAGAGCAGACAAACAACGATAGAAGGCGCCCTTTAACGGGGCGCTTTTTTTTAGGGTTTCGGGTTTCAGGTTTCGGGTTTCAGGTTTCGGGTTTCGTGTTACTTCGCACTTCCAACTTCGCACTTCCAACTTCGGACCTCCGACCTCCGACCTCCGACTTCCGACTTCCAACTTTAATTCCTATCGCGTATCTTTGTGCTACAACCCTGCTTTATGTCGTATTTCATCGAAGCGATACTGCCGCTTGCCTTGCCAAAAACATTTACCTACGCTGTAAACGAAGCCGAATTCGGTTTCCTGAAGCCGGGTATGCGCGTGGCCGTGCCTTTCGGCAAAAGCAAAATATATACGGCGCTTGTGCTGCGGCTGCATCAGGAACCGCCGCAATTGTACGAAGCAAAAGAGATCCATCAGATACTGGACGATGCGCCCATTGTCACGGCAGCCCAGATAGAGCATTGGGCCTGGATGGCTTCCTATTATATGTGCAGCATCGGCGATGTGTACCGGTCGGCACTCCCTTCCGCACTTTTACTTGAGAGTGAAACGCTCATTATGCCGCGCACCGATTTTGAAGTCAATGTGCAGGAGCTAAATGACGATGAATACCTTGTATACGAAGCGCTCCAAAAGCAATCGGCGCTAAAAGTCGGGGAGGTAGCCGGCATCATAAGCCGAAAGTCGGCACTGCCTGTAATCAACCGGATGCTTGCTAAAAATGCCGTTTCGCTAAAAGAAGAAATAAGCGAGAAGTACAAGCCAAAACGCACACGCTACATCCGCCTGGCCGAAGGGCTGAACAGCAACGATGCGTTGGCCGAATTAATGGAGATGCTCGCCCGCGCGCAAAAGCAAAAGGAAGCGGTGCTGCAATATTTCCAGTTGCAGGCCCGCGAGCGAAAGCCATTAACCGCAAAAAAACTTACCGATGAAGGGATTACGGCTGCGGTTATAAAGTCGCTGGTAGACAAAGAAATATTTGAAGAGTATTATCTTGATGAAGACCGTGTTTCATTTGAGGGTTTAGAAAGCGCCGGCTTCGGTCTGAGCCTAAAACAGCAGGAAGCATTTGATGCAATTAAGTTATCCTTCGATAAACATCCTGTCACGCTGCTTCACGGAGTAACATCGTCGGGGAAGACCGAGATTTATATCAGGCTCATCGAAGAATATCTTGAAAAAGGAGAGCAGGTACTTTACCTATTGCCCGAGATAGCGCTCACCACACAGCTCGTAAAGCGGCTAACTGCCTATTTTGGAAACAAAGTAGCTGTTTTCCATTCAAAATATACCAACAACGAAAGGGTAGAGGTGTGGCAGCAGGTGCTGTCATCTTCCGAAAAGGCGCAGGTTGTGATTGGCGCACGCTCGGCTTTGTTCCTGCCTTTCCAGAACCTTAGCTTTATCATTATTGACGAAGAGCATGAGCAAACCTTTAAACAGCAGGACCCGGCGCCGCGCTACCATGCCCGTGATGCAGCCATAGTGCTGGCGGCAAACGTGGGCGCCAAAGTGCTTCTGGGTTCGGCCACGCCCTCTATTGAAACCTACTTCAATGTAAACAGCGGCAAGTATGGGTATGTGTCGCTTACCGAAAGGTATGGCAATGTGCTTCCTCCCGATATTGTACTGGTGGATATTAAAGATAAATATAAACGCAAGCGCATGACAGGCCACTTCAGCGATGAACTGTTGGAATCGATCAATGAAACGTTGGCTGCAGGTCGTCAGGTTATCCTGTTCCAGAACCGCAGGGGCTATTCTCCATGGCTCGAATGCCTGACCTGTGGCCACGTGCCGCAGTGCCCGCAATGTGATGTGAGCCTTACCTATTATAAGTTTAAAAACCAGCTTAGGTGTCATTATTGCGGCTATAATATGGCGAAGCCTACGCATTGCCACCAATGCCATTCGGTAGACCTGACCACTAAAGGGTTTGGTACCGAGCAGATAGAACTGGAACTCAATGAGCTTTTTCCTCAAAAAAATTCCTGGCGAATGGACCAGGATACTACCCGTGGAAAATTCGGTTACGAAAAAATAATTGACGCTTTTAAAGAGCGCGAGATTGATATTCTGGTGGGCACGCAAATGCTGGCGAAAGGGCTCGATTTTGATAATGTTGGCCTTGTGGGGATAATGAATGCCGATAATATGCTTTTTCAACCCGACTTCCGTGCCTTTGAGCGTGCCTACCAGATGATGGTGCAGGTGGCGGGAAGGGCAGGTCGCAAGGACGTTCGCGGTAAAGTGATGATACAAACCTATAATCCGCTGCACAACATCATTCAGCAGGTTACTACAAATGACTATGACGAAATGTTTCGCGAACAGGTGTATGAGCGGCACAATTTTAAATATCCGCCTTACTTCAGGCTGGTGCGCCTTTCGTTGCGGCACCGCGATTATGAAAAGGTAAAGGAAGCTGCTCTTTGGTTGTATAATGTCTTGTCGCAGCAGCTGAGTATTCCGGTGCTTGGGCCGGAGGAGCCTGCAATAAGCCGGATACGCAACGAATATATACGCACGGTGCTGGTAAAAATTCCGCAGGGGCCAAATCTTGGCGCTACAAAGCGGGTTATCGGCCGGACACTCGACAGTTTTGAAGCCGTGCCTCAGTATCGTTCGGTAAAGGTCACCATAAATGCCGACCCGTATTAGGGCTTATTAAGCATATTGGCGAGGTCTTCTTTTTTATTGCGGCTCAGCGGAATTTTGGTTTTACCTATTTCTGCAAATTTACTATTGAAATTCTGCACCTTATCAATGTTGATAATATACGATTTGTGCACGCGCAGAAACCTGTCTGCAGGAAGTTCATTCTCAAAGGACTTCATGGTAGAAAGTACCAGATGCGATTCATCTTCGGTAATGATCTTGATATAATCTCCAAACGCCTCTACCCACTTAATGCGGTTGATGTATACCTTGAAGTTTTTCAGGTTGCTTTTAACAAATATAAAGTCGCCCTCTTCCTCAGGCACGTCTTTTTTAAGTTGTTGCAGGTCTATCGCTTTTTGCACCGCTTTGTTAAACCGGTCTTTGGTAACGGGCTTGTGTAGGTAGTCTACAGCGGCATAGTCAAACGCTTTGAGGGCATAATCGCTCTTTGCAGAAACGAATATGATCTGTGGGCGGGTTTTTAGCACGTCAAGCATATCAAAGCCGGTCTGAACCGGCATTTCAATATCCAGGAACAACAGGTCTACCGGCTTGTTGGCAATGCAGTTCCGGGCTTCGGGCGCATTAGAAAAATCACCTACCAGGTTTAGGTCGGGATGTTCATTTACCAGCTTGGCAATTGTTATTCTATGTATTGTGCTATCATCTACAACAACACAGTTCAGTTTCATCTTTTTGTTTATTTGTAAATATTAGCAATAAATTAGCGTTTGGGG
>JAGKWW010000082.1 GCA_021151665.1 Flavobacteriaceae bacterium
ATATTTAATTTCTCAAATAATATGCGATTTCTTTTTTTAGCATCCTCTAGTACTTTCTCAAATGGGAGAACTTCAAAATATGCAGAATAATACTTACTCTTAAATTTAAACCATCCTTTACCATCAGGTGTCTTTTCATACTCTTTATTTTTAAGAATTCTTTCAAGTGTCGGAGTTACATCACAAACTATGTAAACATAAAAAGGAGTTTTGTCAGTGACTTCCACTTGACGACCATTGCGAGCTTTAACTTTTCCCCCTAATAAGTTCTCAATATATTTTTCACTCTGTTCAATCGGATTTTTACTACTATCATATTCTTTATAGTCATTTCGCATTGGCTTTTTAAACTCAACAATCGTGAATGAGTTGTGCGGTGCCGATTTGCTATCCGAGAATGCCAACGCTTCATTATAAATCAACAAATCAGATCTATCTGCACTAGTCGAATCAACAGTCTTTACACTATTAAAAGTTCTGTCTGACGCTAAAAAGGAATGATACGTTAACCGTTCATCTAGAAGCCATAGATTTTGTTTATCGGGCGCAATTTCGTCAGATGAAGACTTGATTGGGAAAAAAATTGAATGTATCAAATCTTCATTTTCAAACTTTCCCTCAAAATTACTCTCGATTAGTTGCTCAAGTAGTTCTATAATAGTTTTTCTATGAACAACATATCGCGCCAAATCCGCTTGACCGATTTCATTAAATTCACTTAAAAATGATTCATACTTTTGAAGATAATTTTCTAGATTCGAAATATCTTTACTTTCAGCTATAATTTGAGATCTGGTCTCTTTAACTTCGAGCCTCCATTGTGCATCGATCTTATACAATTCAATATCTAATTTGTCTTTTGGTAATCCCGGCGGTAACTTCTCAATTTCTTCTCTTTTAAAATTTAAGGTACTTCTATATTGAGGTAAATCGTCTAAAATTATTGGGCGATAAGCCTCAATCTTCTGGCTCCTGACCTCATTCAAAAAGTCGCTAAGAATTTCTTCAATAGTGGTAATCGCACTTTTTCGAATTTTTGACAAACTGATGCTGTCGTTATTCTCATCATCGTCTTCATCAATCTCATCTGGGAAATCAAACCCAATTCTTTCTGTATCGACAAATTCATCCAATATATCACTTACAATATACGCTTGATAATAGAATCTTCTCGGACCATCTTCATCATCTTCTTTGATTGAATTCTTTCCTAAATCAACTATTCTTTTAAATAAACTCTCTGTTATAACGCTCCTGTTGTGTGCACAAAAATGCAACTTATGACTTTGGAATTCTACCGACTTCGTTAGATAGACAGAAAATTCTTTTCCCAAAACCTTAAAATCTTTCTTTTGAACATCATTTTTAAATTCTGAATTATATAGTTTCAAAAGATTGATTTCGACATTATTTTGATTTCGGACTATCAGGCTGGGTGCTTGGGTACGGATGAAATAAAGCTGAAAATGCGAAACAATTTCGTTAGCAATAAAGTATAAATCTGGATTAAGGTTTTTCTGATATTCGTCTTTTAGTAAGCTTAAAGTTATTAACGTTTTGCGATCGTCACTGGGAGGTTCAAAACTTGTCAGATTATGAAATCCTTGTTTAGTGGCTCTGAAAGAAAATGCAATCCCTGATAATTTGCCGCTTGAACTATAGTACTGGCTGATTACTCTGATTTCATTAAAAGCCTTTAAACAGACAAATCTTCCTACTCCCTTTCCTCCTATCTCGATCTTATGATCAGAATCAGCCTCTTTAAAAGATTCTAGATTTTTCTCGTTCAGACCAACCCCATTATCGGTCACTACAAACGAATTTATAGGATATTGGTCGATTTCCTTAAGGCTTCGGAGAGTATCCTCCGCGCCATTTCTTATACACTCAACAACGATCTCACCCTCAGTATTTTCAATTAAACCAGCTGTTACAGCCTCTTCAATAGAATGAATTGAGTTGCTTATAACTTCAAATAATGGCATTAACGGCTTTGTTCGCGGCAATCGTGTATTACGTACTTTATTGGCAATATTTGCCGTCGCTAAAAGTGTTTCCATTAGTAACTTCTTTAAAGTGCAATTTATTAAATTTAATATCTATTTTAGATTAAAATTTAAAGTCATTTTAGGCACTCTACTCTTTGGATATTTAAAACAATCTTCGCCATTCCAATGCGAAATGACAACGACTGCTAATTCTCGTTTGCTTAAACCAACCTATAACAATGAAGATGAACTCCTCAATCCGCCCAGCCACCGAAAAAGATATTATAGCGATACTTGACATTGTGAATTATAACATACTGAACACTACCAGTATTTATGACTATGATATAAAGACGCTGCCCGAAATGCAGCAATGGTTTGCCGATAAACTATCTGCCGGATGGCCGGTATTTGTCGCAGAGATCGATAGCACAGTTGCCGGATATGCCACCTACGGCACGTTCAGGACTAAGGAAGGCTATAAATTTACCGTAGAGCATTCGGTATATGTGCATCATGAGCATCATGGCAAGGGCATCGGCGGGAAGCTTTTAGAGCAGCTTATACTTGCGGCAAAGGAACAAGGTATCCACATGATGGTGGGCTGTATCGATGCCGGCAACAAAGGCAGCATAGCTTTCCATAAAAAATATGGGTTTACCGATGGCGGTTTGCTGCGTGAAGCAGCGTTTAAATTCGGCACGTGGCTTGACCTGCAATTTATGCAGCTTATACTCAGGTAATATCCTTCTCGAGGCGCTTAAGTATATCGTTCATCATATCGATCTGTATCCTCTGGATTTCCAGCAATGACTGTTCCTGGTACAGCATCAGGTGATCGAGCTTTTCATGCAGCATCCGAATTTCCATTTCACTTTTCAGGTTGATCATGTAGTCATTTTTAGAACGCTCGCGGTCCTTTTCCTCCTGGCGGTTCTGGCTCATCATGATTACCGGCGCCTGGAGTGCCGCAATACAGGAAAGAATGAGGTTAAGCAATATAAAAGGATAAGGGTCGAAGCCCTTGTTATTGAACCAGAACACATTGAGTGCTATCCAGGCCACAAGAAAGCCCATAAACGAAATAATGAATGTCCAGCTTCCGCCAAAATCGGCCACCTTATCGGCCACCCGCTGACCGAGCGTAAGCCGTGACGCCTCGTCTTCCAGCTTATCGGCCAGGAGCGACTTGCTTTTCAGCGAATCGAGTACGCGGCTTTCCATTTGCGACAATTCGCCTACTTCCTTTTGCATATAGTCAGAGATATACCGGCTACGATATTCTGTAAGTTCACTAAGCGCAAGGCATGAACTTTCTGTAAACCCGGGGTGCTCTTTGCGTATAAAATCTATTACGGGCTTGCCCACAAGCTTTCCCGATATCCTGTATTCTTCGGGGAAATCTTCTCCCGAAATATCACTTTTAAAAGTGTTCATATTAAAACCAGTCTTTTCGTTTAAAATAAAATATCATTCCTATGGTAACAGTTGCCATTACAGCCCAAACCACGTAATAACCGTTTTGGGTGCGAAGTTCGGGCATATTATCGAAGTTCATCCCGTATACGCCCACAATAAAAGTAAGGGGAAGGAAAATTGCAGAGAAGATAGTCAGCGTTTTCATGATCTGGTTCATGCGTTGGCTTTGCGCCGAAAAATGAAAGTTACTGGCGCTGTCCAGTGCTATCAGGTCATACTCTACCTGGTCGAGCAATTCGAGGCATTTTTGGTGAAGCCTCGCAAAATAGGCCCGGCTTCCCGGCTTTATGGCCTCAAACTCTTCGTCTTCCTTAAGGCTTTTCAAATTGTAAAGCGCTTCCCGCAGCGGGTTGATAGCGCGTTTCAGGTAATTGAGGCTGTCGCGGTTTTGCTCGATCTCTTTTATTACATCGGCCTTACCGCTCATCTTTTTATCCGAATTTATGGCATCGATGCGCTCTTCATAACTTTCAATGGTGATAAAGAAATTCTCCATGATCGCATCCAGCATCAGGTAGAGCAGGTAGTCATTTTTCTTTTTCCTGACGATGCCTGTTCCCGTGCGTATGCGTTCGCGTATATGCGTAAAGTAATCGCTCTTTTTTTCCTGGAAGGATACGATAATGTTATCTTTTAAAAGAAAGCTTACCTGCTCGGTATGCACATTACACTCCGATTCTTCCGGCAGTACAGATTTTATGCTAAAGAAAAGCACATCGCCAAGCTCGTCTATCCTCGTGCGGCGCGATGTATTGAGTATATCGCCAATCACAAAGGGTTCAACCTTCAACAGCTCGCCTATCTGGCGGATGAGTTGGGTATCGTGTAGCCCGTGTACATTCAGCCATTTTGTATCATTGGCCTGCAGTTCATCGGTACATTCCCGGATAACCCTTTCAAGGCAAACCTTTTTATATTCCTCATACCCTTCTTCATTAAATACAAAAAGCTGCATCTCAACAGGTTCAGTACGGTAAATGCCAGTATACTCGTAGTAATTGGGCTGCACCTTCCTGACCTTGTCGTACTTTATTCTTTTCACGTGGGAAATGTTTGCATAAATATACCATTTTTTGGCAATCGCTTTTTACATTTACCGAAACTTTAAGCTGTGAAGATACTCATCAAAAATATAAAAGAACTGCTTCAGGTACGTGAGCCGGGCACCCTTAAGGTTGCCGGGAAAGATATGGCAATATTGCCTGCTATCAGCAATGCGTATCTGCTGCTCGAAAACGGCCTTATCGCATCGTTCGGTAAAATGGATGAATGCCCGGAAGCTGAGGGTGCCGAAGTACTAGACGCTTCAGGAAAAACTGTGCTCCCCACATGGTGCGACAGCCATACGCATATTGTTTATGCCGGAAACCGCGAGCAGGAATTTGTAGACCGCATCAATGGGCTAAGCTATGAAGAGATAGCCAACCGTGGGGGTGGCATCCTGAATTCTGCTAAAAAGCTAAACGAAACGAGTGAAGATGAGCTCTACGAACAATCGCGCGTCAGACTCGAGGAAGTCATGGTACAAGGAACCGGTGCAGTAGAGATAAAATCGGGTTACGGCCTCACCGTAGAAGGTGAACTAAAAATGCTGCGGGTTATCAAACGCCTCAGGGAAAACTACCCTATTGCCATAAGGGCCACTTTTTTGGGCGCCCACGCTTTCCCCAAAGAATATAAAGAGGACCATGCGGGTTATATTGACCTCATCGTAAACGAAATGCTTCCCGCTATTGCAAAAGAGCATCTGGCCGATTATATCGATGCGTTTCTGGAAACCGGATACTTTTCCGTGGAGGAAACCGAACGCATTATGGAAACTGGAAGAGAATACGGCCTCCGGGCCAAGATACACGTCAATCAGTTTACCGCTATTAACGGCATTGCCGCGTGCGTGAAACACAGTGCACTGTCTGTAGATCACCTGGAAATTGTAACCGATGAAGATATTGAAGCGCTGAAAGGGACAGACACAATGCCGGTCGCGCTGCCTACCTGCTCATTCTTTATCAGTATCCCGTACACACCAGCACGAAAAATGCTCGAAGCGGGATTGCCCCTGGCGCTCGCCACCGATTTCAATCCGGGTACAACGCCATCCGGCAATATGAACCTTGTTGTGGCAACCGCGTGCATTAAAATGAAGATGACGCCCGAGGAAGCTATCAATGCAGCCACCATAAATGGCGCCTATGCCATGGGGCTGAGCGATACGCACGGCAGCATTACCATCGGCAAATCGGCCAGCGTAATTATCACAAAGCCGCTTACCTCCTATTATCAACTTCCCTACGCATTCGGGAGCAATCTGATAGACGCAGTTATAATCAACGGAAATGTAATAGCATAATTGTATTTATAAAAAAAGGCTGCCCTGACAGGCAGCCTTTTAACTAAACAACTATGTTTTTTATTTAAGCGTGAATGATGAATTAGCCACGAGCTGGTCTTTATCAAACACATTTACAAAATAAGTCCCTTTCACAAAATCTTTGCCCGGAAGCATTTCGCTAACCTCCATAGTTTTACCCTGGAAGGTAGGCTTAGTAATAAAACTGTAAGTCAGCGTATAATCGCCAAATACCTCAGTCTTCTTTTCTCCAAGCACATTATTCTTAGCGTCGATTACCTGAACATAGTACATCTTCTCGCCTGTTTTAGCTACTTCGTTAGCGGCAATAGTAAAACTTATTTTAAGCTTGTCTACGCGGCTCGCCCTTTCGGTAGATACCAGTTTGCCGGAATTACGCTCCTTGAATGATTCTGTTTTCAGGTTAAGTATCGTAAGCTTCGAGGCTTTCTCCACGGTTTTAGAAAGGCCTTCGTTTTGCGATACCAGCGTATCGTTATAACGCTTGCTGTCGTTTAGCGCCGTCATTGTGCTGTCGCGCTGTGTGGTAAGCGTTGCGTTCTGGTCTTTCAGCTGCTGGTTTTCGGCCATTAGCGAATCCATTTCGCGTTTCAGCTTATAATAGTTATTTCTGAATTTGGTCAGCGAAGCTACATCTCCGTTAGATTTCTTCACTTCGGCGAGCAGCTGTTCTATCTTGGCACGCTCTGCCTCCAGTTCGCCTTTCAGAGATGAGTTTTCAGCGATGGCAGCGTCATAGCTTGCCTTAGCAGCCTCAAGGTCGCCAATAAGCTTGTCCTTTTCGCTCATGTACTGCTTTTCTGTAGCATCACTGTCGGTACTCATTTTATAAATAAAGGCCAGGCTACCTATTAACAATATCCCCAGCACTACAATAATGGCTTTTAAGCTCGAATTGCTTTTTTGATTATCCAT
>JAGKWW010000001.1 GCA_021151665.1 Flavobacteriaceae bacterium
TGAGAGGACTATCTAGAACGCTTCACACAGCGCTTTGGCTCGTGCTTTTTTTGTCCGCAGAATTTGCCATGGCTCAGACGGGAGTGACGGTAAAATTTTATGACGGATCAGAACAGCAGTATGCCGTAACCGCCAACGGGAAACTTTATTTTTCAGGAGATAACCTCCTGATAAAAACAACGGCTGCCGCCAGCGATGTAAGCGTGCCGGTAAGTATTATACGAAAGATCACTTTCGGTTCTGCTTCCCTGGGAACACAGCAGATTGTTGCCAATGAAAGAAAGCTGGCACTGTACCCTAACCCTGCTACCGATAATGTACGCATAAAAGCGCCCGGCACATTGCAGCTTGATGTTAAAATACATTCGCTTCAGGGCCAGGTTGTACACACCGGCAGCTATATGACAGATGCAGACATACCGGTTTCGGCACTTGCGCCCGGTATCTATTTGGTACAGGCTAATGGTTCTACCTTAAAATTTGTAAAGCAATGAGGAAGTTTATTACCATCATAGCCGTATCGCTGCTTTCGATAACTGCTATGGCACAGCAAAAAGTCAGGGTGCACAATTCGGGCAACACGATGTACGCCACCGGTATAAGTACTGTGGACAGTATAAAGCTCGATGCCAGTTACGCCCGTATAAAAGTGAGCGGAAACGCATCTCTCGATATTCAGAAAGTATATATTGACAGCCTTACCTTCACTCCCGATAACGTGGTGCTGGATAAGATATATATCATCTATAACGGCACGGATAACGCTACCATTATCAACCCGTATGCAGGCGCGGGTATAGCCATCACAGCCAATGGGGGGACGGTTAACGTAACAGCAGCTTCAGGTATTGATAACCTTGAATATAATATACTTGGATCCAGCGCCAACGGCAGCCTGACGATGGCAACAGACAAAGCGGTAAACCTGGTGCTGCAAAACCTTACACTAACCAATCCGTTGGGAGCAGCATTCCTAATTTCGGGCGGAAAAGCAACAAACCTGATTCTTAAAGCCGGAACAACCAATTCGGTGTCAGATGGTTCGGGCAGTGCTAAGAATGCAACGCTGCAAACAGATGGGCCGGTAGTTGTTTCCGGTTCCGGTACCCTTAATGTGGCCGGCGTAAAAAAGCATGGCATTACAACAATGTCGTCAATTACGGTACAGTCGGGCACGGTAAACATTTCGGCTGCTGCGTCAGACGGGCTACATAGCGAAGGATATAATATGAGCGGAGGTACGGTAAATATTACTTCCCTTTCAGACGGTATAGACGCCGGTGACGGTAATATTGCCATTAGCTCAGGTACAATTAACGTTACCTGTACCGCGGCCGATGTAAAGGCGATCAGGACGAGCCTCGGAACAATTACAATTACCGGCGGAACTATCAGCCTGGCGGTTTCGGGCGCGCAATCTAAGGGATTAAGCGCAAAGGGTAATATCAGCTTTGGCGGGGGCACCACAAATGTGGCACTCTCGGGTGCGGCGGTATTGACGGCATCGGGCAGTGGCTATAATCCGTCTTATGCTACGGGTATAAAAACTGACGGGCAGGTTATAATTAATAGCGGAACTATCAATATCCAGGCAGCAGCAACGGCCACAGGCGGTAAAGGCATATCTGCCGCGGGTGGAATTACCATTAACGACGGTACTATTACTATCAGTACTGCCGGCAATGGCGCAGTGTACACAAACAGCACAGGTGTTAGTGATAGTTACTCCTCTGCGGCGCTTTCGTCAGATGCAAATATCGTTATTGCAGGAGGTACACTTACGTTTGGAAACAGCGGCTCTGGCGGAAAGAACATTTCAGCCAACGGAGCCATTACCATATCCGGCGGTACACTTTCATTAACGGACTCCGGCAGCGAAGGTAAAGCGATTAAAGCGGACGGCATCGTAACATTTGCCGGCGGAAACACAACTATTGCCCTGTCTGGCGATGTGGTTCTTACAGCCTCTGGTACCGGTTACAATGCGTCGTACACGGCTGGTGTAAAATCGGCCACCCAGGTTGTGGTAAACAATGGAACGCTGGCTATACAGGCGACCTCGGCGGCAAAAGGAGCAAGGGGGCTTTCGTCTGACGGGACAATTGCTGTAAACGGTGGAAATATAACCGTGAGCATTGCCGGGAGTGGAGCAGTATACACCAATGCTACGGGAGTAACCGATTCTTATTCGGCCGCAGCCTTTTCTGCTGATACAGGTATTGCTATTAACGGCGGCACGGTTACGACAACCTGTTCGGGTACAGGTGGCAAAGGCCTTAAGAGCGACGGTACAATAACGATAGGTACTGCAGCCGGTAACCCTACCGTGGCGATTACAACAACCGGGGCGAGATTTCTTGTATCGGGGACAGATTACAATCATCCCAAAACAATCGTTGCCGGTGGCGCAGTAACGATCAGCAACGGGACTAACACTATAAATTCTACGGACGATGGTGTGCATTCCGATGTTTCAGTTACTGTAAATGGAGGTAATACGATTGTGAATGCTGTCTCGGCGACCACTGGTGTGGGCGAAGGGGTTGAGGCACCGCTTATTGTATTTAACGGAGGCGTAACTAACGTGACGGCTTCTAATGACGGGCTTAATGCCACCTATGGTACAGTAACCGGAGGAACAGAGTCTAATGATAACAGTAATATCAATATTACCGGAGGTATTGTAATTGTTGCGGGAAGTGATGCGATAGACAGCAACGGCAACGTGACTATAACCGGCGGAACCACCATAGTTTGCGGCCCAACCAGCCAGCCCGAAGAGGGGCTTGACTATAACGGGACATTCCTGATGAATGGAGGACTGGTAATTTCGGCCGGATCGAACTCGGGGATGACCAAAAATTTCAGTACTAACTCCACGCAGGTGAGCATGTACTTAAAATCAAGCTCACAGCTTGCGGCCAACTCTGTGCTTCATATCGAAAAGTCTGATGGTACAGAAATGGTCACCTTCAAGCCTAAGAATTCAACCTATTACTTTCATTTTTCCAGTCCCGCTCTTGCTACAGGAACGAGCTATAAAGTTTATTTCGGCGGGTCGTATACCGGCGGCAGTTTTGTGGGCAACTCCACAGGATGGGGACTATATACCGGCGGCAGCTACTCATCTACAGGCGGTACCCTGAAGAAAACCTTTACCTCGTCTACAACGAGCAAGCTGAATGTCCAGACGTTTTAAATAGTAAAATTGAATAATGAAAAAACCACGGTGAGAGCCGTGGTTTTTTTATACAGGTTCTGTTTGCACTATCGGTTGCGGTATAAAACAAAAAACCCGCTCATTGAGCGGGTTGTGGTACCTCCAGGAATCGAACCAGGGACACATGGATTTTCAGTCCATTGCTCTACCAACTGAGCTAAGGTACCGTTGTCATTGCGGGTGCAAATATAGAACCATTTTTAAATTATCCAAAACAAATCATTAAAAAAATGAATCGCTATCTTTGCCCTGCTAATACAAGGGAAATGCTTTTAGCTGTAGACTCCGGTAATACCAAAATCAAAGCGGCTGTGTTTGAGGGAAGTGTGATGCTTGCTAAATACATTTCTGACAAAACAGAACCTCTGATTTTTTTTGAAAAAATTTTTAAGCAGCATCCGGAAATTACTTCGTCCGTGCTCTCCAACGTCGGAAACCACGATGCAGATGCTGTAAATTTCCTGAAAAGTACCACGCATTTTACAGAGGTAAACCGGGAAACCCACTTTCCTTTCGCAAATAAATACGCAACACCCGAAACGCTGGGTATAGACCGCATGGTACTTTCTGCCGGGGCAACATTGGCGTATCCTGCCCAAAACAGGCTGGTAATAGATGCGGGTACATGCGTTACATATGACTTTACAGATGCGGGAGGTAATTACCTTGGCGGCGCCATTTCGCCGGGATTGCAGTTAAGATATCGGGCAATGCATACTTTTACGGCAAAACTTCCGTTGTTATCCCGTGAAATGCCCGGCCCGTACATAGGTGATACCACAGCATCGTCTATACATTCGGGTGCCGTAAACGGCTTACTGTATGAAATTGAGGGATTTGTATCCCGTTATGAAAAAGACTATGGCAGCGTTACAGTGATATTGACAGGCGGCGACGCCGATTTTTTGGCTAAAAGATTAAAAAACACCATCTTTGCCAATCCAAATTTCCTGCTGGAAAGTTTAGGCCTATTATATCAATACATAACTGAAAATGATTAAAAAAATTCTTCTTGGCTGCTGTCTTTTTGTGTCGGCTTTAGGGTTCTCGCAAGAGAGCAATTCTTCCCCGTATTCGTATTACGGGATAGGCGATGTAAAATTCAAGGGCACGGCAGAGATGCGATCTATGGGCGGCATCAGCGCCATACCCGACAGTATCCATATCAACCTTTTCAATCCGGCGTCTTACAGCGGGCTAAAGCTAACCACTTTTACCGTGGGTGCCAGCAATACTAATACAAAGTTTAAAACCGCAAGCACCTCTGAAGATGCGGGCCGCACCTCGGTAGATTATATTGCACTGGCGATGCCCTTCAAAAAACTCGGGTTTGCGTTTGGCCTTATGCCATATTCTGCAGTGGGTTATAACATACGTAATACAAAAAGGGGCGCCGACGATATATTACGCGAAACCGACTTTCACGGTAAAGGCGGGCTTAACCGCACTTTTGCCGGAGTTTCATATAAAATAAATTCCAAGCTTACGGTAGGCGCCGACTTCCAGTATTATTTCGGGCGTATTGAAACCCGCTCATTAGTGAAGCTGCCGGAAGTTGTGCTTCAGTTCCCTGCGCGGGAGGTAAACAAATCGGACTACAATGGAGGGTCGGTAAATTTTGGCGCAATGTACCAGTCAAAATTTGGGAAGTACGACTGGTTTGCCAGCGGAACCTTTTCACCCCAGGCAAGCCTGAAAGGATCTACCGAGCGCCAGACAGCATCGGTGCTGGTAAACGGCTCGGGCCAAGAATATATGGTAGACGAGATCAATCAGCGAATTGACGGACAGCATGTGAAGCTGCCTTCACGCATCAGTTTCGGTACCGGTATAGGCATGGCAAGAAAATGGTTTGCAGGCGCAGAATATGTATTCCAGTCGAGCAACGAATTGGGCAACCGTTTTGATAATGTTACCGAGGCCGGTTTCGATAGCTCGCACCGTGTTTCGCTTGGCGGTTATTTTATACCCAATTATATGTCGTTTAGCAATTACTTTAGCCGTGTAACATACCGTGCGGGGCTTAAGTATGAAAAGACGGGCCTTGTAATTAATAATCAGGGCATCAATGATTACGGTTTTTCGTTTGGGCTCGGGCTTCCGCTCGGAGGGCTTATCGGAGGGTCAAACCTTAACCTCGGCATGGAAATGGGCCGCAGGGGTACTACAAAGTCAAACCTTGTACAGGAAAATTATATTACCTTAGTAGCAGGCCTATCGCTTAATGACCGCTGGTTTGTGAAGAGAAGGTATGAATAAGATAAAATAAAAACTATGAAAGCAGCCCGTATTGTTATAGCGATTGCGTTTTCTGCGCTTTCTTCCGGCCTTTCGGCACAAACAGATAAATGCGCCGAAGCGTTTAAGGCGTTCGAGTCTGTTGTAGCTACACATGAATACAACGAAGCGCTTTTGCAATATAACGGGCTTGCCGAACGTTGCCCCAAGGTGGATGAGAAGCTGTATCTGTACGGCGAGACAGTATTCAACTACCAGATCGAAGCGTCACAAAATAAAGGCGAGCGCCAAAAGCTCATCGACGGTCTCTTTGCTTTGTATAGCGCTTACGATAAAAACTATCCCTCCAACACCAATGGCAATGCCATGCGCAGGGCTTTGTTATCTAAAACATACGAACTGGCGTCGCCGGCAGAACAGTATGCCATGTTTGATGCAGCCTTTGCCAAGTCACGAACCTCTTTCACCGATTATAACGCTATCGAAGCCCTGTTCCTCCTCTCACTACAGCAGGCTGAGATGGGCAAGCTTACACAAAGCCAGTTCATAGAACGATATGGTGCACTTGCGGCTCAGGTTAACTTCGCTAAAAATAAGCTCGCCGACCGAAAAGCTGAGATTGAAAAGAAAGCTGAAACAAAACCGGTAACTGATGAGGAGCGTACTTTCCTCGCTGAATATGACGCTACTGCCGACAGCCTTGATGCCGTGCGTGAAAACATGGAAGTGCTGGCCAACAAAAAGATAAACTGCGGCGACCTTGACGCGTATTACAGCGGTAAATATGATGCATCTGCCAAAGATGTGGCATGGCTGGAGTCAGTAGTTACAGTAATGTCTTCTGCCAAATGTTTTAACGCGCCAACACTTGAAAAGTCGGCCCGCGCATTGTACGAAGCCCGGCCGGATGCTATGTCTGCCTATATGCTTGGTAATGCGTTGCTTCGAAGAGGCAAAGGCAAAGAAGCGGTTACTTATTTCGACAAGGCTGCTATGCTGGAAAAAAATAATGTGAAGAAGGCCGACCTGTTTTACACAATGGCTTCCATCTATCGCAATATCGACAAGAAACAGGCAAAGCAGTATGTGCTGCGTTCGGCTGAACTAAATCCCAAGTCGGGCAAGCCCTATCTTTTCCTGGCGGAAATGTATTCTTCTGTAACCAAAGAATGTGAGTTGGGCGATTTTGAGCGCAAAGCGCTTTTCTGGCTTGCAGCCGATGCCGCCCAAAAGGCGACACTTACCGATGCAAGGTATAAAGCTACTGCAGCTTCGCTGATAGAAGGTTATAAAAAAAGGCAGCCTACCAAAGCAGATGCAAAGGCAGCAGGAAAGAAAAAGGGCGACCAGGTTACCTTTGGCTGCTGGATAAACGAGTCGGTTACGGTTCCAAACCTTTAATATGTATTTCAAAAAGCGATATATACTATTCCTGTTTGCCGCAGTCGCTGCTTTGTCCTGCGAAAGTAATTTCAAGGAGGTGCAACGCATTAATAGTGTTGTGTTTTCTCCCGCTACCGAGGCCGACAGCATCAACCTGAAATATACCGATTCCGGGAAGGTAAAGGCCGTGTTGGTAAGCCCTAAAATGCTCGATTACTCTAACCTGGAGTACAGGTTCAATGAGTTCCCGAAGGGGATACACGTTACTCTTTATGATGATAATGGGCAACAAACAAACATTGTTGCTGACTACGCCATCAATTATGCCAAGACCAGTATCATCGATTTACAGGGCCATGTAAAAATCACTACACAGGACGGCAAGAAAATGGAAACCGAGCAGCTGTATTACGACCAGAAAAATGAGTGGTTTTACACCGAGAAATACTTTAAATTTACCGATGGGGCAGGAGGGTACCTGGAAGGTCCGGGAATAGATTTCTCTAAAGATTTCAAATACATGAATACCCAGCAAAGTTCCGGCCAGGTAAACAATATCAAATAATATGGGTTATTTAAAAATAGTATCGTACGTATACCTCGCTATTGCCGCTTTTTTAATTTATGACGGAATAAGGAGGATCATGATAAACGAAGAGCCTTACATCTCTTTCCTCCTGGCTGCAATGGCTGTCTTTATGTTCTTTTTCCGTAAGAGATACGCAGAAAAGATTGGCAACGGGCGGCAAAGTAAATAGATCTGATGGAAGCCGCAATTGCCATAGCGTGCCTCCTTTTTTCAGCATTCTTCTCCGGAATAGGCGTAGCATTTGCTGCCGCCAATAAGGTCTACCTTGGGGTAGAAGGCCAGCAGCACAATTTTGTTTCGCGCATTCTTCGCCGTATTACCACAAATCAGCAATTGTTTAATATTGCGATGCTTTTCTGCAACGTGGCTTCGGTTGTAATCTACACCTGCTTTTCGGTTGAGGTAATAACGCACTGGCTTGCACCATTCGGTTTGAGCCCCTATGCGTTGCTTTTTATTGCAATCGCCATTCCGTGCTTACTGCTGCTGGTAGTGTCGGTATTCCTTCCACGAATTTTTTTCAGGATATATGCTAACACACTTATCAGAGTATTGGTACTTCCCGCATACGCCTTTTATATCCTTGCTTTCCCTTTTGTTTATGTGTCTGCACAGCTGTCGGATGTCACGCTGAAGTATATTCTTGGGGTAGATGTTGATGGCCAGGAGCCTGCATCGCTTCGCACCGATCTGGGCGAATATATCAATGTGCCCCAACAGGAAGCCGATGAGTCTGCCGATGCCGAGATAGCGATCTTTCGTAATGCGATAGGGTTCGGCGATAAGCTGGCCAAAGACATCCTTACACCCCGTAGTGAAATCGCGGCAATCGCACTTTCAGACGATCTGCCGTCACTAAAGGCAATGTTTATTGCTACAGGCTATTCTAAAATAATGGTATACGATGGCGCTCCGGGCAATATCATCGGTTATGTTCATTCCTTTATGCTTTTTCGCAACCCTGATAGTATACCAGACATAATGATACGGGCAGAAGAAGCGCAGGCCGATGCGCTGATAAAAGATGTACTGGACAGGCTGACAAAAAAGCGGAAAAGCGTTGCCGTCATTAAAGATGAGGAAGGGGAGCTCGCTGGCATTATTACTGTTGAAGATATCATTGAGGAGCTTTTTGGCGAAATTGAAGATGAGCACGATGAAGCCGATCCGCTCGAGCTAAAGCTTGAAAACGGTGCGTTTGCCTTTTCGGCACAACTTGGGGTGGATTATGTGAACCGAATCTACGGGTTTGCCTTGCCGGAAAGCGACGCATACCGTACCCTGGGCGGGCTTGTAATTCACTTTTGGGGAGACGATCCGGCAGCGGGAGATACCCTTACAGTGCAGGGCAATGTCATTACCGTGACAGCGGCGGTAAACAAAATTATAAGTACTGTAGAAATAAAGCCTTTAATGTCAACCGAAAATTAACATTAAATTCAGAAAATATAACGGCACGGCTTTTATTATTAACCAGATAATTGTATTTTCGCCCACTGAATAAAAAATTAACGTAATAAAAATGGCGGTTTTATCAAAAATTAGGCAGCGTTCGCTCCTTCTTATCCTTGTTATCGGATTGAGCCTTTTGGCCTTTATCATTACAGATATAATTAAAAGCGGCGGTTTTGGAAGCCCTTCCCGCAATGTGGGAAGTGTAAACGGAGACGATATATCTGCCCAGGATTTTCGCCAGAAAGTAAGCGAGGCAGAACAGCGCCAACAGGGTATTTCTGCGACCCAGGCTTCCAACATGGTTTGGAACCAGGAAGTTGAAAGCAGGCTGTTTGCTGCCAGGATAGAAAAAGCAGGTATCAGGGTGGGCCGTGACCACGTTCTGGATATGTACAGCCAGGACCCTTCTGTTGCACAAAATCCCCAGTTTCAAAATGCCCTGGGTAAATTTGATAAAAACAAGTTTAATGACTTCCTTGTAAACCTGAAGAAGACCAATCCGGAACAATGGGCAAACATCGAAAAGAATAAGCCGCTTGTTGAAGACTTCGCTAAGAGACAGCTTTATATAACAATGCTGAAAGCCGGTATTGTTACTACAGAGGCAGAAGGCAAAGCAAAATATAAAGAAGAGAACGATAAGATCACTTTTGACTATGTAATGGTTCCTTACAATACTGTAAATGACGACCAGGTTAAAGTTACAGATCAGGAGATCATCGATTACATGAAGAAAAACGAGAAGAAGTATAAGTCTGAAGCTTCGCGCCAGATCGAGTACGTTCTTATCGACAACAAGCCGTCTCAGGCAGATGAGGCTGAGATGAAAAAGAATATCGAGTCGCTTCTTCAGCCGCGAATTGAATATAACGAGCAAACTAAAGCTAACGATACTGTTTCAGGATTTGCCAGTGCAGCTAATGTGGAAGACTTTGTAAATAAGAATTCTGATGTCAAGTTTGATTCTACTTACGTAGCGAAAAAAGACCTTCCGGCAGAATATGCAGAGCAGCTTTACAACCTTGCGCCAGGACAAGTGTTTGGGCCGTACATCGATAATGGTTTCTACAAGATATCTAAGATGGTTGGCAAAAAATCAGGTATCAGCGTAAATGCAAGCCATATCCTTATTGGCTATAAAGGTGCTAAAATACCAGACCCGTCTATTACAAGGACAAAAGAAGAAGCAAAAGCGAAAGCAGATGATCTTCTTAAGCAGGTAAATGCGAACCCTTCAGGTTTTGCTGCGCTTGCTGCTGCAAACAGTGATGATCCGGGATCTAAAGGTACAGGAGGTCTTTATGAAAACGTGGTAAGGAACCAGATGGTTAAGCCTTTCAACGATTTCATCTTTAATAACCCGGCCGGGAAAACCGGTGTAGTTGAAACTGAATTCGGCTACCACGTAATTAAGGTAAACAGTAAGAACGATGGTGTTCAGCTTGCTACCATTGCACAAAGGATAGAGCCGTCTGAAGCTACCAGCGATGCAATCTTTACAAAGGCAACAAAAATGGAAATGGATGCTGAAACCCGTCCGTTTGCAGATCTTGCCAAAGAACTCAACCTTACTATAGTGCCTGTAAATAAGCTTCTAGCCAATGACGAACAAATTCAGGGTATCGGCGCGCAAAGAGGTATGGTTCGCTGGGCGTTTGAAAAGGACACGAAAATAGGCGACGTTAAGAAGTTTGATATAGCCCAGGGCCATGTGATAGCAAGGCTTAAAGGAATCAATGAGAAAGGCGTGCTTCCGGTAGATGAGGCCAGGCCACAGGTTGAGCCGATTCTTAAGAACCAGAAGAAAGCTGAGATCATCAAAAAGAAAATGGCAGGAAACACCCTTGAGGACGTTGCCGGTAAAACAGCATCAAGCGTAGCTACCGCTACAGATGTTACCTTTGCAGCCCCGCTTATCCAGAACATAGGGTCTGAGCCTAAAGTTGTAGGTAAGGCGTTTGGACTTGCGGCAGGTAAAACCTCAGGACTTATTGAAGGCAACATGGGTATATTTATGGTGAGGACAAAAGCGATTACTGCCGCGCCGGCCATGAAAAACTACAGCGCGTTTGTAAACAGGCTGAAAACCGAAGGCCGCGGAAGCGTACCTTCGAGAATATCGATGGCGCTTCGTGAGAATGCCGATATTGAGGACAACAGGTTCGAGTTCTACTAGGAATCTTACAAATACAGAAAAGGCTGCCTTCAACGGGCAGCCTTTTTTAGTGTTGTATAGCAGCAGACGATTTCTGCTATTTCAGTATCATATCATTATAGTTAAAGATCGTTTCATACCCTTTGTCGCGGAAGTAGGACCCAGGGTTATTGCGCGATGCGGCAAGTATAAAGTCGCCACCCCAGGCGCCAAGGCTTTTTACAGCACCATCAAAATCCGGGAAAAGCAACTGTTTTACAGGTTGCATTCCCAACGCAGGGCTCAGTGCATCTTCGTGCGCTTCCATCGCTTCCATAAATTCTTCGATGCAGTCGGCCGACAGCATTCGCGATGTAACGCCGTTTATCTTTTTTGCAAGGGAAATATTATCATTACCGCGGGAGCGATAGTGGCCAATCGCGGTCCGGCTGTTTTGTTTGCGGTTTAGGTAAACAAACCAAAGATTTTCGGCGAATGCCGGCTGAAAATTCACCGGCTCTGCTACAGCCTTGCCTGCTTCCTTTATAAAGATAACAGGGCTATTGGTACGCGCACAGGCAATATCATATCCGCTACCCCCGAAGCTCTGCCATAACAGCGTATAGGGATCTATGCCGAACCACCAGGCGATATTATTGATAAGTGTAGACGAGCTTCCCAACCCCCACTTTCGTGGAAAGGTAAGCCTTGTCTCTATCCGGTAGCCACGGGTTAATACGGTCGGGTTAAGTTTGTGGGCTATGTGCAGTATTTTTATCAGCGCGGCTGTTTCAGCGGTTTGGCGACCGTGCCCTGCAAGTATACCCCCAAGGCTTATTTCATCTTCATACCAGACGGAACCGTCGTTTTCCAGGCTCCTCCATTTGATGGTGTTACTATCATCAGGTATTACATCAAGGTACTGTCCGTAAACAGTTGGCACACCTAAGGCGTTGGCCCCATCAAGCACCACATATTCGCCTGCGAGCAAAAGCTTCCCGTTGCTGTAAAAGGATTGTTTCACTTATATTGCCGCTTTCCTTAATTCTTCAATATATGATACCGCCGCCGAATGGCTCACTGCATTATTTTCAAAGTGCTTTACCGCCAGTGCTTTTTCAACCTCATTAGCATGGAGTTGGTTCAGGATATTCATCAGGTGCATTTTCATGTGGCCCTGTTGTATTCCGGTTGTGGTCAGTGATCGCAGTGCTGCAAAATTCTGTGCCAGCCCGGCCACAGCAATGATCTGCATGAGCTCTTTTGCCGATGGGTTGCCAAGCATTTCGAGCGAAAGCTTAACCAGGGGATGAAGGCTGGTAAGCCCGCCCACAGTTCCCAATGCCAGCGGCACTTCAATTGAAAAAGTAAAAACGCCGTTTTCTATCTTCGCATCAGAAAGGCTGGAATATTTACCGTTGCGGGATGCGTAAGCATGGACTCCCGCTTCAACGGCACGAAAGTCGTTTCCTGTAGCCACCACTACTGCATCAATTCCATTCATGATGCCTTTATTGTGGGTAACGGCGCGGTAAGGTTCTATTTGAGCAATGCGCACAGCTGTCACAAATTTTTCGGCAAACTCCTGCGGATCGATGCCGGGCTCTTCGCAAAGCTGTTCTACAGGGCACGATACTTCGGCACGTACAATACAGTTTGGTACGTAATTAGAAAGTATACTCATCACCACCTGCACTTGTTTTTCTTCGGCCGTAAATGCCGGGTAAACCGCAGCTTCTTCTTTCAGTATCTTCGAAAAGCGCTCCAGGCATGAGTTGATAAAATTGGCGCCCATGCTGTCGGCAGTTTCAAACGTGGCGTGCAGCTGGTAGTAGTTTTCCAGTTCTCCGGTTTTATCCCGAAGTATGATATCCGTTATGCCGCCGCCGCGCTTTTGCATATTTCGCGTCAGGTCTTCGGTGCCGTCAAAGAATTTCTGTTTTATCTCACCAAAAAATGTCCTGAGTTTTTGGGCATCGCCTTTGTAAATAAAATGCACCTGGCCAATTTTTTCGGTTCCTGTTACGGTAGCTTTAAATCCGCCGCGCGCCGCCCAGAATTTAGCAGCCTTGCTCGCAGCCGCTACTACCGAACTTTCCTCAACCGCCATCGGTATGGTATATGTACGGCCGTTAATATTGAAATTAGGAGCTACCCCAAGCGGAAGGTAAAAATTGGTTATCGTATTTTCTATAAATTCGTCGTGCAGCTTTTGCAGCTTATCGTCAGAATTCCAGTATTTCTTAAAGAGTTCGGTGGCCTGTTCCGGATTTTCAAAATATTCCGATGCAATCCAACGTATTTTATCTTCTTTGCTGAGTTTAGAGAAACCCGCTATCGCTTTGCTCATTTCCAGTTGCTTAAGTTAGCTTATGTGCAAAGATACGTGTTAAAGGGGTTAAATGCTAATTGAAGAGCTATGCACGAAGGGCACCTCGCTACCCATTTAACAAAAAAAAGAGGTGCTAATTCATAATTTTTTACTAAAATTGAAAGTTTTTTACCATCTGCAAAATGAAATACACCAAAACGGCTCTTTTTTTATTTTTATTGGCCGCACTGCCGGCCCTTGCGCAACAGAAATTAACGCTCGAAGAAATATGGAATGGCGCCTTCCGCGCCCAGGGCATGGATGAGCTTCAGGCCATGAAAAATACCAACCAGTATTCGGTGCTTAACTACAACCGCCGTACCGGTTCGTCGTCTCTCGATCTTTATGATTTTGCGACACTTGAGAAAGTTTCAACTATCGTAGACTCTAAATCATTTAAAGAATTGGAAGGGATAGACAGCTACACGTTTAGCCCGGATGAGAAGAAAGTGCTGCTTGCCACACATTCTGACCAGATATACCGCCATTCGTTTACCGCCGATTTTTACATCTATGATATCGCAAAAAAATCGCTCGAGAAATTGACTGCATACAAAATACAGGAGCCTACATTTTCGGCAGATGGAAGTAAGGTGGCCTATGTATTCGAGAACAATCTTTATATCTATGAGATCGATTCGAAAAAAGTGCAACAAGTTACTACCGATGGCAAGAAAAACGCAGTTATCAACGGTATTACAGACTGGGTTTATGAAGAAGAGTTTTCGTTTGTGAAGGCTTACGAATGGAACAGCACTGGTGACAAGTTGGCGTACATTCGTTTTGATGAAAGCCAGGTGCCGGAGTTTTCTATGGATGTGTACGGTAATGCGCTCTACCCTTCGCAATACGAGTTTAAATACCCTAAGGCCGGGGAAAAAAATGCGACGGTTTCACTTCACTTATTTGATGTAAAGGCCAACAGTGATAAAGAGATCAGACTCGGCAATTATAACGACTTTTATATTCCGCGCATTAAGTGGACAAGTGATGCTAATGTTTTGAGCGCGCAGGTGCTTAACCGCCACCAGAACAACCTCGACCTGATTTTTGTGGATGCTGCTGCCGGAACGGCGAAAGTGGTTCTTAACGAGAAGGACAATGCGTACGTGGACATTACCGATAACCTTACTTTCCTGAACGATAACAGCTTTATCTGGACGAGCGAAAAAGATGGCTACAATCACATTTACCATTACGCTAAATCGGGCAAACTGATTAACCAGGTTACTAAAGGTAACTGGGAGGTAACCAACTATTACGGCTTCGATGACAAGACCGGCAATATTTTCTACCAGTCGGTAGAAAATGGTTCTATTAATCGCGATATTTACCGTATTGGCCTGAATGGCAAGAACAAGGTGCGCCTTACCGGAAAAACAGGTACAAGCAATGCTACCTTCAGCCCCAACTTCGATTACTTTATTAATGCTTACTCCAGCGCTTCCGAGCCTACCTCGTATGCGCTTCTTTCAGCGAAAGATGGCAAGCAGGTAAAATCGATCCTGGATAACGAGGCACTTAAAACAAAACTCGCGGCGTATAACCTTCCAACGAAAGAGTTTTTTGTGCTTACCACCGAAAAAGGCCACCAGCTGAACGCCTGGATGATAAAGCCGAAAGATTTTGATCCGAATAAAAAATATCCCGTATTCATGTACCAATACAGCGGCCCTGGCTCTCAGCAGGTAAACAATGACTGGAACGGTACCGATGATTACTGGTTTATGATGCTTTCGCAGCAAGGCTATATCGTAGCTTGTGTAGATGGCCGCGGAACCGGATTTAAAGGGGCAGCCTTTAAAAAAGTGACGTATAAAGAACTGGGGAAATTTGAAGTGGAAGACCAGATCGATGCAGCAAAGGTGATAGGCAAGTATCCCTATGTAGACGCTTCTCGCATTGGTATCTTTGGATGGAGCTACGGCGGATTCATGTCGTCTAACTGTATCCTGAAGGGTGCTGATGTGTTTAAAATGGCGATAGCCGTAGCACCGGTAACCAACTGGCGTTTTTATGACAGTGTGTATACCGAGCGCTACATGCAGACCCCTCAGGAAAACGCTTCGGGTTATGACGATAATTCTCCTATCAATCATGTAAGCAAGCTGAAAGGATCGTACCTTCTGGTACATGGTACTGCCGATGATAATGTTCACGTGCAGAATACCATGCGCATGATCGAAGCGCTGGTGCAGGCTAACAAGCAATTTGACTGGGCGATTTACCCCGATAAGAACCACGGTATTTATGGCGGAAGGACGCGCCTGCAGCTATATACCAAGATGACTAACTTTATAAAAGAGAAACTTTAGTATGAACGAATCTACAACACAAAAAGGGCATCCTAAAGGTTTATGGTTTTTATTCGGTACCGAAATGTGGGAGCGTTTCGGCTATTACCTGATGTTGGGGATTTTTGCCCTTTACATGATGGATGGCTGGAACAATGGAGGTATGGGCTTTACTCCCGGTGAGAAATCGGATATATACGGTACCTACCTTGGCTTAGTATATCTTACCCCTTTTATCGGGGGGCTTTTGGCAGATCGTGTATTAGGCTATCGCAGGTCGATCATTATGGGAGGCCTCATGATGTCTGCCGGCTACTTTATGCTTTCGGTTCATGATACCACGGCATTTTTTGCAGGCCTTTTCTTTATCATACTTGGTAACGGTTTCTTTAAGCCGAACATTTCTACCCTTGTTGGAAACCTGTACAGCACCGAACAGCTAAAACATAAAAAAGACTCCGGTTACAACATCTTTTACATGGGCATAAACATTGGTGCATTTGTCTGCAACTTTGTCGCTGCTTATATGCGCATCAATTTTGGTTGGGGCTATGCATTCATGGCCGCCGGTGTCGGTATGCTTATCGGCGTGTTGATATTCATCAGCGGAACCCGGCATATAAAACATGTCGATGTGATCAAACCATTGCAACAAGGTGATATGCCTACTCTGAAAATTTTAGGTTCAACTGTACTGCCTATGTTTATATTCGGCATTATCGGCTACATCATTCCGGGCAATGTATTGGGTTCTGATACCAATGACGCTTTTATCTTCGGATGCGTGCCGGTAATTCTTTTCTTCGTCTACTTATGGTTTAAGTCTTCCGGCTTAGAGAAGCGGGCAATCGGCGCTCTTCTTGCAGTGTTCTCTTGCGTGATTCTTTTCTTTGCCATTTTCCACCAGAACGGCGATGCTCTTACCGTGTGGGCAGAGGATTATACCGACAGGCAAATGCCGGAGTCGGTAGCTAATGTTGCTACAAAATTTGACATGGCTCAGACGGTTGAGAACAACGATGTGGTTGCGCTCAATGGCGACGATTTTAAGGCTGAGGTTGAAAAACGCCGTGCAGAGAACGACCAGATGCCTGAAAGTACACCTCAAGAAATGGCTGCAAAAAAGGCTTCGGCCCGCGAGATAGCTAAATTAGAGGCTTCTCATAAGTACTTTGCGAACCTTGAAGAAAGTAAAAAGCCTGCTAAAGGGCAGGACCTTAAACTTTTTTCTACCGAGTTATACCAGTCTATCAATCCATTCTGGGTGGTAATGCTTACGCCGGTTTTAGTTGGCGTTTGGGGATTTCTGCGCAAGCGCAAAAAAGAACCGAGCACGCCAACAAAAATCGCCATCGGGCTTTTAATAACCGCGCTTTCGGCATTGGTAATGGTTGGGGCGGTTTATGCCACCAACGGACTGACGACAAAAGCAAGCGGGCTATGGCTTGTAGGCTCCTATGCGGTGATCACTCTTGGTGAGCTTTGCCTTTCCCCGATGGGACTTTCCCTGGTTTCAAAGTTGAGCCCGCCTCGTATTACAGCACTTATGATGGGTGGTTTCTTCCTTTCTATTTCCGTTGGTAATAAGCTTGCGGGTATGCTTTCGAGTCTTTGGGAAACGATGGAGCATAAAGAGAACTTTTTCTTCCTTAACTTCGCGCTGGTGCTGGCCGCCGCCTTGTTGCTATTTATGATGCTGAAGTGGCTGAACAGGGTGATGAAAGAAAATAACGTATATTAATTAAATCTATCTATATCGTATAATGACGGAAAATAAAGTAAGTACAGGACATCCTAAAGGATTATATGTATTGTTTGTAACAGAAATGTGGGAGCGTTTCAGCTACTACGGCATGAGGGCGCTTTTTGTGCTGTTCATGACCAAGGCTCTTTTGTTTGATAAGGCGCTGGGCTCGCAAGTGTACGGAAGCTATACCGGCCTTGTTTACCTTACGCCGCTTATCGGCGGTTATATGGCAGACAGGTATTGGGGTAACAGGAAATCCATTATTATAGGTGGTATACTTATGGCTATAGGCCAATTCTTTATGTTCCTTTCCGGAAGCTTTTATCAGGATGTGAACCTTGCCACTCCGCTTATGTTCGGCGGCCTTGGGCTACTTATTTTTGGTAACGGATTCTTTAAACCGAACATTTCTACGATGGTGGGCCAACTGTATCCGGTGGGTGACAAACGGGTTGACTCAGCGTTTACAATATTCTACATGGGTATCAACCTTGGCGCCTTTATTGCACCGCTATTGTGCGGGTTTTTTGGTGACACCGGCAATCCGGCCGACTTTAAATGGGGCTTCCTGCTGGCTTGTATAGGAATGATATTGAGCGTAATACTCTTTATCATGCTTAAGAATAAATACATCGTGACGCCGACGGGCGAGCAGATTGGTGCTGCGCCTAATAGTTCAAGACAGTCTGCCGAAGAAGTAAAAGTACCGGTATCTTCAAAAACCATTGCGCTTTGGGTATCTGTATGGATTGTTCTTCTTGCAGCGTTTTATTATTTCCTTGATGGCGACCTTATCGGCGCCTTTATATTCTCGCTGACTATAGCTGCTCCGGGTTATATTATCTCAGATCCGGGCCTTAGCAAAATTGAAAAGGAGCGTATTTGGGTTATCTATATCGTTGCATTCTTCGTGATATTCTTCTGGGCGGCATTTGAGCAGGCAGGCGCCTCGCTTACCTATTTCGCAGAGGAACAAACCGACAGGAGGCTCTTTGGTACTATCGTTCCGGCATCGTACTTCCAGTCAATTAATGCTGTAGCGATTGTAATTTTCGCTCCAATTTTCGTTTGGCTATGGGGTACCCTCGGTAAAAAGAATATGGAGCCTGCATCTCCTTACAAACAGGCGATCGGACTTTTCCTTCTTGCGGTGGGTTATGTGGTTATCGCTTTCGGTGTAAAAGGGCTTCAGCCGGGCGTTAAAGTGAGCATGATGTGGCTTGTGAGCCTGTATACGATACATACGTTTGGCGAGCTGTGCCTTTCGCCGATTGGACTGTCTATGGTAAACAAGCTTGCGCCGGTTAAGTTTGCATCGCTGCTTATGGGTGTATGGTTCCTGAGTACTGCTTCTGCCAACAAGTTTGCCGGTACGCTGAGCGCACTTTATCCTGAGGCTGTAGTATCGCTTACAAGTGTAGAGAAAGTAGAGCAAGAGAAAGGTGTTGCGCTTTTCCCCGAAGGATTTGAAAAGAAAAATGCCCAGGATATCAATGGCGTTAAAGTAATACCATTTGAAAAAGTAGGGTTTGGCAATATTAAGGATGAAGCTTCAAAAACAGAAGCGATCAGCCAGCTTGAAAAACAACAGGTGGAGAACGTGAAGAAGTTTATGGGCTTCTCTATAGCCAACCTGTACGATTTCTTTATGCTTTTCGTTGTAATGGCAGGTGTTGCTTCGGTTATCCTGTTCCTGCTCAGCAAAAAGCTTATGGACATGATGCACGGCGTACGCTAAAAATTATACTATGAAAAAGATTGCTTTTGTACTTTTCCTTACCCTCGGCACTATGGCAGCAAATGCCCAGGAGCTTAAGTGGTATACCAATGTGAACGATGCGATGGCGGTATCGCAAAAAACAAAAAAACCGATGTTCCTGTTCTTCACGGGCAGCGACTGGTGTGGATGGTGCATGCGCCTGCAGAAAGAAGTTTTCAAAACCCCTGAGTTCGCTAAATGGGCCGAGAAGAACGTAATACTCGTAGAGCTCGACTATCCGCGTAAAGCGCAGGATGAAGCGACTAAGCAGCAGAATGCGCAGCTTGCCGCTACTTTCGGGATCAAGGGCTACCCAACGGTTTGGTTCGCCGACGCCGAGAAAACAAAAGAGGGCAAAGTGAACTTCAAGGCGTTAGGAAGCAGTGGATACCTGGCAGGTGGCCCTGCGACATGGCTTGAAAATGCTAATGCCATCCTTGCCTCGCGAAAGAAATAACAATATTCCCCTTCGGTAACAGAAGGGGAATTTTTATATTAAAAAATCGGCATCGTTTTTGAAAGATGCTTTTTAAAATGTAAACAATGAAAAAATTTATCCTGACTTTATTTATTGCCCTTGGCGCAATGGCTGCGCAGGCGCAGGCCAAAGAAATCAAATGGATGACTCTGGACGAAGCCCTTGCTGCCCAGAAGAAAAATGCGAAGCCTATTTTTATGGATGTCTATACCGACTGGTGCGGCCCGTGTAAAATGCTCGATAAGAACACATTTCACGATCCTGCGATTGTGGAGTATATCAGCAAAAATTATTACGCCGTAAAATTCAACGCGGAAGGTAACAGCGAGGTAAATTATAAAGGCAAAAAATACACGAATCCTGGTTATGTTGCGGGCAGGAGCGGACGCAACGCTGCCCACCAGTTTGCCGAGATGCTAAACCTGGAAGGCTACCCTACAATGGTGGTGCTCAATAAAAAAGGTGATATCGCCAATAATATCGTAGGCTACCATACGCCTGAACAACTTTTGGCTGCTCTCAAATAAAAGTAGGTTTACCTGATGATATAAAAATCCCTTTTCGGCAACCGCATGGAAAGGGATTTATATTTAAAATCGATTGGTTTCACTCTGAATAATCAACAAGCTTAGAGACGGGTCTGTTTAGTCTTTTTAATTAACCAAAATGGAACATTATGAGCGAAAATATGATGGACGAGATCAAGAAAATGTCCGACCGGGAATTAATGGAACACCTTGCTTATAACTCCGCAAGAAGCGAACGGCATTTAAGAAGAATATCAAATAATGTCATCTTCTTTTTCTGGGTATGTTTTATTGCATTACTATTGGTTGCGGGCTTGGCGCTTTTTACCGTCAGGGAAGTTCCTTCCAGTTATTATTAAAGTATATAAAGATCCTGATTTTTGGAGACGTAATCTATCAGATAGTTATTTTATGTTGTAAAATCCCTTTTCGGCAGTGGCATGGAAAGGGATTTTTAGTTTCCTGCAGGTGGTTTTCCACCGCGCTACATAGCTTTTGTAATTGGTCCCGTCGGCAACCACGGCTTTTGGTTCAAGCCCGGCCAAGAGGCGTTCCAGGTTGATTTTTGGCGAAGCACGAAGTATAAGAATGTCCGGATGAAGTGACGGCTCATAAATTTCCGCCCGGTCTGCAACAAGTATCTTTTTACCGTTTACAAACACAAGATCTTTCAGCGGTTTATAGTGGAGGCTATCGCAGAACATCGCCGCGCCGTACGATGATATGTCCCGGTTAACGGGTTTGATAGGGGCATTGCTCATGGCTGTGAGCTTGCCTTTTTGGTTTACCAGGATAAGCGACTGCTTTCGGTTATGAAGCACCAGCGCATCCGTAGACTGCTTTGCTGATAGTGATGTGAGTCCGTAAGCCAACTGAAAAATCAATACTGAGGACAGGAGCACGGCGCTACGGCGAAACGACCGTTTATAGAGCCAAAAGATAAAGGAGCCAATTGACAGATATAGCAAAATCATCAGCATGGGTGAGAAAGGGATGTCCTTTATCAGGAATGAATCTATACCCGATATGACATCGGTAAATTTGTTCATTAACCAAATGCACAGGCTCATTAGTTTGCCAACCCAAAGCGATGCAGCTGTCCAGATAAAATTGAGCAGAAGCGTTACTATGCCTAAAACTAAGACTGCATTGGAAAGCGGGATTACAACCAGGTTGGCAATCAGGAACAACAGCGGGAACTGGTGGAAGTAATACAACGTAAGGGGAAGGACACCAATTTGGGCAGCCAGCGATACCGTTGCCATATCGCCTGCTGCATTTAACGCAGCGTATTTCGACCGCGGCAGTCTTAAGACAGGGTGTATCCATAGAATACCGATAACGGCAGTGTAGCTGAGCTGGAAGCCTACATCAAAAAGGAGATCAGGATTGGCCAGCAACAGGATGAGCATAGAGGTGGCCACCGAATTGATGGTGTTGTTGGAATGCCGGTTAAGCAGCATGCCCAGGCTGATAAAGCTGAACATAACGACCGAACGCACTACGGATGCCGAAAGCCCTGCGATAAACGCAAAACCCCACATAAATACCATCATCAGGACAAAGTGCAGGATTCGTCCGCGCCGGGAGCGTTCTAAAGGCTTAAGCACGAGGTTAAATATAAAGAACAGTACGGCGAAGTGAAGCCCGGAGATAGCGATCACGTGTATCACTCCGGCTTTGGTATAGCTGTCGGTTGTTGCCTGATCCATATCCTGCCGCTGGCCGAACAGCAGCGCCTTGACCACGTTGTAGGTAACCGGGTCGTAACCTTGCTTGTCGAAAGAAGCTATCAGGGCATTTCGCAAGCGGCCTACATAGTACGCAAAATCTTTCTCTGTTCCGGTTTCTATAAAATTGCCCTTTAAGTAGAGTTGGTCATACACGCCCTGACGCCTCATGTATGTCGAATAGTCGAAGCCATAAGGGTTGAGTGGTTTGTGTATAGGCTGCGGCGAGGCTATTATGGCTAATTTATCGCCGGGATTATAAACATGGGAAGCACTATCTCTGGCGATAGAAATCAGGATCCGTCCGGTAGCTTTCTGGTTGTCTACCTGTGTAATATTGAAGAAATATTTTTCGGCAAATGCATTGGGTTTTAATCGTTCCTTTATCACGCCGCTTATAACAGGCGTTTTTTCAGAAGTCTCAAAACGCGAATAATGGTCTTCGGCCAGTAGGGGATTATGCAATGCTGTGGCCAACATTCCCGCAAAAACAAAGCTACCGCAGGCGGATATACCAAATGCTTTCGACATCCAGGCGTTCGGGTTTTTCTGATAGAAAAAGGAAACAGATGCAGCAACTGCAGTGCCAAAGCAAACCGCGGCAATAACAGGCGATAGCAGAAGTATGCTATTCAACGCGATGCCAACGGCAAAACATACGGTAAAAATAACAAGGGGATACTTCAATACCTTCATGAACTGCGATATTGAAGCGATTACTGCATCAGGATTATTCTTCGATAACCCTCTTAGCTTCTACAAAAGTACGCGAGTGATATGCCTCATTCATAGAAGAAACTACAACACCAGAGCTGGTAGAAGAGTGTACGAAAAGCACTTCGCCTTCGGGAGTCACATCGGCTACAATGCCTACGTGATTGATAGCCCTGCGGTTGTGGCTGTTGCGGAAGAAAAGAAGGTCGCCTTTTTTAACCTCCGAAAGCTTTACTGACATTCCGGTTTCAGACATTGCCTGTGAGCTGCGGGGCAGCGTGATGTCAAAAATCTTAAATGTAGCGAACACCATTCCCGAGCAATCCATACCCTCACGGCTGGTTCCGCCTCCGCGGTAACGTACACCTACAAAATCAAGGGCATTGTTTACAATTTGTTCGGCAAGGTAGCTTTCTGATGGAGCCGGGGTAAAATCAGCATCCGGTGCATCATTGATTACAGAAGTTTTGCCTGCAGGCCCCTCAGCCTTACCCGATCCGTCTTTTATCTTTTCTTTTGCTTCTGCAACCGGTTTATTAGCCAGTATTGAAGGCTGCGCCGCCGAGGCTACTCCGCCACCCATTGAAGGGGATTTTCTGCCGGAGAACGCAACTGTTTCAGAATTGTTTTTTTCAACGTAGGAATAGATTCCCTTTTTCATAGCTTCCTTCTTAGAGGTAACTATTTGTGCCGAAGCGTTCACAGAAAACAATAACACGAAAAGGGAAAGGGACAATAGGTATTTCAAAACTTTTTATTTTATCAAATTCGACTCTGCTTTTTGCAAATATAAAAAATCCTATTTAATAAAATATTAAGAATCTATGTTAAATGTTTGAAAATGAGGTTTGCTGCCTTTTTGCTCGCGCCGGCTCCGCCTAATTTTTTTTCCAGCAAATCATAGGATTCACGGAGCTTCGCGCGATTTTCATCTGTTAAAATCTTTTGGAGTTCTATTCTGATATTTTTTTTATTGCATTCATCCTGGATGAGCTCTACAACGATTTCGCTGTCCATGATCAGGTTGACCAGGGAGATGTATTTCAGCGTAATAATGCGTTTCGCGATCTGGTACGATATCCATCCGCCTTTATAGCACACCACTTCAGGAACTTTAAATAGCGCTGTTTCGAGAGTTGCCGTTCCGGAGGTTACCAAAGCAGCATGCGCTATACTAAGCAGGTCGTATGTTTTGTTAGACACAAACTTCACATTTTTCCCGTTCAGGAAGGGCTGGTACAGGCTAAAATCCTGCGATGGCGCACCGGCTATGACGAACTGGTAGTCCGGGAAATCATCGGTTACCGATAGCATTACCTCAAGCATTTTTGTTACTTCCTGTTTACGGCTTCCGGGCAGTATGGCAATTACCGGCCTGTCGTCAAGCCCATTCTCAATTCGAAATGCAGTTTCGTCCGTAGATTTCTTATTCCGGATGGCATCAATAAGGGGATGCCCTACAAACTCCACCTTATAATTGTGCTTGTTCTCGTAAAACTCTTTTTCAAACGGGAGGATGATGTACATGTGGTCCACATCGCGGCGGATAGATTTGATGCGGTTTTCCTTCCACGCCCATATTTGGGGGGAGATGTAATAATGGGTCTGAAACCCGAGCGGCTTTGCCCATTTGGCAATGCGCATATTAAAGCCCGGATAGTCTATAAAAATAATGGCATCGGGCTTAAATGCCAGGATGTCCTGCTTGCAGAATTTTATATTGCTGAGTATTGTGCCCAGGTTCTGTACCACTTCGGCAAAGCCCATAAAGGCAAGGTCACGATAGTGCTTTACAAGGGTGCCGCCGGCCTGCTGCATGAGGTCGCCTCCCCAAAAGCGTATTTCTGCCGCCGGGTCTGCTATATAAAGTTGCTTCATCAGGTTAGAGCCATGCAGGTCGCCCGATGCTTCGCCGGCAATAATGTAATATTTCATTTACTGCAGATTAAGGCACAAAAGTACTATTTATTATTAATGTCCCACGCATTCAGTGTCTGCATAGCGTGGTAGGCAGTCAGGTCAAACTGCACCGGAACCATGGATACATAGCCATTAGCCAGCGCCCATTCGTCAGTATCCTCGCCATTATCAAGATTTACAAACTGTCCTGTCAGCCAAAAATAGTCCCGGCCCTGTGGGTTGGTGCGCTTATCAAACCGTTCTTCCCACATGGCTTTGGCCTGGCGGCATACTTTTATCCCCTTAATTTCTTTATACGGTAACTTTGGCAGGTTTACATTTAGAATAACCCCCTCAGGCAATCCATTTTCCAAAACCTGCTGCGCTACCTTTCTGATGTAAGGCTTTGCCGGCTCAAAGTCGGCATTCCAGTTATAGTCAAGCAAAGAGAAGCCAATGGCGGGAATACCTTCGATGCCCGCTTCTACCGCGGCGCTCAATGTTCCGGAGTAAATGACATTGATGGAAGAGTTAGAGCCGTGGTTCACTCCAGATACGCAAAGGTCGGGCTTGCGCTTTAGTATTTCATGCACGGCAAATTTTACACAGTCTACCGGTGTGCCGGAGCAGCTGTATTCCATTTCCACATCGGGGTCAATGTCAATTTTATTAATGTAAAGCGTGTTGTTGATGGTTATCGCATGGCCTGTGGCACTTTGCGGGCTGTCCGGTGCTACCACAACAACGTCGCCAAGCTCTTTCATTACCGATATTAGTGCGCGAATTCCCGGTGCGGTAATACCATCGTCATTGGTAACCAGGATAAGGGGTTTTTTACTCACGGTTTGCAAAATTCAAAATAACTATTGTACATTTACGTTTGCTAAGTTACGCAATTTGTGCAGTGCCGTGCGGTGACGAAAGTTTTTTAACGGAAGAGTAAAACTGGCACGCTTTTTTATGTTGTATCCCACAATGAATGCCATCTTAAATTATATGAAGAGAAATTATAAAGTATTGCTTTTGGTTGCAGTATTGTCTGTAGCCCTGTGGAGCTTCATCCCGAAGCAAAAAGCATCAGACCCCGAGAAAGATAAGCTGCTGCTGGAACTGATAACGTTTGTTATCGAGAAAGGGCATTATGACCCGGCAGCCATAGACGATACCTTTTCTAAAGGTGTTTACAAAAGCTACCTTGAAAATATCGACCCCTCTAAGCGTTTCTTCATCCAGTCAGACATTGATGAGTTTTCAAAATATGAAGACAAGCTTGATGATATGATCAACAACCGCGACCTTACGTTCTTTAACCTGACCTACCAAAGGCTTCAGGAAAGGATTAAGGAGAGCGAAAGCATTTATAAAGATGTGTTGGCGGCTCCGTTCAATTTCAATGGCGACGACCAGTACAATGCCGATTATGAAAAAATGCCGTATGCCAAAAATAAGGAAGAGCTAAAAGCACGCTGGGAAAAACAGCTGAAGCTTTCTGTGCTTTCTACAGTTACCGATAAGCAAAAGGTACAGGAGTCTGGCAAGGAAGGCAAAGACGCCAAAGATAAAACAGCGAAAGCCCCTGAAGCGCCGAAATCTTTCCAGCAACTGGAAAAAGAGGCGAGGGAATCTACCCTGAAGTCGCTTAACGATTACTTCGATTTTGTAGACGGCATGAAGCGCGAAGAATGGTTCAGCGTTTACCTGAATGCTATTGCCGAGCGCTTTGACCCGCATACGTTCTACTTTGCGCCGGATGACAAGGAGAAATTCGATACCAGTATGAGAGGCTCCCTAGAAGGTATTGGCGCAAGGCTTCAGAAAAAAGGAGACTATGTAGAGATATCTGAGCTAATACCGGGCGGACCGGCCTGGAGGGGTAAAGACCTTGAGCAGGGCGACCTGATCATGAAGGTGGCCCAGGCTAACGAAGATCCTGTAGAAATTGCGGGCCTTCGCCTGGACGACGTTGTGAAAAAGATTAAAGGCCCGAAGGGAACTACAGTAAGGCTTACCGTAAAGAAAGTAGACGGTACGGTAAAAGTAATTTCTATCGTTCGTGAAGTGGTAGAGATTGACGAGACCTATGCTAAGGCAAGCATTGTTGAGAAAGACGGCAAAAAGTATGGTATCATCAACCTGCCGAAATTCTATATTGACTTCGAAAATAAAGATAACCGCGATGCTGCGAAAGATGTTGCCATGGAAGTAGACCGCCTGAAGCAGCAGGGCATCGAAGGGCTTATTATCGACCTTCGCGACAATGGAGGCGGATCGCTTAAAACAGTGGTAGATATGACCGGGCTTTTCATTCCGCAGGGGCCTGTGGTGCAGGTAAAATCTACCGGAAAGAAAAAAGAGGTTCTGTCTGATAATGACAGCAAAGTACAATGGGACGGCCCGCTGGTTGTAATGGTAAATAACTTCTCGGCTTCGGCATCAGAGATATTTGCAGCCGCCATTCAGGATTACAACCGTGGAATCATCATGGGTAGCAAGCATACCTATGGTAAAGGAACAGTACAGAACATCATCGACCTGAACCAGTTTGTACGAGGCAACTCTATGGGCGACCTGGGTGCGCTCAAGACCACTACGCAGAAGTATTACCGCATCAATGGCGGTTCTACACAACGCGAGGGTGTGAGCAGCGACATCATGATGCCGGATAGGTTCACGTACATGGATATGGGCGAGCGCGACGTAGACAATGCCATGCCGTGGGATAAAATTGATGCTGCCGACTACAAGCAGGCGAAGAACAATTTCGCCCCCGTGATTGCGAACAGTAAAAAGCGTATCGCCGGCAACGAGCAATTCAGGCTTCTTGACGAAAACGCAAAGTGGCTGAGCGATAATAAAGATAATAATACCTACAGCCTCAACCTTGAGAAGTTTAAAGCCGAACTTGCAAAAAGTGAAGCGATAACTAAAAAGTTCAAAGCGCTTACAGAATATAACAGCGGACTTAAGTTTACCGCACTGCCGTACGAGCAGGAAGTGTTTAAAAAAGACCCTGCACTGGCAGAGAAAAAGAACCGCTGGTACGAAAGCCTTTCTAAAGATGTGTATGTTGACGAAGCGCTAAACGTGCTTCAGGACCTACAGTCGAAAAGTCCGGCCAAAACCGTAAGCCTTAATAAAAAGCAACCGGTAAAAACAAGATAGCCTGTGAGCAGCACGCATCAGTCCCTAACCGGCTTGGCGCTCCAAAAGTTCAGAAAGAATTTTTGGGGCGTTTTAAGTTTAGGCTTTATTGTACTACTACTCCTTGTGGCGGTGTTTGCCTACCTACTAGCGCCGGACAAGACCCGGAATGCCAACTGGGGCGACCTGTCTATTCACTCGAAACCGCCGGGATTTACGGTAACGATGCTTACTATTCCGTCGGGAACCATACCGCCAACTAAGTGGACCGACTATTTTACCGGCAGGGAAGTGGCGGAACAAAAAGTACCGATACTAGATTATAAAATCAGCGGCGACAGCATTACCTATCGGGAATATACTGATGACCCGTCGCTTGCGGTTTCCAAGTCGCTGCCGCTTTCTCAGTTCACGAAGGATGGCAAAACGATAATCGATTACATCTCTAAGCAAAAGTTCATCCTTGGGACCGATAGCCAGGGGCGCGACCTTCTCAGCCGCCTGCTGGTAGGTTCAAGGGTATCGATTGCGATCGGTTTTGTAGCGGTATTTATCTCATTAGTTGTCGGTATTTTCTTTGGCGCGATTGCCGGGTACTATGGCGGTAAGGTAGATGCTTTTGTGATGTGGCTCGTCAATATTATCTGGTCTATACCAACGTTGCTGCTTGTAATAGCCATTACCCTTGCGTTAGGAAAAGGCTTTTGGCAGGTATTCGTCGCAGTAGGGCTGACTATGTGGGTAGAGGTGGCACGCGTGGTTCGGGGGCAGGTAATGAGCGTGAAGCAGATGCAGTACGTAACAGCAGCACGGGCTTTAGGGTATCGTAATGGGCGCATCATCTTCAATCATATTCTCCCTAACGTTATGGCTCCGGTTATTGTAATATCGGCGGCTAACTTCGCTTCGGCTATCCTTGTTGAAAGCGGTCTCAGTTTCCTTGGTTTAGGTGCACAGCCTCCGGTTCCTAGTTGGGGCGGAATGATCAAGGACCATTACAATTATATCATTCTCGGTAAGCCGTATCTCGCGCTGGCTCCTGGCATTGCGATGCTGTTGCTGGTACTCGCCTTTATGATGGTAGGCAACGCGTTGCGCGATGCGCTGGATGTAAAGGCTGAATAGATCCTTAGATTATTCGATATTAGGCAAAAAAATAGTTACCCAATGATCAAAGCTTATAATATACCTGAAATCTGGCAGGCTAAAACTCTAAGGGTCTAAAAATCCAACGTTCTAAATTACCATTCATTTACCTTATTCGCATCCAGCTTTATAAACACGAATAAAAGGATGGTAAAGGCAAAAAGGCTCGACCCACCATAGCTAAAGAACGGTAATGGCACACCGATAGTTGGGAAGAGCTTGATGAGCATAGTAATGTTTACAAAGAAGTGTGTAAACAAAATCGAAGCAACGCAGTACCCATACGTTCGGCTGAATTTGGATTTCTGCCGTTCGGCTAAATAGATTATCCGTAATAGCAGCGTCACCATAAGTACGATCACAACGCAGGCTCCGGCGAAACCCCATTCTTCCCCTACCGTGGTAAAGATATAGTCGGTATGCTGTTCCGGTACAAAGCCGCCCTTGGTCTGTGTGCCTTCCAGGTAGCCTTTACCTGTCCATCCACCCGAACCAATAGCGATAAGCGACTGGTTGAGGTTGTAACCCTCTGCCTGTTGGTTTACGTTCTTATCGAAAAGCACATTGATACGGTCTTTCTGGTGTTCTTCCAATACATTTTCAAAGACATAATCAACCGAAAACACGAAGCCCGAGATCACCACAACAATTATTGCCGAAAGTATCGGGTTGCGATAGGGGCGCCGCGTGAGGAAGTATTGAATCAGCACTCCTATGATGGCAAATAAGATGAGGAAGTAAGGCTTTACTACCAGCGCAAGAAGGAATAAAACAATTGCGATGAAACCGGTAGCAAGGTACCATCCCGGCAAGCCTTCGCGGTACAGTACAAAAGCAAGGGACATGAAAATAAGCGCGCTACCTGCATCCGGCTGAAGCATAATCAGGATGACAGGAAGCCCAATAATACCAAACGCAATCAGTTGGTGGTTGGTATTCTTTAAATTGATCTGTACATCGCTCAGGAATTTGGCCAATATAAGCGAAGTGGCCGTTTTGGCAAATTCTGACGGCTGCAAACCAAACCCGCCGAATGAATACCAGTTACGCTGTCCCTTTATCGTAGATCCGAAAACAAAGAGTCCGGCCAGCAGCAGCAGCGAAAGTCCATAGAAGATAAGTGAAAATTTCTCGTAAACCTTAGCGTCTATGGTAAGCACCACGGCTATGAGCGGCACGCACATAATAATGAAGATAAGCTGCTTCGAATAGATCTGGCTGATGTCGAACATCGCTTTCTCCACATCAGGGAGCGAAGCCGAGTAGATGGTGGCCCAGCCCATAAGCACCAGCACCGCATACAGCAGTATGGTTATCCAGTCCATGTTGGTGGTTACGCTTTGGTTCTTCATCTTAGTGGTTTATCGAGAACGGTTCGCCGCTCAGGTATTTATCGTAATTGGCCTGAAGCCCATTTTCCAGCATACGCTTTTCAAGGTCTTTACGGGTAATGGTGCCCTTCAGGTATTTCTCTATCATGAGGCTGGCAATCGGGCCCGCCCAGCGTGCACCCCAATATCCGTTCTCCACAAAAACAGCGATGGCAATCTTCGGATCCTGCCGCGGCGCAAATGCCACAAAGATAGAGTGGTCATCAAGCTGCGTTTTTACCCCGTTGATCTTGGTAAAGTTTTCCGCTGTTCCAGTCTTACCGCAAATTTCTATCCCTTCTACCTTAAGCCCCCGCGCAGTACCCAGGTTATAAACATCCAGCAAGCCGTCTATCACGGGTTGGAAATACTGGCGTTCGATGGTAGTAACGTGCTTGGTTGTGAACTTCTTGTCGATCTTTCCGCCCTCGATTTTCTTAATCACGTGAGGGGTGTAATAATAACCGCGGTTAGCCACAGTCGCAATCATGTTAGCCAGTTGGATCGGCGTCATCAATACTTCTCCCTGCCCGATAGAGTTGGATATGATAGTGCTGCTTCGCCATCCGCCGTTAGGATAATAACGCTTGTAATATTTTGAAGTCGGCACCAGTCCCTTACGCCCAGGTGGGAGGTCATACCCCAGGAAGTCACCAAGGCCGAAGCTTTTCAGGTGGCCACTCCAGGCATTTACGCCGTATTCGGGTTTCGAATATTTGTCTATCGTAAGTTTGAATGTATTCGCAAAATAGGTGTTGCAGGAATTGTATATCGCGTCATGCAGGCGCGTTGCCCCGCCGCCGTGGTGACACTTCATAAAGGCGCCGCGGCCATAGGAAAATCCGTGGTTGCAGATAAAGGTAGAATTCTCATCGATCACTTCTTCCTGCAAACCCACCAACCCTGTAAGTATCTTGAACGGAGACCCGGGGGGATATTCTGCTAACAGCGGCCTGTCATAAAGCGGCTTCGCTATCAGATCCTTCTCCATAGCGATATAGTTCTTCGAACGCTCACGGCCCACTAATATCGCCGGGTCATAGGTAGGTGCCGTTACCAATGCGAGTATCTCTCCCGTTTTGGGCTCGATTGCCACAATGCCTCCCCGTTTTTGGAACATTAGCTGCTGTCCGTATTTCTGCAGGTCAATATCTATAGAGAGCGTGATGTCTTTTCCCTGTATGGCAATGGTATCGTATATCCCGTTTTTAAATGAGCCGATCTCCCGGTTAAAGCGGTCTTTCTGCACATACTTTACGCCTTTTACCCCACGCAGTACTTCTTCATACATTTCCTCAACGCCCTGCCTCCCGATAAGGTCGCCGCTTTTATAATACGGGTGCTTTTTTATGGTAGCATCGTTTACCTGAGCAATGTAGCCGAAAATGTTAGCGCCGGCATCTGTCTGGTAATCACGCAGCGAACGCTTTACGATGTCAAACCCTTTAAATCGTCGTATCTTTTCCTGAAAGGCAGCAAATTCCTTTTTATTGAGCTGTGGCAAAAAGACTGAAGGAAGTACCGGGCTGTACACTTTGGCTTTTTCTACACGCTTTATAAAATAATCCTTCGTGATATTAAGGAGCCGGCATATTTCGAGCGTGTCTACATTTTTCATTTCCCTCGGCGTAACCATAATGTCATAAGACGGCTGGTTGGCTACGAGGAGCTTTCCGTGGCGGTCGTAAATATAACCGCGTTCCGGATAATCATATTTTATTTTGATCGCGTTGTTCTCGGATTTCTTAATGTAAGTGTCGTCGAGTATCTGTAGGTAAAAAAGCCTTGCCACTATCATTACCGTTGCGCCTATGATGAGGGCAGGCAGTAAAATCTTTCTCATTGCTTTGCGGGCTTAATTAAATAGATGATGGATATGCTTAATATCAGCGTAAAGATTGTAGAACCTAATGTATGGCCCAGAATATTCAGGATCAGCCTCGGGCGGAAAAATTCGGTAAGGAACAGGATAAAATGGTGCGTTACGATAGATAACAGTATAAACGAAAAGCGTTCGGGCGAAAGCCTGTCATTGATTTTTACGGTCTGGTATTCGTAACTAAGCCCAAAGGAGAAACGGAAAAACGTTGGCCTCAAATACGCCAGGCAAACGCTTGCAAGCGCGTGTACACCTCCTGAGTTGGCAAACATATCTACAAACAGCCCAAGGAAGAATGACGAAAGGAGCAGTGCAGCTCTGTTGCCATTTACCGGGAAAAGGATAATGAAAAGCACGTAAGGGTACGGATCGATAAATCCGAAAAGATCGATACGGTTGAATATCACCACCTGCAGGGCAAGCAGCGCTATAAAACGGGCGATATTAATAAGCACGGTACTACTCATTGCGTGTTTCCTCCTCCAGTTTTATGATCTCGTCCTTATCTTTATTCTCAATTACGTACACGTGCCCTAAGCTGGTCATGTCATTAAACAGCCTGATGTTGAGTGTATAGTAATTCGTCTTCTTGTCTACAAATACCTTATCAATTTTTCCGATGGGAATGCCTTCGGGGAAAATTACTGAACGCCCGCCGGTTACAATCGTGTCACCTTTATGCACTTCGGCCAGGCGCGGCACGTCTATTAGCTGTGCGTAGCCTGCATTCTCGCCATTCCAGATGAGCGAGCCATAGTGATTGTTCTTCTTTATCTTGGCATCCAGCTTGAATTTAAGATTCAGTACGCTGATCACGGTAGCATATCCGCCCGAGGTCTTTTCTACGATCCCTATCACGCCTTTGCTGCTCACTACACCCATATCGGGCTTGATGCCGTCGCGGCTTCCGCTGTTAATGGTGAGGTAGTTTTCGTGAACATTGTACGAATTGGATATCACTTTAGACTGGATAACATTGTAATGCCCCAGGCTGTCTGCAATGATCTTAGGCAGTTCGGCAGCCTTGAGCCCTGTGGTATCTTTGGCATTGAAGAGCATCTTCTTCAGTGCGGCATTTTCTGCGGCAAGCTGCTCGTTCTGCGTGCGCAGGCTGAGGTATTCTTCAACCGAATTGATTTGCTCGTACACATAGCCGCTTACGGCATTGGCCGATGTAACGGCCTGGTTGCGATGGTACGAATGCGACTGTATGGTGAGCGTTAACGATATGCCCAAAAGCAGCAAAAACAGTATCAGGATACTGTTTTTAAATATAAAATTTAATATTTGCTGCATTCGTTAGGTTGTTATTTTATGAGTATGCTCCTGAATTTCTGGATGTTTTTTAGCGCCATTCCCGTTCCCCGTACTACTGCCCTTAAAGGGTCTTCGGCGATGTACACCGGAAGGTCGGTTTTTTGGGAAATTCGCTTATCCAGTCCCCGGAGCATCGAGCCTCCGCCTGCCAGGTAAATACCGGTGTTGTAAATATCGGCAGCAAGTTCCGGCGGCGTTTGCGAAAGGGTTTCCATTACGGCATCCTCTATACGCTGTATCGATTTGTCAAGCGCCTTGGCAATTTCGCGGTAGGATACATCTACCTGCTTTGGCTTACCGGTAAGCAGGTCGCGCCCCTGTACCGACATCTCATCCGGCGGGGTGTCAAGGTCTTCTATCGCGGCGCCTATGGTTATCTTGATTTTCTCGGCAGTACTTTCACCTACAAAAAGGTTGTGCTGTGTCCTCATATAATATACAATATCATTGGTAAATACGTCACCCGCAATTTTTACCGATTTGTCACATACAATACCGCCAAGTGCAATAACCGCGATCTCGGTAGTACCACCACCTATATCTACGATCATGTTGCCTTTCGGCTGCATGATGTCTACACCGATACCAATAGCCGCTGCCATAGGCTCATGGATGAGGTAGACTTCTTTACCGTTTACACGCTCAGCAGATTCTTTTACCGCACGCATCTCCACCTCTGTAATTCCGGAAGGAATGCATATTACCATGCGCAGGGCGGGAGTAAACAGCTTTTTCTTAAGTGCCGGGATACTTTTAATGAACATTGAGATCATTTTTTCCGAAGCATCGAAGTCAGCAATAACCCCGTCTTTCAACGGACGTATGGTTTTGATGTTCTCGTGCGTCTTACCCTGCATCATATTCGCTTCTTTGCCCACGGCAATTATTTTGCCGGTTACGCGATCGCGAGCTACTATAGACGGGCTGTCTATTACAACTTTATCGTTATGTATGATAAGGGTATTTGCGGTACCAAGGTCAATGGCAATGTCCTCGGTCATGAAATCAAAAAATCCCATACGTATTAGGGGTTATGTATTTATACTAAAATTAAGCCCACAAAAATAATAAAATTAATGTTTAAAATGGCGTACACCGGTAAATACCATTGCAACATTATTTTCATTGCAATAATTAATGCTCAGCTCATCCTTTATTGAGCCTCCGGGCTGTATCACAGCCGTAATTCCGGCTTCTTTTGCAAGCTCGACACAATCAGGGAACGGAAAGAAGGCATCACTTGCCATCACAGCGCCATTCAGGTCAAACCCAAATGATTTTGCTTTTTCTACCGCCTGCCTCAGGGCATCTACACGCGAGGTTTGCCCTGTACCCGATGCAAACAGCTGTTTTCCTTTCGCAAAAACAATAGTATTGCTCTTGGTGTGCTTGCATATTTTCGAGGCAAACAGCAGGTCTTCAACCTCCTGTGCGGTGGGTGCTGTCGTGGTAACGGTTTTTAACAGGCCTTTATTGTCGGTAATATTGTCGCGCTCCTGAACCAACAATCCATTAAGGCAGGTGCGTACCATTTTTTCCGGCAGCGCAGTTTCATGCTGCACCAGGATAATGCGGTTTTTCTTTTCCTGTAACAGGGCAACAGCGCCGTCGTCATAAGCCGGGGCTATTACCACTTCGCAGAACAGCTTGTTTATTTCTTCAGCGGCTTCTTTGTCTATTTTGGAATTAGCAATAAGAACCCCGCCAAAAGCCGAGGTTGGGTCACCTGCAAGCGCGTCAAGGTAGGCTTCTTTTATAGTTGAACGCGTTGCCAATCCGCACGCGTTGTTGTGCTTTAATATAGCAAAGGTAGGCTCATCATTCTTAAATTCAGACAGCAGGTTTACTGCCGCGTCTACATCCAGGAGGTTGTTGTACGATAGTTCTTTACCGTGCAGTTTGGTGAACATCACATCAAAGTCGCCAAAGAACCAGCCCTTCTGGTGCGGGTTTTCGCCATAACGCAGTTCCTGCCCGCCCGATAGGCTCTCTTTATAAAAAGTAGTATCCTCGTTAAAGTAGTTGAAGATGGCTGTATCATAATGCGACGACACGTGGAATGCCTTAGTTGCGAATTTCTTACGTTCCGCCAGGGTAGTAACGCCACTATTTTGCGTAAAAATATCCAGGAAGGTGCCGTAGTCTTCCACCGACGCCACGATAACGGTGTCGTTGAAATTCTTGGCTGCGGCACGTATTAATGAGATTCCTCCTATGTCGATCTTTTCAATGATATCTTCTTCCGAAGCGCCGGAGGCTACTGTTTTCTCGAAAGGGTAAAGGTCTACGATTACCAGGTCTATTTGCGGGATGGCATATTCTTCCATCTGCTGTACATCGCCTGCATTATCCTGTCGGTTGAGTATGCCGCCAAAAACTTTTGGGTGTAGTGTTTTCACCCGGCCGCCTAAAATCGAAGGGTAGTCGGTAACGTCTTCAACAGGTATTACAGGTATGCCAAGGTTTTTAATGAAAGTCTCGGTGCCGCCTGTAGAGTAAAGCGTTACATTATGCTCATGGAGTTTTTGTACGATGGGTTCAAGCCCGTCTTTATCGAACACTGATATCAGTGCCGATTTAATGGTTTTTTGCGAAGTCATTGTGTTGTTGTTTAGAAGGTGCAAAAGTAGGTATTGCTGTGCTAACATTCAAACCCTGAAAAAGTTATTTGGGCTTTTTTTAAATAGTTGGCAAGGGTTTGCTTTATTCGGAAAAAAATTCTGAATTTTACGCATATTAAAAGTATTGCCAATGCTGTATCTACGCCTTCTAAAAGAGAGCTTTACCTTTGCAATGAACGCTCTTCGCAATAACAAGCTGCGCACCTTCCTGTCGCTGCTGGGTGTTACCATCGGCATTTTTTCAATTATCGCGGTGCTCGCAGCGGTAGATTCTCTCGACCGCAAGATCAAGAAAGACCTGAGCAGCGTAGATAAGAATACGATGTACCTGAAGCGTTTTTCTTTTGGCCCTTCTCAAATACCGAGCTGGAAACGCGACCAGTTTCCTAATGTAAAATACGATGAATACCAGTATATCAAAGACGCTGTGCCCTCCATTGATTATGCAGCCTACCAGATCTTTACCAAAAGCGAAACAGTAAAATATGAGGATAAGTCGGCGAGCAACGTAAACGTGGTGCCGGTTTCCTTTGAGTTTGCCGATATCCAGAGCCTTAAGATAGAGAAGGGCAGGTTTTTCAATGAATCTGAATCTAATAGTGGTACCGCAGTGGTAGTACTGGGATACGAAATTGCCAATACGCTATTTGAAGGTCAGGACCCGCTTGAGAAAAAGATACGGCTGTACGGCCAGCGGTTTACGGTGATCGGGGTGCTGGAAAAGCAGGGGTCGGGGATGTTTGGCGAAAGCAACGATACTGCTGTTATCATACCCGTAAACTTTTTACGGAGGATGTATGGCGACGATAACGCATCGCTAACCCCGCTTATCATCATTAAGCCGAAACAGGGCGAAGATGCCCAGGCCGTGAAGGCAGAAGTGACACAAAAACTGCGCAGCTACCGCGGCATTAAGGCGGGCGATATTGACAATTTTATTATTGATATCCTTTCCGGGTTTACCGACCTTATCGATGGCATCATCGGTACGCTCAATGTTATCGGATGGGCAATCAGCGGGTTCTCACTCCTGGTGGGCGGGTTTGGTATTGCCAATATCATGTTCGTTTCGGTAAAGGAGCGAACCAATTTGATCGGTATCCAAAAGGCTCTCGGTGCCAAAAACAGATTTATCCTGTTCCAGTTCCTGTTTGAGGCTGTGATATTATCAGTGCTTGGCGGGGCGGTAGGGCTTTTGATGGTGTGGGGTATTGCCACGGTGCTGACCAAGGCGCTCGATTTTGAGTTTATTCTTGGATTCGGTAATATCATGCTCGGCACCTCGCTTGCGGCATTTATCGGCCTTATTTCGGGAATACTTCCTGCCATATCGGCCTCTAAGCTGGACCCGGTAGAAGCGATACGCAGCGGAATGTAGTTACGCGACTTATCTGTAATTGTTAGTAAATTAAGTTTATCTGAGTTATCTATATCATGGTTATGGAACCGAGCCAACAGGAACTTTACGACTACGCCCGGAAACGGGTGCGCCAGAAAAAGCGGGTGTACTTTCACTTTGTGCTTTTTTTTGTGGGCAGCATCTTTTTATACATCGTCAATAAAGTATTAAGGATTGATCCGTACGACGACTGGTATCTTTGGGTAATTACGGGCTGGGGATTCCTTTTTGTGCTCCATTTTATAAAAGTGTTTGTTACAGAGAGCTTTATTAATAAACGCTGGGAGCAGGAACAGATAGAAAAGCTCGTGGCCCGGCAGCAACGCCGCATTGACCAGCTCGCTAAAAAAGTAGAAAAAGAAACCGGAACCCCTACGCTATGACCATTACCCTTATTGCCGCTGCCGCCGAGAATAACGCCCTCGGTAAAGATAACCGTATGCTGTGGCACCTGCCTGATGATTTTAAACGCTTTAAGGCGCTGACCACAGGCCATCCTATAATCATGGGGCGGAAGACCCTGGAGAGTTTGGGCAGGCCTTTGCCTAACCGCACCAATATCGTGATTACCCGCCAGGAGGATTATCACTTCGAGGGGTGTGTTATTGCTCACAGCCTCGAGGACGCTTTGACGCTGTGCCCAAAGGATGAGGAAGTGTACATTATAGGAGGTGGGGAGATCTATCGGCAGGCGATGGCTACAGCCGATGTAATCGAGCTGACACGTGTGCATACCACCATTGATGCCGATACCTATTTTCCGGAAATAGACCCGGCAGGCTGGAAAAAAGAAGCGAAAATTTTTCATCCCAAAGATGAAAAGCATGCGCTGGAGTTTACGTTTGAAACATACCTCAGGATATAGGGATGGGATTCCTCTTTAATTTAGCGTTCGCATTTATTTTAGTTCCCCTGGTTATCATTTTACTGATTGTATGGGCCGTTCGCCGGGAAGCGAAATTTGGTAAAGCAATCTTAGGAATTTTCGCAGGTGTTTTAATCCTGGTACTCATTGCAGAAACTCTTCGTTTTCTAACAAGTAAAAAGGAGTTGGAAAAATCAGACTATTATGGCACTTATGTAATAGACAGGGATTATTTCCCGGGCAGGCAAGCTGACTGGCAATACAATACCTACCGGTTCGAAATTCGCGAAAACGATTCTATTTTTCTTTTACAGACAAAAGGGAGAAAGGTTGTCAAGACTTACAAAGGAGTCATAGAAACGGTTCGTCCCTTTGACTCCGACCGCCTCCGTATAAAAATGGCGCCCCCCTATTGCCACGTTACTTCAGAAAACCCGACAACCTACCGTAGCGCATGGAGTTTTTATCTCGTTTTCCATTCGGCAAAATTCAACAATATGTATTTCAGGAAAGGCAACTGGGAACCGATAAATCCGTAGTTAAGATTACTTTCAGAAAACTTCACTTATCTTTGCTGCCTCAATTTATTACGATGCCACAAAACGTTACACCATACAAAGATTCTTCGTTAGGGAAAAAGGAGCAGGTTGCGCAGATGTTCGATACCATATCGGGCAATTATGACGGCCTTAACCGTGTAATATCTTTCGGTATCGATGTAAAATGGCGCAAAAAAGTGTTGAAGATGGTTGCCGATACGCAGCCGCAAACCATACTCGATATTGCCACCGGAACTGCGGACCTTGCGATACTGATGGCAAAGACCAATGCGCGCGAGATCATCGGTGCGGATATTTCGGCCGGGATGCTGGAAGTGGGCCGCAAAAAAGTTACCGAGCAAAGCCTTGACTCGCGTATAAAGCTTGTGCTGGCCGATTCTGAGAACCTTCCGTTTGAAGACAATCATTTTGATGCCATTACGGTGGCCTTCGGTATCCGTAATTTCGAAACCCTTGAAAAAGGCCTGGCGGAAATACTTCGTGTACTTAAGCCCGGCGGTATCTTTGTAATACTTGAAACGTCTGTCCCAACTAAATTCCCTTATAAACAGGGGTACGCTTTTTACAGCAAATTTATTCTTCCGCTTATCGGCAAGCTGTTTTCTAAGGATAAATCGGCGTATGCCTATCTTAGTGAGTCCGCCTCTGTTTTCCCCCACGGCGAGGCACTGAACAATATTTTGCGTAAAACAGGGTTTATAGAGGTGAAAGACCTCCCTCAGACATTTGGGGTGGCCTCTATTTATAGTGCATCAAAAAGATAAGATGAAGAAACTGCTCCTATATATTGCGCTTTGCTGCGGATTTTTTGCCCAGGCACAGTTGGGTACCCGGATATTTGGGCGCGACCCTATTATCCACCTCGAGAATTTTGATAAGCAGCGTACACACTGGGGCTACTTTCTGGGCTTCAATAGCTATGATTTTAAGCTCGACTATATCAATAACCCCCAGCATGGCGATATCATCGTTAAGGGTACTACGGGGTTTAACGTAGGGCTTGTGGGCAACCTCCGCCTCTTTGAATATGTCGACCTTCGTTTTGAGCCGGGATTGTATTACACCCAGCGCAACATGACCTTTACCGATGTGATATCAAGCAATGACAACGAGCGCCAGGTAAAGTCTACTTACATCCATTTTCCGCTATTGTTGAAATTCTCGTCGATGCGCGTGGGGAATATAAGGCCCTATGTAGTAGGAGGTTTTTCGCGGTCAATGAACCTTTCGAGCAATGAAAAAGCGCAGCAGGACAACTACGAGCAGATATTCCGTATGAAGCGGTGGACAACCAACTACGAGCTGGGAGTGGGTATTGATATCTATTTCGAATACTTTAAATTCTCGCCGTCTATACGTGGTGTTTTCGGCCTGAATGATGAACTCATACGCGACAACGTACAAAACAGCGAGTACACAGGCAACATCGGCTCAATGAAAACCCGTGCCGTATTCGTTAACTTCACTTTCCACTAATTTCCGCGACAAAACTCACTTAGTATGATAGCTGCGGCGGTGGCTACGTTAAGGCTTTCGGTTTTTCGGATGTCGCCGAAACGCGGTATTGCTATTTTTTGCGTCACCCGGCGTTCCACCTCCTGAGATATGCCGTTTGCCTCGTTGCCCATCACGATTATACCCGATTGCGGTAAGGATTGCCGATAAATATTTTCTCCTTCCATAAAAGTGCCAAATACGGGGAGTGCTGTTTTACTGATAAATTCGGGAAGGTCTTTATATACCACATTGACCCGTGCCAGCGAACCCATACTCGCCTGTACCACCTTCGGGTTATAGGCATCCACACAGTTCAGGGAACACACAAGGCTTTGTATACCAAACCAGTCGCACAGCCTTATGAGCGTACCCAGGTTGCCGGGGTCGCTAATGCCATCCAGCGCGAGGATAAGTCCATCGTACACTACTGGTTTTTCCTCTGGTATGGCGAATATGGCCAGGGTGCCCGGAGGAGTGGTCAGCGCGCTCATTTTTTTCATCTCCGCATCAGTAGCCTCGTAAAAACGATTGGCAGGTACATCGCCAAAATCTGTGCCGGTGCTGTACAGCGAGTGCAGTATAAAGCCGGAATCTAAAAATTCCTGCGTAACTTTATTGCCTTCTGTAAAAAACAATTGGTGTTCTTTACGGAATTTTTTTTGCTGCAGCGCCGTTATTAATTTTATCTGGCTTTTGCTAACCATAAAAGCTGTATTTTTGATTTAGATTTAGGCTACTGATATCTTGAAAAATAAAGGAACAAAAATAGCACTTATTCTCTTATCGGGACTGGTTTTGTATTCGTGTTCGCTCGTAAAGCGGGTGCCTGCCGGCAAGCACCTGCTCAAGGATAACGAAATTACCGTAAATGGCGAACAGAAGGATGAGGAAGAGGTAAGGGCGCAGCTATACCAGCAGCCTAATACCAATATACTTGGCTACCACGTGCGGCTGCATTTATATAATCTGGCCAAGCCCGATGCCGACTCTATGTACAATGCATGGCTTGAGCGCAATCCGAAAAGGCACAATACACTTACTGCACTGCTTTCGGAAAAGCAAGTGCAGCGGCTGGGCAATTCCTTTGTGGTGTCGGGTTTCAGTAACTTCCTGAAGCAGGTGGGTGAGCCGCCGGTGCTCGTGGACCTGAACCGTGTAAAGAAATCACGCAACCGGCTTAACGCCTATTACCACAAGCAGGGGTATTTCCGCACAAAAGTGAGCAGTACCATAGACACGCTTGCCGATAAAAGAGCTGTGGTAAAATATAATGTGATTACCGGACAGCCTTACATTGTAGATTCTATAGCCACCTATATAGAAACCCCGGCTCTGGACAGCCTTTACCAGGCGATAAAAAAGGAGTCTTTCATTAAAACGGGCGAACAGTATAAGGAAATCAATTTTACTGCCGAACGCGAGCGGATGACGAGCTATTTCCGGAACCACGGAGCCTATACCTTTCAGCAGAACAACGTTTCGTATGTGGTAGACACCGTTAGTACAGGTTATAAGGCAAATGTTGATATCCTGGTAGATAATGAAAGCATACGGCGCGGAGACTCTGTGGTGGTTCAGCCTTTTAAGCTGTATAAGATCAGTAAGGTAAATATCTATACCAATAACCCTAATAGTGAAGATCAATCTATAGACAGCGTAAGCTATAAAGGATTTAACCTTTACAGCAAGGGCAAGCTTAATTACCGCCCCAAGGCTATTACCGACGCCATATTTATTACGCCCGGCAGCGTGTGGTCAGATAATCGCCGCGTATATACCTCCCGTGCGCTTACCAACCTCCGCGTGTTTAACTATCCTCCGATGCAGTTTATTGTAGACAGTACCGATGCAACAGGAAGCTCGCTTATTGCAAATATTACACTGAACCCCCGAAAAAAATTCCGCTTTAATGTTACGGCCGATTTCACCCATTCGAACATTCAGGATTTCGGAATACAGGGCAGTATGGGGCTTTCTATACGGAATATTTTTAAAGGTGCAGAGATACTCGAGATATCCACGCGCGGAAATATTGGCTCATCGCGCGACCTCGCTATACAGGACAACCGGTTTTTTAATATCTCCGAATATGGTGCTGATGCAAAGCTCAACTTTCCGCGGATATGGTTTCCCGTCAATACAGAGCGGATCATATCAAAGCGGATGCTGCCCGCCACGGTGCTTAGCCTTGGCATCAGCCGGCAACGGAATATTGGCCTTGATAAAGAGAGCTTCAACGGCATCCTGTCTTATAACTGGACCATCCGCCAGAACGTTACGGCCAAACTGGACCTGTTCAATATCCAGTACATCCGCAACGTAAATTCCGACAATTATTTCAACGTATACAATTCGTCGTACAATCTGCTCAACCAGATAGCCAACAACTACAACCCCAATCCCACGTATTTTAACGACCAGGGCAACCTTATTATCGAATCGGGCACGCGCGGCTTTACGCGCGACGTGCAATCAGGTGCAGTTGCTGTCAGCGATGCCGACAAGCAGACGGTAAACAGTATAGAAGAAAGGCGCCGCCGCCTTACAGAAAATAACCTTATTTCTTCTACCAGCTTTACCTATACAAGAAGCACCCGCGAAAATCTTCAGGACAACACGTTTTTCATCTTCAAGACGAAAGCGGAAGTGGCGGGCAATACCTTAGGCTTGCTGGCCCATGCCTTTAGTAAAGATCCATTATCCGAAAGTGGTAACCGTACCATCTTTGACGTAGAATATTCGCAGTATGCCAAGGGCGAACTCGACCTCATTAAGCATTTCGATTTGCACCGCGGCACTGTACTTGCTATGCGCGCCTTCTTCGGGCTGGCGGTGCCGTACGGAAACTCCAATACTATACCGTTTACCCGCAGTTACTTTGGCGGAGGCAGCAACGATAACCGCGCATGGCAAAGCTATAGCCTGGGCCCGGGCCGCAGCGGCGGGCTTAATGACTTTAACGAGGCTAACCTCAAAATGGCCTATAGCGCCGAGCTTCGTTTTAATATTTTCGGAAAGCTGAATGGCGCTGTATTTGGCGATGTGGGCAATATCTGGAACGTATTTGACAACGTAGAGAGTAAAGATTATACCTTCAACGGGCTGGAATCGTTTAAAGACCTGGCGCTGGGCACCGGCCTCGGTTTCAGGTACGACTTCAATTTCTTCGTCGTTCGCTTTGATGTAGGCTTCAAAACCTACAACCCCGGCAGGCCTGAAAATGACCGCTGGTTTAAGGAATACAACATAAAGCACGCGGTTCTAAATGTTGGTATTAATTATCCGTTCTAAAAATTAAAGTACTATTTTTGTAAATCATTTCTAAAACTTAACACAATGGCTCATAACATTAAACCGGGCGTTGCAACCGGAGACCAGGTTCAGGAAATTTTCAGGTATGCCAAAGAGAAAGGCTTTGCCCTTCCGGCGGTAAACGTTACAGGATCGAGCACCATCAACGGCGTGCTTGAAACTGCAGCCAAACTGAAAGCCCCTGTTATTATCCAGTTCTCTAATGGCGGTGCTGCATTTAATGCCGGTAAAGGCCTTTCTAACGATGGGCAGAAAGCCTCCATACTGGGTGCGGTTGCCGGAGCCAAACACATACATACTCTTGCCGAAGCTTATGGAGCAACGGTAATACTGCATACAGACCACTGCGCCAAAAACCTGCTTCCGTGGATAGATGGGCTTCTTGATGCCAGCGAAGAATATTACAAGTCGCACGGCAAGCCGCTTTTCAGCTCGCACATGCTCGACCTTAGTGAAGAGCCTATCGAGGAAAACATGGAAATCTCTAAAAAATACCTGGAGCGTATGAGCAAAATGGGTATGACGCTGGAGATTGAGCTTGGCATTACGGGTGGCGAAGAAGATGGTGTAGACAACTCCGGGGTAGATCACTCCAAGCTTTACACCCAGCCGGAAGAAGTTGCATATGCTTACGAAGAGCTTAGCAAAGTTTCGGATAAATTTACTGTAGCTGCGGCATTCGGTAACGTGCATGGCGTATACAAGCCGGGCAACGTAAAACTGACACCGGTAATCCTTAAAAATTCACAGGATTACGTACAAAATAAATTCAATACAGGACATAACCCGGTAGATTTTGTTTTCCACGGAGGCTCAGGCTCAACGCTTGAGGAAATTCGTGAGGCAATCTCTTATGGCGTAATAAAAATGAATATAGATACCGACCTTCAGTTTGCCTTTACTGAAGGCATACGGGACTATATGAATGACAAGATTGAGTACCTCAGGAACCAGATAGGAAATCCTGAAGGTGCGGATTCGCCCAACAAAAAATACTATGACCCAAGGAAATGGGTACGCGAGGGCGAAGTTACTTTCAACAAAAGGCTTGAGCAGGCATTTGCCGACCTGAATAACGTAAATACACTATAGTAAGGGAAGAAGGTTGGGAGCGGATGCCCCCACCGAAACCCGGAACTTTTAACTGAATAACTGGATATGGCTTGGTTTAAGAGAACGGAAAAAGGAATACAGACACCAACCGAAGATAAGAAAGATGTCCCGAAAGGGTTGTGGTACAAATCTCCCACCGGGAAGATTGTAGATGCCGATGAGCTGGCCCGCAATTTTTATGTAAGCCCCGAAGATGGCTACCATGTAAGAATAGGGAGTAAAGAATATTTTGAAATACTTTTTGATAACAATGAATTTAAAGAGCTTGATAAGGATATCACTTCTAAAGACCCTTTAAAGTTTGTTGATACCAAGAAATACAGCGAGCGACTTAAAGAAGCTATAGAAAAGACAAAACTTAAGGATGCGGTACGTACTGCGGTAGGTAAGTCTAAAGGGAAAGATCTTGTAGTAGCGTGTATGGATTTTGCCTTTATCGGCGGATCTATGGGGGCTGTTGTAGGGGAGAAAATCGCCCGCGGTATAGATTACAGCATTAAGAACAAGATACCGTTTATGATGATATCTAAGTCGGGTGGTGCACGTATGATGGAAGCCGCGTATTCTCTAATGCAGCTTGCAAAAACATCTGCTAAGCTCGCGCAGCTTGCTGAGGCCGGGATACCTTATATCTCGCTTTGTACTGACCCTACAACGGGTGGAACTACCGCTTCGTATGCTATGCTTGGTGATGTGAACATTTCTGAACCGGGTGCATTGATAGGTTTCGCGGGTCCACGGGTTGTAAAAGATACTACGGGCAAAGACCTGCCTGAAGGCTTCCAGACCGCTGAATTTCTTTTAGAACACGGCTTCCTTGATTTTATTACTCCACGAAAAGAACTGAAGGATAAAGTAAACCTTTATCTCGATCTGATACAAAATCAGCCAATACGCTAAATGAATCCTCCCTTGCGGAGGATTTTTATTAATTGCCGGCCATAAACTACAACTATCCGTCAATAGGAAATTTTAATGTTAAATTATTAATAGGATGAATTACGGTGATTATTTTTGCCGGCAAATCTTCCCCAATGAAAAACAATTACTTAGCAAAAACGTTTGGAATCTTTTTAGTAATTATTTCGGCAGCATCGGCCCAGGCGCCACTTGGCGGCGACAAAGCTTCCAATTATATAACAAACGGGTGGACACCTAATTCTACAGGCGGTAGCGGCTTTACGGCATGGATCATGTATACCATGGGTACCGGCGGTAATGCAGGCCACTTTTTGGGCAATAGCGTTAACGATGGTTTTGGCGATGTAAATACATCGGGCGCGGCCTTCGGGATGTATGGCAATCCGGCGCCCGGGAATCCGGAAGCAGTCGCCTATCGCTATTTCGTAGGAACGGGTTCTGTAGCCGATCCTGTAAGCGGGCGGGCATATCTTCTTCCAGGACAAATCTTCTCTATAGACCTGGCTATAGCCTACCGCAACGGATATAAAGGCATTGACCTTGTGACGCGTGACGGGCAGTTCTTATGGAATTTTGGGGTTGATAATGACCGTTACGAAGTAAACCAGGATAATGTTTTTGTTGATGCCTACGACCAGCATTCTATATTTAGAATAGAGGCGACGCAGCTAACGGACGACACTTATAAAGTAAAGCTTACCCGCGGTGCTACTACTTACGAGTATGGACCTCTGGAGGGAAAGCTCGGTGGATTCAAGCTTTATAACAGCAGCACCCAGAGTTCTGATGCGCTGAATAACCTATATTTTAATAACCTTAAGATAGAGCGCCGCTGTTCCGACTACACTACCTGGAATGGGGAAGCCTGGAGTAATGGTGCTCCTGATATTACCAAACAAGCCATTGTAGAGGGCAACCTAAACGTTACGGGCATGCTTCAGGCTTGTACGCTTCACATAAACGGCAACGCCGTAGTTGTGGCCCAACCGGGAGCAAACATTACTGTGGCAAACGAAATTATTGTAGCTGTAACCGCATCGTTTACGGTAAAAAATAATGCTAACGTTTTGCAGATAGACAATGTGGATAACGGCGGAAGCGTGCGTGTTGAACGCAATAGTTCGGCTCTGAAAAGGCTGGATTATACACTATGGTCGTCGCCGGTTACAGGCCAGGGCATCTTTCAGTTTTCGCCGCAAACATTGCCTGACCGCTTTTATACCTATAATTCGATGACGAATATTTACCAGGCAATACAGGGGCTTGGCGCTAATTCTACCAACACATTCTCCGAAGGTAGCGGTTATCTTATTCGTACGCCTAATAACCACCCATCTACCGCGACAATTTGGCCGGGCGCATTTACAGGCGTACTGAATAATGGCGTAGTTCCGGTACAGCTGGTAAGCCCCAATTATGACGAAAACCTGCGATACAATCTTGTAGGCAACCCTTACCCGTCGCCAATAAGCATTGAGGCTTTCCTGTTGCGTAATGCTAACACTATAGAAGGGACTTTGTATTTTTGGAGAAAAACCAATAACCCGCTGAAGTCGAGCTATTCTACAGCCACGATGGCGGGGTTCGTTGCCAATACAGATCAGGCGGGCAATTCGCTTTACGACCCGAACGGGATCATCAGGACAGGACAGGGCTTTTTTGTAAAGGCAAAAGATTCATGGCCAAATATCCTCCGCTTTAATAACAGCATGCGTGTGGCAGATAATGCCAACCAGTTTTTCAAAATGGCGAATACCAGCGGCCAGCCTGCAAAAAGCCGTTTCTGGCTTAACATAACGAAAGATGGTGAAGCTTACGGGCAGACGATGATTGCGTATATGGATGGCGCTACTACAGGGTTGGACTATGGCATTGATGGAGAATCAATTAGCGATTCAGGTATTGCGCTGTACAGCTTCGTCCAGGATAAAAAGCTTGCCATACAGGGGCGCCCACTTCCCTTCGATGTAAATGATATCGCGCCACTGGGCTTTAAGGCTTCGGCGGCGGGCACATACACTATCAAATTAGATAACGCAGACGGTATATTTGCATCGGGCCAGGCTATTTATATCAAAGACAATTTTACCGGTGTTATACACGGGGTAGATAATGGCGATTATACTTTCACAAGTGAAGCCGGCACGTTTATCAACCGTTTCGAGGTGGTATACCAACAAACCGCTTTGGGTATAGATCAACCTGTGGCTGATGCCGCCAGTATAGTTGCTTACAAGAAAGGAAACGTCCTGACGGTTGAGGCAGGCAACGCAATATTAAAATCTGTCACCATTTATGATATCACAGGCCGCACAGTATTTGCAAAAGATGGTGTGAATGCCTCTACAATTTCAGTGCAAAATAGTAATGCGGCTGGACAGGTACTGATCTTGAAAGTTGTAACGGAAAGAGGAGTTACAATGACCAAGAAAATAATGTTATACAAACAATAAAAATATAAATCGCCGGAAAGCTTCGACGATTTATATTTTTTATGGCGTTACGTTTACAGTAACCGGTAAGTTGTACTGAACCCGAACCGGTATTTCACGAATTGTGGCAGGAATAAGACGAGGAAGCTTTTTTAGTAGCCGCTTCGACTCATTTTGAAACCTTGGATCTGATGCCTCAACATCATCGATGTCCCCATCCTCATCTACAGTAAACGTAACCATAAATTTGTAGCTTCCTGCAGGCACATTAGGTATCTGGAAATTTTGCCCAAAATATTGGGTGATTTTTGTTTTGGTGCATATTTCTGTGTCTTCACCTGTACATTCTTTGTGACGTGGTTGTGAAACCAGCGTGCCCGGAACAAACTTTATCCCCAGTGCTTTCAGTTTTTCCTTGGGTGCGATCTGGTATAGCTTATAAGTGCTGTCATACACGTAAGCAATGCTGCTTAGGTAAACCGACCGCCCATCTTTTGATTTTTTCAGCTGTTTAGGTACCGTAAATTCAGGAAGCGAATTTAGATAACTAACAACTTTTTCCTTTATAGAGGGTACAATACATTCTACTTCCGTGAAGTCATGAATAACCTTGCCCTCCTTGTCTATAATGAACGCGAAATGGAGAAAAAAGTGATCGCCGGCCTGTTGGCGTACCGCATCTACAGGGTCGCCTACCACAAGGGTATTAATGTTTGCGGATATCATGAACATGGTACATTTTTCCTGTTCCGTGCTGGGCGCGCAGTCAGGAAGAGTCGCCCTGTTTTGTGCCTGTAAATCTGTATTTAATAATTGTATTAAAATAAAGGCAGCTAGTGCTAAATGCTTCATAATATAGTTATACAGCAACCACACCTTTTATATGTGGATGCGGGTCGTAATTTTCGAGTGTGAAATCTTCAAAAGTAAAGTCCAGAATATCCTTTACCTCGGGGTTTAAAATCATTTTGGGAAGGGGGCGCGGTTCGCGGGAGAGCTGTAGCTGCACCTGCTCCATGTGGTTGTTATAGATGTGTGCATCGCCAAATGTGTGGATAAAATCGCCAGGCTGCAGCCCGCATACCTGCGCAATCATCATCGTGAGGAGCGCATAGGAGGCAATGTTGAACGGAACCCCTAAAAAGATGTCGGCGCTCCGTTGATAGAGTTGGCACGAAAGCTTTCCATCGGCCACGTAAAACTGGAAGAAAGCATGGCAGGGCGGAAGCGCCACTTTACCTTCGGCAACGTTCTCCGCAAACGACTTAGAAGTGTCCGGCAGCACCGAAGGGTTCCACGCCGATACCAGCATGCGACGGCTGTTGGGATTTGTTTTAAGGGTATCGATAAGCTCTGTAATCTGATCGATTTCCTTACTGTCCCAGTTGCGCCACTGATGGCCGTACACAGGGCCCAGATTGCCGTTTTCATCAGCCCATTCGTCCCAGATGCGCACACCGTTGTCGTTGAGGTATTTTATATTGGTGTCTCCTTTCAAAAACCACAGCAGCTCATAAATGATCGACTTCAGGTGAAGTTTCTTTGTGGTAACCAAAGGGAAACCTTCGCTAAGGTCGAAACGCATCTGGTAGCCAAAAACGCTGAGTGTTCCGGTGCCGGTGCGGTCGCCCTTCTGGTGGCCGTTTTCCAGCACGTGTTTTATAAGGTCGTGGTATTGTTGCATAGGTAATTTACAAATTATTTAATGTGGAAATGTATCAATTCCGCCCTGATGCTAAATTAAGGGATACCATAAAAAAAACAGGCGTCTGCCTGTCCTTTTATTATTTATTTTATTCACAACGTTAGATTCGGCTGCCAAAGCTAAATCAATTGTTATATTGTTTCTTTATCTAATTTTTACATTATTCAGCTTTCCCTCTTAGATATCTCATCGCGTATCTTGGCAGCCTTTTCGTAATCTTCGTTCTGCACGGCGCCATCCATCATTTCATGAAGTTCCTGCAGGCTGTATTGCGAATAGCCTTCGCCCGAAACCACATTCTCTTGGCTTCCAAACGTTTCCGGCGCAGAGAGCACATCGTCATGCACGCCATCTTCGTCCTGCTCGGGGTTTATCTTTAGGTAAATACCTGCCTTGTCAAGAATATTCTTATAGGTAAAAATGGGAGCGTTAAAGCGTAGTGCCAGAGCTATCGCATCAGAAGTACGGGCATCGATAATCTCCTCGATACGGTCTCTTTCGCAGATAATGCTCGAAAAGAACACACCATCTACAAGCTTATGGATAATTACCTGCTTTACCACAATATCAAAACGGTCGGCAAAGTTCTTGAAAAGGTCATGGGTAAGTGGCCTGGGCGGCTTTATTTCTTTTTCAAGGGCAATGGCTATAGACTGTGCCTCAAAAGCGCCAATAACAATAGGTAATTTCCGTTCTCCGTCCACCTCATTGAGTATAAGGGCATAAGCCCCGTTTTGCGTCTGGCTGTACGAAATTCCCTTAATAGTAAGTTTTACTAAGCTCATAAATGTATAGGTATACAATAACAAAGGGCTATCTGACAAAGATAAATCTATCTAATGCAGATAGCCCTTTGAGGGGCACAATTTATAATAAAATTATGAGTTGCTGGCTTTGAAAGCCTTTATTTTTTCTGTCAGTTTTGGCAGTATCTCAAAGGCATCTCCTACCACGCCATAGTCGGCTACTTTAAAGAAAGGAGCATCGGGGTCTGAGTTGATAACCACCTTAACTTTTGAGGAGTTGATTCCTGCAATATGCTGAATAGCGCCGGAAATCCCTACGGCAACATAAAGGTTGGAAGCAACAGGCTTTCCTGTCTGCCCAACGTGCTCGCTGTGTGGCCTCCAGCCCAGGTCGCTTACCGGCTTAGAGCAGGCAGTAGCAGCACCGAATGCTTCGGCAAGGTCTTCCAGCATCTTCCAGTTTTCAGGGCCTTTTAGTCCACGGCCACCTGATACCACTACTTCAGCATCTGCGATAGTTACTTTGCCGGTTACCTTTTCAGAAGACTCCACCTTTACAGAAAAATCCGCATCGTTAAGCGACGGCGAAAAATCTTCCTGCGTAATCGAAGCAGGCGACTCGATAAGGCCAAAGGAATTCTTTCCGATAGCCAGTACTTTTACATCTGTAGTTATTTCTGTAACGTTGAAAGCTTTGTTAGAAAAAGCATTCCTTTTTACCCTGAAAGGTGAAAGGCTTTCCGGCGCGGCTACCACGTTGCTCGCATAACCGGCCTCAAGGCCAACAGCCACAAGCGGTGCGATATACAGGCTGTCTGTAGTCGAAGCAAAAAGCACGTACTTGGCATTCTCCTTTTGTGCGGCCTGCTTTATTGCATCGGCATAAGCTTTCGCATTGAATGCAGATAGCTTGTCATTTGTTACTTTAAGTACTTTATCTACGCCATACTGCGCCAGTGCAGATGCATCGGCAGCATTTATAGTGATGGCAGTAACGGTTGTTCCGGCTTCTCCGGCTATCTTTTTTGCGTAAGAAGCAAGCTCAAAAGCGGTCTTTTTGAATTTTCCGTCGGCGTGCTCTGCGTATATTAGGATTGACATATCGTTTGATTTGAAAATTTAATAATTTGAAAATTTGAAAGGAAGCCGTGCCGGGTAATCTTCAAATCGGCACATCTTCAAATTGATGGATTAAATCACCTTGGCTTCGTTGTGCAACAGGTTTACCAGTTCGTCCAGGTTATCAGGGCTGATAAGCTTTACGGCCGACTTAGGTGCAGGCTTTTCAAACTTCACCGCTTTGGTAGCAGGAGCAGCTCCGGTAGGCTCAAGAACAGTCAGCGCTTTCTGGCGCGCCATCATGATGCCCCGCATATTAGGTATGCGAAGGTCTTTTTCCTCTACAAGGCCTTTCTGCCCGCCAATAACTAGTGGCAGCTTGGCGCTCAGGGTTTCTTTACCTCCATCTATTTCACGGACTGCTGTAGCATCGGTGCCATTTACATCGAGCTTAATACATCCGTTTACGAAATCGAATCCAAGCAGGGCAGCCAGCATTCCCGGCACCATGCCTCCGTTATAGTCAAGTGATTCTTTTCCTGCAATAACCAGGTCATACCCACCATTTTTTACTACTTCAGCAAGTTGTTTGGCTACAAAGAAACCATCGGCAGGTGCAGCATTTACGCGAATTGCCTCGTCAGCGCCAATTGCAAGCGCCTTGCGGAGTGTGGCTTCTGCATCAGCGCCGCCCACGTTTACTACGGTAACATTTGCACCGTTTTGCTCCTTAAGGATGATAGCCCTTGTAAGGCCGAATTCGTCATTAGGGTTGATAACAAACTGCACGCCGTTCGTGTCGAACTCCGCGTCGCCGTTGGTAAAATTGATCTTTGATGTAGTATCAGGCACGTGGCTGATGCAAACCAATATTTTCATATTCCGTTAATTAGAGTGAATTGCTGTTTTCGATACGAAAATAATAAAATTATCCCAATAAAAAACTATGCACGCATATTAAATAATTTATTATCTGTAAAAAGTTGCTTAAATTTTTAATTTGCTAAAAACATACGCCACAAACGTCCAGTATTTGCGGTATTTTAATGAAAGCCGGGCAGGGGTAACGTTTGTTCGTTGCGTTATCCTGGTATGTGCCGGTTTGTTGCAAATGTTTTAAAAAACTTTGAAAAGGCCTGTACTATTTCGATTGAGTAACCAATAGCGGTGCTGTTTTTTAGGGGTTTGAGAAACGATGTTGCATTTTTAATAAAAATAATGCGCCGGCTAAATATTATGAAGTGTGTCGGGAATATTGTTATTTTTGCGTTTCATTACATTATAAAGAGGAAATAAATGAGAACCATACAATTCAGGGAAGCCGTTTGCGAGGCCATGAGCGAAGAAATGCGCCGCGACGAATCGATATATCTAATGGGTGAAGAGGTTGCCGAATACAACGGCGCCTACAAGGCCTCAAAAGGAATGCTCGACGAGTTTGGCCCGAAGAGGGTTATCGATACTCCTATTGCAGAACTTGGCTTTGCAGGTATCGCAGTGGGCTCGGCTATGAACGGCAACAGGCCTATTGTAGAATTCATGACGTTCAACTTCTCCCTGGTAGGTATCGACCAGATCATCAACAACGCGGCAAAAATGCGCCAGATGTCGGGCGGGCAGTTTACAATGCCTATCGTGTTCCGCGGGCCAACGGCCTCTGCCGGGCAGCTTGCCGCAACGCACTCTCAGGCTTTTGAGAACTGGTATGCCAATACTCCCGGCCTTAAAGTAGTGGTGCCATCTAACCCGTATGATGCGAAAGGGCTTTTAAAATCAGCTATCCGCGATAATGACCCGGTAATCTTCATGGAGTCCGAGCAGATGTATGGCGACAAGGGCGAAGTGCCTGAAGGAGAATACACCATACCGCTTGGTGTTGCCGATATTAAACGTGAGGGTACGGATGTAACCATCGTTTCGTTTGGTAAGATCATCAAAGAAGCGTACGCTGCTGCCGAAGAACTGGAGAAAGAGGGCATCAGCTGCGAGATTATCGACCTTCGTACCGTAAGGCCTATGGATTATGATGCGATACTAACTTCGGTAAAGAAAACCAACAGGCTTGTTGTACTTGAGGAGGCATGGCCGTTTGCATCGGTTGCTTCTGAAATTACCTATATGGTACAGGAAAAAGCATTTGATTACCTGGATGCCCCGATACAGCGCATCACCACAGCCGATACTCCCGCGCCTTATTCGCCTGCACTGCTTAAGGAATGGCTTCCAAACGCAGGAGACGTTGTAAAAGCGGTTAAAAAAGTAATGTATAAGAATTAAACGATGTATCAATTTTTTAAATGTAGCAATTAGCCATCCAGGCGGAACAACTGTTACATTAAACCATTGTTACATTAATTCAATTAAAAAAATATATCTTTGAACTTCATCATAATAATATGGTGAAGTTTTTTGTTTAAAGCCTGTATGAAAAAACACCAACTTCAATTTATTACAGGGCTGCTGCTGTTCATAACCTCTTTCGCCCTGGGCCAAACCAAGGCGGGCGGGGTGGTTTATGACGATACCAACCAGCCGGTCCCTTATGCCAACGTTTATTTTAAAGACAGCAGTGAAGGCGTTATTACTGATGAGAACGGTAAATTTTACCTCGAATCTCAAAACACATACACCGCAATTGTGGTGTCTTTTGTCGGGTTTGCCCCAAGCGAAGTAAAATTGGCCGGCGCTGTTAATTACAATCTGAAAATAAAGCTGGAAGGTGCCCAGGAACTTAAGGAAGTTGTGCTCTACTCCGGCAAGATGCCAAAGAAGAATAATCCTGCAATCGATATCCTGCGCAAAATATGGGAACGCCGCCGCAAAAACGGGCTCCGGATGTTTAAGCAGTATCAGTATGATAAATACGAAAAGGTAGAGTTTGACATGAATTCTATAGACAGCGCCTTTATGAAAAGCAAGTTGTTTAAGGGAATGGAGTTTATGTTTAAATATGTAGATACCAGCAGCGTTACAGGTAAAACCTACCTGCCGGTATTTATTAATGAAAGCATAGGGAAAGTGTATGGCGACAATACGACCAACAGCAAAAAGGAAGTTACCGAAGCAAATAAAAACTCAGGCTTTAGCAATAACCAGCAGATCATTGCTTTTGTAAAAGACCTCTATGCTGATTATGATATTTATGACAATTACCTTAAATTCTTTGATAAAGATTTTGTGAGCCCGTTATCGCGCACAGGTATCAACGTATATAATTATGTGCTGGCCGACAGTAGTTTTATCGAGAAAAAGTGGTGTTACAATATAGTGTTCTATCCGCGGCGCAAGGGTGAGCTTACCTTTAAAGGGAATTTCTGGGTAAATGACAGCACCTGGGCTATCAAGAAGATAAGTATGGCTGCAAGCAAAGGCGCCAACATCAACTGGGTTAAGGATATCTATATCGAACAGGAATTTGATGTGCTTAACGACTCGGTATTCCTGCTCAAGCGCGACCATTTAATGTCTGATTTTGCGATTAGCAAAAAGGAGGAAAGTAAAGGTATCTATGGAAAGCGTACCACGCTGTTCCGCAACTATGAGTTCGACATCAGGAAACCAGATGATTTTTACCGGAAGGAGGTAAACTATTATGATGAGGCAGTAAACAATAAAGACGATGCCTACTGGCACGAAAACCGGTTTGAATCGCTCAATAACGATGAGCAGGGGGTTTACAAGATGCTCGACACACTGCGAACGGTTCCGCGGTTCAAGCGCTACTACAACATAGGGGCCACGCTTGCAAGCGGCTATTACCAGATCGGGAATTTTGATTACGGGCCTATCTTCTCCACCTTTGGCTATAACGATGTGGAAGGCCTCAGGCTGCGCACCGGCGGGCGTACCTACTTTACCCAAAACGACCCATGGCGGGTAGAAGGCTACACCGCATACGGATTTAAAGACAACCAGTTTAAATACGGGATTTCGGGCAAAGTAATGGTAAACCGTAAAAACCGCATCATACTTGCTGCGGGGAACAGGCGTGACATTGAACAGATCGGGGTAAGCCTTACCGCAACCAACGACGTGCTGGGCCGCAGCTTTGCATCATCATCGCTTTTCTCGAGTGGAAATAACAATAAGCTGACGTCTATAAATTTCAGTACGTTTTCGGCAGAGATTGAACCTGTGAAAAACCTTGTGCTGCGCACCAGTTTCAATTACCGGACGCTTAAATCGGCGTCCGACCAGTTTAGCCTTAATTACTGGTTAGATCCAAACGACCACTCAAAGGGCACCGAGGGTTTTATCAACCAGTACGAATATGGCGCAATGATAGATTACACGCCTTTCCGCCGCACTATCGGCTACGGCGTGGAGCGTTCTGATGTCGACCTGAATTATGCGCGCCTTTACCTTAACTTCACTCAGGGTGTGAAAGGGCTTTTCGGTAGCGACTTCAGTTATCAGAAACTGCAGTTTTATTACCGCCAGCCGGTATTGGTAGGAGGATTCGGCAGATTGTTCACCACGCTTGAGGCCGGGAAGATATTTGGTAATGTGCCGTTGGGCCTCATGGGAGTGATACCCGGCAACCAGTCGTACTTTCAGATAGAGAACACCTACAATCTCCTGGATTACTATGAGTTTGTTGCCGATGAGTATGTGTCGCTTCACTTTGAGCATAATTTCAATGGAAGGCTTTTTTCCCGTATACCCGGCCTCCGCGATCTTAACCTGAGGGAAATTGTAGGTATAAAAGGAGTGTACGGAACGGTATCGCAGGGCAACCGCGACCTTAATGCATCGGGCCTGATATACCGTGCGCCCGAAGACGTGTATTGGGAGTACCATGCAGGTGTTGGTAATATCTTTAAAGTGTTCCGCCTTGACCTTGCCTGGAGAGGAAGTTACCTTGATATCCCGGGGGCTAATAAGTTTGCTGTAAAGGGGTCGTTCGGTTTTCATTTTTAGATTCATCCGGTTTTGCCCGGAATTCATATATTCGTTACGAAAATTACTAGTTCTGCTACTTATGAAAAACCTGGTCTATGGGATATTCGCTGTACTATTTGTTGCATTCGGATGCAAAAAGGCAGAACCTGCGGATATAACTGTTTCGCGCAAAAATTACCTTGATAAAGTGGTAGCAACCCTTCGTGAAGGTAAGTTTGAAATCAATGATGTTGCTGCCATCCGCGATGCATGGCAGTCTCAGCTGAACAACCAGCAGGTAGACGCCAGGCTGGTATCACTGGAGGTAGCGCAGGGTGTAACGATAGGTGATGCAGCCCAGCCCTATTTCCTATTGCTTGGGCGCAATGAAAAAGGTACCGTGCGCACGGCGTCTCCTTTAGTTATAGAAGGCAACCGCCTTTATTTTGAGCAACAGCAGGGTGAAGACGATATGGTGTCCTATAATATTACCTGCCTGGGCGAGGGCTGCACAGAGGGATGCGAGCCGCAGCTACGCATCAGTAATGGTGTGAGAAGCCTTATCTGCTCTGCGTGCCCCGAATGTACCAAAGTGGAAATGGTATTAAGGTAATCGCAAAAATCCTTTCCGAATTAACATTTTGTTGGCCATAAAGAGCATATTCTTTAGGTAATTTTATGCGTAGGAAACTAAATCTTACCGCTATGAAAAAAATTACCCTATCCGCTGCTTTCGTGTTATTACTTTCTGCCATTGCATTTGTTGGGTGTTCAGAAGACAATACGCCGCTGGATACCGAAAGCGCATCAGCCGCCGCTTCAAACCCTTCCTCTTCCATGTTTATGAGGGGGTCGTTGTGGGCCGGCGAGGTTGGACGGTATGACGAAATAACCAATACCTATGTAATTACAGGTGATAAAGAAGGCTATAAAGAAGCTTTTATGATTGTCCTTCGCGACCAGGGTTATGAAGATGTCGTTATTGAGTCTTTAGAGATCCTTGAGAAAACCTCTTTTAACGATCCTGACGATAAAGGCTACATGATGGTTGCAAGCGATAATAAAGGCACTTCGATAGGTGTAAATCTTGATCGCAGGTCGTTGTCTTTTGTAATGGAAGATCCTAATGCAGTTTCATACACTACCTGCAGGGGTTGCGCAACGGGCTGCAACCTGCAGTTTATAACTGTAAACGGGAAGAAAGTACCTTTTTGCAATGAAAACGGGTGCGTTTACGATTGCGAAAAATCAGAAACTGCCGGATAATCAGATATTCAATTATAATTCAGGCTTCCGGTAAGGGAGCCTTTTTTTATGGACATAGTAATAGAAAACACAGAAAAGCTAATTGCACTTGACCCACTTTTCGGGCGTTTACTGGCAGAGTACGGAATGCCGGGCTTTTCCAGGCGGCCGGAGGGCTTTGAAAGCCTCTGCCGTACAGTGCTTGAGCAACAGGTGTCGCTTAATTCGGCGAGGGCATCGCATATTAAACTTCAAGATGCCACCGGCGGCATACATCCGCAGAACGTATTGCTTCTTACTGATGACCAATTGCGGCAGTGCGGCATCAGCAGGCAGAAGTCGCTTTACCTGCGCGAAATTGCCCGTGCTATTATAAACGGTGGCATAAACCCTGACCGGTTTGCAGTGATGAATCCAGGAGAGGTACGCGATCAACTGATAAAAATAAAAGGCATAGGCCACTGGACGGTAGATGTCTATATGATGTTTTCCCTGCGATCGCCCGACATTTTGCCGCTGGGCGATATCGGTATTGTTTCTGCAATAAAAGACCTTACAGGCTTATCTTCTGCAAATGAGATAGTTGACTATACAAAAAAATGGACCCCTTACCGTACTACAGCCGCTTTCTTCCTCTGGCATTATTACCTGGAGAAGCGTGGCCGGAAATTTCCGCATTAAATTTATGTGAAGTTGTTAAAATACTATACATAACCACTTCATTTTCCCTTGTATAACATTATTTTTGTGCTACTTTTGCACCCGCAATAATGAATTTTAACACACATAAATAATGTCTGCAGCAAAATTAAAAACTTTTGATGTCCTGATAGAAATCCCAAAGGGTAGCAGGAACAAGTATGAGTACGACTTCAATCTAAAAAAAATACGCTATGACAGGATGCTTTTTTCATCGATGATGTATCCTGCAGATTACGGGTTTGTTCCGGAAACACTTGCACTTGACGGTGATCCGCTTGATGTGCTGGTACTTGTTACAGAGCCTACTTTCCCGGGCTGTGTGATGGAAGTTAAACCTATCGGGGTATTCCACATGGCAGACGAAAAAGGCCCGGACGAGAAGATCGTGTGTGTGCCGGTATCTGACCCGATCTGGAACAAGCTGAACGACCTTAGCGATGTAAATCCACACCTTATTAAAGAAATCGAGCATTTCTTCCAGGTTTATAAAGACCTTGAAAACAAAAAAGTTGATGTTGAAGGATGGGGCGATGTAAATGAGGCCCGTGCAATTATCGATGAATGCGTAGATCGTTTTGAGGCGCTTGAAAATAAGCCCGAAGAGCTTTTTAGCATTAGATAGAGATTTTGTTAAAAAATTTGACTCTGTAAAGCAATATTCTTAAAATGGATATTGCTTTTTTTTGTTGATATTGTTACATTTACGAAGATAACTATCAACCAAAACCCTAATTTATGGAGTCAATCATGATTTATGTTCCGGCTGTAATGGCCGTACTGGGTCTGCTGTTTATGGCAGCAAAAAGATCCTGGGTGTTAAAACAGGACGCCGGCGATGGCAAGATGAAAGAAATTTCAGATTACATCTACGAAGGCGCCCTTGCTTTCCTGAAAGCGGAATACAAACTGCTTACCATTTTTGTGTTGGTGGCGAGTGTGGCGCTGGCTGTAATTGCCTACATTGTGCCTACCACAGATTACCTTATTGTGATCGCGTTTATTTTTGGCGCGTTTTTTTCTGCCCTGGCAGGAAATATGGGTATGAAGATCGCTACCAAAACCAACGTGCGTACTACACAGGCCGCCCGTAGCAGCCTGCCCAATGCACTTAAAGTTTCTTTTGGCGGAGGTACCGTAATGGGGCTCGGCGTTGCCGGGCTTGCCGTACTTGGGCTAACCGCGTTCTTTATATTCTTTTACCATTACTTTATGGGTGGCCACTGGAGCGCCGCTGCCTACGAAGGCGTAGAGCATACGCCGCAGGAACTGATGACCATCGTACTTGAAACACTTGCAGGCTTTTCGCTGGGTGCGGAATCTATTGCATTGTTTGCACGCGTTGGCGGAGGTATTTATACTAAGGCGGCCGATGTGGGTGCCGACCTTGTAGGTAAGGTAGAGGCCGGTATCCCGGAAGATGATCCGCGCAACCCCGCAACCATTGCCGATAACGTAGGTGACAATGTGGGTGACGTGGCGGGTATGGGCGCCGACCTTTTTGGCTCTTATGTGGCAACAGTACTTGCCGCCATGGTACTTGGTAATTATGTTCTCAGGGATATACTTATTGCAAATCCGGAATTTACCGATAAGTTTGGAGGCATAGGCCCTATCCTTCTGCCAATGGCGATTGCCGGCTTCGGTATACTTTTCTCAATTATAGGAACGCTGTTGGTGCGTATTAAAGATAATAATGCAAAAGAAGCGCAGGTACAGGGAGCCCTCAACGTGGGCAACTGGGTATCTATCATATTGGTGGCTGTATCCTGCTTCTTTTTGGTAGACTATATGCTTCCCGAAACACTGAAAATGGAATTCTATGGCGAAGGCGCTAAAGACATTTCTTCTATGAGGGTGTTTTATGCAACCATGGTAGGCCTGTTTGTAGGCGGCGTAATATCATCGGTAACCGAATATTATACGGGCCTTGGTAAAAAACCTATCCTGGCTATCGTGCAAAAATCAAGCACCGGTGCCGGTACTAATATTATTGCAGGGCTTGCCACCGGGATGGTATCAACTTTCCCGACGGTACTATTATTTGCCGGTGCCATATGGGCATCATATGCCCTCGCGGGCTTTTACGGCGTTGCCCTTGCGGCTTCAGCAATGATGGCTACTACGGCTATGCAGTTGGCTATCGATGCGTTCGGCCCAATTTCTGACAACGCCGGTGGTATTGCCGAAATGAGCGAGCTGCCAAAAGAAGTTCGTACCCGTACCGATATTCTTGACTCAGTAGGAAATACAACTGCCGCTACCGGAAAAGGTTTTGCTATTGCTTCGGCTGCGCTTACTTCACTGGCGCTATTTGCAGCTTATGTAACTTTCACGGGTATTGACGGTATCAACATCTTTAAAGCGCCGGTACTGGCAATGCTTTTCATTGGGGGTATGATTCCGGTGGTGTTCTCTGCTTTGGCGATGAACTCCGTAGGGCGCGCCGCGATGGATATGGTGTACGAAGTGCGTAGGCAGTTCCGCGAAATTGCAGGCATTATGGAAGGCACAGGCAAGCCGGAGTATGGCAAATGCGTAGAGATCTCTACAAAGGCTGCACTTCGCGAAATGATGCTTCCGGGGCTTCTGACTATAGGTTTCCCTATTGCGATTGTTTTGGTCGGTATGCTTGTTTATCCGGATAACAACCAACTAGTAGCGGAAATGCTTGGTGGCTACATGGCTGGTGTTACTGTTTCGGGCGTTCTTTGGGCGGTATTCCAGAACAACGCCGGCGGTGCCTGGGATAACGCCAAAAAATCTTTTGAAGCCGGTGTAATGATTAATGGTGAAATGACCTATAAAGGTTCTGATGCGCATAAGGCGGCAGTGACAGGAGATACGGTGGGCGATCCTTTTAAAGATACATCAGGCCCGTCTATGAACATCCTTATTAAGCTTACATGCCTTATCGGGCTTGTTATTGCCCCTATATTGGGCGGACATGCAGCCGATGCCGGAGCAGATCAGGACGCAGTGAAAATTGAGGTGTCAAATGTTGCTCAGGACGAAGTGGTTATCGGGCAAAAGGCAGCGGAAGAATTTACCGTTGACAGGATGCGTGACGAGAAAGGCAATGTAAAAGCCACTGTCACAATTTCAAAGCTTTCGGGCGGAGAGATTAAAACAGAAGAAAAAAGCTTTGAGGGTACCGAAGCGGAAGTGAACCAGAAGATCGAGGAATTTAAAACATCCCGTAATAAATAGAAATAACGAGCCCCGCAATTGCGGGGCTTAATTTTTTTAGAACAATCCGTTAAGTTCGGCATTAATGCGGTCTACTATAAAACCAAGGTCTTCAGGGTTATCTACAAAATCAAGATGGTCTACATCGATGATAAGAAGCTTGCCCTTGTCATAACCCTGTATCCAGGCTTCGTATCGCTCGTTTAGCCTGCTCAGGTAGTCTATAGATATGGAGTTTTCGTAATCACGGCCACGCTTGTGTATTTGCTTTACCAGGTTCGGGATAGAGCTGCGGAGGTAGATCAGCAGATCGGGAGCTGCTACAAAACTTTCCATTAACTCAAATAACGATTTGTAGTTACTGAAGTCGCGATTGCTCATCAGGCCCATGGCATGAAGATTGGGCGCAAAAATGTGGGAGTCCTCGTAGATCGTACGGTCTTGTATAATATTCTTGCCGCTTTCGCGAATTTGCAATATCTGGTTGAAGCGGCTGTTAAGGAAATAGATCTGGAGGTTGAAAGACCAACGTTCCATCTGGTGGTAAAAATCGTCCAGGTAAGGGTTGTCTACCACATCTTCGTAGTGCGGTTCCCATTTAAAATTTTTGGCCAATAAACCCGTAAGGGTCGTTTTTCCGGCACCAATATTTCCGGCAACAGCTATATGCATTATCTAAGGTAAAGTTACTTTATACTGGGTAATTTCGTTCTCGGTAAAAATAGATAAAATTTGCGCAGCATAGTGAAAGCCCCTGAAGCTTTTATCAACAGGAACAACAGGCTTCAAGGTATTATCGGTGAACGAAAAAACAAAAAGCCCTTCGTTGTTATAGATGATTGCATTGCCGGGCGGGGCAAGCTGTACCTGGCTGTAATCGGGAACTTTACCGAGCTGTTGCACTTTCCCAAACAGGTTTAAAGAATAGCAATTGTTTTTGGTATCTATCCAGTAAAAATAGTTATAGTCGCTCTGGTAATAGTTTAACGGGTCGCTAAACGGTGAGGTAATAGTGCGAAATGTTGCTTTGGCAATATCATACAGCCCTATCTGCTGGCGGTTTACGTCGTATACCCAAAGCCGGTTTTGTGAGGCCAGGGAAACAGCCTCGGCAACTACAGGTTCGTTAAGGTCTGAAAACAGGATGCGGGAGGTCTCGTTCAACTGGTTGTCCAGCAATACCACGGCATTGAACTTTCGGTAGAACAGTACGATCTGCAGCGGATTCTGGATATCAGCCTTATAAATATCGCCCAGGGAAAGGGTTTTATATTTCAGGACTCGGCCCTCTTTTGCTTTGCGGAACTCGTTATCGGCAATGGTATATTCCCACCCAAACGCATCGGTGCCTACATACGTTTCTGTTGCAGTCCGGTTTTTTACAAGCAGCCGGGCAGGCAGCCCGATCTCCTGGGCGTAACCACTAAGGGTAAAAACAGCGAGAAGAAATAGGAATAACCGTTTCATCTGGTAAATATAATTATAAATAAGACGCGGATATCAAATGCCTTCATTGTGAATAATTCAATTTAACTCCTGTTCTTTATGTGTTTACCGCATTTTTGATAATACTATCTCGCAGTGCTTTACATTTGTATAAAACTTCGCGGGCCCGATGTAACGAAAAGCCGTTTTTTCAGTCTAAAAAGAAACTAATGATATCACGATGAAAAATATACTATTATCTGCATTTGCGCTGATAGCAACAACGGCAGCCACTGCACAGGACTTTCAGGGAATGGCGGTCTACGAAACCAAGATCAGTATAAATGATGCGCGTCCGCCCGGCGGGCGTGAGCTAAGCCCCGATGAGCGCAAAGCCATGGAAGACCGGATGAAGAAAGCGCTGGAAAAGACGTTGGTACTGCGCTTCGATAAAACAGCCTCCATCTATGAAGAAGAGGAAAAGCTCGAAGCGCCGGGATCAGAAACCGGCGGTATGTTCCGGATGATGGCGTCATTCATGGGCGGTGGTGGCAAGCTATATAAGAATGTAAAGGATAAAACCTTTGCGTCTGAAAAAGAAGTGTTTGGCAAAGAATTCCTCATTGCCGATACCCTGCCACGCATCAAATGGAAAATGGAGAATGAGACCCGTAAAATAGGCAACTATACCTGCTACAAAGCAACAGCAATTATGCCGGCGAGCAAATCGGATTTCAGGAATTTCAGGATGCGCAGGCAGGAAGGTGATAAGCCTGCCGAACAGCCAAAGGAGGGCGACCAGAAAACTAACTTCATGAAGGATGTGGAGATGCCCAAAACCAAAACGGTTACGGCCTGGTATACGCCCGAAATACCGGTAAGCCAGGGACCGGAAAGCTATTGGGGACTGCCGGGCCTGATACTGGAAGTGAACGATGGCCGTACGACAATACTGTGTTCTAAGGTTGTTATTAATCCTAAGGAAAAGGCCGAGATAAAAGCGCCGACTAAGGGCGAGAAGGTAACCCAGGCCAAATATGACGAAGTTGTACTTAAAAAGACCGAGGAGATGCGCGAGATGTTTCAGCGTAACGGCGGCCCCGGACGTATGCAAAGGCCTTAACAACTAAAAAAATAGTTTATTAACTACAAAATTAGTTTTAAAACTAAATATTTAGTTTATTTGTGATGGCTAAAATCAACCATCATGAAAAACTATGTTGCACTAATTGCGCTGTTGGCATATTATCTTACATCAGCGCAGGATTTTAGGGGCACCGCCACCTATGAAGTAAAGCTTAATGTCAATGTCCCAAAAGCGGATAATTCAGGGAAGGAGTTGCCGCCCGATATCCAGGCCGCCATGGCAGCCCAGCTCACGAAGGCGTCACTGAAAACCTATACGTTGGATTTTGATAAGTCGGCATCGCTGTACCTACAGGAAGAAAGGCTCGATGTACCACAACCGCAAAGCCAGGTACAAGTCCAGATTAACAGCATTGGCGATGGCAAGCTGTACCGTAACCTGAGAGAAAAAGTACTGCTTCAGGAAACCGAGCTGTTCGGGAAAGAGTTCCTGGTTACCGATACGCTGAAAAAACCGGAATGGCAGCTGGGCGCTGAGACAAAGAAAATCGGGGATTACCTTTGCCATAAGGCCACAATGACCATTAAGCCACCGAAAGTAAAAGAGGATCTGAAACAGCATAGCTCACCCGGTATTATGATCATGGAGCCGAAAGAAATGGTGATAACGGCATGGTACACTACCGAAATTCCCGTGGCGCATGGTCCTGCAGATTATTGGGGCTTACCGGGCCTGATACTGGAGGCTGGCGACGGCCACAGGAGTATATTGTGCTCTAAAGTGGTGCTAAACCCTGCTAATGTGAAGGAGATCGTAAAGCCTTCGAAAGGAAAAAAGATAAACAGGGACGAATTTCAAAAACTGGCGATTGATAAAGCCATTGAAATGCAGCAGATGAATAACAGGGAGAATGGTGGAAACGGCGGCATGCGCATTATAAGGGCAGGAGGATAAAACAAACAAAACACAATGAGGATATTTTTACTGGCTATTTTGATGGCGGTTTCAGCCACTGGCTTTTCACAAAATATTAAGGTCGAGGGCGTAATAAAGGACTCTACCGGAACAGCGCTGGAAATGGCCAATATCATGGCCGTAAACAAGGCTACCAATGCTATGGATGCCTATGCCATTACCAATGAGGCAGGCCGGTACCAGTTAAACCTGAAGGCAAATTCCGAATATACACTAAAGGCTACATTCATTGGTTACACGCCGATGGAAATGCCGTTAACTACCGGTACTGCCGACATCGTGAAAAATATCACTTTACAGCAGGGTATCGAACTGCAGGAGCTCGAGATCGTTCATGAAATGCCGGTGACCGTAAAAGGTGATACCATTGTGTATAATTCCGATTCGTTTACGAATGGGTCGGAGCGGAAACTTGAGGATGTGCTGAAAAAACTGCCCGGCGTTGAGGTGAACTCCGATGGCGAGGTAAAGGTGGAGGGTAAAACGGTATCGAAGCTGATGGTAGAAGGAAAGGACTTCTTTGACGGCGATACCAAGCTGGGCGTTAAGAACATTCCCGCCGACGCATTGGACAAGATCGAGGTACTGCGCAATTACAACGAGGTATCGCAGCTGAAAGGCCTTGAGAATAATGAGGAGAATGTTGCCATGAACATCAAACTGAAAAGCGGCAAGAAGAATTTCTGGTTTGGCGATCTTACTGCCGGCGCCGGCTTTGGCGATGGCGGGCGTTACATCGTGAACCCCAAGGTTTTTTATTACAATCCGAAATACAGCCTGAACCTTATTACAAATTTCAATAACAACGGCGAGCTGCCGCTTACCATTCAGGACTATTTTAAGTTCACCGGCGGTTTCCGGAGCATGATGCGTAAGGGCGGCACCAGCTTCAACGTGTCCAGCAATGACCTGGGCATTTCGCTGCTGCGCAATAACCGCGCAAAGGAGATAGAGACAAAGTTCGGCGCAGCCAACTTTAGCTACAACCCAAAAGACACATGGACGATCAGCGGATTTGCCATAATCAATTCGAGCCGCAACGAGTTGCAGACCTACAGCCGTAGCCAGGTGCTCAATCCGCAAACCAACCAGCCGCAGACCACCCAGCAAACCACAGAAACCTCGGAACAAAAAAGCGACTTCGGTTTGTTTAAGCTCAGCTCCAGTTACAAGCCCAATAAGAACGTCCATTTCGATTATGATGCATTAGCCAAGATATCGAACCAGGAAGAAGCCACAGGTTTGCTATCGGCGGTTTATCCCGAAACCTCGCAAAGCCAGGATATCTATACCAACAAGAAGCAGAAGCCATTTTCTGTTAACCAGAACCTCAATTACTATTATACGCTCAACGACAAAAATGTTTTTGCGTTTGAGGCGCAGCACCTGTATCAGCAGGAAGATCCCTTCTACACTGCCAGCCTTCAAAACAATCCTTTCCCGGGCGGCGGCTCAGGCGGAACCTCATCATTGTCGCTTGGTTTGTATCCGGTAACGGGGCGCTACAACCTGCGACAGGACCGTTTTGTGACCACAAATAAACTGGATGCAAAAGCCGATTATTATTACATGGTTACCCCAAAGAGCAATATTGATATCACTATCGGGGACACTTATTCGTACCAGAACTTCAACTCCGGCATTTTCCAGATTTTGGATAACGGTACATCAACAGACTTGGGTGAGGCCGCGAAGAACAAAGTGAATTACACTTTCAACGATGCCTTTGTAGGGCTGCATTATAAATTTATTACAGGTAAATTCACCTTTAATCCGGGCGTTAGCTTCCATAGCTACACGTCGTTCAATGAACAGCTGGGCACCAAAGTTGATAACAATTTCTACCGACTGCTTCCCGATATCTATGCGCTTTACCAAATGAAAAAAGCGGAACGCCTGGTGTATAACTATTCCATGACCACCAACTTTACCGATGTGGCCAACTTCGCGCAGGGGCTTATCCTGAATAATTACAACTCGCTTTTCCGCGGTAACCGCAATCTGGAGAATGCCTTATATCAAACACACTCCCTCAGTTATTCGCGCTACGACATGTTCAATTTTACGCAGATCTTCGGCTCGGTAAATTACAGCTACCGTGAAGATGCCGTGAAAAATATTGCGGGCTTTACCGGAATCAACCAGGTGAGTACGGTTGTCAATTCCAACTTTGCCGACAAGGTGCTTTCGGGCAATGCAGGCTACACGCGCAGCTTCCTCAGGTATTATAAGTTTTCGGGCAATGTGGCGCTCTCATGGAGCAAGTTCAACAACTTTCGTTTCGATACCGCCAATGCCGGACAGGTGCCATCGCTGAACAATTCTGTACGGCAGGTAAATGAACAGTTTACGCAGAATTACAAAGGCAGCTTTTCTACCAGCTATGCCAACATCCCCAATCTTGAGGTGGGCTATTCGCTCAACGTAAATGATTATGCCGGCAGCAAGTTCTACACGCATCAGCCTTACGCACGGTTCGACTATTATTTCTGGGAAGCGCTCACCGTTACCGCCGAATACGAATACAACCATTACTACAACAGCGCCAAAACCTCTGACAATGAATACGACTTTCTGAGCGCAAGCATCATGTACCGTAAAAAAGACAGCAAGTGGGAATTTAAAATGGGAGGCACCAACCTGCTCAATACCACCTCGCTGAACGACGACAGCTTTAACCAGTTCTCTACGCGCACTTCAAGATATATCGTGCAGCCAAGATATTTGCTATTTACGGTGAGGTATAGCCTTTAGGGTGTTGAATGCATAACAAGGGCATGAAATTTTTCGCGTACAAAATCAAAGCGAACTTTGGGTTGGGAGATGGAAAGCAATCCACGAGCGAACACGCAGTGTGAGCGGCTTGGGTTGCGACGGCCAAAGTTCGCTGTAGATTTTAAGCGGAAAAATTTGTCAGCCTTGAACTTTTGTTTCTTTTGTTTCAAGACAAAAGAAAATAAAAAAGCCCGCTTTACGGCGGGCATTTTCCTAATTATATAACATCAATATATTACAAGCCAAAGGCTTCTTTCACTTTGTCTACATAGTCCAGCTTCTCCCAGGTAAACAGCTCTACCGTTACCTCTTTGGTTTTGCCTCCGGGAGCAGAGAATGTTTTGGTCACCGTTTCCGGCCTGCGACCCATGTGCCCGTAAGCAGCGGTTTCACTGTAGATCGGGTTGCGCAGTTTCAGGCGTTGCTCGATAAAGTAAGGCCTCATGTCGAATATACCTTCCACGATCTTCGCGATCTCGCCATCAGTCTTATTCACTTTGGCAGTGCCGTAAGTATTTACGTAAATGTTAGTTGGTTTTGCGACTCCGATAGCGTACGACACCTGTACCAATACTTCTTCGGCAAGGCCTGCGGCTACAAGGTTTTTTGCAATATGGCGCGTAGCATAAGCAGCGCTGCGGTCAACTTTACTTGGGTCTTTACCCGAAAAAGCACCACCACCGTGGGCTCCTTTACCGCCGTAGGTGTCTACAATAATCTTCCTTCCGGTAAGGCCGGTATCGCCGTGAGGGCCGCCTATTACAAACTTGCCGGTTGGGTTGATGTGGTATTGTATCTGGTCATTAAAAAGGTGCGCATATTGCGGGTGGCTCGCCTTAACACGCGGAATCAAGATCTCGATGATGTCTGTCTTAATCTTAGCAAGCATTGCCTCTTCCTCATCAAAATCATCATGCTGGGTAGAAACCACGATAGCATCAATGCGTACCGGCTTGTTGTTATCGTCATATTCCAGTGTTACCTGGCTTTTGGCATCAGGCCTCAGGTATGTAATCTCTTTGTTCTCACGGCGCAGTGCAGCAAGCTCGCGAAGGATGTTGTGCGAAAGATTAAGCGCCAACGGCATATAGTCTTCTGTCTCGTTGGTAGCGTAGCCGAACATCATCCCCTGGTCGCCGGCGCCCTGGTCTTCCTTGTTCTGCCTGTCGACCCCCTGGTTGATGTCCTGCGATTGCTCGTGTATGGCCGAAAGCACACCGCACGAGTTGGCCTCAAACATATATTCGCTCTTGGTATAGCCGATCTTTTTGATAACGTCGCGCGCTATCTGCTGTACATCAAGGTAGGTTTTAGATTTTACTTCGCCGGCAAGTATCACCTGCCCGGTTGTAACCAGTGTTTCACAGGCGACTTTAGACTCGGGGTCAAAGGCCAGGAAATTATCTATCAGCGCATCCGAGATCTGGTCAGCAATCTTGTCCGGATGCCCTTCGCTTACTGATTCTGACGTAAATAAATATGCCATAAATAGTTATAATTAAGCGGAAAAAAGACAGGAGATTGCACGGGGCTAAAAGGAGGGCAGGCCTGCTTTAGCATTTTTTACCGAGGTTGCAATCAGTTCAAATCTTTCCTCCTGAGTTTTATAGCTGCAAATTTATGAAGCATATTCGGAAAAATAAAAAATAATCAGCTAATTATTATCGGCCGTTTCCGAAATCGTTATATGTTAAAGTTAAAAGATTTATTTGGCGAATTGAAAATTTGTGCGGAAGTTTGCGAAAGTAACAATCCGAAATTATGAAACTAACGATGTGCAATTACCGTCACCAGATGTGGAAACCTTCCGCGGGGGCATTTATTGCATAATTTTTAGTATCATTATAAAATTATACAAAGCCCCTGCAATACAAAGCAGGGGCTTTTTTATTAATACAACTACCGATATGGCGTCTATAAAACAAAATACCAATACCATGCACCGCAACTGTACTACACAGATGTACTGGTATTATACGCCATTGCCAATCCGGACGACTTAATCTTTAGTTTTTATAATCAGGTAAAGGTCCCTTTGGCAGCAAATGCAAAAGGGGCCTTTTAGTTTTTAGTATTCACGCACAAAATAATTTTTATGAGCACTTCATCCATCAACGTTCTCGGCTACACAGGCAGCAACAGCAGTTTTGTTGTAAAAACAGTAAGCACCAGCCTGCATATAGCCGACCCGAAAGACAAAACGGCCAATCCGTTTGAATTCCTGCTCGCAGGTTTTGCAGGATACCTTAACTCCATTGGGCATCTCGCGGCAGCGGCGCAGGGCATCTCGCTTAATTCTTTGCAGGTAGAGATAAAGGGCAGCCTGTCTACAGCAGGGTTTGAAACCGTAAAGGTGTTGCTGATGCCTGCTTCGGCGGCCCCGCTACCCGCCCTGCAGCGATGGCTGAAAGAGGTGCAGGAGCAAAGCAGCGTATACAGTTGCCTGGCTTCGTCGCCTATGGATTTTGTGCTTTACAAAGAGTACACCCACAGTTAGATCATAGTTTGTTTTATAAGTTGTTTTTGTTTGTTTGTTTTTAGGGCTGCCCCTGCGGTCAGCGGGGGCAGTTTCTATTAAATCATTTTTATTATGACCAAAAAGATCAATATAGTGCTATTCGGCATCGGGAACGCCGGTAGTGCATTTATCAATAAAATTTCGAAAGAGCGGAAAGCCCTTATCCTTGACAGCAAGCTCGATTTCCGGTTTCCGGTAATTACCAATTCCACCGTGGCATTCTACGAAAAGGAGGGAGGCACGTTTTCATGGGAGGCTAACTTCATCCAGTTTGGGGTTCCGTTCCGTATAGAAGATGTTTACGATTATATTTATAAGAACAGCCTTGATAATCTCATCGCTGTAGATGCTACCGGCAGTACCGAACTCGTACGCGAATATGCCGACCTTGTGCGCAACGGGTTTCATATTGTTTCGGTAAACAGTACCCTTCAGAAGTTGCACCCGGAGTTCGAAGCACAGGTGAGGCTGCTAAGCAATAAGCATGGAGCAGAGTATCGGTTTCCGGAGGTACGCAAAAACACTACAGCCGGAGTGGCTGATGCTTTGTACAATGCCGTACTGGATATAGCAGGCCTGAAAAGCGAAGCGGCTTAGTTAAGGTAGTTGCATCGTATCAATTTATGTAGTTACTTTGCATTGTTCTTACACACACTGAAAACGTTATCACGAAAGGCGGAGGGAATAGACCCGTTGAAGCCTTAGCAACCCTTTACTCTTAAAGAAGGTGCTACTTTCTACCACAATTGTGGATAGATAACACACGACCAGGCTTCCCCGCCTGTTTCCTCCCCTTTTTTTGATGACATATTTTATTAGATATGTCTATACATGAAATTTTAAAACATCGCATCCTCGTGCTGGATGGCGCAATGGGCACCATGCTGCAGCGCTATAAGTTTACCGAGGAAGATTTCCGCGGCGAACGCTTCCGTGACTTCCCGCATCCGCTGAAGGGCAACAACGACTTGTTGTCAATAACCCAGCCGCAGGCTATTGCCGAGGTGCATCGCCAGTATTTTAAAGCCGGCGCCGATATTGCTGAAACCAATACATTCAGCAGCACCACTATTGGTATGGCCGATTACCACATGGAACATTTGGTATACGAGCTCAACTACGAGTCGGCGCGCATTGCGAAAAAAGTGGCGGATGAATTTACCGCAAAAGATTCCTCAAAGCCACGGGTTGTTGCAGGGTCGATTGGCCCCACCAACCGTACCGCCAGCATGAGCCCCGATGTAAACAGCCCGGGGTTTCGGTCCATTACTTTCGACGAGTTAAGAGTGGCTTATAAACAACAGGTAAACGCATTGCTGGATGGCGGCGTTGACATTCTGCTGGTAGAAACCATTTTCGATACGCTGAACGCGAAAGCAGCGCTTTTCGCCATAGAAGAGGTAAAGGAAGAGCGGGGCGTTGACATTCCCATCATGGTAAGCGGAACCATTACCGATGCGTCTGGGCGGACACTTTCCGGGCAAACCGTCGAAGCCTTCCTGATCTCAATTTCGCATATACCGTTGCTCAGTATTGGTTTTAATTGTGCATTGGGTGCCGAGCAGCTTCGCCCTTACCTGAAACGGCTGGCACAGAATACTACACTCAATATCTCGGCACATCCAAACGCAGGGCTTCCCAATGCCTTTGGCGAGTATGACCAGACGCCAGAACAGATGCAGGTGCTTATCAGGGAGTACCTCGACGAGAACCTTGTGAACATCATTGGAGGCTGCTGCGGCACTACGCCGGAACACATCAGGCTTATCGCCGATATCGCCAAGGAATATCAACCGCAAATATCCCCGGAAAGATGAAAGAGCGTTATTTAAGACTTTCGGGGCTGGAGCCATTGATCATTACGCCCGAAAGTAATTTTATCAACATCGGCGAACGTACCAACGTTACGGGTTCGCGTAAATTTCTTAGGCTGATAAAAGAAGGCAATTACGAAGAAGCGCTCGAAGTAGCACGTGCACAGGTGGAAGGTGGCGCGCAGATCATCGATGTCAATATGGATGAAGGTTTGCTTGATGGGGTAGAGGCAATGACCACCTTCCTGAACCTTATTGCCGCCGAACCCGATATTGCACGCGTGCCGGTTATGATAGACAGTTCTAAATGGGAAATTATCGAAGCCGGGCTCAAAGTTACTCAGGGGAAAAGCGTCGTGAATTCCATCAGCCTTAAGGAAGGCGAGGCGGCCTTTATTGACCATGCAAAGAAGATAAGACGTTATGGAGCAGCCGTTATTGTCATGGCTTTTGATGAAGATGGCCAGGCGGACACTTATCAGCGGCGTATCGACATTTGCAAACGAAGCTACGATATCCTGGTAAACGAGGTTGGCTTCCCGCCCGAGGATATCATTTTCGACCCCAATATTTTTCCTGTGGCAACAGGTATGGAAGAGCACCGGCGCAACGCCCTCGACTTTTTTCTTGCCGCTAGGTGGATTCGCGAAAACCTGCCGCACGCGCACGTAAGCGGCGGGGTAAGCAATGTGTCGTTCTCATTCCGTGGCAATGACAGGGTTCGCGAGGCCATGCACTCCGCATTCCTTTACCATGCCATACAGCATGGTATGGATATGGGTATCGTAAACCCGGAAATGCTGGAAGTGTATGATGAGATCGATAAAGAGCTGTTGGTATATGTTGAGGATGTGTTGCTCGACAGGCGTGACGATGCTACGGAAAGGCTTTTGGCATATGCCGAAACTATTAAAGGCGCAGGAGCATCTGCCGGAAAAGAAACAGGTATCGCAGAATGGAGGACATTGCCGGTACAGGAGCGGCTTACCCATGCGCTGGTAAAGGGAATCGATGAATTTATAGAGCAGGATGTAGAAGAAGCAAGGCAACAGGCCGCGCGCCCTATTGAGGTTATAGAAGTACACCTGATGAATGGCATGAACGTGGTGGGCGACCTCTTCGGTTCCGGTAAGATGTTCCTTCCTCAGGTGGTGAAGTCGGCCCGGGTGATGAAAAAGGCGGTAGCGTATCTGTTACCTTTTATCAGCCCCCCAGCCCCCAAAGGGGGAGTTACCAATGACAGCGCTAAGAAAACCCTCCATTGGCAAACGGCTGATCTAAGTTTATACGGAGTATTAAAGGACTATTGTAAAAGAATGCGAAATCAGCCGACTGACGCCGAAGGACACTTATGGAGGGCCCTCAATGACAAGCGGTTTGAAGGCTATAAGTTTAAGAGGCAACATATCATCGGTTCTTTTATAGCAGATTTTATTTGTCTTAAACAAAAACTTATAGTTGAGGTAGATGGCCTCATACATCAGTTACCTGAAAATAAAGCCAGCGATGCGCAGCGTACAAATTGGCTCGAAGGAGAAGGATATACAGTAATAAGATTTACAAACGACGAAGTTTTGTTTAGAACCGAAATTGTACTTGATAGAATAAAAGAAAGTTTGACGGTCGCCAAAACACCTGAGTCGGTAGCTCCCCCTTTGGGGGCGGGGGGGGCTAAGGCTGGCAGGATTATAATGGCTACCGTAAAAGGAGATGTACACGATATAGGGAAGAACATCGTATCGGTCGTGTTGGCATGTAATAATTTCGAGATCATTGATTTGGGTGTGATGGTTCCGCCCGAAAAGATCATAGAGGCAGCTGTAAAAGAAAAAGCGGATATTATCGGGCTTAGCGGACTGATAACGCCTTCGCTCGATGAAATGGTTTACCTGGCGCGCGAAATGGAACGGCTGAACATTTCGCTTCCGTTGCTTATTGGTGGCGCTACGACCTCAAGAGCGCACACCGCAGTAAAAATTGCCCCCGAGTACAGTGGTCCTGTTGTGCATGTAAACGATGCATCGCGGGCAGTAGGAGTAGCAGGAAATTTACTGAATGACTCTTTAAAAAAAGATTTTGCCCTGAAACTAAAAGAGGAATATGATGAATTGCGCGAAGGCTATCTTGGCCGCGCGCGTGAAAAAGACTTTCTTTCGCTGGCAGAAGCGCGCGCCAATAAACTGAAACTGGACTTTAATCCTGTAAAACCTGCTTTTATTGGCGTGCGTAATGTTGCGCCGGGACTGGAGGAGCTTGTGCCGTTTATTGACTGGACTCCGTTTTTTAGGACATGGGACCTTCATGGAAAGTATCCTGATATTTTGACCGATGAGGTAGTGGGCGAACAGGCTACGGTACTATTTGCCGACGCGCAGCAAATGCTTGCGCAAATCGTGGCAGAAAAGTGGCTGGAAGCTAAAGGGGTGTTTGGAATCTTCCCGGCGGTTCAGGTTGATGACGATGATATCGAGGTAAGCCTTCCGGACGCCGGCACAGAGCTCAGGCTGCTAACACTTCGGCAACAATCTAAGAAATCCGGTTCTACACCGAATTTGGCACTAGCTGATTTCATTGCTCCTGCAGATTCCGGCATACAGGATTATATAGGTGCGTTTTGCGTCACTACCGGTTTTGGCGCCGATGAAAAAGCTTTGGAGTTTGAAACGCAGCATGATGATTATAATGCTATTATGTTGAAAGCATTAGCCGACAGGCTGGCTGAAGCTTTTGCCGAATACCTGCACCAACGGGTGCGAAAAGAATTCTGGGGTTACGCCTCCGAAGAGAAACTGGATAACGAATCGCTGATTAAAGAAGAATATAAAGGTATACGCCCGGCTCCCGGCTACCCCGCCTGCCCGGACCATCTTGAAAAAAGAACCCTCTGGCAGTTGCTGGATGCAGAGAAAAATACCGGAGTAAAACTGACTGAGAGCTTTGCCATGTGGCCGGCTGCATCGGTGTCGGGTTATTATTTTGCCCATCCGCAAAGCAAATATTTTGGCTTGGGAAAAGTAAAGAAAGACCAGGTAGAAGATTACGCACGGCGCCGTGGCATTTCTGTGGAAGAAGCTTTCCGCTGGCTGGGGCCAAACATTTCTGAATAACACGAAACCCAAAACTTGAAACCCGAAATTAAAACCCATGAAGGTTACCGAACATATAGAAAAAGCCAACGGAAGGACATTGTTTTCCTTCGAAATACTTCCGCCACTGAAGGGACAGAACATCCAGTCGATATTCGATAGTATTGATCCGCTGATGGAGTTTAACCCGCCTTTTATCGATGTCACGTATCATCGCGAAGAATACGAATACCGTGAATTGCCCAGCGGGCTGCTGGAGAAGCGAATCGTGAAAAAGCGTCCGGGAACCGTGGGCATTTGCGCGGCCATTCAAAACAAATATCAGGTAGATGCTATCCCGCACATCCTTTGTGGCGGCTTTACCAGGGAAGATACAGAGAACTTCCTCATAGACCTGGACTTTCTGGGAATCGAAAATGTGCTGGCGTTGCGCGGGGATGCGGTGAAAAGCGAGATATATTTCCGCCCCGAAAAGGAAGGCAACCAGTTTGCTTCGGAACTGGTAACACAAATTGCAAGCCTTAATAACGGTATCTATCTTGATGACCATCTGCAAAATACTTCTGCAACCCATTTTTGCATCGGGGTCGCCGGTTATCCGGAAAAGCACATGGAAGCGCCAAGCCTGGACAGCGACATTTACTTCCTGAAGCAGAAAATAAAAAACGGAGCATCTTACATTGTCACACAAATGTTCTTTGACAATAAGAAATATTTTGATTTCGTAGCCAAATGCCGCAAAGAGGGAATAACCGTGCCCATTATTCCCGGCCTGAAGCCGATATCAACTAAGAAGCAACTCAACCAGATTCCGCATCGTTTTAAGGTAGACCTGCCGGATGAGCTCATTATGGAAATAGTGCGCGCTAAAGATAATGATGCCGTGCGCCAGGTGGGCATTGAGTGGTGCATTGCGCAGAGCAGGGAACTTATCGCCGCAGGAATTCCCGTGCTCCACTACTATTCTATGGGTAAAAGCGAAAACATCAGGGCGATAGCCGCAGAAGTTTTTTAAAACTAAAAAATAACGTCATATTTGCAAATGTTAAAATTATGATGTGAAACGCCTTAGCCTTTTGTTACTATTAATATCCCTGTGCAGCTATGCGCAGGAAGGCGGTTTTGCAATAGATGCCAATTACTTTTATGGCAACATTATCCCCCATAATAAGACCATCAAGCACCTTATAACAGGTCATCCGGATGGCGTGCTGCTGAGTTTTAATAGCAGGACGTTTGGGCAAAAAGAATGGCATCAGGCTTATAATTTTCCAGATGTGGGCTTTTCACTGCACTATGAAGACCTTAAAAACTCATCGCTTGGCGAGATGTATGGGCTTTATGGGCACTATAATTTTTATTTCCTCAACAGAACGCTGCAGTTGCGTATCGCGCAGGGCCTGGCCTACAATACCAATCCATACGACCGGGAAACCAATTTTCGTAATTACGCCTACGGGATGCACCTGATGCCGTCGACGTATTTCCTGTTGAATTACGATAAGCTTGCTATCTGGAATGGCCTGGGTGTGAAAGCGGGCCTTTTGTTTGTGCACCACAGCAACGCCAATATTAAAGCGCCCAATACAAGCACTAATACATTCGCGATAAATGCCGGGGTAAGTTATTCCTTTGGAGAAAAGCAGGAACGCATTACAACGATTAAGGATTCGGTCTTCAATTATAGCGAAAGGATAAAATATAATATTGTCTTCCGCGGCGGGGTAAATGAAAGTGATGTAATTGGCAGCAGGCAGTACGGCTACTATGCGGTTTCGGCGTATGCCGATAAAAGGATCGGGAGATACAGCGCCTTTCAGTTAGGTGGCGACTTCTTTTGGCCGAAATACCTGAAGGAATACATCGCCTATAAATCGGTATCCTATCCTGAAGAGAATATAAAGGCAGGTACTGATTACAGAAAGGCCGGGGTTTTTGCCGGGTATGAGCTTTTCATCAACAGGTTTTCTGCCGAGGCTCAGGCCGGGGCTTATGTTTATGCGCCGTTTAAAGAGCCGGGAACATTATACCAGCGGGTTGGGTTGAAATACTATGCGTATAAAAATATCTTCGCTGCTATGACCTTAAAAACCCATGGCGCCAAAGCCGAGGTGTTAGAATTTGGCGTGGGTATAAGATTGTAATATGAAAAAAATATTCTTCCTATCACTACTGTTTGCGGTTTTGGGCTGTGCCGCCGAAATGCCGGAGTGTTTCCGTAATGCCGGCGCGGCAACCCGTTACCAAGTGGATGTAGAAGTATTTACGCAAATTGAAGTATCCGAAGGTATTGAAGTAGTTTTAAGCCAGGGGGCATCATGCAAAGTAGAAATTGCAACCCGCGAAAATCTTCGCAGCGAAATCTCGGCTGCTGTGGCGGATGGGAAGCTCGTTTTGCGCAACAGCTCGTCGTGCAACTGGGTGCGTGACTACAATACTACAACTGTATATATAACTGCGCCAAATGTAACAAGTATCTATTCTGCCTCGCAATTTGCAGTGCGTTCATGGGGAGTGCTTTCCTATCCGGCTCTTACATTACAGTCAGGCCTTTATAATGATACGGCAGCTGCAACCTTTGATCTCGAATTGGACACAGATTCGCTGACTGTAGAAGATAACGGATCGTCTTACTTTAAGATATCGGGCCGTGCCGATAACCTAACAGTTCACTTTTATTCCGGCGATGCACGGTTTGACGGGAGCAGCCTTTTAACGCAGGATTTGCAGGTGTTTCACCGCAGCTCAAATGACATCATTGCGGCGCCATCGCAAACGGTTAGTGGCACATTATACTCTACAGGAAACCTGGTGCTGAAAAGCCACCCTGCTTCTGTACAGGTGCAACGGCTCTATCACGGCGATGTGATTTACGAGTAGTTACTTCTTCTTTTTGGTTACTTCACGGAACACCGCCTCAAGATTTTTGTTCTTCAGGTTAAGCTGAAGGGTCTTTAGCCCGTTTTCCTGTGCAAAGTCGAATAGGGCAGGGCGCATGTCTTTAGAAGTTGAAAAAGACAATTCCCATGTAAGGTCATGGATATTTTTTGCCTCAACAAGGTTAGGAAGGGTATGAAGCAGTTGCTCTTCTACGCGCAGGTCAAACTCCACTTCGATAACCTGGGCTTCATCCTGAACCAGGTTGTTTAATTTTTTATCGGTAACGATCTTTCCACTATTGATAATGATCACGCGGTCGCAGATGGCTTCTACTTCCTGCATAATATGGGTAGAAAGGAACACTGTTTTGTCTTTCCCGATATTCTTTATCAAAGTTCGTATTTCAGCCAGCTGATTCGGGTCGAGTCCTGTTGTAGGCTCATCGAGTATCAGTACCTGTGGGTCATGCAACAGGGCGGTGGCCAGGCCAACACGTTGGCGGTACCCTTTAGAGAGTTCACCAATTTTTTTGTGCGCTTCGGGGGTCAGGCCGGTGAGCGAAATTACTTCCTCAATGCGTGCCTTGGCAACCTTATACACATCGGCGTTAAAAGCAAGGTACTCGCGTACATACAGGTCAAGATACAAAGGGTTGTGCTCCGGCAGGTAGCCTACTGAGCGCTGCACATCTTTAGGCTGGGTGGCTATATCAAACCCGTTGACAAGCGCTGTGCCTGCATCAGCATTCAGGAAGGTAGTAAGTATTCTCATCAGGGTAGATTTGCCTGCGCCGTTCGGCCCAAGGAAACCCACGATCTCGCCCTTTTTTACCGCAAAAGAAACAGCATCCAGCGCTTTCTGTTCGCCGTAATTTTTTGAAATATCCTTAACCTCTATTGACATACCCGTTGAATTTTACGCAAAAATAGCAAGATTTTGTAAAGCGTGCTTTGTTTTCTATAACCGTTTAACCTTATAAGTTATTGTACCGTGCCTGCGGTTCTATATCTGTTTGCAATGTGCTACCTTTGTAGTTATTTTCGAAAATGGAAAACAGCAGTCAATTACGCGAGTGGCTCAATGCCCTTAATCTACCCCATCCGCTGGTCATTGCAGGCCCCTGCAGCGCCGAAACCGAAGAGCAGGTTTTGGATATTGCCCATCAGTTAAAGAACAGCGATGTGAGCATTTACCGCGCCGGGATATGGAAGCCGCGCACACGGCCGGGCGGATTTGAAGGCGTGGGCGCCATCGGGTTAAAGTGGCTGCAACAGGCAAAACGTGAAACCGGGCTTTTGATGGCCGTAGAGGTAGCCAACGCGACACATGTAAAATTGGCTCTGGAACATGATATAGATGTGTTATGGATTGGGGCGCGCACTACCGTTAACCCGTTTGCCGTGCAGGAAATCGCCGATGCGCTTGCCGGAACCGATAAGATCGTACTCGTAAAGAACCCTGTGAACCCCGACCTTGCGCTTTGGCTGGGTGGTGTAGAGCGCCTTTATAATGCAGGATTGCGCAAGCTGGGCATCATCCATCGCGGGTTTTCTACCTACCAGAAAACAATATACCGAAACATACCCGAATGGCAGCTGGCGATAGAACTGCACGAACGTTTTCCGGACCTGCCCATCATCTGCGATCCGTCGCACATAACCGGCAGGCGTGATATGATACAGCAGGTAAGCCAGCAGGCGCTTGACCTGAATTATGATGGCCTGATGATAGAAACGCACAATCATCCGGATAAGGCATGGAGCGACGCTGCGCAGCAGGTTACGCCAAACCGGCTGAAAGAAATACTGGAAAGCCTGACGGTGCGCGAAAAAACAAATCCTGATTTTGAATGCAGCAATAAGCTAATGCAACACCGGGCCCGCATTGATGAGCTGGACGCACGCATGATAGAGCTATTAGGCAGCCGCATGAAAATTGCGGAAGATATAGGCGCATTAAAAAAAGAGAATAATGTTGCTGTTTTACAGGATAAGCGCTGGAAAGAGGTATTGGAGCGAATGATAGCGATGGGCAGCGAAAAAGAGTTGAGTGAAGATTTCATTCATACTCTTTTTAAAGCAATACATCAGGAAAGTATAACACACCAGCAAAGGGTGATTAATGAGTAGCGTAATTTTTTTTCAGGAAGTTAATTTTTCCCCAACAGTTTTCGTATCATAGCGGAAAAATATAATACCTCGATGAAAAAATTACTAACCGCGCTGATGGCGCTATTTATGGGCGTTACCGTACTTCAGGCCCAAAACAAACTGGAGAATATAAACCTAACCTATGGTGAGGAATTGCCGGACGATGGCATCAAGATTGTAAAAATAATTGGCGAATCCAATAATAAGATCTATGCACTCGCCGTCAGAAAGGATGATTTTTCGCTCAAAATATTTGACGCGGCAAGTATGAAGCAGCTATCTTCTAAAAAGATCATACTTCCTGAAATGAACGATAAGGAAGTTGAGTTTGAAGATGTTTTTATGCTGAACGGCAAGCTGTATGCCGTTGGCAGCGTGTACAACAGTAAGACCAAAATATACAACCTCGTAGGCTCATCGTTGAGTGAAGACGGAGTGATCAGTAAAAAGGGTGTTGTACTTTTTGATGCGGAAGTAGCCAAAAAAAGTCAAAAGGGGTCATTTTACTTTAAAGAAGCTCCCGCAGAAGATAAACTTCTGATCATGCACGCCTGCGAATTTCCCAGGGAAGATGCAGTAAAGTATGAGCTAAAACTATTTGATGATAACCTAAAGTCTTTCTTTGCTGCATCGGAAAAGGTTCATTTTGATGACAAGAAAAAGGATTTTGAATTTCTTATTGCCGACTTCGACCTGAATGTAAATGGTGATGCATTCCTTGCTATTAATGAAAGCTACAGAGACAGTAAGAAAAAAGAAAAAGTGGAACGTTTTGAGGTACATGCCTTTAAGAAAGCAAACAACTATACTAAAGAGGTGATCAATATCGATTTTAAGGATAAAGAGATCATCAACTGCAAAATGATGGCTACCGCCAACAATATGCTGCAAATGGTAGGTTTTTATTCCGGAGTACGTGAAAGCGGCAGGGCAGAGAAAGACCTGAAAGGTATTTATAACATAAATGTAGATCTGGCCACTAATACGGTAAATAAGAACAAATTTAACCAGTTCGATTATGCTACCAAGGTTAAACTGATAGGAGAGCGCCGTGCCAAGAAAGGAAAAGACGTGAAACCGCTTTATACTATAACAAACATTATAGAAAAACCTGACGGCGGGCTTATTGTACTTTCAGAGTACCGTCTGGTAATTGTAGGGCAGTCTTCGGGTATCGGGCCGCTTGCCTTTACACCGGTTACCTACGTTAAGAACGAGATTATTGTTACAAGCCTTAACCCCGATGGCTCTTTTGCCTGGGGCAATGTAGTGCCGAAGGAGCAGGCCGCATCTATTACCACCATGTCGTTTGTATTTGGCGGCGCTTTTGGTGCAGGAGGCGGTTTTGCGGTAGGTATAGCTGCCGGTATCCCTCTTGCCGAAATGGGTAAAGGCCCCGAGTACCTTGGCGCTATCCCTATCTACAAAAATGGTGAGCTAAGCATCATGATAAATGACAACATAAAAAATAAAGGTATTACCGATATAGATGAAATTAAGTCGATGGGCAACTATAATAATGCAGTGCCCTCGCTGTTTGTTTTTGATGCCAACGGTAAAATGACCCGCAAGGACCCTGAAGATGTAATAAAGAATGAGCTGGTACTAAGGCCGGGTGTTTATTACCGAAAGTCGCCGACAGAATACCTTGTTTATTCATCACGCAAAAAGAAAGATAAGCTGGGACGGATGTTTATAGACAATTAATGATTAAATGCTGCCATAGGGCAGCATTTTTTTTTATACGGCCACAATTGTTGTATGGTGTTGCTATCTTTGCAGCATGACAGGCTTAGTTTACAAATCTACCGGGAGCTGGTATACCGTCCGTGCAGAAAACGGGGTATTCTACGAGTGCCGCATCAAAGGCAAATTCCGTATTAAAGGTATAAAAAGTACCAATCCGGTCGCGGTGGGTGACATGGTAGATTTTGATGTTGATGATGCCGGAGATAACTTCAGCGGAATTATTACCAATATCCATGAGCGGAAAAATTACATTATTCGCAAATCGGTAAACCTTAGCAAGCAGGTGCATATTATCGCATCCAATATCGATAAGGTGTTTCTTTTAGTTACTATTAATAACCCGCCAACCACTACATCTTTTATCGACCGTTTTCTGGTGACAGCCGAAGCGTACGGCATCGAGGCGGTAATTGTATTTAATAAGATTGACACCTTTGACCAGGCTGCCGAAGAGGAGCAGCTCTACCTTCAGTTTATATACAGCAGGATAGGATATCAGTGCCTTCGGGTTTCATCTACCGCAGGCAAGGGCATCGATGCGCTCAAAGAGCAAATGGCGGGTAAAGTGAGTATGTTTTCCGGTCATTCAGGGGTGGGTAAATCAACACTTATCAATGCACTGCAACCCGGCCTTAACCTTAAAACGCGCGAAATAAGCGAGCAGCACAGCCAGGGCCAGCATACTACTACTTTTGCCGAAATGTTCGATCTGGATTTTGGGGCAAAAATCATTGATACTCCGGGAATCAGGGGGTTTGGCGTTGTAGATATGGAAAAAGATGAACTGGGCGATTACTTTCCGGAGTTTTTCGCATTAAAGGAACAATGCAAGTTTAATAACTGCCTCCACAAAGATGAACCCCACTGCGCGGTAAAAGATGCTTTGGAAGAAGACGAGATCGCGTGGTCCCGCTACCGTAGCTACCTACAGATGCTGGAGGGTGAAGAAGATCATTACCGGTCTGATACTTATGGCGACGATAAAAATAGCGGCCAATGAGAACAGTGATACAGCGGGTATCCGAAGCTTCGGTTACAATTGACGCTGCAATTGTGGCGCAAATAGCACTCGGCCTTCTTGTCCTTGTAGGTGTTGAGGAAGCCGACACGCGCGAAGATGCCGAATGGCTGGCCACGAAAATTGCACGCCTGCGCATTTTTGCTGATGCTGACGGTGTGATGAACCGTGCCCTGAACGACGTTGGTGGTGAATTGATTGTGGTAAGCCAGTTTACACTTCATGCCGCTACCAAGAAGGGGAACCGCCCTTCGTATATTAAAGCGGCACGTCCGGAAACAGCAATACCTTTGTATGAATACTTTATCGCGTGTCTGGAAGAAGAAACACAACAGCGTGTGGCAACAGGCCGCTTTGGCGCAGATATGAAGGTAGCCCTGATAAATGACGGGCCGGTCACCATTATTATTGACACCAAAAACAAAGAGTAGCAGTGAAGTGTTAAAATTTTTTTCTTTATTTTGTGAAAAAATTGTTAACATGTTATCCCGATTACTTCCAATGCTGCTTTTTGTGGCATTGCCCTTCCATTTAACCGCCCAGGAGATCTCGTTCTCTTCGATCCCCGAAAATTTAAAGGCCAACGCCGATGCGGTTGTGCGTGAAAATAATGTTGAAGTCAATATTGAGGCGCGCGATAAGATGACTGTAAAGCAGCGTCGAGTGGTTACGGTGTTTAATGAAAAAGGCCTGTCAGATATTGGCGCGCAGGAGTATTTTGATAAGTCAACTACAGTAAAGAGCATAGAAGCCCAGCTGTATGATGCCAACGGCCAGTTTATTAAAAAGTACAAGCGCAAAGATTTTGATGAGCAGCTGCTTACCCAACAGGCCGATGTTACCGACAGCAAGGTCATTGCGCTGCAGCTTTCGCCTACGCAATACCCCTTTACCGTTGTATATACGTCTGAAACCGTATCTTCAAATACGGCATGGCTCCCGCAATGGTTCCCGCTGGGCGGTTTCTATACCAGTACAGAACATTCATCGATACAGATAAGCTGTGTGCCCGGGCTTGGGTTTAAATACAAAGAATTTAATTTCGAAGGGTTTACGGTAAAAAAAGAGGCGACTGAAAACTCGGTTTCTTACAGCGCTGACAACCTGCCGGCTGTGCGTGCAGAAGATCATTCGCCATCGTTTGTAAAGCTATACCCTCATGTGCGTTTCGGGCTCGATAAGTTTCATCTTGAAGGTGTGGATGGCGAAGCAAAAGACTGGGCCGCGCTGGGGACCTGGTACTACAATTCACTGATTGCCGGCACAGACGGGCTTTCGCCCGAAACTGTCCTGAAAATGAAAGAGCTTACAGCAGGCGAAACAGACCCCCTGAAAAAAGCGAAGCTGATCTATGAGTACATGCAGTCTAAAACTCGCTACATTAGTATTCAGCTGGGTATTGGCGGATGGAAGCCAATGAAGGCGAAAGACGTAGACCGGCTGGGCTATGGCGACTGCAAGGCGCTTTCTAACTATATGCGCTGCCTTCTTGCCGCCGTGGGAATAGAATCTTACTTTACGCTTATTTATGGCGATACCCGCAAGAGCAGCCTGCAGGCCGATTTTGTTTCGCTTCAGGGTAACCACGCGATCCTTACTATTCCCGGGCGCAACCCTGGCGAATTTATCGGGCTGGAATGCACCAGCCAGCATGCGCCGTTCGGGTTTCAGGGCAGTTTTACCGATGACAGGGCCGCATTACTGTTAAAACCGGATGGAGGCCAACTAATACATACCAGGGCCTACGACACTAACGGCAACCTTCAGGAATCCAAGGCGGCCTATACTATAACAGCGGCGGGCGCCCTATCGGGAAACCTTGTCATAAAATCTTACGGCACCCAATATGATGCTAAGTATTACCTGGAAACAATGCCGTATGACGATCTGGTAAAGCATTATAAATCGGCATTCCCTGTCACTAACCTCAAAGTGAAGAAAGCCACGGTTAAAAACCAGAAAGATATACCGCAGTTTACAGAAGATGTGGCAATAGATGCAGAGGCTTATTGCAGCAAAAGCGGTAACCGGATGTTCTTCGCGGCAAATGCCTTCAATCAGTCCGGCCACATCCCGCAGCGCTACCGTGACCGTAAAAACCCGCTGGAAATAGACCGTGGATGGATTGACACCGATGAGGTGACCATAACGCTGCCTACAGGGTATACGATCGAGGCACGCCCTGAAAATGTTGCTTTTAAAGAAAAGTTCGGAGAATACAAGGCCGAGTACTCTGTAACCGGCGATGGAAAGCTTATTTATAAACGGTCACTACAGATAAACGATGGCCTCTATGCCAATACCGATTACGAGCCTTACAGGCAGTTCAGGGAGAAAGTGGCCAAAAGTGACAGCGCAAAAATAGTATTGATAAAAATTTAAGAATGGACATAAAAAACGCACAGGTTGCTGTAGACAACTGGATAAAAGAACACGGCGTACGCTACTTTAACGAACTTACCAATATGGCACAGCTTACTGAAGAGGTGGGCGAAGTTGCCAGGATAATTGCGCGGCGATACGGAGAGCAGAGCGAGAAAGAGAGCGATAAGAATAAAGACTTGGGCGAAGAACTTGCCGATGTGGTCTTTGTAGTGCTCTGTCTTGCCAACCAGACAGGTGTAGACCTTCAGGAAGCCTTTGATAAAAAAATGGATATGAAAAGCAAGCGCGACCATGACCGCCACCACAACAACGAAAAATTGAAATAGCATTCAAAACCAACCAACCACCACATGATAAAAAAAATTATTTTAACAGCCTTTCTTATTGCGTGCTGCAGTGCATCAAATGCACAGGAATTTAAACTGGGCAAAGTAAGTGTCAATGAGCTCAAAGAAAAAGTCCATCCGTCAGACACCTCGGCCCCGGCGGCCATTTTGCATAAAAGGGGACGTACTTATTTTATGTTATACGATGGTCATTTTAATATGGTTACCGAAGTAGACGTCCGCATAAAGATATACAAGAAAACCGGATATGAGCACGCAACGCAAAAGCTTTCATACTATACCGGCGGGCGCAGCATTTTTGTCAATTTTTCGGATGCCTGCACTTACAATCTGGAGAATGGCGAAGTAGTGAAGACGAAAATGAAATCTGATGGCGATTTTACTGAGAAGATAAACGATGACTTCTCGGTTAAAAAAATAGTTCTTCCTAATGTGAAAGAAGGTAGCGTAATAGAATACAGCTATAAAATCCGTACGCCGTATTATGGTGTCATCCCCGACTGGCGCTTTCAGTACGCCATTCCCGCTAACGATGTCGAATATTATGTGGCGACGCCCCAGTACTTTACATACAATACTTATCTTCTTGGTTATGTTCCGGTACATGCTACTGCTCCTAAGCCCAAGCCTGTTTCCGGCAGTTCGTTCACAGAAACCTATGTGACCTACTCAGCTAAAAATGTGCCTGCCCTTAAAGATGAAGATTTTGTAAACAACATCGACAACTACACCTCCACACTTAAGATGGAACTTGCCATGGTGCAGTTTCCCGGCGAGGCACCCGAACGGCTGTCTATGGACTGGGCATCATTAACCAATTGGATTTATGATAACAAGGACTTTGGCGGAGAGCTGAAGGCGAGGTCTTATTATGAGAATGATTTGCCGGCGGTTCTTGCAGGTACGGTAAGCACGTCGGATAAAGTAAGTGCCATATTTAAGTATGTGCAGGAACGTATGAAATGGGATGAAGACGAAAGTTACTTTTGCGAAAAAGGCGTAAAGAAAGCTTACAACGATAAGACCGGTAATTCGGCTGAAATAAACCTTATGCTTATCGCGATGCTCAGGCAGGCGGGCCTTTCGGCCAATCCGGTGCTGGTAAGTACCCGCGATAACGGTATTGCAATGTATCCCAACAGGGCCGCATACAATTACGTAATAGCCGCGGTAGAGAACGATAACAAGGTTGTGCTGCTTGACGCTACCAGTAAAAATACCGTTCCGGGGCTGTTGCCCGTTCGCGCTTTAAACTGGCTCGGCAGGATGATCCGGCCCGATGGGAGCTCAGCCGAGGTAGACCTGATGCCCAAAACCAATGCGAAGGAAGTTATTTCTGTTGCTGCCTCCCTGGATAATAACGGCAAAGTTAGCGGTAAAGCGCGGGACCAGTATTTTGATAACTTCGGGCATTCTTTTAGGGAGAGGTTTTCCAATATCTCCAAAGAAAGCTATCTCGAGTATCTGGAAAAGCAAGACAAGGGGCTTATTATAAGCGATTATAAAGTAGAGAATGTAAAAGAGCCTGCCAAGCCCCTGATGGAAGAATACACCTTTGAGCACAGCGCGGCAGCCGACGCGGTTGGCGACAAAATGTTTTTTAATCCGTTGCTGTTTTTGGCGGATGAAGAAAATCCCTTTAAACAGGAAAAGAGGGAATACCCGGTAGATTTTATGTTTCCGCAACAGATACGCTACAATGTAAACATTACAATCCCACAGGGTTATGCCATCGAGTCTATGCCAAAGCCTGCGCTTATAAAGATGGAAGACGGACTGGGCAGTTTTAAATACAATGTACAAAATGTAGGCTCGCAGGTACAGCTTCTGGCTATCTACGAGATCAACCACGCAGCGCTTCCGCCGGATTATTACCCCACGCTTCGCGATTTTTATATGAAGATGATAGAAAAGCAACAGGAAAAGGTAGTGCTAAAAAAGCTGTAGCTTTGTAAAATGGATCTACTACTTTTGGCGGAGCGCATATTTAGCGGCAAAAGCATCACAATAACGGGCTCTAAAAGTGAGACCAACAGGTTGCTGCTTTTACAGGCAATTAATCCGGGCATTGTTATCTATAACGCCTCAGAGTCTGACGATAGCATGATGATGCGTAACGCTCTGGGTAGTGAAAGGGATGTAGTCGATATTCACCATGCCGGAACGGCCATGCGTTTCCTCACGGCTTATTTTGCACAGCTGCCGGGGCGCGAAGTGTTGCTTACCGGTTCGCCGCGAATGAAAGAGCGGCCCATTGCCGTACTGGCAGAAGCGCTTCGTGAGCTCGGTGCAGATATCTCGTTCCCTGAAAGAGAAGGATTTCCACCACTGTTTATAAAAGGGGTAAAGCTTGATGGCGGTATTGTGAAATTGCGTGCCGATGTAAGCAGCCAGTATATTACGGCGCTGTTGCTGATTGCGCCCCTAATGAAAAACGGGCTTACTGTGCAGTTTGATGGACGGCCCACATCGCTGCCTTATATTAAGATGACGGTTGCATTGTTGAAGGATGCCGGGGTAGCGGTGGAAATGTATGATGAGCGAATTGAAGTTTTACATTCCGCCATTGCACCATGTCAGTTTACTGTAGAAAGCGACTGGAGTTCAGTCTCCTACTTTTATTCCCTAATTGCCCTGAGCCCTTCCAATACATCGGTAACCCTTTCCTTTTATAAAAAGGACAGCCTGCAGGGCGATTCTGCTTTGGCACAATTCTACGAGGGCTTAGGGGTTCGTTCTGTTTTCAGAGATAATAGCATTACACTTATTAAGGTTGCCCAGCCAGGCGATGAAATAGCTCTCAACCTTGCGAACACTCCCGACATTGCCCAAACAATAGCCGTCACCTGTTTTGGCTTGGGAATAGGTTGTACGTTGACCGGACTTCATACATTACGTATCAAAGAAACCGATCGTCTGGCTGCTCTTAAAAATGAACTAGGTAAATTCGGAGCAAAGGTTACCGTTATCAACGATTCGCTTACTTTGGCGCCAGGCAATATTTTTTGGGGCGAAACCGATCGCAAACCTGTACGCATAGCAACCTATAATGATCATCGCATGGCAATGGCATTTGCGCCGCTGGCCTTAAAAACACCGCTGATAATTGAAGATGCGGGAGTAGTATCCAAGTCGTTCCCGTCTTTCTGGGACGAACTGAAAACCCTTGGTTTTAGCGTGATGCCCGAATCTGAGTAAGACTTTACCGTAAATATATTGCAAAACACTTGACAACGCCTCTCTGGCGATAGTATATTTGCACGCGCTTACTATAAGCATAACGTTTTTAGAAAAAGAAAGACATCAAATGAAATTATCCAACTTCAATTTCAACCTGCCAAAAGAACTTCTTGCAGAGTTTCCGGTGGAAAACCGCGATGAGTCGCGCCTTATGGTAGTGAACAGGAAAACCAAAACAATAGAGCATAAGCTTTTTAAAGATATCATCGAGTATTTTGACGAAGGCGATGTGATGGTGCTTAACAATACCAAAGTTTTTCCTGCGCGCCTTTATGGCAACAAAGAGAAAACAGGTGCGCGTATTGAAGTGTTCCTTTTGCGCGAGCTCAACAGCGAACAGCGCCTTTGGGATGTACTTGTAGACCCTGCGCGTAAGATACGTATCGGGAACAAGCTGTATTTTGGCGACGACGATTCGCTTGTGGCAGAGGTTATTGATAATACAACATCACGAGGACGTACGCTGCGTTTCCTTTATGACGGTTCGTATGAAGAATTCCGCGCCAAGCTAAAAGAGCTGGGCGAAACCCCGATACCAAAATATATCAACCGTGAAGTGGTGCCCGAAGATGCAGAGCGCTACCAGACTATTTACGCGAAAGAAGAAGGTGCTGTTGCGGCACCTACTGCAGGGCTGCACTTTTCTAAGCACCTGCTGAAGAGGCTTGAGATAAAGGGCATCGACTTTGCCGAGATAACGCTGCACGTAGGCCTTGGCACTTTCAACCCGGTTGAGGTAGAAGACCTTTCGAAGCACAAGATGGATTCTGAAGAGCTTATCATTACCCAACAGGCTTGCGATGTGGTGAACAAAGCGAAGATGGGCAGGAACAAAGTGTGCGCAGTAGGTACCACTACGATGCGTGCTATGGAGAGTTCGGTTTCGTCTCAAAAAACACTAAACCCATATGTGGGCTGGACCAATAAATTCATCTTTCCGCCGTATGACTTTAGCGTGGCTGACTGTATGATCACTAACTTCCATACACCAAAAAGTACGCTGCTTATGATGATATCGGCATTCATGGGGCACGACCTGATGAAGAAAGCCTATGAGGAGGCCGTGAAGGAAGAGTACCGTTTCTACACCTATGGCGATGCGATGCTGATTTTGTAATCTGTAAAGAATATTCAAAAAATCCTGCCTTAGCGCAGGATTTTTTTATGGGGCGTTTTTATATTTCGCTATTTTTGGCAGATAAACAAACAACAATGGAATTTCAGAATACAAGGGAGTTTGCACAGCAGCTCGATGCTAAAGACAAACTGGCCAAATACAGGGACGAGTTTCTTTTTCCGCATGTAAACGGGAAACAGGTAATATATTTTACGGGCAACTCGCTTGGCCTGCAGCCTAAGCGCACGAAAGCTTATGTAGATGAGGTGATGGATGATTGGGCAAAGCTTGCGGTAGAGGGCCACTTCTACGCCGATAAGCCATGGTGGGATTACCACGAACGATTTGCAGCTCCGCTGGCTAAGATCGTGGGCGCATTGCCAACCGAGGTAACGGTGATGAACACGCTATCGGTAAACCTGCACCTCCTGATGGTAACATTCTACAGGCCGACTCCAAAAAAATATAAGATCATTTGCGAAGAAAAGGCTTTCCCGAGCGACCAGTACATGCTGCGTAGCCAGGTACGTTTTCACGGCTACGAGCCATCTGAGGCTATTGTGGAAATAAAGCGCCGTGAGGGTGAGCATAACATACGCACTCAGGATGTGTTGGATAAGATAAACGAGGTAGGCGATGAGCTTGCGCTCGTGCTTATCGGAGGTGTGAACTACTATACGGGGCAGGTGTTCGATATGAAAACCATTACCAAAGCGGGCCAGGATGTGGGCGCTTATGTTGGTTGGGACCTTGCCCATGCTGCGGGTAACATCCATCTGGAGCTGCACAACTGGAATGTAGATTTCGCCGCATGGTGCAGCTATAAATATATGAACTCCGGTCCGGGCAATGCATCGGGTGCCTTTGTGCACGAGATGCACCACAATGATATGGACCTTCCCCGTTTTGCCGGATGGTGGGGCCATAACAAAGAGCGCCGTTTTCTTATGGAACCGGAATTCGATCCGGTACGCGGAGCGAATGGCTGGCAGGTGAGTAACCTTCCGGTGCTATCGTTGGCGCCTTACCTTGCGTCAGTAGAAATGTTTGACGAAGTGGGTATGCCGGCACTGATACAGAAACGTGACTGTATTACATCATATCTTGAGTTCATCCTTCATGAAATAGACAAAGAGGTAGACAGCACTTTTGAGGTTATTACGCCATCGGAGCCTGCAGAGCGGGCTTGCCAGCTTTCTGTATATCTGCACGGCGAAGGGCGTTCGCTATTCGAATACCTGATGAAGAACGGTGTAATCACCGACTGGCGCGAACCAAATGTTATCCGCCTCGCCCCGGTACCCTTCTACTGCTCGTATGAAGATATGTACGAGTTTGGGCAGATACTTAAGCAAGGGATATTATCACATAAAAAATAATAAAAGTGGGATTAATAGTCCCGCTTTTGCTATTTTGCATCCTATGGATATTTTCGTCGCGCTGATAACAGTGCTGCTGCTACTTTTTACCTTGTTTTTACTGCTGTATTTTATCCTGCATACAGTCGTAGAACCCATTTTTGTACTGGCATATAGCCGGCCGCTATATGTACATTTCTATCCGGTACAAAAAAAGCTCCATCCGCTGCAAATAGCTTTTCTGGAAAATAACAATTCTTTTTACAGGAGGCTGTCTCCAAAGTACAAAAGCTATTTCGGACACCGGGTAGCTACATTTCTCGAGTCCTTTGCCTTTGCCGGCAGGGAAGGCCTGGTGGTGAACGATGCCATGAAGCTGCAGATTGCAGCTACCTCTGTAATGCTTACATTTGGAATGCGGAATTACCTGCACCGTTCTATTTCGGTGATTATTCTATACCCGAATATTTATCTCTCGGGCAGTGGCGAATACCATAAAGGAGAATTTAATCCTGCCGCCCGCGCGGTGGTTTTTTCCTGGAAACATTTTATGGAAGGCCTGGAGTATACGTCGGATAACCTGAATCTTGGGCTGCATGAATTTACGCATGTAATGCACTTTGATGCGCGCCGGTATAAGGGCAACGGGGGGTCGCTGGCAATGTACAGTGATACCTTCCGGGAAATTACCGGTTACCTTGCCGATTCGCAAAAACGGGAAAATCTTATTACTACGGGTTACTTCAGGGAATATGCGTACACCAGCGAATTTGAGTTTGTTGCCGTGTTGCTCGAACATTTTTTCGAAACGCCGGCTGAGTTCATGCAAAAATTCCCGGAGCTGTACCATCTTGTAAGAAAGATGATCAACTACCGGGAAAGCTGGCGGTAATCAGTTATACCTGTCCCTTTATTTTCTCAATCTGCCGGTTGTGCCTTATCGTGTGGTAGGCGGCAAAGTGAACCAGTTCAAGTTTTGTAGATCCGTTTAGCGGATGCCCTTCACCCAGATCCGGAACCTGGTTCAGGTCATTATTACGAACCGCTTCTAAAATCGGGTCAATGAGGTGCTCCAATAATTTTGTAAGTTCGGATTTATCATATTGTTTCTCCTCAGGGATAAGGAAAGGCGGGGCATCCATCTTCCGGTCAAAATCCAGTAGGATACTTTCAAATTCAGCAGCGCGTTCCTCCGGGTTGCGATCTGTCGGGGGCGCCGGTGTGGTAAGCAGTTGTGCCATATCTTTTTCAGAAAGGTAAAGGTGCTGTACTGCCTCTGCGCCGCTCCAGCCACCTGTTGAAGGCTTTGTATTTAAGGTTTCCTCAGGGAAATCCTTTAGCAGCAAAATGGTTTGGCGTAGCGCCGACTCCAATTGTTCGGTAATGTCCATAATGATTTGATTGATGATTGAACTTTTATGCGGGTTGGTTCGGGTTGTAGGAAATCATCCACTGGATGCCGAACTTATCGGTAAACATTCCGTAGTAGTCGCCCCAGAACATATCGTCCATCGGCATCTGTACCTGGCCGCCCTCAGATAATCCGCCGAAAACGCGGTCGGCTTCTTCACGGCTTTTTACGCTGAGGCAAAGCGATACTGCGGAGCCGAACTGAACCTGTGGCATAGAGGAAGGCACATCGGTACCCATTATCACGTTATTACCAACTTGCAGGGCGATGTGCATAATGCCGTTTTGTTCAGTCTCAGGCATATTCTCGCAGCCCGGAGCATCTTTAAAACGCATCACCATGGCGAATTCGCCACCAAAAACCGAGCGGTAAAAATTGAACGCTTCTTCGGTATTACCGTTAAAGTTGAGATAGGGATTTAGTAAATTCATAATTATAAAGTGTTTGGTTTGTTCAGTTTTAAAAGCCCGGCCTCAAGTCTGTCAAAGTTTTCTTCGTTCTTTTCCGGTACAAAGCCGATAAGCTTGTTACAGGCTTCGGGCGTTTCGAAAACCATTTTAAAAAATACCGTGGCACGCCCATCGCTTTCTTCGGCAAAAGTCGCTTCAATCTGGAACTCAGGAGGCGAAATATGATTCCAGAGCAACCTGTAAGGAGCGTCGATTTCCAGGAACACACATTCGTTATTATAATTTCCCTTATCCGGCCCATGCATGATGAACTTCCAGTGGCCTCCGGGGCGTAGGTCATATTCATGAAAGGTGTTGGTAAAGCCCTTTGGCCCCCACCATTGTGCAAGTATTTCGGGGTTTGTCCAGGCGTAGTACAATGTTTGGATATTGGTATTAAATGTCCGGCTGCTTATAATGGTGCGGTCCGGCAGCTGGGGTAGTTTTGTGTTTTTCATATTACTTTTTCTCCATTACATCTTTCAGGTTGTGCAGCCCTTTGTCGAGGTCCTTGCCAATAATGCTTCCGCAGAACAGGTTCATAAAGTTCATAGGATAGCTGCTGGTACCATACATGCCCCATGTTACTTTGGTGGTGTTGGCATCAGCAGGCGTTGTGGCCATAAACGCATAGGCTGTACTTTCCATAGGGCGCTTAAACCGAAGCTCGCAATCTATCCTGCCATTTTCGATTTTCTTGATTTCCTGCTCACCTTCGCCCACATCATCATTGCCGTTCCAGTACAACACAAACCCGACGGTTCCGTCGGTGCCACGATGCTCCTGCTTCATATTTGGGTCGGCCATATTCCAGACGCTGAAGCGGTTTTGGTTCGAAATGTTCTTCACGTAGGCAAAAACTTCTTGCTGTGGCCGGTTGATAACAATATCTTTTTCTACCGAAAAATCCCTTGGTACAAAAAGAGCAACGATAAGCAAGAGCAGGATCAAGGCAACGATAGCTAAGCCGATTCTTTTAAGTATTTTCATGACAGTTGATTTAGTTTTTAGTGTAAAACAGTGCAACGATGCCGCAGTCAAAAGGTGTAGCCGATTGTAGCTTCAGCTTTTGCGTTGATTCCAACCCGCCAAATATAGATAGCCCTTTTCCAATTGCAGCCGGGTTCACAAGCAGATGGAACTCATCAATCAACCCTTCTTTTATAAGACAAGAAACGAATCCCGCACCGCCATAGGCAATAATGTCGCCGCCCGGTTCTTTCTTAAGTGCATTAAGTGTCGCCGAAAGGTCGTCATTACTTACGGTTACATTCTGGCCATCAAGCTGCGAAATGGTTCTGCTGAATACGATCTTCGGCGTGTTTACCATCCATTTTGCGCTCTCGTCCGATTCGTTTGCTGCAAGCTGCGACTCCCAGTGGCCAATGAAGCCGGGTGCCATTTTTCGCCCCATTACAATAGTGTCTACATCCTGCATAATCCGGGTAATATAGTTGCCCACATCTTCGCCCCAGTTCCATTCCATCCATTCCATTTCGCCACCCGGTCCGGCAACAAATCCGTCGGCCGAGATTTGCACCTGTAATTTTAATTTTCTCATTATGTGTTGGTTCAGGTTTTGTTTTTACAAATATATCGATGGCGACCTGGATTACTGCTGTTATAAAAAGTCAACCTAAGGGGGTATTCGGGACAAATAAATTTTATATTTGTTACACCACTAATCCTCTTCATTATGAAACTGGCTATTGTTTTGACGAAAGGGCACCGACTACTTAGCGTTGCTGCCCTACTCGATGTTTTTGAAACGGTGAATACTTTTAGCGAAGAAGACGGCAAAGAAGCCCCGTTTACGATTTCGCTGGTTTCTCAGGAGAACGACGCCGGAAATTATCCCGGATACAAAACAATAGTGCCTACTAAAGAGGATGTTTTTGACCTGATTCTGTTACCTGCATTTCGTAATGGGAGCACCGCACTGGCCATTGGAGACAACCTGAACTGCATTCCGTGGATAAAAGAGCAATATATCAATGGCGCGGCGATAGCCAGTTTTTGCACCGGCGCTTTTTTGTTGGCATCTACCGGGCTGCTGAATGGAAGGCCGGCGACCACACATATAAATGCAGGAGGATTTTTCGCCAAGGCATTCCCGGAAGTGCTGCTGCAAGAAGAAGCGGTAATTACCGAAATGGACAGGCTATACACCAGCGGGGGCGCTACCAATAGTTTTCACCTGATGATGCGGCTTATCGAGATCTATTGCGGCCGGCCGATGGCAGTGCGTATTGCCAAGATATTTTCTATAGATATGGACCGCAGCCGGCAGGATTATTTCGGGAGCTTTATGCCCGTAGAAGACCATGGTGATGACCTGGTGAAGCAGGCGCAGGAGGAAATACGCCGCAATTTCAGCAAGGCCAACACCATAGAAGAGATCATTACTGCTGTACCTTCCAGCAGGCGCAACCTGGTACGAAGGTTCAAGCACGTTACAGGCATAACACCTATAGAATACCTCCAGAAAACCCGTATTGAAGCCGCAAAGCAACTGCTCGAAAATTCGCGCCAGAGCATTATGGAGGTGATGCTCGAATCGGGGTATAACGATCTGAAAACTTTCCGGATGCTGTTCAAGAAGAATGTGGGGATGACGCCCAAAATGTACCGCAGCAAATTCGCGGGGCAGCTGGTTTAGAAGAGGCTGTAACGTATACCGATATAAACCCTCCGCCCCTGCATTGAAGCATAGTTGTAACTTGGGTCGAAGGTGTAGCCATTTGGGTTAGTGACAGGATCGCCCGCAGTTTTATCAAAGGGATCAAAAGGACGCAGGATCGGGTCTTTCGGCACAAAATCGAAGATGTTTTTCATGCCACCGTAAAACTCCAGCCCGTAGCTGAATTTTTTCGTAAACTGCATATTTGCCGTACAAAACCAGGGCGAATATTCGGGGCGATAGTCATTAGGCAATATGGGCAGGCGCATAGGGCCGTACCAGTTACCGGTTACATCTACACTATAGCTGTTGGGCAGTTGGTAACTTACGATAAAGTTACCCGACCATTTCGGGGCATGCAGTTGCTGTACACGTTCTGTACCCGTACCGCGGTCTTCCATCTGGAAAACATCCATATAACTGATACCGGCCATTATCTTTAGCGGAAACGTAAATGAGGCTTCCGTGTTCAGGGAAACTCCCTGCGAAATGCCATGCCCTTTCAGATTATCGTAAATAATCTTGTTGGGGTCGGTGTCAAAGTCGCCCACAATCTTATTGGTAAAATAGGAATAGAAACCGGTTATGTCAAAATTCAGGTTGGCCGCTTTGGTAAATACTTTCCACACATAATTTAGGTTACCGTTAAAGGACCGTTCGGGTTTCAATTCTTCGGTAATCACCACATCGCGGGCACCGGTAAGCGCGGCGTGGTCTTCTGTAAAGAGGTTTACCACACGAAAACCAGTACCAAAACTCGCTCTCAGGGTGTTTTTGTCGTTGGGCGAATATTTATAGGCAAATCGGGGAGAGTGCACACTGCCATGGTTTTTGTCGTGGTCAAAACGGTAGCCTCCCAAAAGTTTGTGCTTCGCATTGAGCGTCCATTCGTCCTGAACGAAAAAACCGGGCAGCGGTGTTTTCTGGGGAAGGTTCGTCAGCCCGTCTGCCGATTCGGTAGCGGGGGTGTTGTCGTCATAAAACGTGTAACGAAAGGCCGCCCCAAGCAAAAGGGTATGTTTATCATTTAGAGGCTTGTCCCAATAGGCCTGTACAAATGCTACTTGTTGGTTGGCCATATAAGGCGTAAAGCCATAATACGAATTCTGGTCATGCCAGTTGTAGGAAAATTGAGTAAATACCTTTTCCGTCATTGGGAGCTGGTACAGCCCGATCAGCTCGGCGCGCTTGGTGTAGATGCTTTCGCCGTAAATACTGTCGCTGCCCCGCCATTGTTTTGTCCAGTTCATTTCTCCGCCCCAGCGGTCTTCGTATACATAGCGCCCGCCTATGGTAAATATGCGGTTATCCTTCCGCTCAAACGCCCATTTGTTGAATACCGAAATGCGGTTCTGCTGCGTGACATCGGTAAAATTATCGCGATTCTTATCAGTAGGGCTTTGGTAAACGAAATAGTTTATACCCAGCAATGCCGAAACCTTTTTGGTAGCCAGCTTCACCGCTGCGTCCGTGTTTACTTCACCCCAGCTCGTAGAAAAAACATCGGCACTAAACAAGGGTGCGCGCAGGGGATTCTTAGTGATCACATTGATGATACCTCCCATTGCCTCAGACCCATACAGCGACGATGCCGGCCCTTTCACCACTTCTATCCGTTCTACAATGCTGTTAGGAATTCCGTTAAGCCCATAAACCGTTGATAGCGCACTTACAATCGGCATCCCGTCAATTAGAATCATGGTATACGGCCCTTCCATCCCGTTAATATGGATGTCGCCGGTGTTGCAGACATTACAGTTCAGTTGCGGCTGCACGCCATTGACCATGCCTACCGCTTCGAACAGCGTGGCAGTAGGGTTTTTTCTGAAAAGCTTTGGCGTAATGATCTCTACGGGAATCGGGCTATCGGCGCGGCTTACTTCTTTCATAGTGCCTGTAACTACCACTTCGTCAAGTGCCGTATCTTCCTCTTTCAGAACAATATCCAGCGTCGTTGTTTTCCCGGCCTCTACCAATATCTCCTTCCTGAATGATGTAAAGCCTACTGCGCTCACTATCAGCTGATGGCTCCCTGCGGTGAGCTGTAGTTCAAAATTCCCGTTATCATCGGCCACAGTTGTAAGGTTTTGCCCGATAATTACCACACTCGCTGCGGGAAGCGGCCCTGCAGAGTCTGTAACTTTACCTTTCAGGGTTGCCTTCTGGCCATAAACGGAAATTGAGAATAAGAATAACAGGCTAAATATTTTATACATCTAATTTTAATTTTTTATATTGCAAAACTAAATATTTAGATTAATCTAAAAATAAATTTAGGGAAATTTTTTATTTCGCAGGTTAGTCAACTGTTATAATTAATCAAATTGTAGGAAATTTTCTCCACGAAGTGGTGTTAAACTGTGGTATAACCGATAGATATAAAGTAGCTTTGCGTTTGCTTTACTATTAGCATCTATGAAAATAAAATATATTGTCTACACACTTTTGATTGTGGGCCTTGGCGCGCTCATCTATTACCGTATTGATAAGAACGCCGAAGCAAAAAAAGAGAGCGGCGGCGGTGGCCCCGGTGGCGGAAAGAAACCTCCAATGGCTGTCAGCGCTGTAGTCGTGCAGCCACAGGAATATTCGAATATACTTTCGTTATCGGGCAGCATTGAAGCCAACGAGCAGGTAGAGCTGCATAGTGAGGTTTCAGGTATTGCCGAGAAAATCTTTTTCCAGGAGGGCTCGCGTGTAGCAAAAGGCCAGGTGCTGGTTAAGATAAACGATGTAGAGCTCAGGGCGCAACTGGGAGAAGCGCGAACCCGGCAAAATCTCGCAGCTGAAAATGCGCGCCGTGCGAAGCTGCTTTTAGATAAAGAAGCTATCAGCAGGGAAGAATATGACATCGCAACTGCCGATTTTAAAACGGCGCAGGCCCAGACACAGTTAGTAAATGCACAGCTTGCCAAAACATCTATCAAAGCCCCGTTTTCCGGAGTGATTGGCCTGCGCAGCATTTCACCCGGAACCTTCGTTACTCCAGAGACCGTGATTGCCCGGCTGGTGAACAGCAACCAGATCAAGATCACGTTTTCCATCCCCGAAAAATACGCCACGCAGATGAAGGCTAACTCAGATGTTACCTTTACGGTTGCGGGAGAAGAAACAAAATACACTGCCCGTATTTATGCGCTTGAGCCTGCTGTAGAGGAAGCAACGCGTACCCTGAAAGTCCGGGCCCTTGCAGAGAACCCACAGGGTAAGCTGATTCCCGGAACTTTCGCTAATGTATCGCTACCGCTGGAAAAAATAGAGGATGCATTTCTGGTGCCAACCGAAGCCATAGTGCCGATTCAGGGCGGCAAAAAAGTATTTATAGCGAATGGAGGTAAGGCCAAGGAAGTTAAAGTTCAAACAGGTACGCGTAACGAAAAGGATATTGTGGTCCTGGAAGGGCTCAAGGCAGGTGACACTGTGCTTACCACAGGTGTGCTGACACTTAAAGATGATGCGCCGGTGAAAGTGAAATTAATGAACAGGAAGGCAAAACAATGAGTTTATCGACACTTAGTATAAAACGTCCGGTGCTTACCATCGTGATGAACGTGGCCATTATCCTGTTCGGGATTATTGGGTACACATTCCTCGGGGTACGCGAGTTTCCCTCTATCGACCCGGCTCAGATATCGGTGCGCACAGGTTATGCCGGTGCCAATGCCGACATCATCGAATCACAGATTACCGAGCCTCTGGAAAAAGCGATCAACTCGATAGATGGTATCCGGAACATCACCTCCTCAAGCAACCAGGGATCGAGTAATATCACAATAGAATTCGAACTTGAGAAAAATCTGGAAGAAGCCGCTAACGACGTTCGTGATAAGGTATCGCAGGCAGTGCGCAGCCTCCCCCAGGATATCGATGCGCCGCCGGTGGTGTCCAAAGCAGATGCCGACTCTGAGCCTATCGTAACCATGACTGTGCAAAGCGCTACAAGGAATCCGCTTGAGCTGAGCGACTACGCCGAGAATGTTATCGCCGAAAGGCTGCAGACGATTCCCGGAGTGAGCTCGGTTCAGATATGGGGGCAAAAAAAATATGCGATGCGCCTATGGGTAGATCCGGTGAAACTTGCGGCGTATGGGGTTACCGTATCGGATGTACGCGATGCCCTTGAACGGCAGAATGTGGAATTGCCTACAGGTAAGCTGACAGGTGCCAACACAGAGCTGACTGTAAAAACAATGGGTAACCTTTCATCGGCAGAGGAATTCAACAATATTATTGTGAAGTCGGAAGGTGAAAAAATTGTAAAGCTTAGTGATGTAGGCTATGCAGAGCTCGGTCCCGAAAATCTTGAGACCCGTATGACCAACGATGGACAGGAGCTTGTGGGCCTTGCCATTATTCCGCAGCCGGGCACTAATTATATTGACATCGCCAATGCCTTCTATGAGCAATATGACCAGCTGAAAAAAGAACTTCCGGGAGACCTAAAACTGAATGTTGTAATCGATAATACGATATTCATCAAAAAATCGGTAGAGGAAGTAGCCGAAACACTGCTTATTTCCATCATACTGGTAACGCTTATCATTTACCTGTTCTTCCGCGACTGGGCTATCGCACTCAGGCCATTGCTGGACATACCGGTATCATTGGTGTCGACGTTTTTTATCATGTATATTTTCGGCTTTTCGATCAATGTGCTTACGCTACTGGCTATTGTGCTTGCCACAGGATTGGTGGTAGACGACGGTATCGTAGTGACCGAGAATATCTTTAAGAAAGTAGAGGAGGGGATGAGCCCGATAGAGGCCGCCATGAAGGGAGCCAATGAGATATTCTTTGCGGTCATCTCGATCTCTATTACTCTGGCAGCGGTGTTCCTTCCCGTAATATTTCTCGAAGGTTTTGTAGGCAGGCTGTTCCGGGAGTTTGGCGTCGTCATCGCGGCGGCAGTGCTCGTCTCGGCCTTTGTATCGCTTACGCTAACACCAATGCTTAATGCCTATCTGATAAAAGGCGGTGTGCATAAGAAGTCAAAATTCTACGATCTTACCGAGCCGTATTTTGAAAAGATGAATGCAGGCTACGCAAAGATGCTTACCGGCTTTATGAAGCGTAAATGGATTAGCTTCCCGATACTTGTCGTTTGCGTCGGATTGATCGCCTTATTTTATACGACGATACAAAAAGAAACTGCACCGTATGACGACCGCAGCTTTATAGGGATGAATATTACCGCGCCCGAAGGAGCCTCTTTTGATTATATGGACCGGTTCATGGGCGAATTAACCCAGCTGATAAATGATTCTATTCCCGAGAAAAAAGCGAGCCTCGTAATCACTTCGCCCGGCTTTGGGTCGGCATCGGTAAACAGCGGACGTGTGCGTATCGCGCTAAAAGAACCGGATGAGCGCGAGCGTTCGCAAAAAGAGATCGCGCAGGATCTTACCAAATGGACGAAGCGTTACGCGGAGGCGAGGGTTTCGGTTAGCGAGCAGCCTACGATAGCCGTAAACCGCAGGGGAGGCTTCCCGATACAATATATTATACAGGCGCCGAATTTCGAAAAGCTTCAACAAAAGATACCGCAGTTTATGGAGGAAGTCGCCAAAGAACCGACTTTTGCAATGACCGACGTCAACCTGAAGTTCAACAAGCCCGAAATCAACGTGACGCTGGACCGGGAGAAGGCGCAAAGCCTTGGCGTATCGCTTCGCGATGTAGCGCAGACCCTTCAATTGTCGCTCAGTGGTCAGCGGTTTGGTTACTTTATGATGAATGGCAAGCAATACCAGGTGATCGGCCAGTTTGATAAGCCTGACCGCGATTCTCCGCTCGACCTTACTTCTTTATATGTAAAAAGCAATACCGGCAGCCTGATACAACTGGATAACCTGGTAAATGTTGAAGAGCAAAGCAGCCCGCCACAGCTTTACCATAACAACAGATATATGTCGGCCACCGTATCGGCAGGACTTGCTCCTGGCAACAGCATCAGTGATGGAATCGAAGCGATGGAGCGCGTGCGTGCCAAAGTACTCGACGATACTTTTACAACAGACCTTGGCGGTGAATCGCGCGATTTTGTAGAGAGTTCCTCCAATACCTTGTTCGCGTTCGGTCTCGCGCTGTTACTAATATACCTGATACTTGCAGGACAGTTTGAGAGTTTTATCGATCCCTTCATTATCATTCTTACAGTACCAATGGCCGTAGCGGGCGCATTGCTTTCACTATGGCTTTTTGGGCAGACATGGAATATCTTTAGCCAGATCGGTACCATTATGCTTATCGGTTTGGTTACTAAAAACGGTATCCTTATCGTAGAATTTGCCAACCAGCTTCGGGAAGAGGGTAAAGAAAAATATGAGGCTATTCTGGAAGCTGCCGAATCGCGCCTTCGCCCGATTTTAATGACCAGTCTTGCCATTGCTTTGGGCGCGCTGCCTATTGCGTTATCACTTGGCGCGGCATCAACCAGCCGTATCGGTATGGGGGTGGTTATCGTTGGCGGCACGGTGTTTTCCCTGGTGCTCACACTTTTTGTGATACCCGCCATTTATTTCATGTGGTCGCGCCCGCGAAAGCACAGGCCTGAATTTGATAAAATAGAAAGTGAACTGTAAGATGAAATATATTTTGCTTTTACTCGCCACGTTGTTTTCATTCGGAGCATCAGCACAGGAACTGCTTACCCTGGAAGATGCCGTGGCGCAGGCCCTGAAAAATAACTATGATATCCGCCTGGCGGCAAATGACCTGCGTATCGACCAGCAAAACGTAAACCTTGCCAATGCCGGGTTACTGCCTGCGGTTACCGGTACGTTCAACCAGAACAACGCGATACAGAATTCTACCCAGGTGCGGTCTGACGGAACAACGCAGACACTGGACAATGCCAAGAACAATAACATGAACTACGGTGTCAACCTTGGATGGACGGTGTTTGACGGTTTCCGCATGTTTGCCCGATACGATCAGCTAAAAGAAGTAGAAAAGCTTGGCAGCACCGAACTGAAGCTGACCATTATTACGCGTGTAGCCGATGTAATGGAAACGTATTACGATCTGGTACAGCAACAACAGCTTTTAAAAGCGCTCGATACGGCTATTGTTATTTCGAAGCAGCGGGTAGACCTGGCGCAGAATCGCTACACTATCGGTAAGGCGGCGAAGTTGGAAGTACTCAATGCACAGGTGGACCTGAACACCGACCGGACGAATTACTTACGCCAAAAAGAATCCTACGAGAATGCACAGACGTACCTGAACGAGCTGATGGCGCGTGATGTTGCCGTACGGTTTCGTGTAGCGGATACAGTTGTGATAGACGACAAATTAAAGTTGGCCGACCTGATGTCACTCGCTGGGCAGCAAAACCCGCAGATTCAGATATCGCTGCTTAATAAGCGCATTGCCGAACTCAACCTGAAGCAGGTACGTGCCAACCGATATCCTCAGCTGCGGCTCACTACAGGATATGTTTTTACCGAAACCGAATCGAGCCTCGGGTTTACACAGCACACCTCGGCAAAAGGGCTTAATTATGGAATAGGCGCCTCTATCAACATCTTTAACGGATTCTTGCAGAGCCGTAACGAGCGTATCGCCAAAATTCAGATAGAGAATACCGATCTGCAGATCAACCAGCAACAGCAATCCATTAATTCGCAGCTGATGTCCTCGTACCAAACGTACCTCACCAATCTGGAACTGGTACAGCTGGAAGCAAAGAATGTTGAAATCGCAAAACAAAACCTCGATATTACCCTCGAAAAATTCCGTATCGGGACCATCACAACTATTGAAGTACGCACTGCACAGCTCAACTACATTAATGCAATGGCGCGAAACAGTTCCGCACAATACCAGGCGAAACTATCGGAAGTAGCACTGCGTGAATTGGCCGGAAACATCACATTTTAGGCTCGGTAATAAGCACAAAAAGGCCACGTTGAAGTGGCCTTTTCTATTATTATACTAAGTATTTATAATACCAGTGTCTGTATAGAGTGGGCAGGGCTTTCTACTGCTACCGCCTTTCCTTCAATCCAGAGGTTATAGGTTACATTCTGTTCACCTTTATTCATAACGATCACAGCAATCTTTCCGTCCGTATTAATAAATGCGGTCGCGTTGATAGCGCTGCGGCTTGGCGCACAGGCAATCCGTTTGGCGCCCGGGCGCACAAACTTAGAAAAGTGCCCAATGTAATAGTATTCGTTGGTAAAAATCAGCCCACCCGTTTTGGTGTTTGCGTGAACAGGAGCAAAGCAAAAGTTGCCTACGTGGTTCGGGCCGCCGGTTTCGTCAAGAAGAATGTTCCAGTCGGTCCAGGCCACGATACCATTGTTCAGGTCATTGATGAGGTTGGTGCCATACAGTTCGCCCAAGTTCCAGTCATATACTTTAGCCATGTCGAATTTTTCTTTGCAGCCTTCGGTAAAGATGAGGTTGGTGTTCGGGAAGGTTTCATGTACCAATTTTACGTTGTTGAACATCTGCTCGCCACCACTCCAGTTCTCGTACCAGTGAAAGCCGATGCCCCATACATATTTTGCCGCTTCGGGGTCATTAAGCACAGCACTCGCCCGCTGGAACATCATATCACGGTTGTGGTCCCACGCGATGATCTTTTTGCTGCCCAGTCCTTCTTTCTTCATTGTTGGGCCCAGGAACTTTTTCAGGAAATCGCGCTCTTCTTCGCCGGTAAATATGCATGACTCCCAGGTTTGGGTGGCCATCGGCTCATTTTGTATCGAGATACCCCAAAGAGGGATACCTTCCTTTTCGTAGGCTTTTACGAATTTTGTGAAGTAGTTCGCCCAACTCTGATAAAATTCCGGCTTCAGCTTTCCACCCTTCAGCATGTTGTTATTATCCTTCATAAATGCCGGCGGGCTCCACGGCGAGGCATACATGGTAAGCTTTCCGCCTGCCGTAGCAATGGCCTGCTTGATAAGAGGGATGCGATACTTTTTGTCATGGTCAATAGAAAACGACTTTAGGTCGGCATCACCTTCTTTGATATAAGTATAGCTTCCGCTCGAAAAGTCCGAACTATGTATTGTAGTCCGCGCAAGCGAATACCCAATGCCTTTATTAACGTCATAATAAGCGTCGAGAAATTGTTGCTGTTTGTCTTTAGGAAGCTTTGCAAACGTTTCGGCAGAAGCATCGGTTATCGCGCCACCAAATCCTGTTATGGTCTGGAACGTTTTAGACGGATCTACAAAAACCGATATTTGTGTTTCCAGCGGCTGTTTCAATTCGGTAAAATTAAGACCGGTCGCCGTTTGCTTTATGCGCAGCTCTGTGTCTTTTGCGGTGGTATACACCTGTACGGTGCGCCCGCTTGTCGCCTCTTTTTTCTGCTGTGCCACGACCGCCATCGCAGGCATTAGCAAGAAGAGAGCTAATCTTCTTTTTTTCATTAGAATAGATATTTGTGGTTTAATTTTAGAACGATGCAATCTCCCGCAGGCCGCTGATAGCCTTTGCAGGGTCTTCCGCTTTAAAAACATAATTGCCTGCCACCAGTACATCGGCGCCTGCTTCTGCAAGTGCCCTGGCATTTTGGTCGCTAACGCCGCCGTCGATTTCAATAAGTGTAGAAGCGCCGTTGCGGGTGATAATATCTTTCAGCTTCCTGACTTTGTTGTACGTATTTTCTATAAAAGACTGGCCGCCAAAGCCGGGGTTTACGCTCATCATACATACCAGGTCGATATCATTGATCACATCCTCAAGCAGCGAAACGTTGGTGTGTGGGTTTATCGCGACACCGGCCTTCATGCCTTCGGCTTTTATGGCCTGGAGCGTGCGGTGCAGGTGCAGGCTTGCTTCGTAATGCACAGTGAGGTTGTTGGCGCCAAGCGCGGCAAAATTCTTGATAAACCTGTCGGGGTTCATGATCATAAGGTGTACATCGAGCGTTTTTTTCGCATGGCGCGAAATAGCCTCAAGCACCGGCATTCCGAAAGAAATGTTGGGTACAAATATCCCGTCCATGATATCAATGTGAAACCAGTCGGCATCGCTGTTGTTTATCATTTCGATATCGCGCTGCAGGTTTGCAAAATCTGCAGATAGCACAGAAGGGGCAATAAGGGTAGTTTTCATTTGTGTTGTTGTAGGTTGTGCCGCAAATATAATCCTTTTTAAGGGCAGCATATACAACGATGTAGTGGTTTAACGCGGGGTATATAAAATAAAAAACTCCGGTAATCAGCCGGAGTTCAATCATCAATCAAAAAACGAACAGTTATTGAACTGTCAGTGCTTTCTATATTTTAAATACTTTATTGCTAAACTGGAGTGCCAAAATACAAATTATAATCAAAAAATAAAATGGCTTAAGCAATTTTTTAGCAAAATCATCGTTACCCCAAATACGTTTTCAGGATCTTACTGCGCGAGGTGTGTTTTAACCTCCTGATAGCCTTTTCTTTAATCTGGCGTACGCGCTCTCGGGTAAGGTCAAAAGTTTCACCAATTTCTTCGAGTGTCATCGGATGCTGGTCGCCCAGTCCGAAATAAAGGCGCACTACATCGGCCTCGCGTGGCGTTAAAGTCTCCAATGCACGCTCAATTTCGGTGCGAAGCGACTCATGGATAAGCTCACGGTCGGGGTTTGGCGACTCACCTGAGCGAAGTACATCGTAAAGGTTAGAATCTTCACCCTCTACAAGCGGCGCATCCATAGAAAGGTGGCGGCCCGAGTTCTTCATACTTTCCTTAACATCGTTCACGGTCATATCAAGCTCTTTCGCAATCTCTTCGGCCGAAGGGGCACGCTCGTTGCTCTGCTCAAGCAGGGCATACATTTTATTGATCTTGTTTATAGAGCCGATCTTGTTGAGCGGAAGGCGAACAATACGCGACTGCTCTGCCAGCGCCTGAAGGATAGACTGACGGATCCACCACACGGCATAAGAGATGAATTTAAAACCACGTGTTTCGTCAAAACGCTGTGCAGCTTTAATAAGGCCGAGGTTACCCTCGTTAATAAGGTCGGGAAGTGTTAATCCCTGGTTTTGATACTGTTTTGCAACCGATACCACAAATCGCAGGTTGGCCTTGGTAAGCTTTTCCAGCGCGCGCTGGTCGCCGGCCTTGATGCGTTGTGCTAACTCTACCTCCTCATCCGCCGTAATCAGGTCTACTTTTCCTATCTCCTGGAGGTATTTGTCTAATGATGCAGTTTCCCTGTTGGTTACCTGCTTTGTAATCTTTAATTGTCTCATGTATTGACCGAGTTATTTAAGTATTCAGGTTGTTATACGGACGGAGAACGCAAAAAGTTACACTAAATTGATTTTTTGTTGAAGTTTAACATAACACAAATAAAAAAGCCCCTGCGAAAGCAGAGGCTTTTGGTTTGCAATAGGGTTTATTCGTAGTAGTAAAAACGCTCCAGGTTTCTGTCGGCTTCATAGGGGAGAACGACACCTGTACCTTTCGTATAAGTAATATAGCCGTTTTCGTCAAAAACACTTTCAAATGTTACCTCCTGTGTTACGCCATTGTAATCGGCAAAACTATACTTTTTAATGTAATAGTTATTTTCTTCGGCGGTAGCTACACGATACTCACTCGATTCTATGAAAAGATTGTTGAGTTCGTAAACCGTTTTGCGTAGGCCTTGCGGTTTTGCTACGGCATAATATTCCATAGCAACCTCGGGAACTCCCGGCATTGTGCTAATGTTGTTCTTGATCAGTTTATCTCCGTCAAATTCAGATTCACTCGTAATCATTCCAAGAGTATTCAGGGTAGTTGTGCCGCTCGAAAGCAGTTGTTCCTGTCCCGCGCTAACTGAATAGGACTTGGTAGTAACTAATCCTGGCTCATAGGTAAAACGACGTTCTATATAATCGGACACTTGCGAGCTATATATCGCTTGTTTAATGATCCTGCCGAGATTATCATACGTGTACAATGTACGTTTACCCAGATAGTTATTGGTATACCAATATTTCTCATCGCGGGTGTTGCCGGATACGATATATTCAATATTCATGCTTAGATTTCCCGAAGGGTCGAAAATGCTGTCGGCTACTGCTTTATTGTTTTCAAAATACTGAACGTGTTTGTAGCTCCAGGCGGCGCCGTTGTCATAGGCTGCCTTACTCGGTGTATAAGTAACAGTCTTCTTCAGCGTAAGCGCTGTGTCGCTAAGGGTTGCATTGTTGTCATCACTGCACGAAAATGCTATTGCACTGAGAATAAAAAGAAGAATTTTTTTCATTGGATTGGTTTCTTAACAGATGCCGGATTTACTCAAAGGTTGCGTGCGCCTTTCTTTTTTAAAGTTCCAGCGCCATGTCCTGCTCGAGTTTACCGATGTAAAGTGTTACCTTTTGCCTTGCTTTATTAAAAAAGAGCTTTCGGTCGCGCAACCCCGAATCATTCAGCGATTTGGAGCTTTTTACCTGTTGTACAAAAAAGTCGCGCGCATTGGTACAAGTGGCTTCGTCTGAAGTGATGAAATAACCCAGCATAGTGTAGGGCACGAACAGCGACTGTTTTTCGGGAGCCGTCAAAAGAACATTGTTGTTGAGTATAAGCAACTCATTATAGTAAAGCCGGTAGCGCGATCGCTCATTGCAGCATCGTTCTTCAACCTTATTCATAATATCCTGGAGATCGGAATAGATGTATTTCGCGTTTTCCGCAGAAAGCAAACCCGCCTGAAAGTAGTAATACACCTGCTGGAGCGTGCTGTTGATGGTGGTGTCATTCCATATTTCGTGCACTTCGACGTTCTCATATACGGATTTAAGTTTTGCACTTTGTTCCAAAAGGGTGGTAGCCACGGTAAATTTTTCAAACGGTTTCTCATGCTGCGCTCCGGTCAGAAGATTGATCCACACATAAAGCTTGAATTTAGACAGCAGCGTTCCGCCAATGGTGTGAAATAGCGGGATGTCTTTGGCTGAATAGTACATTCGTGCATTGGCATTATACTGAAAAGCGGATAATCTTTCTGCTGAGTCGGCCATATAGAGCGCCATTTCATCCATAGTCCGTATTTCCTTTGTGCGCTCTGCAACTACTTTATCCGGCCCTGAAAAAAGACTATCCATAGAAATCCCGAAATTCAGGCAAAGCTGTATGGCTTCTTCCATAGAGAATTTGCTTTTGGCCGCTATCCTGCGATGCGCAGCATCGTAACTTATATTTAAAACGGTTGCAATAACATCTGTCAGCGAGTCATTTTTTCTGATTTTGTTCCGGATAATCCCGATAAGTTTCTGTTGGTATTCCATATCGTTTTGTGATTATCACAAATATAAATTTGTTTTTAATGATAATGCGCATCTCGCGGTGTTTTTATCGCAATAGATTTGTCTCCAACTTAAAAATCACCTTATGAAAAATCTACCTTATGTACTTATCGGCCTTCGGTTTCTGCTAGGACCCGTAATGATCGGCCTTACCAGTTTTTACGGCGAAAGCGCCCGCGTTACGCTTGTAATCTTATTATTGGTTGGGATCTTATCTGATATCTTCGACGGCATCTATGCGCGCCTTTATCAGGTCTCTACCGAAAAGCTGCGCCGGCTCGACAGCCAGACCGATGTGGTGTTTTGGCTATGTGCCGGTTGGTGCGCCTGGCTACTGAACCCTGAGATTATTACGGAGAATAAATATGCAATCATGACCATCTTTATTATGGAGGGGCTTACCTATGTCTTCAGCATTATAAAGTTCGGGAAAGAGACCTGCACGCATGCGCTGCTTTCTAAACTGTGGGGTATTATTTTGTTTGCCGCGTTTGTATCGGTTATTGGTTTTGGTTATGGCGGCGTGCCCTTGGCTTTGGCGGTGATCTTTGGCATCATTTCGCACCTGGATGTGTACCTGATCATTTTGTTTTTACCGAAATGGACACATGACGTACCCAGCGGGTGGCATGCCTGGCAGCTGCGTCAGGGAAGAGAAATAAAGAGAAGCAAGTTGTTTAATGGGTAGCTGTAAAAATATAAAGCCCCGACAACTGCCGGGGCTTTAAATTTATCCTGAGATATTAGAAAGTCTTATCGTAGCTTCCGTCTTTAGGCTGAAGGTCACCTGTAATGATCCTGATGAAATCGATCAGGGTCCAGATACCAAGTCCGCCAAGAGTAAGAACCTGTACAATACCTTGCCAGATGTAACCCAGGTAAAAACGGTGGATTCCGATGATACCTACGAAAAAGCAAAGCAGCAACGCTACAACCTGGCTTTTGCTTCCGGCAGCGGCGGCAGGAGATGACATTTCACTTGTAGACGAAGCTTCTTCAACAACTGTAACATTGTTTGTGGTAGCTCTTTGCACCGGGAAAGATGCATAAGAAACATTGATCGATACAAATAGTAAAGCGATCAGGGAAAGGAATAATTTCATTTTCATTGTTAAAAATGTTTTAAGTTTGCTCAAATATATAAAAACTTCCGAATGAAAATTGCTTTGGTTTTAACATTTTTATTGTCTTCTGCACTAATATATTCACAGGAAAAATTTGAATATCTCGGCACCGTTATGTTAAACGGTGATATCAAGTCGGTTATAAGCTATAGGGTTGTTTTTGCAGAGAAAAAAGGTGTGGTTTCGGGCTATTCTGTTACCGATCTTGGAGGGGCACACGAAACGAAGAATGTTATATCCGGAACGTATGATGCAAAAACCAAAACGATAAAATTCGCCGAGCAGGAAATTCTGTATACCAAATCCCCAATTAGCGATGATATGTTTTGTTTCATAAATTTTACGGGCAAGGTTAAACTGGTAAATGATAATAGCGCGATGGAAGGCGCGTTTAAGGGCTTTTTTAAAAACAAGACCAAATGTATCGATGGTACACTAAGGCTTATCGGGTCCAGTAAGCTTTACAAACGAATGGCTAAAATGGACGCAAAAATCCAGAAATCGAAACGGGTAGATGCAGCAACCAAAGAAAAAGTGAAACCCCTCGCGATATTAGATAGTTTGAGAGTGAACAACCTTTTAAAAAATGAAAATCTAAATGTTTTTGTCAGTTCTAAGGCTTTACAACTCCAGATATGGGATGCCGGAAAAGAAGATGGTGATGAAATAACGATATACCAGAACGATAAGGTGCTTTTGAAAGATTACAGAGTAACAAACAAAATAAAAACGCTGCCTATTATTGTTTCGGAGGGCCAAACCATAAAGATTTTAGCACAAAATGAAGGGACTATAGCACCCAATACGGTCCAAATAAGCCTCATAGATGGAGATAGGAACTTTGAATTGATGTCGAGCCTGAAAAAAGGGGAGAGCGCTTCGATCACGATCATCTCGAAGAAATGACTCTATAATGAAACCTGCTGCTCGTATAATTTAACCGCCGTTGTGCCTGCAGCTCTTTATAGGAAGTTCTTTCATTTTTCCGACCTGTTCCTCAGTTTCATATTCCATGTCAAGATAGTCGTAGTAATACCATTTGCTGCCCCTTTTCTCAAGAGCTTCAGGTATATTGCCAATAATGGGAGATTTGTCTCCTGCATAGTCAAAGGCGCCCTCGTGTATACTAAACCGAAAAAGCTCGGTCCATTTTTCGCCGCATAGCGAATATATACGGCAATAGTTATGACGGCTAAAATCAAGCAGGTCAGGAACCAACGCGATTTCGTCCCGGGCATCCTTATTACGGTCGCCTAAGTTGATGAGGCAGTATAGGCCCTGAGCATTGTAAAACTTTAGGGTATCTTTCCGATTGTTATCCAACACTATGGCTGTGTAATACCCCTGTCTGCTGTAAAAAGTAACAACATCTTCCCAGGTTTCATCTGGAAACTTTGGTAACTTAAAAACGGGTGTCCCGGTACTGTCTGAAAGAAATTGCTTCAATGTATCGATTTGTCCGTCACCATCAAAATCGCCATGGAGTACAAGGCTTTCGGGTTGGACGCCTGGCGAAACACCAGCGGAAATTGCTTCTTTTGATATACTATGACCAAGGCCAGGCGAATTTGTTACGCATGACACAAGCATAAGAGTAAAGCCAAAAAAGATTAATGTGAAACGCATCTTATAAAGATAGTAAACTAAAAAACCCTGCTACAAACTGTAGCAGGGTTTTACTGAATTAACCTTGAAAAGAGTAATTACGATTCTTGCGAAGGTTCGCCTCCGTTATTCTGGTCGTTTCCGGGCTCACGGTTTTCACGTGGGGCATTATCCCTGCGCTCTTCCCTTGGGCCACGGTCACGTGAGTTGCGGTCATCACGGCCACGGTTATCACGTCCACCGCCACGGTTGTCGCGTCCTCTGTCATCACGGCCGCGGTTAAAGCCACCTTCACGAGGTCCGCGGTCTTCGCGCTGCGGCGCGTTCTCATCCCTTGGAGGGCGTGGAAGAAGTGCTTTCCTCGATACTTTTTCTTTACGCGTTTTAGGATCGATGCCAATGTATTTCACATCAAATACATCGCCCATATTTACAACGTCTGTTACATTTTCGGTACGTTCCCATGCCAGCTCGCTTACGTGAAGCAGTACCTCATTGCCCGGGGCATTCAGGTATTCTACTACCGCGCCAAAGTCAAGCAGCTTGATCACTTTTACCGTATAAGTTTCGCCAACTTCCGGCTTGAATACGATAGATGCGATCTTGTCAAGAACAGCCTGCATTCCTTCAGGGCTTACACCAAGGATCTCTACTTCACCCTGCTCGTCAACCTCGTTAATAACGATAGTTGTACCAGTAGCTTTTTGTAGTTCCTGGATAACTTTTCCGCCAGGGCCGATAAGTGCGCCAATAAAGGCACCAGGTATAGTTGTCTTGATGATCTTCGGTGCATGGCGCTTAACTTCGGCCCTTGGCTCGGCAATAACTTCTATCAGTTTGCCAAGGATGTGGAGGCGGCCTTCTTTAGCCTGCTCCAGCGCTTTCTCCATGATCTCATAGTTAAGGCCTTCAATCTTGATATCCATCTGGCAGGCAGTAATACCATCGGCAGTACCGGTAACTTTAAAGTCCATATCACCCAGGTGGTCTTCGTCACCAAGGATATCTGAAAGAACTGCATAGCGTCCGGTCTTGTCATCAGAGATAAGCCCCATTGCAATACCCGATACCGGCTTGGTCATCTGGATACCGGCATCCATAAGGGCAAGTGTTCCTGCACATACGGTAGCCATAGAAGATGAACCGTTAGATTCCAGTACTTCCGAAACGATACGTACGGTATATGGGTTATCTGCAGGCAGCATATTTTTAAGCGCACGCTGGGCCAGGTTTCCGTGGCCTACTTCGCGGCGCGATGTTCCCCTTAGCGGTTTCGCTTCACCGGTAGAGAAAGGAGGGAAGTTGTAATGAAGGTAGAAACGCTCTTCTCCCTGGTCTGTAGGAAGGTCGATTACGTTGGCCTCACGCGATGTGCCCAGCGTTACAGTGGCAAGCGCCTGGGTTTCTCCCCTTGTAAACAGGGCAGATCCGTGTGTAGAAGGCAGGTAATCTACCTCGCACCAGATAGGGCGTATTTCGTTAGTTTTCCTTCCGTCAAGGCGGATGCCAAGGTCAAGGATAACGTTACGAACCGCTTCTTTCTGCGATTTGTAAAGGTATTTGCTGATAAGGTCGCCATTTTCAAGAAGCTCTTCCTCTGTAAATTCGGCTTTCACCTCTTCTTTTACTGCGGCAAACTTCTCAGAACGCTCATGCTTGGCAGAACTTTCTTTAGCGATGTCGAAATATTTGTTGTAAGAAAGCTCAAATACGCGCTCTTTCAGGGCATCGTCATTGCGCTCTTCTTCATAAGTACGCATTTCTTTACCGATAGCGGCTTTCATACGTTCCTGGGCTTCAATCTGTACCTTGATTGCTTCGTGGGCAAATTTAATGGCTTCTACCATTTCTTTTTCAGAGATCTCTTTCATCTCGCCCTCTACCATCGCGATAGAATCTTTAGAGGCGCCGATCATCATATCGATATCAGAGCGCTCCAGGTCGGCTTTGCTTGGGTTGATTACCAGCTTGCCGTCTACGCGGGCTACGCGCACTTCTGAAATAAGTATAGGGAACGGCGCATCAGATACTGCAAGGGCAGCCGAAGCGGCAAGGCCTGCAAGTGAATCAGGCATCACGTTCTCATCGTGTGACATCAGCTGGATCATTACCTGCGTTTCTGCATGGTAATCGTCCGGGAAAAGCGGGCGAAGCACACGGTCTACAAGGCGCATGGTAAGCACCTCTGTGTCGCTCGGGCGCGCCTCACGCTTAAAGAAACCACCCGGGAAACGGCCGGCTGCGGCAAATTTTTCGCGGTAGTCTACGGTTAATGGTAAAAAGTCAATTCCGGGATTGGCAGTCCTGGCAGATACCACTGTAGCAAGAAGCATGGCATCACCCATTCTTACTACTACAGCGCCATCAGCCTGTTTTGCTAATTTTCCCGTTTCGATCGAGATGGTACGCCCATCTCCGAGATCAATGATCTCTCTTGTTACGTTCGGAATCATAAATCCAAATTCTTTTGATTAAACAATGGGTTCATCGTTGTGTTGTAGTTGTGTTGTTGTGTAGTTGTTTAAAACCCAATGAAAAACCAAAACTTTTTATGCGCAATTATTTAAAACAAAAAGAGGCGCGCGGGCACCTCTTTTCATCTCGATTATTTCCTGATGTTCAATTCTTTGATAATCTCACGATACCTGTTGATATCTTTCTTTTTCAGGTAGTCAAGGAGGCTCCTCCTTTTACCTACCAGCTTTACAAGAGAACGCTCGGTGTTGAAATCGTGGCGGTTCTTTTTAAGGTGCTGTGTAAGGTGGTTGATCCTGAATGTGAACAACGCGATCTGTCCTTCGGCAGAACCCGTGTTAGTCGCTGCTCCGCCGTGTTTTGCGAAAAGCTCCTCTTTTACTTCTTTAGTCAAGTACATGCTAATATTGTATAAATAATTATTATGTATACGGGTTTCTCCCGATTGGGTGCAAAGGTAAATGAAAATTTTTGTTATGCAAAAGTTTCGCGTTTAAAGTTTCTGATTGTTCGTCGCCCTGAACCCGGAACTTGAATCATCAGAAGCTGAAAAGCGTCTGAGCTCTGAGCCACTGAGCGATGAAACTGCTAAACAACTTAGTAGCTTAGTAGCTTGTTAGCTAAGAAGCTTCTTAAAAAAGCTTCGCAATATTCTCGTTCACAAATTCCAGAAACCGCTCATCGGCTTCGGTAAATGGGTCAGCCACATGAGAGTCGATATCGATCTGGCCTATGTTCTCGCCGTTTACGAAAAGCGGCACAACGATCTCTGACTTTACGGTAATGCTGCAGGCAATGTAATTATCCTGTGCGGTAACATCGGGCACCACAAAGTTTTGCCCCGAAAGCGCAACCTGTCCGCAAATGCCCTTGCCGAAAGGTATCACCGTATGGTCTGTAGGCTCGCCGGCGTAAGGCCCGAGGATCAGTTCTTCTTTATCTCCGTTACGGAAATAAAAGCCTACCCAGTCGTAATAGTCGATGTTCTCGCGCAGCAGGTGGCATACCTGTTGCAGTTTGGCATCCCTTAAAGTTTCTTCATGGTGCAGTATATCCAGCACTTTTGGCTGTAGTTCTTCAAATGTCATGGCGTACTAAATGTTTTAGCAAAAGTATTTATTATAGCCGTAGCGATTTTCATATTTTTGTTAAAAAGTAAGCTATGGGCATCCTCCGGAAAAACCGGCCTTTTTTTCTCTTCCTTCTACGGTTTGCGGTTGGCTACATAGTGCTGTCTGGGCTGTACTGGCTGTACCTGAGCGGATTTGATGCCGCGCAGCACGAACCCGACGGGATGACCTATGCGGTGGCACGCCAGTCGCAATTGCTCATCGGTAGCAATGCGTCGATAGCACCGCACCCATCCGAGGCTTCCTATCGGTTTTTCGTTCATGGTAAAAGCGTGGTGCGTATTGTAGAAGGCTGTAACGGAATTAGCGTTATGATACTTTTTGCCGCGTTTATCATCGCCTTTGCCTCGACCTTTAAAAGGACCGTAGTTTTTACCCTCGGCGGTATTGTTATAATCCATATTCTTAATATTGTGCGCATTGCGCTGCTTGCCTTAGGTTTTTATTATTATCCGCAGTATAGTGACCTTCTGCACGAAGTGTTTTTCCCATTATTTATATATGGTGTTGTTTTCGGCCTTTGGCTGTTGTGGGTTTTTAAATTTTCAGGCTATGCTGCAACGGCTAAAAATTAATACACCGGCGTTTGCCCTGATCGTCGTCCTTTTGATACTGCTGGTATTGGTACGCGTGTTCCAGGAACAGCTTTTTTACGATCCCTTGGTCTCTTTTTTCCGGAAAGAAGAAAAAATACTTCCTCCATTAGATACTATCAAACTCTTTTTAGGGCTTCTGTTGCGGTACTCCGTTAATACGGCAATCTCAGTTGGCATACTCTATATTCTGTTCAAAGACAAAAGCCTGATCAAAGTTGTGGCGTTACTTTACGCGGGCTTGTTCGTTATTCTCTCCGCAGCGTTTTTCATTGTGCTTAGCGCTGATGACCCGAACCTGCTTGTGTTGTTCTATATCAGGCGCTTTATCATTCAGCCTTTATTCCTGTTCCTTTTCCTGCCTGCATTGTATTACCAGAAAAATGTAAAATAATTCCACGACTGCATAATCACGATTGGGAAAACTGTTTGTAGCTTTGCCACATGAACTTTAAAAAGCACATTGCCGCGCTGCTGTCCTCACTTATCCTGTTCTCGGGTATCGGGCTGGCAATCAATGTGCATTATTGTGGCGGTAAAGTCTCATCGGTAGAGTTTACATATAAAGTTCAGGAGCTTTGCGGTGTTGCATCCAAAAAGAAGTCATGCTGCGGCTCTGAAACATCTATGCATAAAAAGTGCTGCAAAGACAGCCTGATCAAGATCACCAAGCACGGGGAGAATGTACTCGTAAAGTCAACCCATCTTGATCTTGCTGCATTTGTGTTTTCACCCGCCGGAAGTTTTTCATTTTCAGAACAAACCCAGGCAATATATACCAGGCAGCTGCCGGCAATTCATGTCAATCCGCATGCGCCTCCGCTCTATAAATTATACTGCCAACTTGTTTACTACGCCTGATATTTTAATGCTTTAGCAATTTCTTCCATAGGGGAGCCAATTTTCTATTGACATTAAAATAATCACATGAAAAAAATCCTTTTGATTTTACTATTGCTGCCGGTAGCAATCTATGCGCAGCAATCACTTAAAGGCAAAGTCCTGGATGATCAGGGACTGCCTCTTGCGGGTGCCGCCGTTCGTTGGGATGGAACTGACGTTTCCACGGTAACTGCCGATAATGGCGAATTCGAAATTCCATACCTGCCGGAATATACCACGCTTTCTATATCCTTTATCGGTTTTGAGAATTTAAACCTCACTATCAGCTCACCCGAATACATTTCTGTAAAGCTGATACAGGCGAAGGGGGAGGAGCTGCAGGAAGTCGTTCTTGATAAAGAGCAGAAGAGCCTGCGACGTTCTATGGTAAAAGCAGTGAATACAACTACTATGAGTAGCAAAGAACTGCTTAAGGCGGCTTGCTGCAACATTGCCGAAAGCTTTGAAACCAATCCTTCTATAGATGTAAGTTATTCTGATGCGCTTACCGGTACCCGCCAGATAAAGATGCTGGGGCTTACCAGCCCTTACCTGCTTATAGCCGAAGAGAACATACCGGCAGTGCGCGGGGCCAGCCAGGTATATGGGCTTTCATTCGTGCCGGGCACTTGGGTTGAAAGCATACAGGTGACGAAAGGTGCCGGGCCGGTGATAAACGGTTACGAAAGCATTTCGGGGCAGATAAACTACGAATTGCTGAAGCCCGTAAATGACATACCCTTTTTCCTGAATGCCTACGGCTCATCTGACAGCAGGTTTGAACTGAACACACATTTTAACCGGAAATTTTCGGACAAATGGAGCAGCAGCCTGTTTGTGCACGGTAACACGCGGCTGGGTAAGTTTGATATGAACGACGATGGTTTCCTGGATAACCCTTTGGGGAAGCAGGTTAATATTATGAACCGTTGGCAGTATACCGATGCAGAAAAGGGCTGGGTGAGCTTTATCAACGTTCGCTTTATGCGCGACGAAAAGCAGGGCGGTCAGGTGGATTTCGATCCCGATAAAGATAAGTTTACATTGAATAACTGGGGCTCAGAGATCAATACCACCAAGGTCGACGTTTCCGGTAAGCTGGGTTACGTTTGGCCTGATATGCCGTATCAGAGTATCGGGCTTCAGACGGCTTTCAACCGGCATGACCAGGATTCGTATTTCGGGTTCAGGACGTATGATATAACGCAAAACAGCTTTTACTCAAACCTGATATTCAATTCAATCATCAGCAATACACTGAATAAATTTTCTGCCGGACTTAACGTAACGTATGACAGCTATGGCGAATATTTAAATACAACCGACTTTAGCAGGCGGGATAATTCGGCGGGCGCGTTCTTTGAATATACTTACGATAATACCGACAGCTTCAGCATCATACTGGGAGGGAGGTTTGATGTGCATAACAGGCTGGGCGCTTTTTTTACACCAAGGCTGCATTTGCGATACAACCCGTGGAAGGATGCCGTGGTGCGTTTTTCGGCCGGGCGCGGCAAGCGGGCAGCTAATATCTTTGCAGAAAACCAGCAGCTTTTCGGTAGCTCAAGGTCATTGGGAATATTGGGAGCAGGAGGGAAGCTTTACGGACTTGACCCTGAGATCGCATGGAACTACGGGATGAGCTTCATCCAGAATTTTACCCTATTTGGAAAGAATACTGAATTTGTGGTCGACTTTTACCGAACCGATTTTCAGAATCAGGCCGTGGTTGATCTGTACTCTTCACCGCAGCGCGCGCTTTTCTATAACCTTGACGGGAAATCGTATGCCAACAGCCTTCAGGTGGAACTGAACTATGAGATTACCCGGCACTTCAATATCCGCACAGCCTATAAGTATTATGATGTAAAGACGGCCTATCTTTCGGGTATCGACCAAAGGCCGTTGCAGGCAAAGCACCGGTTTTTTACCAACCTGGCCTATGAAACCCACATCGGCGAACACGGTAGGCAATGGAAGTTCGATTTTACCTATAACCTGATGGGCAGGCAAAGGTTACCTTACACCGGCAGCAACCCGCAGCAATACCAGATGGGGCAGTACTCGCCGTCATTTTCCCTGATGAATGCACAGGTTACGCGGACTTTCTCCAGTGTGTTTGAGGCCTACCTTGGCGCAGAAAATCTTGGTAATTACAAGCAAAACAAAGCCATACTTGGCAACGACAACCCGTTTGGCCCGTATTTTGACAGTTCGATAATATATGCACCGGTATTCGGGCAGATGTATTATGCGGGTATACGATTTAAAATAAAATAATAATTTTACAAAATATAATAGATATAATGAAAAAGTATTTGATAATAGTAATGACAGTGCTGCTTGGTACATTTGCAGCGTATTCACAGGAAAAGAGTAAAAATGCAAAGCATGATATAGCAGTTTCGGGAAATTGCGACCAGTGTAAAAAACGCATTGAAAAAGCGGCTTACAGCGTAAAAGGTGTAAAGTCGGCACAATGGCACCAGGACCACCAGGACCTTCACCTGATCATTGATGAAAATAAGTGCTCTTTAGATGATGTGCGCAAGGCAGTGGCAAAGGCCGGCCATGATACAGATTCTGTAAAGGCAACAAAAGAGGATTACGAGAACCTCCACGAGTGCTGCAAGTATGAAAGAGGATAAAGCTGAGCCCCGGAATTATTTCCGGGGTTATTTTTTATATAAATTTTACCGGCAGGCTAATTGTAATTACTTTTTCGATTAAATTTGCCTTTAAGTTTTTGTAAAGTGAACAACATAAGGAAAATATCGACACAGTATAAAGTAATGTCAGGCTTCTGGCTTATGCTGCTTTTCCTTTTTGCCCTGCTTTCAAAAGCAAACTTTTCGGCGGTTCAGCACATTGCAACGGACTCGCTTTCGGGCCGCCACAACTCTGGTAAAAATCATTTGACATCAATTTCGGGAGCTGAGTCCTGTGCTTCGGTGCTCCAGAAAATACAGGATAACGATGCCGACGACTTTGATGCGGTAGTTTTTGAAAGCCATGGCCTTGATTACATTGTTCATTCAGGTATAAGTTATTCTTATAGCACGCAGAAACTGCAATACACAACATATAAAGTTCCACTTTATGACCTGTATTGTAACTGGAGGCATCACGTAATATAACAAGGGAGTTCCTCTTATTACCCTTTGCGTAATATTACCATTTTATGAAGCCGATAAAGGTTTCACTATGCTTTTTTCACACACATTTTTACGATAACCCGTTTCCGGCAACGATTGGCATTATTGCCGGTTCGGTAGCAGTTAGTTTTTATTTCAAAAAATTTGCCGGCTTCGCGGGGAGGCGGCTACCTCCGGATTTTGTTTGGTGTTTTAAGTCCGGTGCAAAGAAGCCTTCCTGCAGCGGCAATGCTACATCTGTCATTACATAATGGCGAGCCATTTTAAAGATAATGTTTGTTAATTGTTAGGATACCGGCCTTAAGGCCACAGTGCCGGCCGGTATTCTTTATTATGATTTGCAGGCAAACTCAAAGGGGCGACCTGCCCTTTTATCAGGTGTTTTTTTATTAGTTGGTTATGTGGAATCCCGGCTGTGGTGGCCGGGATTTCTTTTTTAGTTATTCAGGGTAAGCGTCTTTATCTCCGAGATAAGCACGCCGTCGGCACTAAAACCTTCGATCAGTACCTTTACGTCTTTTTGTCCTGTGTACGGAATTGTAAACGAAAATTCGCCGGTCTCATCAGAGCTAAGGTTTGGCTCCCAGCCTATGACGCCAAAAGCGCGGTATCCATCGTCGGTATAAGAACCATACGTGATATTTTCAAACTTAGCCCATTTGGCAAAGCCGTTGCGTATTAAGAGGGCAGAAGGTTCTTTCGCCTTAAGAGACTTTACACCTTTATGCCTGTAAACCCTTATTATTCCCGTGAAATTTCGTACTGACGGGACGATAGCCTGCGCATTCATATAGATTTCATCCACTTCTGACATTTGTATCAGCGTCAGTTGAGAGTAATCCAGGAGTTGAACATTGTCAATGTATATGATTGGGCCCGATTGGCCGCCGTTAATACTATTGCGGCTTCGTGAGAGTATCTTGATGCTGCCAGAATAATCGTCCTGCACTTCAAACCCGCCAAACGTTTTTATAAAGTTGAGCAGCGTGCGGTTTCCGTTTACCTCTTGTTCGGTAATTTTATAACCACGAAGGTTGCCATTGCCAAAATTACTGGCATATTTCAATCTGCGTTTATCTATTTTTATTTCCTCAAGTTCAATATCGCCCCCGCTTCCGGCTATTTTCGGGCGGGCAAAGACAGGCAGCGGCATATCATTAAGTTCGAAAGCTTCACCCTGCAATAGCAATTGCGGGCTGAATGGCTTAAGAAACTTTTGCCTTCCATTTGCAATATGGGGCTCTGCTTTAAGCGTTACGGGATTTTTATCCCCCGCTTTCACAAGTGTAAAGGTCGCATAGGTAGAATCGTCTATAATAAGGTTGTTGATCTCAAACTCATTTTTCTCGTTTACGCCTGTAAACTCGTTCATAGGAGGATCCATTGAGAACATCCGAACCTTGTATTTTGTCCGGTCCGGAACGGGCACGCTTACTTTTCCTTTCAGCGTAAGTCCGTGTTCAAAAGCAAAAGTATCTTTGGGTGGATTACTAAGGATGTTAGTCCATTCATATTTTGGTCTTTGGCACACCATGTAAAGGTCGAGTTCGTAATTTCTCCCCCGGGAAACGCTATTTAAAAAGTAACGGCCCGGTACATGCGCGGCCGGCTTTATATAGGGATCTATAAAAAGAGAAGTGAAAATATCCCGTGATTGCTCTATACTCTCAGTGGTTCCCGGTAAAGTGGTCACGCTGAGATTCATATTAGGATAGTTTATTTTACCTTTTAATACAGCCGATTCATAGTTTGATTCACTTACCGCTATATCGGGTACCAAAGACTGTTTGGGATATTTGTAAACAACGCGGGATGCAAGCTCTTTCATATTGTTATCCACTACCCTGATAGTATTTGCGCCTTCGCTAAAATCAGTATCTGTTACAGGGATTGTTATTTCCGTAGAATTTATCGGAATCGATAGCACAGAAACTTTATCATCCTGGTGAATGATGAGATGGGCGCCTGCTTGCAGTTGCGTTTTGGTAGCTTCAGTCATCCGGAGGGTTACCAGTGTTTTACCTGCAAACCCATAGTTATTAACTTCCATTGCTACACCTCCGGGAACTGCAGCAGGGAGCGCCTTTTCAATCTTCTGGCCGTTTACCGTAACGCGTGCCTTCAGCGCAGATTGTGTAGGCGGAATACTGAACTTTCCGTACCCGTACCGGTTAAGCTGCACTTTTTGAAGTACAGTACCTTTACTGTCTATTATTTCTGCATCGGTAATGGTGTACCGATCCGCATCACCGGTTATGCTCATACCAAAGGAATTGGTTACTCCTGCTACAAATGTGCCGCCTTCCGGCGCGATATTTATATATATTTTCTTCTTGTCGCGGCCAATAACCTGCGAGGGATCATCGTTTTGATTAACAATGGTAATTTTTTGCGTGAAAGATTCATCGTCGCTAAAATTGTTCATCCAGTTAGTGTAGAAGCGGACGTAATATGTGCCTGACGGGATTTTCGGGTTCAAGGAAAATTTGTTCGAGAATCCGCCGAGGTAAGAATACACCAGTTTCGAGTCGATCTCTTTGCCGCTGCTGTCCATTAAAGAGGCGTATACATTGATGGTTGTAAAAAAGGGGAGGTTTTTCCTGCGATGGAAAACATACCCGCGAAACCATATGTCTTCGTTGGTAAAATAAATGGTCTTATTGAATTGAACATGGATATTTTCGCGTTCTAATCTAAAATATTCACTAATAGAGGCGGCAATCTTTTCTTTGTCGGCTTGTGCAAAAACAGGGTGGGAAAAAAAGGCAATAATGGCAAGGCATAGCAAGCCTTTAGCCCGTAAAAGTTTTTTCATTGGTTATTTAGTTGGTTAGTGGCAATTATAACGCAATATTAGAAAAATATTATGCAAAAAAAAAGGAGGGCATTGCCCTCCTTCGCTTATTTAGAACGGAATTACATCATTCCCGGCATTCCGCCGCCCATAGGCATTCCGCCGGCAGGACTCTCTTCTTTAATATCTATAAGTGCACACTCTGTTGTAAGGATCATACCTGCAACCGAAGCCGCATTTTCAAGGGCAACGCGTGTCACCTTCTTAGGGTCAATAATACCTGCCGCAAGCATGTCTACATATTCGTCGGTTTTGGCGTTATATCCAAAATCGCCCTGTCCTTCGGCTACCTTGGCTACTACTACAGAACCTTCAAGTCCTGCGTTCTCTACGATAGTACGTAGCGGAGCTTCTACGGCACGGCTTACAATCTGCATACCGGTAGCTTCATCGGCATTCTCTGCCTTTACATCTGCCAGCACTTTCTTAGCGCGCAGCAGTGCAACACCACCACCGGCTACAATACCTTCTTCAACAGCCGCACGTGTTGCGTGAAGTGCATCGTCTACACGGTCTTTTTTCTCTTTCATTTCTACTTCCGATGCTGCGCCCACGTAAAGCACGGCTACACCGCCAGCCAGTTTGGCAAGGCGCTCCTGTAGCTTTTCGCGGTCATAGTCAGATGTAGTAGTTTCCATCTGTGCTTTTATCTGGTTCACGCGGTTTTTGATCATTTCGCCTTCGCCTGCACCATTCACAATGGTAGTATTGTCTTTGTCGATACTTACTTTTTCGCAGGTACCCAACATATCCAGTGTAGCGTTTTCGAGCGTGTAGCCACGCTCTTCCGCTATTACCGTCCCTCCTGTAAGGATAGCGATATCTTCCAGAAGCGCTTTCCTGCGGTCGCCAAAGCCGGGGGCTTTTACAGCAGCAATCTTAAGCGCACCACGAAGCTTGTTTACAACAAGTGTTGCAAGTGCCTCTCCGTCTACATCTTCTGCAATGATAAGAAGCGGCTTGCCGCTTTGCGCTACCGGCTCAAGCACCGGAAGCAATTCTTTCATTGAAGATACTTTCTTGTCGTAAAGAAGGATGTATGGCCTGTCAAGCTCTGCTTCCATCTTTTCCGAATTGGTAACAAAGTAGGGTGAAAGGTAACCGCGGTCAAATTGCATACCTTCTACAACATCTACATAAGTATCTGTACCTTTTGCTTCTTCTACAGTGATAACGCCTTCTTTGCCTACTTTGCCGAAGGCAGTAGCAATAAGTTCGCCGATAGTTTCGTCGTTATTGGCAGAAATTGAGGCAACCTGTTTAATTTTTTCGGTGGCGCTGCCCACTTCTTTAGATTGTTGGGCAAGGTCAGCTACGATAGCTTCTACCGCTTTATCTATACCACGCTTCAGGTCCATCGGGTTGGCGCCTGCCGCTACGTTTTTAAGGCCTTCTTTTACAATTGCCTGTGCCAAAACAGTTGCTGTGGTAGTACCGTCACCCGCAAGGTCGTTGGTTTTAGAAGCTACTTCTTTTACCATTTGGGCACCCATGTTCTCCAGAGTGTCCTGCAGCTCGATTTCTTTTGCTACAGATACGCCGTCTTTGGTAACGGTTGGGCCGCCAAACGATTTACTGATAATCACGTTACGGCCTTTAGGGCCAAGGGTAACTTTTACTGCATTTGCCAGTGCGTCTACACCACGCTTCAGGCCGTCGCGGGCCTCGATGTCAAATTTTATCTCTTTTGCCATTGTTATGTGCTTTAGGTTTTTTAACGATTAAACTCAATTAGATCACTGCGAAGATTTCGTCTTCTTTCATGATAAGGTAGTCCTTACCTTCAAACTTAAGTTCTGTACCTGCATACTTGCCGTAAAGTACGGTGTCGCCAACTTTTACTGTCATGTCATGGTCTTTGGTGCCATTTCCTACAGCTACTACAATACCTTTTTGTGGTTTTTCTTTTGCAGTATCGGGAATGAATATCCCTGAAGCAGTTTGCGTTTCTGCAGCCACCGGCTCTATAAGCACGCGGTCTGAAAGGGGTTTAATGTTTAAAGCCATATCTGTTTTTGTTTTAATGTAATTAATATTCGGTGCTTCACATTTGACAGAAATTATGCCAATTGAAAAAAACTGACATAGATACAAAATAAAAATGCCAGCATGTCAGTTGCCGGCATTTATTATGATTATCTTAAGAGATTATTGCTGAGGCTGTGCAGGTGCTGTAGCCGGCGCAGGGGTTGTAGCGCCCTGTGCAGGAGTTGTAGCGCCTTTGGCAGGAGCCGGTGTAGTAGCACCCTGGGCCGCCGGAGTGGTAGCCGACTCATCAGTAAGGCTGCCCGATGACAATTGGTCGCGGAAGCTTAGCGTTGAAAGCAGAACCAATGCGATAAGGATGGTTGCAAGAGTCCATGTACTTTTGTCAAGGAAATCGGTAGTTTTCTGTACGCCGCCCATCATCTGAGATCCGCCAAGGGTAGAAGAAAGGCCGCCGCCTTTTGGATTTTGAACCATGATCACTACCACAAGAAGGAAAGCTACTATCGTTATAAGTACTAAGAAAATTGAAAATTCCATTATCTGCTGATTAATTATTTTGTTGTAAATTCTTTATTTCTGAAATACGGTCTGCAAAGAAAACACTTTTTTCCGGATATTTCAAAATTAAAATTTCGTATGCCTGAATTGCCTTTTGGTATTTTTTCTGCTCAAGGTAAACGCGTGCCAGGGTTTCGGTCATCAGGCTCGAGTTTTCCTGCACGCTCTTCTCAATATTGACAGGGGGAGACACCGCTCCGCGCACCGGCATTATTTTAGGGTTGGTTTCTATAAAACGGTCTATAAGCTCCAGTTTTTTCGCCAGACCATCATCGGTTGAGGCCGCGTTTCCTTCCGGTTCAGATTTAACACTGCGATCTATCGGGGCAAGTTTAGAAAGCTGCAGCCATTCGGCGAATGAATGTTTTTCATGGCTGTCAAAGGGCAGGGGTTTTCCTTGTGCGATATTTTCTTCGCCGGCCCTATTTGGTTCTGCCAATGTTGCCTCTGCTTCCGGGATCTCATTTGAAGTTTCTGCAGGCGGCGTGGCTGACTTTATAGATAATAGTACCGAAGCTTCTGCCTTATCAACTGGCGCCGCCGCAATTGCATTTGCAGGTTCGTCCTGAGGCAGAACGACTTCAATTTCGGCAACGGATTTTTGCCGGCCGTCAAAGTAGTCTTTTTGGATGCTGCGGAATTGTTCCGAAGTGATGAAGTCAAAAAGTACCGACCGGTCTGTAGTATATGCCGCGGTTTTTTTGAGCTCGAGGTTGTACCTGAAACTGTCCTGATTATACAGTGCTTTCAGATGAATAGCCCGGGCGCTTTGCAGATATGGAAACTCTGAAAGAATACCTTCAAGTTCCATAGCCTGCCTTTCGCTTACCGAATAAGGCCTGTTAAGCAGCTGTATGTAATCGTTTTTGTTCAAGTTTCAGGTTTAAAGTTCCGTGTTTTCGCTTACAGGCAATCGCCTATTATCTTTCCTCTATAATCTAACGGTCTCTACCTACCATTTCGCCAGAGTTGCGTTAAAAATGTCCTGCGTGATTCTTTCAAAAATGTCGTCGAGGGCTTCGTTGAGCAATTGCCCCGTGGGAAGCTGGTTGCCGCTGTAGTCATGGTAAAAGCTAAAGCGCTTTTCAAAGTTGTCCTCTTCTTTTCGCTTATTTGTAAAACGAACATTTACGGTGATGGTAAGCCGGTTTTGCGAAGCACGCTGGTCGGCTGTCGCGGTCATAGGGCTCACGCGGTACTCTACAATTTCACCTTCATACACCAGGTCGCCGTTGCTGTTGGTAAGGCTCAGGTTCGTTTGGTTCTGTATCAGGTCCTGCAGCCGTAAAGTAAAGGTACGCTCAATTCCCTGCTCAACAATAGGGGCGTTGTTCTGAAAATAGTTAACCTGGAAAGTATCGGCATCGATTTTTCCTGTGCCCGTAAAATTGTAAACGCTGCATCCGCTCAGGGCGAAAAGCACAGCGGTTATAAATGCTAATTTTATAGATCGTATCATTACAGGTCGTATTGTTTTATCTTACGGTACAGTGTTCTTTCTGAAATACCCAGCTCATCAGCCGCCGCTTTACGCTTGCCCTTGTTACGGTCAAGTGCTTTTTTTATCATTTCTATCTCCTTCTCTTCAAGCCGCAGCGTTTCCTCTTCTTCAACCGTTTCGGCAAACAGATAGTTGCCATCATCGTCGTCTTCGTCATGCGCCTCCAGCGTATCAGTGTGAACAGGCGCAGGTGCCTGATAAACCTGCGTAGAAGGAAGATTGTCAAAATTCTCACGCTGCCCGTCCTGCCCGTAAATGCGCTGTATAAGGTTTTTGTTCGATTCCTGTACTTTGCTCGAGTTGCCATTCTGCATAAGCTCCAGTGTAAGTTTCCGGAGGTCGTTCAGGTCGGCCTTCATATCAAAAAGGATCTTATATAAAATCTCGCGCTCGTTGCTAAAATCGCTCTCGCTTTTGGGCTGGCCTACTACTGCGGGAAGGTTGCTGCTGCCAGCCGATTCCGGAAGGTATCCGCGAAGCGTAGCAGCATTTATGTTCCTGTTGGTTTCCAGCACCGATATCTGCTCGGCAATGTTACGCAGCTGGCGAATGTTTCCGCTCCAGCGATAGCGCAGCAGCATTTGCACTGCGTCGTCTTCCAGGCGAATAGGCGGCATTTTATATTTTTGGGCAAAATCTGCCGAAAATTTCCGGAATAACAGATGGATGTCATCTTTACGGTCGCGAAGGGGCGGAAGCATAATCTCTACTGTACTGAGGCGGTAGTAAAGGTCTTCGCGGAAGCGCCCTTTTTGTATCGCATCAAACATATTCACGTTGGTAGCCGCCACAATACGAACATTGGTTTTCTGCACCTGTGATGACCCCACCTTTATAAATTCGCCATTCTCCAGCACACGTAGCAGCCTTACCTGGGTGGTAAGGGGCAATTCACCCACTTCATCAAGGAAGATGGTGCCGCCGTCGGCTACCTCAAAATATCCCTCACGGGTAGAGGTGGCTCCGGTAAAAGCGCCTTTCTCATGGCCGAAAAGTTCGCTGTCTATAGTACCTTCGGGTATCGCGCCGCAGTTTACCGCAATATATTTGCCATGCTTGCGGTGGGAAAGTGCATGAATGATGCGCGGTATATTTTCTTTACCCACCCCGCTTTCGCCGGTCACCAGCACCGAAATATCGGTAGGGGCCACCTGTATGGCTTTTTCTATGGCGCGGTTGAGCTTCGGGTCGTTCCCGATGATCTCAAAACGCTGTTTTATGGCTTGTACGCTTTCCATTCGGTCTGTGTTTTCAGGTCTTGGTTCCGGGTGCCTGATTGCCCGGTAATTATTTCAGTGATACCTTTGTCTTGTTCCGGACAATTTTCAGAACCTCTTTTAGCCCCTCTTCCTGCCACGGATCCATGTTAGACTTTTTTAAAAGGAGTGCCTGTTGCTTGTTAATAAAGATAAAGTACCAGTTTTTAACTTCTTTCACCTTAACTATTTCATCCCATCGATAAGTGTTGGTGTAGCCTTCTCCCTCAGTTTTTACATGGTCGGGCGTTATTGTGAAACTGATGTTCTTGTAATAGCGGCCCTTTTTAATAAGTGCTTTTCCGGCTTGCCTTTTTATGGTGAAAATAAAAAGTAAAGGGACAAGCGTAACGGCAATGAACGGGGTATAATCTGCTTCTATCCCGTCGCCGAACAAGCCATACGGATTGATAACCTGCAATACAAGATTGAGTGTAATAAAGGAATAGGCAAACATTAATACCTTGCCCAGCCTGCTGTATAAAAGAGTGTAAAGGCTTCCGTTTGATAGTTCTGCAGCAGTAAAGCTCTGTGTTATGGTGATTTCTTTCATCAGGTCAACTGTTCATCAGTTCGCTGTAGCCTACTGGCTCGCCGATAAGCGTGGCAGAGGTACAGTCGGTAATCAGCACATTTACAAAATCTCCGGGCTTGTAATTTCCTTTCTCAAAAACTACTGTCGTATTTTGCGAATTCCGCCCGCTCCAGTGTGCAGCAGAGCGCTTCGACTCTTTTTCGATAAGCACTTCTACCACCTGGCCTACAAAACGCTGTGTGCGCTCAAGCGCCATATCACGCTGCAGCGCAATAATCTCATTAAGCCTGCGGTTCTTTACTTCCATCGGCACATCGTCTTCCAGCTTACGCGCTGCCAGGGTGCCAGGGCGCTCAGAATACGCGAACATGAACCCGTAGTCGTATTTGCAATGCCTCATCAGGTCGAGTGTGTCCTGGTGGTCCTGCTCTGTCTCGGTAGGAAAGCCCGCTATCATATCCTGTGATAACGAAATTTCAGGGATAATGCGGTAAATATTATCTACCAGCGCCATATATTCCTCTCGGGTATGCTGGCGGTTCATCTCTTTTAGTATGCGTGTGCTGCCGCTTTGCACGGGCAGGTGAATGTACTTACATATATTATGGTGTTTCGCCATGACCTCTATTACTTCCAGATGCATATCCTGCGGATTGGAGGTAGAGAAGCGGAAGCGCATTTTCGGATAAGCGGTAGCCACCATGTCGAGCAGCTGTGCAAAATCAACCGCCGTTGCTTTTTGCATTTCGCTGGCTTTGGCGTAATCTTTTTTAAGGCCGCCCCCATACCACAAGTAGCTGTCTACATTCTGGCCTAAGAGCGTAATCTCTTTATAGCCTTGCTCCCAGAGCGCGCCCACCTCTTCCATTACAGACTGTGGCTCACGGCTGCGCTCGCGGCCACGCGTAAATGGCACTACGCAGAACGTGCACATGTTGTCGCATCCACGGGTAATGGATACAAACGCGGTAACGCCGTTGCTGTTAAGGCGAACGGGAGATACGTCGCCATAGGTTTCGTCTTTGCTAAGGATCACGTTGATGGCATCGCGGCCTTCGTCAACTTCCTTCAGGAGGTTAGGCAGGTCTTTATAAGCATCGGGCCCTACCACAAGGTCTACAATTTTTTCCTCTTCAAGAAACTGGCTTTTAAGGCGCTCGGCCATACAGCCCAGTACGCCCACCTTCATAGATGGGTTTATCTTTTTTATGTTGTTATATTGCTCCAGCCTTTTGCGCACGGTCTGTTCTGCCTTGTCACGGATAGAACATGTGTTTACCAGTACCAGGTCGGCTTCCTCAATATTCTGTGTGGTATTAAAACCTTGTTCGGCGAGGATAGACGCTACGATCTCGCTGTCAGAGAAATTCATCTGGCAGCCATAGCTTTCTATAAAAAGTTTTTTGGTATTTCCTTCCTGTTGTTCCAGCACAAGGGTTTCGCCCTGCCTGTTTTCTTCAATGACCTTTTCCATAAAATGCACCACTATCTTTTGCGAAGCGCAAAGATACTATTTAATTTTAATGTTATGACAAGATGACAGACTGATAGATTTAAAACCTTGTATTTTAACGCCGATAATTACACCTATAATATATAGGTGAATATTAAAAATTGCCGAAATTAAAATGGGCTGGCGTATAAGTAAAAAAAAATCCTATACTTTTGCCCCCAAACAAAATGCGATATGGCAAAGAATTTAGTGATTGTTGAGTCGCCTGCCAAGGCAAAAACCATTGAAAAATTTCTGGGGAAAGACTATCAGGTCGAGTCCAGCTACGGACACATAGCCGATCTTCCTTCCCGGGAAATAGGTGTGGATGTAGAAAATGGCTTCCGCCCGAAGTATGAGGTTTCGGCCGATAAAAAGGCTTTGGTGAAAAAACTCAGGGATCTTTCTAAAACTGCTGAAACGGTATGGCTGGCAAGTGATGAGGACCGCGAGGGTGAGGCGATTGCCTGGCACCTGGCGGAAGAGCTGAAGCTGGACCAGAAGAAAACCAGGCGTATCGTATTTCATGAAATTACCAAGACTGCCATACAAAAAGCGATAGAAAATCCGAGGGGCATCAATTACAATCTGGTAAATGCACAACAGGCCCGCCGGGTGCTGGACAGGCTTGTGGGCTATGAGCTTTCACCTGTGCTCTGGAAAAAAGTGCGTACAGGGCTTTCTGCCGGAAGGGTACAGTCAGTATCCGTTCGCCTTATCGTGGAACGCGAGCGTGAGATTCAGAACTTTAAAGCGGAAGCTTCTTTTAATATAACTGCAGAATTTTCTAACGAAGCCGGAAAGACGTTTAAGGCAAGGCTCCCGAAGAATTTTGCAACAAAAGAGCAGGCCCAGGATTTCCTTAATAAAAATATCGGTTCTATATATAAGGTGTCAGACCTTGAAACAAAGCCGGCTAAAAAATCGGCAGCTGCGCCTTTCACCACTTCCACATTGCAACAGGAAGCCGCGCGTAAATTGTATTTTCCGGTAGGCGTTACCATGATGCTGGCGCAGAGGCTGTATGAAGCGGGTCTTATAACGTATATGAGAACTGACAGCGTTAACCTTTCGCAGGAAGCTATGGGTGCCGCCGAAGATGAGATTATCAGGTCGTATGGCAAAGAGTTCAGCCGTCCGCGCAACTATGCAACCAAAAGCAAAGGGGCACAGGAAGCGCACGAGGCGATCCGCCCGACAGATATGTCACGCCACACTGTAAATATAGACCGTGACCAGGCAAGGTTGTATGATCTGATCTGGAAGCGCACCATTGCCTCGCAAATGAGCGATGCCGAATTGGAGCGTACCAACGTAAAAATTGAAGCTAACAATCACGGCGAACAATTTGCCGCCTCCGGCGAGGTATTGCTTTTTGAAGGTTTCCTTAAAGTATATCTTGAAGGCAACGACGAAGAAGATACAGAACAGGAAGGGATGCTGCCTGCTTTAAGGGTAGGGGAACGCCTCGCGAATAGCTATATTACCGCCACCGAGCGCTTTTCGAGGCCACCGGCACGTTATACCGAAGCTGCCCTTGTAAAAAAACTGGAAGAGCTCGGCATCGGCCGCCCGTCTACCTATGCGCCTACTATCTCTACGATCATTAGCAGAAATTATGTAGAAAAAGGAAGCTTTGAAGGGCAGGAGCGCCAGTATCGCCAACTTACATTAAAGGGCGGTAACATCGCCGAACAGCAACTCAAGGAAACGGCAGGATCTGATAAAGGGAAGCTGGTGCCTACGGACATCGGGATGATCGTGAACGATTTCCTTGTGAACCATTTTGAAAACATACTTGACTATAACTTTACCGCCAAGGTAGAGCAGGACTTTGATGAGATCGCTTCGGGCAACGAAGACTGGACACGGATGATGCAGGACTTTTACAGCCATTTTCACCCTACGGTAAAAGATGTTGAAAAGAATGCAGAGCGCGAATCGGGCGAAAGGATATTGGGCACCGACCCTAAAACAGGCAAGCAGGTAAGTGTGCGCCTCGGTAAATTCGGGCCTATGGCGCAGATTGGCGATATGGAGGACGAGAACAAACAGTTCGCCAGCCTGATGAACGAGCAGAACATCGGTACCATTACGCTTGATGAAGCGCTTGCCCTTTTCCAGCTGCCAAAAGCGCTTGGAAATTACAAGGAGGAAGAAGTAGAAGTGAACAACGGCCGATTTGGGCCCTATGTGCGCTTCGGGAAGGCGTTTATCTCTCTGCCAAAAGGTGAAGACCCGCTGGATGTTACCTTAGAGAGAGCAATTGCTCTGATACAGGAAAAAGAACAGGCTGATGCTCCTATTGGATATTATGAAGAAATGCCTGTGCAGAAGGGTGTGGGCCGCTTCGGGCCGTTTATCAAATGGAACGGGATGTTCATTAATGTTAGCAAAAAATATAATTTTGACAGGCTGTCTCAGGACGATCTTGTAAACCTTATTGAAGATAAGCTGAAGAAAGAAGATGAAAAGGTGCTGCACAACTGGGAGGCCGACGGTATAAAGGTGGAAAAGGCCCGCTGGGGGCGTTCGGTTATTATCAAAGGCAAAACCAAGATCGAGCTCGGTAAAGATGTAGATGCTGCAAAGCTAACGCTCGACCAGGTTAAAAAGATAATCGAGGATAAGGCACCGGCTAAGAAACCTGCCGCGAAGAAAGCGGCTCCTAAAAAAGCCGTAGCAAAAAAGAAGTAATATATTATGGTGTTTGATTTTTTAGAACCGGTAAATAACGACATAAAGCAGTATGCCGAAAGCCTCCCTGCGCAAGCGCTGGGGCATAAGCTGGCGGTTCATTACGGTGATGGCTTTCCTGAGCTTGAAGGTCAGGGCATCGCTTTGCTGGGGGTGCTGGAGAACAGGGGAGATTCAGAGAAAAAGGAACCGGTACACCTTAATTATATAAGAAAACAGCTGTATGCGCTGTATCCGGGCAACTGGGAGATGCAGATTTGGGATCTGGGCAACCTCAGGGCGGGCGATTCGCTTAGCGATACTTATTTTGCCCTGAAGAGCATTATGGCAGAGCTGCTGAAAATGCGGATTATTCCGGTTGTTATTGGCGGTACGCAGGACCTGACTTACGGAATGTACCGCGCGTACGACAGCCTGGAGCAAATGGTCAATCTGGCGGTGGTTGACAATAAGTTCGACTTCGGCAAGCAGGATGACGAAATCTCGGCGACTTCTTACCTTACGCGCATCATAGTAGACGAACCCAATAATCTTTTCAATTTCAGCAATATCGGATTCCAGACCTACTACAATTCACAGGAAGAAATAGACCTGATCGAGAAGCTGTATTTTGATGCCTACAGACTCGGCGAGATATCGGCAACGCCTGCACTGGCAGAGCCTGTATTCAGGGATGCCGATATTGTAAGCATAGATATGACGGCCATGGAGAGTAGTTCTTCGGGAAATTTCGTTAATTTTTTCCCAAATGGTTTTTGTGGTAAAGAAATTTGTACTTTAGCGCGCTATGCAGGGATAAGTGATAAAGTTTCGAGCTTTGGGGTGTTCAATCACAACAGTTCGCGGCAGGAAGCAGCCCTTATAGCACAAGTGTTGTGGTATTTTATCGAGGGGGTCCATTACCGTTCTAACGAGTATCCCTTTGGTAGTAAAGAAAACTACGTACGCTACATTGTGCCGCTGGAGGATGAAGAGCTCATTTTTTACAAGAGCGACAAAACAGACCGGTGGTGGATAGAGATCCCAAATGTGTCGCACTTTAACAATAAACTGAAAAATAACACGTTGTTACCGTGTACGTATGACGACTATCTGAAGGCTTGTAATAACGACATTCCTGAAAGATTGTGGAAAGCGCAAAGAAAAAACATAATTTAACGGTTTTGTTACAAATAGGAGATGTTTGTCATCAAGTTTTCAATTCCTTGGCGATACGACAGGTTTTTTTGTAAAAAAAATTGTTTTTTTGAAAATAATTAAATAGGTTTACGCCCTTAAAAATAGAATTACATTAATAACCCAATTTTATGAAGAAGTTCATTGCATTAACAGCAACTTTATCATTACTATTCAGCTGCGGTTCCGGTGACAAGGGGGAACTTGTAGGTGTAAGAGGAAAGAAGTGGAGGCCTGAAAAGCCTTACGGTATGACTCTAGTTCCTGGTGGTGCCTACATTATGGGTAAGTCTGACGACGATTTGGCCAATGTTCAGGATGCGCCTACAAAGACGGTGACTGTTCGTTCGTTTTATATGGATGAAACAGAGATAACAAATAGCGAATACCGTCAGTTCGTAGAATGGGTTAAAGATTCCACGATCAGGACCAGGCTGGCTATTCTTGCAGATGAGCAGGGGTTGAAGCCGGGAAGCGACGGCATTGGTGAATATGCTTTTAAAGATCAGGAAGCTGATGCGGATAAGCAGTCGGCTTATGACAAATATATGTACGAGAATTATTATAGCCAGGGAACGGATGATGATCCGTATGCCGGCCGTAAGCTAAACCACAAAGCCAAGCTTATCCAGGATCCGCAGAAATATCCTGATGAGTTTTATGTGGAAGTGATGGACTCTATGTATCTTCCTGCTTCTGAGTCGTATAACGGCCTACGGACGCTGGATGTATCTAAGCTTAAATTCCGCTACTCGTGGATGGATATTGCGGCAGCTGCAAAAGACAAATCGAAAAATACAAGGCAGAAAAGGAGTAAGTATATGAAGCACGAACAGGAGCCTGTGTATCCTGATACAACAGTGTGGATTAAGGACTTCGCTTATTCTTACAACGAGCCGATGCATAATGACTACTTCTGGCACCAGGCTTATGGCGAGTATCCTGTGGTGGGTGTTACCTGGAAACAGGCGAAAGCTTTCTGTGCATGGAGGACTCTTAATAAGAATGCTTATCAGAAAGAAAAAGGAAGGCAGTTTGTAAACTCATTCCGTCTGCCTACAGAAGCAGAGTGGGAATATGCTGCACGCGGCGGCATCCAGTCAGGTACATTCCCTTGGGGTGGCCCTTATGCTAAAAATGACAGGGGATGTTTCCTTGCCAACTTTAAGCCGAACAGGGGTGACTACGCGGCAGACGGCGCTCTTTATACTGTAGAGGCGCAATCTTTTGACCCGAACGATTATAATCTTTATAACATGGCCGGAAACGTGGCCGAGTGGACCGATTCATCGTACGATGCTTCCTCTTACGAATACGTTTCTACAATGAACCCGAACGCCCCGGACCCTGCCAACAAGCGTAAGGTGACCCGTGGAGGTTCGTGGAAAGACGTGGCGCTGTTCCTTCAGGTAAGCACACGTGACTGGGAGTATGCAGACTCCGCAAGAAGCTACATCGGCTTCAGGACCGTACAGGATTACATGGGTACTCAAAATACGGCCAACGGCAGATAAACTGAACCAATACAAATTGAATATTTATTAAATTAACTTAACTAAAACTAAAAATTATTTTATTATGGCACTACCTAAGAGAGTTATGAACATGGCTTATGGTCTTGGAGCGGCAGTTGTAATCGTTGGAGCACTATTCAAATTGATGCACTGGCCGGGTGCGAGTGCGATGCTAATCATCGGTCTTGGCGCAGAAGCATTCATCTTCGCAATATCAGCTTTTGATGCTCCTGAAAAAGATCTTGACTGGTCACTTGTGTATCCTGAACTTGCAGGTGGCGAAGCTAAAAAGAGAGAAGTAAAGAAAGAAGATCCTAAAGAAGCTCAGGGTATGCTTTCTCAAAAACTTGATAACCTGCTTAAAGAAGCTAAAATCGACGGTGAGCTTATGGCAAGCCTTGGTAACAGCATCAAAAACTTCGAATCTGCTGCTAAAGGAATCGCTCCTACAGTTGATTCAATTTCTTCACAAAAGAAATACAGCGAAGAAATGTCTATGGCTGCTGCACAGATGGAGTCGCTTAACAGCCTTTACAAAGTACAGCTTGAGAGTGCTTCACGCAACGCAGAGGCAAACAAAGAGATTGCTGATAATGCTGCCAAGCTAAAACAAGAGATGGCTGCTATGACACAGAACATCGCGTCCCTAAACAATGTTTACGGTGGTATGCTTTCAGCAATGGGAAACAGGGCTTAATTATATCCCGCTAACAATAACTAAAAACAAGAAAGAACTATTTTAGAAAATGGCAGGAGGAAAATTAACCCCAAGGCAAAAGATGATCAACCTGATGTATCTGGTTTTCATCGCCATGTTGGCCCTTAACATGTCAAAAGAGGTACTATCCGCTTTTGGTCTGATGAATGAGCAGTTTGAATCTGCTAACACGGAAGCAACAAAAACTAATACACAACTTTATGAGGTAATCAAGCAGAAGGCTGGTGAAAGTGCCTCTTTTGCTCCGGCCAAACAACTGTCGGATAAAGTTAAGACCATTTCACAAAATTTTTATGCATACCTTGAAACACTAAAGGTCGATATCACAAAAGATATTGAACGTGGTGAAAACGGTAAACTTCCTTACGAGGCTATGGATAAAGGAGATAAAATCGACGAAGGTTGGTTTGAGGGAGATGGATACTCTAAAAAGGGTAAGGAGATTGTTGCTGCTATCGAGAAGTATAAAAACGACATGAAAGCTGCGGTAGGTAAGGACGTTAAATACAAAGCTATAGGAAGGGAACTTGATAATAAGTTTAATACCTCTGACATTGTGGATAACGAAGGTGTAAAAAAACCGTATCTTGAATATCACTACAAAGGTTTTCCTTCGATTGCTTCTCTTACTAAGATTACTGCTTTACAAAACAGTATCAAGGTTATGGAAGCTAACGTGTATAACCTCGCTTTAGGAAAGGCGGCTATCGATGCAACGTCGATGAATAAGTATAAGGCTATAGTTGTTCTTGATAAAAATGCTTATTTCCAAGGAGAGAAAGTTACCGGTAAGGTTGTTTTGGGAAGGTATGATGAGGATACTAAGCCAACTTCATTCCAAGGCCCTGGTAAGATTGACCCAGCTACAGGGCAGGCAGTAATTAATATGACTGCGGGTAACGTTGGTGAGCAATCTATCAAAGGTAAATTCAACTTCCTTGAAGATGGTAAAAATGTTCCGTTAGAATTTGAAGGTACTTACGTAGTTGTACCAAGGCCAAACTCCGCTACTATCTCTGCAGATAAAATGAACTCGGTGTACCGTGGTGTAAACAACCCGATGTCAATATCATTTGCAGGTATTGCAGACAGCGATGTTACAGCATCTGCTCCAGGTCTTAAAAAAGGTGCAAAAGCAGGACAGTACAACTGGAATGTGACGGGGCTTTCTGGTACTTCGGCTGTAGTTACAGTGTCAGGTAAACTTCCTGATGGAACTACTGTTAGCGATAAGAAGACTTTCAATATCCGTCCTATTCCGCAACCTGTTCCTACACTTAGGGGTAAGCCGGGTTCTGGTAAAGGTAACAAGAATGACCTATCGTCTTCCACCATCAACGTTACGTTCCCGGACTTCGTTTTTGATATCACTGCTAATGTACAGTCTTTCGAGGTATATATCCCTGGAAGTGCTGCCATCATTTGCCAGGGTAACAGGTTCAATGGTGCAGCTCTTGCAGCGATCAATAAATGTAAGCGTGGTGATGTCGTAGTAATTAACAACATTGAAACTACAATTTCAGGTGCCGATGGATACAGGCCTCCAAGGTCTACATCTTTTGCATGGGAAATACAATAATTTTTTTAAGAAACCGTTTTTCTTTTACAGTTTAAACAGGACATAATGAAGAGTAGAAATTTTATATTGGCAACGCTTTTTTTCGCAGGCTTTAGTTCGTCTTTTGCACAGTCGAACCTGCTTAATGCCAAAACACCTGACGAGATAGGTAAGAAGACTGCCGAGCAAGAGCAGTCGGATAATGATACCCCGCTTCCGTACGGTTATGTAGGTGACAGGGATGTTTTGCTTGCCAGGAAAGTTTGGGAGGTAATCGACCTTGATCAAAGGATTAATTTCCCGATGTATTTTCCTACCGAAGAGAACATAGGGAGCGACAGGAAATCTCTCTTCAGTGTACTGATTTCTGCTATCAAAGAGGGTAAGCTTACCGAGGTGTACGATGATTCTTATTTCAGGATCAAGAAAACCGGAGCTGATATTCAATCTGTATTCTTTTTTAAGGAGCTTAACGACTATGGTCGTGAGATCATGAACCAGAATCCTAAGAAGACAGAGGATCAGCTTAAGGCATCGGGAAAGCTAACCGATGAGCATTATACTACGTCAGAGCTTACCGCTGGAGACGTTACCAAGTATAAAATTGTTGGTACGTGGTACTTTGACAAAAGGCAGGGTGAGTTGAAATATCGTATTTTGGGTATATGCCCGATGGCGGTAGATGCACTTACCAAACTTCGTCAGGGTTCTGAGGCTGAGCCTATCGAGTTGTTCTGGGTGTTCTTCCCGGCAGCAAGGGATATCCTTCACAAGGCAAAAGCCTTTAACGAGAGGAACTCTGCAATGCCCATCACTTTTGACCACCTGCTTAACTCAAGGCGTTTTAGCTCTACAATTGTAAAAGAAGAAAACGTTTATGGAGACAGGCTTATTGAGGAATATATGAAAGATAATGCCCAGATGCAGCTGCTTGAATCAGAGCGTATCAAAGATAAGATACGTAACTTTGAGCAGGACATGTGGAATTATTAATCGTTTCCTTATACCATATAAAACTCCCGTCATTTGGCGGGAGTTTTTTATTTTTGTGCCATGAAAGATTACATCATCGTAGGGGCGGGGCTGGCCGGTCTTTGTTTTGCCGAACATTGCCACCGTGCCGGTCGTAGTTTTGCCGTTATCAGTAACAGGTCGCAGAATTCGAGTAGGGTTGCCGGCGGTTTGTATAACCCTGTTATCCTGAAGCGCCTGAAACTGGCAACCTATGCCGCGGAACACAGTGATTATATCGCTCCGTTTTATGCGGCAATTGAGCAAAGACTTAGAACCTCCTTCTTTCACTCTTTATCCATTTACCGGAAGCTTTTTTCGGTTGAAGAACAAAACGCCTGGTTTGAAGCTATGGACAGGCCGGGGTTGTCGCAGTTTATGATGCCGGAAATTCTTCACCCAAAATTTGAATATCTCCCTGCTCCTTTTGGATTCGGTGCGCTTCAGCATACCGGGTGGATGGACACAACTGCATTCCTCGATGCTTATTCCGATTCGTTGCGCGCTGCTGGCCGGTTTGTTGAGGGTAGTTTTGCATATGATGATTTGCATGTTAGTAGTGACCACGTAAACTATCAGGGTATGGAAGCCCGGCACATTATTTTTGCTGAAGGTTTCGGGATCAGGCAGAATCCGTATTTTCATCATTTGCCATTGGACGGGACAAAGGGAGAGCTGCTTATTATAAGGGCTCCACAGCTAAAACTTGACGTGGCAGTAAACGCAGGTGTATTTATTCTGCCCATCGGTAACGATCTTTATAAGGTGGGGGCTACTTACGAGTGGGAGGATAAAACGAGCCTGCCAACGGAATCGGGCCTTGCGGAACTTATACACAAACTGGAACAGCTGATCACTTGCGAGTATGATGTTGTAGAGCATCTTGCCGGTATACGCCCTACGGTTAAGGATAGAAAGCCTTTGGTGGGTTCGCACAGACAATACAAAAACGTTCACATTCTTAACGGACTTGGTACACGCGGAATTCTGTTGGGGCCGCCCATGGCGCGCGAACTGTTTGAAGCTCTCGAAGAACAGCGTGAAGTTGACCCGTTCGTAAATATCAGGCGCTTTGAGTGATCACAGAGCTAACGTTTCATCTAATACAAAAATAGAATCTTATGCTCCAATAGGGGGTTTAATCTTAACTAAATACAATGCTTAACATACATAACTTATCGGTTTCCTTCGGCGGCACATATCTTTTTGAAGAAGTGACCTTTCGGCTGGGGGCCGGCGACCGCGTCGGCCTGGTAGGGAAGAATGGTGCCGGTAAGTCGACCATGCTCAAAATACTATCTGGCGAGCTTAGCCCTGATTCCGGTGTTATCGCTACAGAGAAGGAAGTACGTACAGGTTTCCTGAAACAGGATATCGATTTCATTAAGGGAAGAACGGTCCTGGAAGAGGCCTACGAGGCTTTTGGCGAGATACGAAAGGCGGAGCGACGAATGGATGAGATTAATCATCAGCTGGCTACCCGTACCGATTATGAAAGCGAGGGCTACTCGCAACTGATTGAAGAATTAAGTGATGTTACACATCATTATGAAATCCTGGGCGGGTACAATTATGTAGGTGATACAGAAAAGATTCTTCTTGGGCTCGGTTTTAAGCGCGAAGATTTCGATAAGCCTACCGATACATTTTCCGGCGGTTGGCGTATGCGTATCGAGTTAGCCAAGCTGCTGCTTCAGGCCAATGACGTGTTGCTGCTGGATGAGCCTACCAACCACCTCGATATTGAAAGTATCATCTGGCTGGAGTCGTTTTTGAAAACCTATCCGGGAGTCGTCATTATTGTGTCTCACGACAAGATGTTCCTGGATAATGTGACCAATCGTACAATAGAAATATCGCTCGGTAAGATATACGATTTTAATAAACCCTATTCACAGTATCTGGAGCTGCGGCAAGAAATTCGGGAAAAGCAGCTGGCTACTCAAAAAAACCAGGAGAAAAAGATTGAACATACCGAGAAACTTATTGAGAAGTTTCGCGCTAAGGCCAGCAAGGCGTCAATGGCACAATCCCTTATTAAGAAGCTCGATAAGGTGGAGCGTATCGAGGTAGATGAAGACGACAACTCGGTCATGAGCATTTCATTTCCGGTAAGTGTTACACCGGGCAGGGTTGTAGTAGAGGCAGAACATGTAACCAAGAAATACGGCGACAAAACCATATTGAAAGATATCAGCCTCTTGGTGGAGCGGAGTAGCAAGATTGCATTTGTAGGCCAGAACGGGCAGGGAAAGTCGACATTCATCAAGGCTATCACTAATGACATCGATTATCAGGGAATCATAAAGCTTGGGCATAACGTACAACTGGGATATTTCGCTCAAAACCAGGCCGAGTACCTTGACGGCGAAATTACGTTGTTAGAAACCATGGAAAACGCTGCCAATGATACCAACCGCTCTAAGGTAAGGGACATGCTTGGCGCATTTCTCTTTCGTGGAGACGACGTAGAAAAGAAAGTGAAGGTGCTATCGGGTGGCGAACGCAACAGGCTGGCGCTTTGCAAATTATTGTTGCAGCCTATTAATGTGCTTGTAATGGACGAACCTACCAATCACCTTGACATCAAGTCTAAAAATGTATTGAAGGCCGCCCTGCAGAAATTTGAAGGCACATTGCTCCTCGTGTCGCACGACAGGGATTTCCTTCAGGGGATGTCCAATATTGTTTACGAGTTTAAAGATCATAAGATAAGGGAATATCTTGGTGATATTAACTTCTATCTCGAGCAACGCAATATGCAAAACATGCGTGAAGTGGAGAAAAAGGACGTGGTAAAGGAAGTTTCGCAGAAAGAATCGAAACCGGTATCGTATCAGGATCAAAAGAAAACGAAGGCGGTACAGAACAGGCTAAGCAAAATCGAAAACCAGATACAGCAACTGGAAAATGATATACAACACGACGACAGACGGCTGGCTTCAGATTACGAAAAACTAATGGCCGATGCCGCTTTCTTTACAGCCTACGAAAACAAAAAGAAAGAGCTTGATGAATTGATGCTGGAGTGGGAGAACGTACAAGAAGAGTTGGAAAACCTGAAATAAAAAAATCCCCGAACCTTAACGTTCGGGGATTTTTGTTTCTGAATATAATTTATTGTTTTACGAGCTTTTCAACTTTTACACCATTTTCCGTACTTATTTTCAGGAAGTAAATTCCGTTAGTACGCTGCGAAATATCAACCGTTGTTTCGTTTAGTTTTGGTGAAACGGCTTCCAGTAGCCTTCCCTGTAAATCGTAAAGCTGTAAGCTTGAGATCGGAGTCGCGGCGGTAATATTGACAACTGAAGCTGATGGGTTCGGATATATTTTAACCGAAGTATCCTGAGCAAAATTTCCTCTGTTCAGCAATTGAAAAGTTGTCGTGGCGTTATTTGTGGTTATCGGTAGGTTATAGTCGAAATAAATATTCGCATTCTGCGTAACAGAGCTATTTACCGAAAGCGTTGGCAGCGTCTTGATCTTGAAAAGCAAACTGCCCTTTTGGTTCGGGCCAAGGTTGATAGCATCAAAGTAAAACTCTACTTTGTTTCCGTTAATGCGGGTTTGTACATTATGTGACGCATTGATCAGCTGCAAAGAGGTAACATCAAATTTGGCTGCATCGATTATATCCTTTACAACAATAAAAGTGGCAGGCGCTGTACCAGTGTTTTCGAAGTTTACATTGTAGTGCAGATACTTGCCAATGTTATCCGGATGCTCCGTGTCGCCTTCCAGGCAGGTAATGTCATTCGGGTCAAAAGAGCCTGTTACGACCTGGCTTAAAGTAAATGTGTTGTCAGCAGGATTTTCATCGCCGGCTACAGGCGTTGCTGCAACTGTAAATGTCAGGTTATCTCCCAGGTTAAGCGGGGGCGTTTCCGTTGGCGCGTTCATGTTCATAGTAACAACTATGCTCCGTGTCTCAAAAGGCTGGATTGTTGGGTAATTCCAGGTGAGCATACCTATAGCTGCCGAAGCGGGTGTAACGGATGCCGACGCAAAGTCCATAAGGCTGTCGTCAAACGTCATCGTAATAGCGCCGGTAAGTGCCTGGTTGCCCTTGTTGCGGTATATAATTTCGTAATACGTGTCAAAACCGGGCTGTGCGCCGCCAATGGGTCGTGCCATTACTTCAATGTCGGGATGTATGCCAACTGCACTCATGCAAAAATTCTGGATGGCTGTGTTATTGGCCGCATTGGTGAATGTTACCTGAGCGGAGGGCGGACTTGCCGTAAACCACGTATTATTTTCAAGCTGCGGCGTTATCGTGATAGTGCCAGCCTGCGAAAAAAAACTATAATTGCCGGCTTGCGTGCCAATAACAGATCCTGACTGCGATCCGTCACTTACATTGTACCGGATGCCGGGTAGGGAAGAGTTGCAGCCCGAACCGCCATTAAATGTAGAAGTTCCGGAAATTGTATTGTAGCTGCCCCCCGGTTCAAATGTGCAATAAGTGCTAATCAACGCATCGGGCTCTATGAACGATATATTCTGCAACTCACCTTCATCCAGGCAGACATACATTTTATACGGTGTGGCCGAATAGTTATAATGATGTATGGCAGAAGAATTCGGGGTATGGTACGGATTGCCATTCTTAAGGTTTACATATACATCGTCATTTGAATTTTCTAAGCTCACGTTTAAGAATGCGAGGTTAGGGCAGGTACTCAGGTCAAGCACCGCTAGTTTCGTGGTGTGAACCCAAATACCGCTAAGCGAAGCGTTGTTTCCTATTGTCAGAGACGTTAGGTAGTCTGAAGTTATACTAATGGTTTGCAGGCTTGCCGACCCTGACAAATCAAGATTTGTAATCTTGGCCATGTAGATATAAAAATACGTCAGGTTACTTAATCCGCCAATATTCAGCGAGGTAAGTTGTGTGCATTCCAAATTGAGAAAAGCCAAATTTGAAAGATTACTTAGGTTTAAATTTGGAACTGATGAAGAGATGCTAAGATGATTCAGATTGGCAAAAGCTTCTATGCCCTGTAGCGTTGCAAAGGGACCGGTAAGTATTGGGTGTTCCATTATCTGAAGTTGCTGAATATTCAGGGCCTCACTTAATTGTATCTCCCCATCTCCATTTGTATTTACAACAATGCCGTCATTAACATAGTTAAGAAGGTACGTCTTAAAATTAGCATCCGGGATGTTTACAATTTGTGCAAATGCAGGCAGGCAGGCTACTGTGAAAAGCAGGAGTAAAGTTTTTCTCATATTAGTAATTTTCTGTAAATATAACAAAAATTATTCCTACAAAAATTACATATCCC
>JAGKWW010000037.1 GCA_021151665.1 Flavobacteriaceae bacterium
CATTTACACCAAATTTCAAAGACTGATAACAATAAACAACGATTATGAAGAAAATTGTACTTCCCTTTATAATGCTTTGCCTGGCTTCTTCAAGCCTATATGCACAGAAGGACGAGGAAACTACATCGACAGGCGCCAATGACTTCAACAAATGGTCGGTAGACTTAGGCGGTGGCTTTAGTAAAGCTGCAAACCCTATAACTGACGGATACCACATTAAGGCATTTAACCTGTTTCATGCAGAACTTGGCTTCAGGTACATGTTTAATACCAAATTTGGTGTAAAGCTGGACGGGGGGTATGATATTCTACATGTTGATGGCGACAATACTCCCGGATTTGAAGATACCGAGTCCAGAGTGATCCGTATCGGTTTTCAGGGATATGCCAACCTGGGAAGGATCATGGAGTTTGAAACTTTCACACAGCGCCTGAATGTTCTTGGACACATGGGTGTTGGTGTGGCCCAGCTTACAAACAAGGATAAGTTTGACGGAATAGACAATATTGGCAATTTTATTCTGGGTATGACCGCCCAGTACAGATTATCTGACCGTGTGTCGTTATTTGCGGATTTTACTATGCTGAATAACTTTTCTCATCATAAAACGTGGGATGGCGCAAGGTATGACCGACAGGCTGCACAAGGATTTGACAGTACGCTATATAATGCGTCACTTGGGCTTAACATCTACCTGGGTAAGCACCAAAAGCATGCTGACTGGTTTGTTGACGAAAAATCTGACGAGGTTGAAGATCTTGAAGGACGTCTTGCAGAGCTTGAAACAATGATGAATGATACGGATAAAGACGGTGTGCCGGATTACCTGGATGCTGAACCCAACAGCATAGCCGGTGTTGCCGTAGACAGCAAAGGCCGTACCATCGACAAAAACAATAACGGTGTTCCGGACGAGCTTGAGTCGTACATCGAAAACAAAAATACCGAAATCAAAAACGGCATTTCTGCTGATATTGCCGACCTGATTAACGGTGGTTATGTAAATGTATACTTCGACTTCAACGCAGAGCAGCCTAATGCACAATCTGTAAACGGAATTAACTTCCTTATCAAGTACCTGAAAGATAACCCAACCGTTAAGGCTGACGTTATTGGATATGCTGACGAAATTGGCGATTCAGCATACAACAAGCAGCTTTCGGCAAAAAGGGCAGAGAACGTTAAGAAGATACTTGTTGATGCAGGCATTGACGCGGGAAGGCTTAATATCGTAGGAAACGGTGAAGACGCTTCAGTGGCTAAAGATTCTAAATTTGCAAGGATGACAGTAAGAAGGGTTACTTTCATACTGAAATAATAAATAAGTTACAAAACCGGGAAAGCCTCCGCAATTGCGGGGGCTTTTTTTATTACCTTTAAATAAAAACAATGGAAAACAGGGATACCGGATTATTAGATTTACGGGGTGGCAGCCTCGGTCAGTTACGTCAGGATTCATCAAGGGAAGAGCGTTTCCAGAACAGCACGATACGTCCTGTACTTAAGCTGCAAAACGACATCCTTGTAGCTTCTTTTGTCAACTATATCAATAAATCAAAAGCGGACTTTTACGGATTTAGCACCGAGAAAAAGTTACACTTTATTGAAAATGCCATCCATAAAGATATCAAGTTCCGGAATGCATTGAAGGGAATGGTCATCGGCATGTTTACTGCAGATGAATTTCGGGAGTACGTACAGGATTCATCGGCCCTGAACAAACGTATGATGAATTTGCTGATAGAAAGGCTGAAAGACCAGGTACAGCTGCTGGTAAAGGAATAAAAAAAGAGATGCCCGAAAGGCATCTCTTAAATTTTATATAGTAACTTGGGGTTTAGCCCAAAACTTCTTTAACTTTTTTGCCGATCTCGGCGGGAGAGTCAACAACATGGATGCCGTTTTCTCTCATAATGCGTTTCTTCGCCTCAGCAGTATCATCAGCACCGCCTACTATCGCCCCTGCATGGCCCATTGTACGACCTTTTGGAGCTGTTTCGCCTGCTATGAAACCAATTACAGGCTTACGGTTACCATCGGCTTTTATCCAGCGTGCTGCATCTGCTTCCAATTGTCCGCCTATCTCTCCTATCATGATGATCGCTTCGGTTTCCGGGTCGTTCATAAGGAGTTCTACAGCTTCTTTTGTAGTAGTGCCAATAATAGGGTCGCCACCAATACCAATAGCCGTGGTAATACCCAAACCTTGTTTCACTACCTGGTCTGCAGCCTCATAAGTAAGGGTACCTGATTTAGAAACGATGCCAACAGTTCCTTTTTTGAATACGAAACCGGGCATGATGCCAACTTTCGCCTCTTCAGGGGTAATTACTCCAGGGCAGTTAGGGCCAACAAGACGGCAATCTTTTCCTTTAATATAATCATAAGCCTTAATCATATCTGCCACAGGAATACCTTCGGTAATCGCAATAATTACTTTGATACCCGCTTCGGCGGCTTCCATAATTGCATCGGCTGCAAAGGCAGGCGGAACAAATATTATGCTGGTATCGGCTCCGGCAATATCAACCGCGTCTTTTACAGTATTGAATACCGGCCTGTCAAGATGCGTTGACCCCCCTTTTCCGGGAGTAACACCACCTACAACGTTAGTGCCGTACTCAATCATCTGGGTCGCGTGGAATGTACCCTCGCTCCCTGTAAAGCCCTGTACAATTATTTTGGAATTCTTATTAACTAGAACACTCATGATTATAGTTTTTAAATTATTTTTAATATGCTACGCAAAAATAGGTTTTTACTGAATAATCCTAAAGACTTTTTTTGCATTTGTATATCTATTTTGCAAAAAAAAGCCAGCAGGGATTTATCCGAGCTGGCTCATTACAAAACCTCTGTACATACGTTTGTCTTTTACTTCCCAAATTACGCTGAAATGTGCAAGAAGCATTTCTTCGTTTGGAGACTCGATGGGATATACATAATGCGAATACCTCGAGGCCACAGTATCATTTTCGGCCACCAAATGACTGACATCAAGACGGGCATCTGCATAAGACGACTGCATTTCACGCACAATGCCAATAAGGTCATCCTTGCCCATCCTGCGGTACCCCTGTGTGCTGTACCAGTCTATCTGCACATCATCGTGAAGAAAACGGGCCATCCTTTCAGGATCGCGGTATGCGCCCGAGCTATAGTATTCCTTTACAATATCTTTTGCTCCTGCCATAGCTATCTGATTTTTTCAAGTAGTTCGGGTATGCGTTTTATATAGGCCATCTGCTTCATCTTCTCACGGGATTCTTCGGCAGGCGAACCAAAATACGACTTGCCTCCCTCAACAGATTTAGGAACCCCGCTTTGTGCCATGATAACCGCTTTGGCGCCAATTGTGATGCCGCTGGTAAGGCCAACCTGGCCCCATATAGTAACCTCGTCTTCTATAATGCAGCATCCCGCAATACCCGTTTGAGACGCGATAAGCACTTTTTTCCCGATAACGGTGTCGTGCCCTACGTGAACCTGATTATCGAGCTTGGAGCCTTCACCAATGCGTGTATCACCGGTTACGCCTTTGTCTATAGTACAAAGCGCGCCTATGCCAACGTTATCTTCTATAATTACGCGGCCTCCGCTTAGCAGCTGGTCAAAGCCTTCAGGCCGTTTTTTATAATAAAAAGCATCTGCACCCAGAACCGTGCCCGAGTGAATAATTACGTTGTCGCCAATTACAGTATGGTCATATATAGAAACGTTAGAATGGATAAGGCAATTCTTTCCAATAGTTACATTGTTTCCCACGAAGGCATTAGGCTGAATAACCGTTCCCTCGCCAATGGTCGCTGATGCCGCTATGGTAGCGCCGGCAGCACGGAAAGGCATAAAATGCCGGGTAAGCTTGTTGAAATCCCGGAAAGGATCATCTGAAACGAGCAGCGCTTTTCCCGCCGGGCAATCTACTTCTTTATTAATAAGAATGATGGTCGCGGCAGATTGCAATGCCTTGTCGTAGTATTTCGGATGGTCTACAAAAACAATATCCCCGGGTTCCACCACATGAATCTCATTCATGCCGTGAACCGGGAAATTATCATCTCCTACATAGGTGCTGCCTATTATAGCTGCAATCTCTTTTAAAGCATAAACCTTCGGAAACTTCATATCATTTAAATTTGAAAATTTGAAAATTGCTCAATTTGAAAATGTTTCAGCATCACAATTTTCAAATCTTCAAATCTTCAAATTAAATTATAAGCTTATTCTTTTACGCGCTCCTGGTAAGAACCTGTAGCGGTATCGATCTTGATCTTATCGCCTTCGTTAATAAAAAGCGGCACGTTTACGCTGGCGCCTGTTTCAACCTTTGCAGGTTTTGTGGCGTTGGTGGCTGTATTGCCTTTTACTCCGGGCTCTGCATAAACTACCTCAAGTATAACAGAGGCAGGCATCTCTACAGATAGCGGAGAATCGGTTTCGGTATTCCAGATTACCATTACATTCTCGCCTTCTTTCAGGAGGTCCGGTGCATCAAGTATCTTTCTGTCAAGCGATATTTGTTCATAAGTCTCAGCATGCATGAAATGGAATTGGTCCCCCTCTGCATACAGGAACTGGTATTTGTGCGTTTCTACGCGAACATCGTCAATTTTATGCCCTGCAGAAAAGGTATTGTCAAGCACTTTTCCTGAGGTAAGGCTTTTTAGTTTTGTCCTTACGAAAGCAGGGCCTTTACCCGGTTTTACGTGAAGGAATTCGATGATTTTATAGATGTCGTGGTTAAACTTTATGCAAAGCCCGTTCCTGATATCTGAAGTAGTTGCCATTATATTTTTATTGTTTATGCGTTTATATGATTTTTGTTTATTAGTAAGCTGCTTAAGACTAAATCTCCAACAGCTTTTCGCTTAGCGGCTTAGTACCTTAGCTAAGCAGCTCTTTTTACATCATCCCCATGTAGCCCTTCATGATACCTCGTGATGAGTTGCGTACCGCCATAATGATCTCGTCGCGCTCAGGAGTTGCCTCCATTTCGGCTTCAACAATTTCTATTGCCTGGGTTGTATTGTAATTTTTCTGGTAAAGAATACGGTAGATGTTTTGTATCTCCGTGATCTTTTCTGACGTAAAACCACGCCTGCGAAGCCCCACCGAATTAATACCCACATACGAAAGCGGCTCGCGTGCAGCCTTTACATAAGGCGGTACATCTTTACGCACCAATGAACCACCGGTTACAAAAGCATGGTTGCCAATGGTACAGAACTGGTGTACAGCTACCATACCGGCAAGCACTACATAGTCGCCCACGTTAATGTGGCCGGCAAGGTTGGTATTATTGGAAAAGATGCAGAAATTACCCACCATACAGTCATGCGCTACGTGAGAGTAAGCCATGATAAGGCAGTTTTTACCGATAACAGTCTTCATCCTGTCAGAAGTACCGCGGTTGATGGTAACACACTCCCGTATCGTTGTATTATCGCCTATTTCGGTAGTGGTTTCCTCTCCCTGGTATTTCAGGTCTTGTGGCGGAGCTGATATTACAGCGCCCGGAAAGATATTGCAGTTCTTGCCGATGCGCGCTCCTTCCATGATGGTAACGTTCGATCCTATCCATGTGCCCTCTCCAATCACTACATTATTATGAATAGTGGTAAAGGGCTCTATCACTACATTTTTGGCTATTTTAGCACCCGGATGCACATAGGCTAACGGTTGATTCATACAATCTGTTTTAATTACTGTTTTTTACGATCTGCGCCATAAGTTCAGCTTCTGCTACCAGCTTATTATTGGCATAAGCATTTGCTTGCATGTGGCATATTCCCCTGCGTATCGGCGAAAGCAGGTCGCATTTAAATACGAGCGTATCTCCCGGAAGTACTTTTTGCTTGAACTTCACATTGTCTATCTTCATGAAGTACGTTAGGTAATTTTCCGGATCGGGAACAGAGCTCAAAATAAGGATACCTCCTGTTTGTGCCATTGCCTCAACAATCAGCACACCCGGCATTACCGGCGCTCCCGGGAAGTGCCCAACAAAGAAGTTCTCGTTCATCGTTACATTCTTAAGGCCTACTACATGGCTTTCAGACATTTCAATTATTTTGTCTACAAGCAGAAACGGCGGCCTGTGCGGCAGCATGCTCATGATCTTGTTTACATCCATGAGCGGCTCCTTGTTCAGGTCGTAAACCGGAACCTGGTTGCGCTGCTCGATCTTTATAATTTTAGAAAGCTTTTTTGCAAACTGCGTATTCACAAAATGGCCGGGCTTATTTGCTATTACCTTCCCTTTTATGCGGGTGCCAATAAGGGCAAGGTCGCCTATCACGTCAAGCAGCTTGTGGCGTGCCGCCTCATTTGGATAGTGCAGGGTAAGATTATCCAGTATACCGTTTGGCTTAACAGCAATACTGTCTTTGCCAAAGGCCACTTTGAGGTTTTCCATTGTTTCCGGCGAAATTTCTTTATCCACGTAAACAATGGCGTTGTTAAGGTCTCCGCCTTTTATAAGGCCGTTGTTAAGCAATGTTTCAAGCTCATGCAAAAAGCTGAAGGTGCGCGAATCGGCAATTTCAGCTTTAAAGTCTTTCATGCTCTTCAGGGTGGCGTTCTGGGTGCCAAGTACTTTCGTGCCAAAATCTACCATTGCGGTCACCTGGTAATCGTCGCTTGGCATTACAATGATCTCGCTGCCGGTTGCTTCGTCTGTATAAGAAATCACTTCTTTTACCACGTAAACATTACGTTCGGCATCCTGCTCCTCTACCCCTACCTTCTCAATCGCTTCTACAAAAAACTTAGAAGAGCCATCCATAATCGGCGGTTCAGAAGCATCAAGCTCAATGATCACGTTGTCTACATCGCATCCCACAAAAGCAGCAAGTACATGCTCAGAGGTTTGTATTTTAACGCCTTTTTTCTCGAGGTTGGTGCCGCGCTGTGTGTTCACAACATACGTGGCATCGGCTTCTACTATAGGCTGCCCTTCAAGGTCTACCCGTACAAAGGTGTACCCATTGTTTACCGGAGCCGGCTTAAAGGTCATAGTCACTTCTTTGCCTGTATGAAGCCCCACCCCTTTTAAGGAAATCTCACTTTTAATTGTGGTTTGCTTAACCATTATTTGCTTGTTATGTTTAGTCTTTATTTTTGTGCTTCAGTCCTTCAAGGTCGGCCACTATTTTAGGCAGGTTACGGAAATGCACATAGGATTTATTGAAGTCCGAATAAGAAAGCGCCGGCGTACCCTGTATCGTCTCTCCGTCAGGGATGCTTTTACCTACGCCCGATTGGGCCTGTATGCGTACATTGTTTCCAATATTGATATGGCCTACAATCCCTACCTGCCCCCCGATGATGCAGCTCTTACCGATCTTGGTAGAACCGGCCACACCGGTTTGTGAAGCGATAACGGTATTTTCGCCAATTACAACGTTGTGCGCTATTTGTATCTGGTTATCAAGTTTTACACCTTTACGGATGATAGTAGAGCCAAGGGTAGCCCTGTCAATCGTAGTACAGGCACCGATATCTACATTATCTTCGAGGATTACATTACCAATTTGCGGAACCTTGCTGTACACACCTTCTTCGTTTGGCGCAAAGCCAAAACCATCGGAGCCGATAATCGCACCTGAATGTATTGTACAGCCTCTACCTATTTCGGTTTCGCTGTAAACACGAACGCCGGCAAACAGGATGCTGTTGTCGCCTATGGTCACGTTGTCGCCAACAAAAGTATTAGGGTAGATCTTTACGTTGTTGCCTATCTTTACGTTTTTGCCGAGATAGCAAAAACTTCCAAGATAAAGATTATCGCCGTAGGTTACATTTTCGGATATTACCGATGGCTGCTCAATGCCGGACTTCATCAGCTTTACCTGGTTGTAATATTCCAGCAGCTTAGAGAAGGACTTATAGGCATCATCTACCTTTATAAGGGTTGTGGAAATTTCGCTTTCAGGTTCAAACGACCGGTTTACGATCGTAACCGTTGCCTGGGTAGAATAGATATACTGATTGTACTTTGGGTTGGCCAGAAAAGTGAGCGATCCTTCTGACCCCTCCTCTATTTTCGCCAGCTTGTACACCTCTGCCGCGGGATTTCCCACTACATCACCTTCCAGTATCCCTGCTATTTGTTCTGCTGTAAATTTCATCCCGACAAAAATATAAAATTATATTAAATCCCTGCTTTTTCCAAAATTTGTTTTGGAAAGCACACATAATACTTGGTTACGGGCTTGCTGAGCGCCTTCAGGTTCAGCTGGTCGCTGGCTTCGGCAACGTCTTCTATGGTACGGTCTTTCCTCAATATATGTATAGGCTCACCGGTTTTATTGTAGGCTTGGTTTTTTACCTTTCCGGCAAATACAAAATAACGCGCATCCTTATCGCTAATCCCGAACGCCACAGCTGCCATTTGCTGCATCTGCACGATCTTTTCTTTATCCGGCTTCTCCGAACGAAGCCTGATCTTTAGTAAATCGCGGTTGATGATCATCCGGCACAATTCAGCGAGTACAAAATCGTCGTGAAATTGCCAGCTTTTAATGCCGCACATAATATCGAAGTCATCAAGTAGCGAAAAGGTTTTAAGCACTTTCGCATCAAAATCTTCTTTGGTAATATCCTGCTTAAGGAAGAAGTGCAACGGTGCGCTGCAGGGCACTTCCTGGCCAAGCATCGTGAGTTCGCGCGCGCGTTTGAGTATACGCATTAGTGTCAGCTCGGCGGCTACGCTTGTTTTATGAAGGTAAGCCTGCCAGTACATCAGCCGGCGCGCCACGAGGAATTTTTCTACCGAATAGATACCTTTCTCTTCTATCACAAGCTTATCGTCCTGAACATTCATCATCTGTATCAGGCGGTCGCTGTTAATGTTTCCTTCTGCCACGCCCGAATAAAAGCTGTCGCGCTTCAGGTAGTCCATCCGGTCCATGTCCAATTGGCTTGAGATGAGTTGGAGCATGAATTTACGATGGTACTCGCCCCTGAAGATTTTTATGGCTAATGACAGTGCACCTTTAAATTCTGAATTAAGGGCCTCCATAAAAACAAGGGATATGTGTTCATGGCTTACATCCTTCACAATACTGTGCTCCATGGCATGCGAAAAAGGGCCATGCCCGATGTCGTGAAGCAAAATGGCAATGCAAAGCGCGTTCTCTTCGTCTGCCGAGATGTCCACGCCTTTACTGCGCAGCACCTGAACCGCCTTTTGCATAATATGCATGCAGCCGAGCGCATGGTGAAACCGCGTATGGTGCGCGCCGGGGTATACAAGGTACGAAAGGCCCATTTGCGAGATACGGCGCAGCCTCTGGAAATAAGGATGCTGGATAAGGTCGTAAATCAGGGGATTGGTAATACTGATAAAACCGTATATAGGGTCGTTGAGTATTTTCAGCTTGTTGATATCGCTCACAAGAATTTTTTAACAAATATAATAATAAAGCTACTTTAAGACAGGCGGAAATACACGCCCTGTAAGGAGTTTAACCGCGGTTTTGTAAAGGTAGTTAATTGCGCGTTAATCTATGCCGGCAGATTTTGACATTCCCCTGATTATTGCTTAATTTTATTATATAATTCGCCCGATATGAAAGCAATCTTCACCCTCGCGTTATTCCTCGGCATGGCTGCAGCGGCATCTGCCCAGGAAACCATGGACCGGATGGACCAGCAGCCACAGCCTGTTACTCAAAAGCAGGTAGAACACGATGCGCGTAAGGCACAGGAGGAGCGGAAGCTAAATGAGGAGGCGGCCCAGCGGGAAAAAGAGAACAAGCAACAGCAGAAAAAGGAAAATGAGCAAAGCGCACAGTCGCAACAAAATACCAATGCAACCACAAGCGGTTCAAGAGCTTCAAACCGGCCTGAAAAACAATAATAACGTTATTTTTTGTTACTTAGGTTATTGAAGGGAAGGTCTGTAAATTATTTTACAGGCCTTTTTTCTTTATGGTAAATTCTTATTAAACAAGCGGATAGATATTTAGCATACTCTTACCATAGCGTTGGGACATCCCTTACGGTATCCGCTTTAATTTTGAGAAAACAAGTAAAAAACATTGCTATGGAAAATAGAAACCACACCGGGGAAACTGCCCTGATAACAGGAGCCACAAGCGGAATAGGCCTCGAGCTTGCACACTGCTTCGCAAAAGACGGCTATAACCTCATACTCGTTGCACGCACCCAGGAAGACCTCGAGGCAACAGCACAGGAACTCACAGCCACATACGGTGTTAAGGCCTACGGTATTGCTGCCGATTTAATGCAGCCCGGAGTACCCGGAGAACTGTACCGCGAAATAAAGGATGAAGGCATCCAGGTAGATGTATTGGTAAACGATGCGGGACAGGGCGTATGGGGTAAATTTGTGGAAACCGATCTCCAGAAGGAACTCGATATTATAAGGTTAAACATCGACGCAACTGTAATTCTTACCAAATATTTCCTGAAGGATATGGTGGCACGAAACAGCGGCAAAATATTACAGCTGGCTTCAACTTCAAGCAAGGCTCCAACTCCCCTTTTATCAGTGTACGCAGGTACCAAAGCGTTTATCTACAACTTTACACAGGGGCTTATCAATGAGCTGAAAGATACAAATGTAACCATGACCGCCCTTCTGCCCGGCCCAACGGAAACCGACTTTTTCAACAAAGCCGGTGCAGAGCATACGGTGGTATACCAGGAAACCGACCTTGCCGACCCGGCTGATGTAGCCCGCGACGGCTATGAAGCACTACACAAAGGCGAAAGCAAGATTATTTCGGGAATGAAAAATAAAGTGCAGACAGCTATGGGCAATTTTATGCCTGACGAAGCGGTAGCCGAACAATACCGCAAGCAGATGGAGCCCAGCGAAAAGGAAAACCATCATAACTAACGAATAGGATTGTTTTGTGTGATACCTAAGCCTCTGTAGCCTTATTGCTGCGGAGGTTTATTATTTGCGCCAGTTGGCCGAAATGGCCGCATAATCTATCGGGATGGCAGGATCCTGCTTTACCAGCTTGCGGTCGCGGAACGCCTTTCGCAGAAAGCCTTCTATGTAGTAATCTTCAGCAACGGTAGCCGGATTATAGGTTGCTTTCAGGTCGAGGCTAAACATTTTAGCGATCTTGCTGCTGTACCAGGCTTTCCACCCGCTCTTCTGCTCTTTGATCAGTTCATACGTTGTTTGCCCCGTCTGCCTGTAGATCAGTTTAATAAGCACCTGCCCGTCTTTGCGCGAAAGATTCTTAAGTTTTTGCTCAAACTCATCTTCCAGGTATTGCTGCACGATCTTGTTGTACTTTTTCTTTTCCCTGTCGGTTTTCAGTTTGGCCATATTGGCGTTCAATAGTGTAAGCCTGTCGGCCGCAATTTTAGCATAAGGATACACTTTCATTACCCTGCGCTTCAGGATGAGCAGCTGTTGCGCCTGAGCCGGAGACACACTGTCCTTTACGGTGCTGATAACGATCTCGTTCAGCTGCACGTCCATCATAATACTGTCATTCGCTACGGCCGTGGTATCCTGAACAGGCACCTGGGCGCGCAAAAAAGGCGCCGAAAAAACAAGTAAAAACAAAAGCAAGTATGCCCTCATCAGCTTAGATAATTTGAGTCAAAATTATACATTTATACATAACTAAATATTCTTATTTATATTTTAGCGAAAATTTTACCAATGGCAACATCCGTCCTCAACGATGCCTCAATGGCATTCCTCGAAAAATACCTCAACAATGCATCTCCCACAGGCTTTGAATCCTCCGGCCAGAAAATCTGGATGGACTATCTTAAGCCTTACGTAGACACGTTTATCACCGACACTTACGGCACCGCAGTAGGCGTTATCAACCCCGATGCTCCGTACAAAGTAGTCATTGAAGGCCACAGCGACGAAATTTCATGGTATGTAAATTATATTACCGACAACGGCCTTATCTACGTAATCCGCAACGGAGGGTCAGACCACATGATCGCCCCCTCTAAGCGTGTCAATATCCATACCAAAAACGGAATCGTAAAAGGCGTCTTCGGATGGCCTGCCATACACACACGCAACCGTGGCGGTAAGGAAGAGCCTGCAAAGCTGGAAACCATCTTTATCGATTGCGGCTGCTCTACCAAAGAGGAGGTTGAAAAGCTTGGCATCCACGTGGGCTGCGTGATCACGTACCCGGATGATTTCATGGTGCTTAATGAAAACAAATTTGTGTGCCGTGCTATCGATAACCGTATTGGCGGCTTCATGATCGCCGAGGTAGCCAGGCTGCTTCACGAAAATGGCAAGAAGCTTCCGTTCGGGCTTTACATAACCAATTCGGTACAGGAAGAAGTTGGCCTTCGCGGCGCAGAGATGATCACGAAAACCATCCGGCCTAATGTGGCTATTGTAACCGATGTGTGCCATGACAGCACTACCCCGATGATAGACAAGCGCATTGAGGGTGAAACCCAGATTGGCAAAGGCCCTGTTGTAACCTATGCCCCTGCCGTGCAGAACAACCTTCGCGAACTGATACTGGCCACTGCCGAAAAGAATGAAATACCATTCCAGAGGCTGGCCTCATCGCGTGTTACGGGAACCGATACAGATGCTTTTGCTTACAGTAACGGTGGCGTGGCTTCGGCGCTGATCTCACTCCCTCTTCGATACATGCACACTACGGTGGAAATGGTACAGCGCGAGGATGTGGAAAACGTAATACGCCTTATTTACGAAACACTGCTGGTGATAGAGAATAACGAAACCTTTAGCTACTTTAAATAATAAAAGCACCCGAAGGTGCTTTTATTACTGACTGATAACAGAGCCGTGGATGCGATTATGCGTTCATGGCTTTTTTTAGCGAATCTGCGGCCTGCTGGGCGTTAGACAATTCGGCATACTTAAGGGCGTTAAAGCCTTTTTCGTCTTTTGCCTTAATGTCGGCACCGGCACTGATAAGCATGTTGATGATCTCTACGTTGTTGTAGCGGGCTGCAAGCATTAGCGGAGTAATGCCGTTAGAGCGCTCGTTTACGTCGATACCATATTCAATGAACTTCTTTACGGCTGCCACATCGCCTTTAGCGATAGCAGTTGCAAGTGGAGTTGCTTTAGCATACATCCTTGCAAAAGGAGCTGCAGATTTTACAGTTGTAGCTGCTGAAGCTGTACTGAATGACACAAGTGCCACGGCTAAATAAATGATCGTTTTTTTCATGATGATTGATTTTTATTGATGATTGATACTAAATGCTTTTCAATGAGCAACGGTTGATTAGGCCGTTTGAAATAATAGACGCACACAACATGCAAAACGTTACGACATTTTTGAGTATTAACGATTTTTTAACATTACTTATCTTGTTATGAATGCATAGCAAAAAAGCAAAAAGCCCTGCAAATGCAAGGCTTTTCTAATTATGTAAAGGCTATTACCGCGCCAAAAAATCGTTTACATTTTTTTCTATCCGGGCTGTGATTTCGTCTGTATCAGCTTTGCCAAACTTCTCGCCTATTATATTTTCATAGAGTTCTATGTAACGTTCCGAAACGCTTTCCACATATTGCGGAGTCATTTCCGGAACCTGCTGCCCTTCCTGTCCCTGGAATCCGTTACCTATCAGCCACTGCCGCACAAATTCTTTGCTCAACTGCTTTTGCTCTTCGCCTTTATTTTGCAGTATTTCATAACTGTCAGCATAAAAATATCGCGAAGAGTCGGGCGTGTGTATCTCATCAATCAAAACGATCTTACCGTCTTTCGCGCGGCCAAACTCGTACTTGGTGTCTACCAGTATCAGTCCGCGCGAGGCAGCTATCTCGGTACCGCGCTGAAAAAGGTCGCGCGTATATTTCTCGAGCACCTGATAATCCTCTTCGTTTACAATTCCCCGGGTAATAATATCGGCACGGGAGATATCGCTGTCATGTTCGCCATTATCCGCCTTGGTGGTAGGCGTAATTATGGGCGATGGAAATTTATCGTTTTCCTTCATCCCTTCAGGAAGCTCTACGCCGCATAGCAGGCGTTTTCCTGCTTTGTATTCTCTGGCAGCATGCCCTGAAAGGTAGCCGCGTATCACCATCTCTACCTTAAAAGGCTCGCACAGCTGCCCTACCGCTACATTTGGGTCGGGCGTATCGATAAGCCAGTTGGGTACGATATCTTCGGTAAGGCGCATGAACTTGGTCGCGATTTGGTTAAGGATCTGCCCTTTGTAGGGAATGCCTTTTGGCAGCACTACGTCAAAAGCGGATAACCTGTCTGTGGCCACCATAACCAGCAGCTCATCGTTGATATTGTAAACGTCGCGCACTTTGCCGCGGTACACGCTCTTCTGTCCCGGAAAATTAAAATCGGTTGTTGTAAGGGTATTCATGTTGTGTTGTTGTAGTTAAGGTGCGAAGATAGGAAAATTTCCCCGCCCCCTTTTACCGCCTGTTACTGCCGCGTATATTCTTTTCTATTCATTTGGGTTACAGGATTATGTGGCCGCAATTGTAATTTAGTCCCATTTAGCAGGAGTATATCCCAGTCAAACGAAGGATCGTTCGGATAAATTATAGTCAAAATGTCCCCGTTGACCGTGTAAGTACATTGGTAAGACTGTGTTTCGCATGGCACAGAATAATTTGAAACTCTTACCTCACAGGTTCCGTTTTCCCGAAATACAAATCCTTCAGAAGACAAACACGGAGGAAGTGCAGTCTGGTCGGGTAAATCGGTTAACATCCACGTGCCGACAAGTACATGATTGCTTTCTAAACCCTTATTGTCATCTTTGCTACACGCCATACTAAGAGACAAAAACAGTAAAAGCGCTATTTTTACAAAGTTGCTTCTAATTTTAATCATGGTTTTCAATACTCTTATATGCCTCAATGATCTTTTTCACAAGCCTGTGGCGCACAATGTCTTTATCGTCAAGATAAAGAATGCCTACTCCCTCTACGTTCTTGAGGATAAGCAATGCTTCCTTAAGCCCCGATGTAGTACGGCGCGGTAAGTCAACCTGGCCGGGGTCGCCCGTAATCATAAATTTCGCATTCTTGCCCATACGGGTAAGGAACATCTTCATTTGCGAATGCGTGGTATTCTGCGCTTCATCCAGTATTACAAAAGCATGGTCCAGCGTACGCCCCCGCATAAACGCCAGCGGCGCTATCTGTATGATGCCTTTCAGTATGTAATCTTCAAGCTTTTCGGGGGGGAGCATGTCGCGAAGCGCATCATAAAGCGGCTGCATATACGGATCAAGCTTCTCTTTCATATCCCCCGGAAGGAAACCAAGGTTCTCCCCTGCTTCTACCGCCGGGCGGGTCAGGATGATGCGCTTTACCTGCTTATCCTTTAGCGCCTTTACGGCAAGGGCAACACCGGTGTAGGTTTTACCCGTTCCGGCAGGGCCAACTGCAAACACCATGTCGTTCTTCATCATGGAGTCTACCAGTTTTTGCTGGTTCGGCGTAAGCGCTTTTATCAGCTTGCCCCCTATCCCGTGCACAAGAATTTTGTCGCTCGGATCCATTTGCTCTACAGCGCTGTCGCTTTGTATTACGCGCTCTATCACATTGTCGTCTATATTATTGTAGCGCGAAAAATGCAGCATCAGGCGTTTAAAGCGTTTCTCGAATTCGTCGAGCATTTCTTTTTCGCCAAACGCCTTGAGGGTAGTGCCGCGGGCAACGATCTTCAGTTTGGGATAATATTTTTTAATGGTTTCAAGATGGCTATCCTGAGCGCCCCAGAAATCCTTCGGGGCTATATCGGTAAGTTCAATGGTTCTTTCGTTCAAAAGCGGTCTTTTTTAGTTAAAAGGATAGTGTATAATTGTTAGCTTTGCATTCAAATGTAGTGAAATTTTAAAACAGCCCGGATAATAGTTTTTCACAAATTTATGTCAATAATTACCCTTACTACAGATTTTGGCTGCAAAGATTATTTTGTAGGCGCACTCCGGGGAAAACTGCTTTCGCAATATAGTGAGGCGGTTATTGTTGACATATCTCATGAAGTCGACCTTTTCAACATCAGCGAAGCCAGCTACATCGTGGGGGCGGCGTATAGCAGTTTCCCAAAAGGCACGGTGCACCTTATAGGCGTTGATGCCGAGCGTACACCCGATAACCGCCACCTGGCAATGGAATGGAACGGGCACTTTTTTATATGTGCCGATAACGGAATCCTGACGCTGCTTACCCAAAAGATTGTACCGCAGAAGATCGTAGAGATCAATATTCACGACCGCCTGCCCGACGGCACATCAGACATGGATGCGTTTGCTACCGTAGCGTGCCACCTGGCCAAGGGCGGATCGCTGAGCGTTATAGGCAGGGAAGTAAATGAAATGAAGCAGATCAACGAGCTACAGGCGACGGTTGCGGCCGATAAGAACAGCATCCGCGGGAACGTGATCTACATCGACCATTTTGGCAATTGCGTTACTAACATCTCGCGGCTTATGTTTCGCGACATCGGGCGCGGACGCGATTTTGAAATTACGTTTCACAATAAGAATATTAAAACGATTAAGAACGGTTACTCAGACTTTGACGGAAGCAGGCGTTTCTCCCTTAAAGATTATGAAGGCGAAAAGCTGGCCATCTTTAATGAAGCCGGCTATCTTGAAATTGCCATTTACCGAAGCAACCCGATGACGGTGGGCACGGCAAAGTCGTTGCTCGGGCTCAAATTCAGGGACAGTGTAAGTATAACATTCAGATAGTCGAAAGTTAAATGTCGGAAGTCCGATGACCTGAAACGTTCCACATTCGAACATTGAACATTAAAACATTAAACTAAAATATGTTTGTAAGAATTGTAAAAATGAGTTTTCACGAAGAAAAGGTTGCCGATTTTCTCGCCAATTTTGACGAGGTGAAGCAGCACATACGAAACTTCCCCGGAAACCGTTTTCTTGAATTGTACCGCGATAGGGATAATCCCTCGGTATTTTTTACCTATAGTTATTGGGAAGATGAAGCCGACCTGGAGCGCTACCGGCAATCAGAACTTTTTAACGAGGTGTGGGATTTTACCAAAAAGCTTTTTAACGATAAGCCACATGCCTGGAGCGTAGACAAGCTGGTAACGCTTGAGTAGAATACAATTTGGCTAAGGCGCCAAAACAATATAATTTTGCAATCCCGGAACGCTGCCTGAAGGCAATGAACCGGGTAAATTAATTTAGCAGATGAAAGCACTTTTATTACGTGAGATCAAATCCTTTTTCGGTTCGCCGATAGGTTACCTGGTCATCGCTATTTTCCTTTTGCTCAACGGGCTTTTCCTTTGGGTTTTTGAAGGCGACCTGAATATCCCCGATAGCGGGTTTGCCGATATGGGGCCTTTCTTTACCATTGCTCCTTGGATCCTGATCTTCCTTATTCCGGCAGTGACCATGCGCAGCTTTAGCGACGAGAAAAAGCAGGGCACTATTGAGCTTTTGTTTACGAAGCCGCTTAGCCTGTGGGAAATTGCCGGCGGAAAATTTTTCGGCTCCTTTCTTCTTATTGTAATAGCCATTATACCAACGCTGGTGTATGTGTTTGTGATTTCTGCCCTTGGCAACCCCGAAGGCAACATCGATATGGGCAGCACCATAGGTTCGTATTTCGGGCTGCTGTTCCTCATCGCGGGCTACACGGCGGTGGGTGTCTTCACATCTTCCCTTTCAGATAACCAGATCGTTTCGTTCATCATCTCGGTGTTTGTTTGCTTTATACTTTACTTTGGGTTTGAAGGCATATCGTCTTTTGCGGGCAACTTGTCCGGCTTCGTTGCCGGGCTGGGTATGGATTACCACTTCAAGAGCATGGGCCGCGGCGTGATAGATACCCGGGATATCATCTACTTCCTGAGCGTGGCAACGCTTTTCCTTTCGCTGACTGTTTACAAACTTAATACGCTGAAAAAGTAATGGAAAACAGGAAACAGAAAAACCTAAGGCAGCTGCTTATTATTGTAGGCGTGTTAATTGCGCTGAACTTTGCCGGCAACTATTTCTTTAAGCGCTTTGACCTTACCCACGATAAACGCTATACCTTATCTGAAACATCGCTGAATATTATTAAAGATGTAAAGGAGCCGTTGTACATTGATGTGTTCCTTGAGGGCGATTTTCCGGGCGAATTCAAGCGCCTGCAAAACGAAACACGCCAGCTTCTGGAAGAGTTTCATGCGTATAACCCTGATGTTATATTTCAGTTTGTAAATCCGCTTGAAAAAAAAGAAGAGCGCGACAAGGTGATGCGCCAGTTTTATGAGCGCGGGCTTACGCCGATAAGTGTAACCGTAGAAGACAAAGGCAAGCAAAGCCAGGAAATGGTTTATCCGTGGGCTATTGCAACCTATGGCAGCAAAAGCACAAAGATACCGTTGCTGAAAAATATGATGGGCGCCTCTACTGCCGAAAAAGTTGTAAGCTCTGTACAGCATCTTGAGTATGCGGTTGCCGATGCGATTCACAGGGTGACAAGCGAGCGTGAAAAGACAATCGCTGTCTTAAAGGGCAATGGTGAAATGCATGACCTGCTGATGGCTGACTTTTTGAAAACGGTCCGCGAAACCTATAAGATTGCGCCCTTAACTTTAGATTCTGTTTCAAAAAACCCGGTAGGGACTTTAAAATACCTGCAAACTTTTGACCTTGCCATTATCGCTAAACCTACCGAAAAGTTTACCGAGGAAGAAAAAGAAGTGCTTGACCAATATATCGTTAACGGCGGAAAAACCTTGTGGATGGTAGATGCTGTGCAAATAGAGATGGACAGCCTATATAATGCCACAGGCAGCACACTTGCCGTGCCGCGCGACCTGAACCTGAACGACATGTTCTTTAAGTACGGTTTCCGTATTAACCCCGACCTGGTAAAAGATGAAATGGCTACGCCGATAAAGCTCGCCACCGGCCAGCAGGGCAGCCAGACCCAATACCAGGAATATTTCTGGAAGCTTGCACCGTTCGTTTATCCCGAATCGCAAAACCCGATCGTGAAGAACATGAGCGGCATCCGTTTCGATTTTGCGAGCCCGATTGATACCCTTAAGAATGGTATTAAAAAGACCGTACTGCTGCGCTCATCGCAATACTCACGCAAAATAGGTACGCCCGGCGAAGTGAAACTGGACATGGTTGCCGAAAAGACAAGCCCCAAAGACTATGTTGGCAAAGGCTATATGCCGCTAAGCATCTTGCTGGAAGGAAACTTTAAAAGCATGTATGAAAACAGGGTACTGCCTTTTGCCGACCCTGCCTATAAAACAACAGGGAAGCCCGGAAAAATGATCGTGGTATCTGATGGCGATATCGTAAAAAATCAGCTGGATAAAGATTACCAGCCGCTCGAGCTCGGTTACGATAAATGGACCAACAACCTGTATGACAACAAAGGATTCCTGATGAACTGCGTAAATTACCTGCTTGATGATACTGGCCTTATTAATATCCGCAGTAAAGATGTAGACCTGCCCCTGCTCGATAAGCAAAAAGTTTATGACAACTACACCCTCGCACAGTTCATAACTGTCGGGCTTCCACTGATACTTCTGGGTGTTTTCGGGCTGCTGTTCACCTGGTTACGCAAGCGCAGGTACGCAAAATAGTGTTAATAAAAAAGTTTCCCTTTTAATGGGGATTACGATATATTTGTAAAATGGCAGCTACACCAATGCCACTAAAAAATAAAGCAACGAAATGAAATTTATAGTATCAAGTTCTTATTTGCTCAAGCAGCTTCAGGTGCTGGGCAGCGTTATCAACAGCAGCAACACCCTGCCTATCCTTGATAACTTCCTTTTTGAACTCGACAATAACGAACTCAAGGTTTCGGCGTCCGACCTGGAAACGACTATGTCTGCCGCGCTGAATATCGACTCTGAAAGCCAGGGCAGTGTTGCTGTACCTGCAAAGCTGCTGCTGGAAACGCTGAAAACCTTCCCGGAGCAGCCGCTTACTTTTACCGTTGAAGATAACAATACAATAGAGATAAGCTCTAACTCGGGTAAATATGCACTGGCTTATGCCGCCGGCGATGAGTTCCCGAAAGCGGTATCGCTGGAAGACCCTTCTTCTACCATCGTACCTGCCGAAGTGCTTGCCACAGCCATCAGCAAAACCATTTTCGCTGCGGGTAATGACGATCTTCGCCCTGTGATGTCGGGCGTGTTCTTCCAGTTCTCTCCGGAAGGGCTTACTTTTGTAGCAACCGATGCACACAAGCTTGTTAAATATGCACGTACCGATGTGAAAGCAAGCCAGGTGGCTGACTTCATTATGCCGAAAAAGCCGCTTAACATCCTGAAAGGTATCCTTGCCACCAGCGATGCCGAAGTGAAGATAGAATACAACGATGCTAACGCAACGTTTTCGTTTGACAACTACGTGCTTACCTGCCGCCTTATAGATGGCAAGTATCCTAACTACGAGGCTGTTATCCCGAAAGAGAACCCGAACAAGCTGCTGATAAGCCGCACGCAGTTCCAGAGCTCTGTGCGCCGTGTAGCCATCTTCTCTAACAAGACTACCCACCAGATACGCCTGAAGATTGCGGGAACTGAACTGAACATTTCTGCTGAAGATATCGATTACAGCAACAAAGCCGAAGAAAGGCTTACCTGCGATTACCAGGGTGACGATATGCAGATAGGGTTCAACTCGCGTTTCCTTACTGAAATGCTTTCTAACCTTCAGAGCGATGAAATACAACTCGAGATGTCGTTGCCAAACCGCGCCGGCATCCTCACCCCGGTAGATGGGCTTGATGAAGGCGAAACCGTTACCATGCTGGTAATGCCGGTAATGCTCAATAACTAAATAGTTAACTAACCTGAACTATAAAAGGAAACCCGCTTATGCTTTTGCATAGCGGGTTTTTGATTTTTGCTTTAATGTTGTTTACGACTGTACAAAGGCAATAATATCGTCGTTGAGCTGGTTCTTGTGCGTATAGAAAAGCCCGTGAGGTGCATCGTCGTAAGTGATGTAGCGGGCCGACGGAAGCAGCTTTGCGGTTTCATCGGCGGAAACTTCGGGCGGGACAGTCTTGTCATCTTTGCCATGGATGATAAGCGTTGGGATAGTAATACCACTAACATCCGAACGGAAATCGGTTGTAGACCACGCCTCCATCGATTTAATGGTAGCATAGCCTGCAGCCTGCATGGCTACAGTCATATCATTTTGTAAAATTTCTGCGCTTACCGGATGGCTAAAAAGGTTTACGCCATAGAACATCTTACCAAAGTCGGCCAGGAATTTAGGGCGGTCATCCTCCAACTGCTCACGCATCGTGTCGAATTGTTCCTGTGGGAGACCGGTCGGGTTGTCATCCGTTTTTAGCAGGTAAGGTGTAACCGCGCTCACCAGCAGGGCTTTCGTCACACGGCCGTCGGTATTGTATTTAGAAAGATAGCGCGCTACTTCTCCCCCGCCCATAGAAAAGCCTACCAGCGTAACATCAGTAAGCTCCAGCTCTTCAATAATGGCTCTAAGGTCGGCTGCAAAGGTATCATAGTTGTAGCCTTGCCACGGTTGTGACGACATTCCGAAACCGCGCCTGTCGTAGGCTATCACGCGAATGTTATGTTTCGGGAGTTCGTTTAGCTGGTACTCCCACATCCGGTGGCTCAGCGGCCATCCGTGAATGAGTATTACGGGCTTGCCGCTTCCTATATCCTGATAAAAAAGCTTGACCTCATCGGTCCTTCCCGAAAGGCTTACAGAGTTTGTGCTTACAAATGGCATATAATCATGATTTTAGTTTCTATGAAATTACATAAAACTAAAATCAGCGTCCGCCCATTTATGAAATAATTAGCTGTTAAGAGACTACATCTACCTGAACTTACGCACTTCGGTAGAATCTACAATATAACCTCTTTGGTTAGTTTCACCTTCAACTAACTCAAGCGCGCCGCTCTTTTCCGCTTCCTGCTCAATGTGGTACAGTTCTTCGTAATCTTTGGTGTATAAAGCGTCAGGTACCACATTCAGGTCAAAATAAACCGTGTGGTAATGCTTTTTGGTATTGGCCACCAGCGTAGTATAAATCCCGACTTTGCCAATGTTCTTATTGCTGTTGTACTCCATTTCCAGCAGCGCATAGTTGCCTGGCGCAATAGCCCTGTTGGTTACGGTGGCAATAGTACATCCGCAGGAAGGCAGCACCTTAAATATCTTCAAAGGCTCGTCGCCCGTGTTGGTTATTTTCATGGTGATGTTTTGCTTCTGCCCTTGCAATATCGGGTAGTAGTGCCTTATCGGGTCTTCAATCTCCATTACGGTTAGGGGAAGCGTATCATTCTCCTCGCTGCCTTTACAACCCGGCAGCGCCTGTATAAGCACGAGCAGCAGTGCCGCGTTGAAAAAGGGTTTAGGGGTAAGTAAAAACTTCTTTAGCATTATCATGGCGTTATTTTAAAACAATTTCATCGCAGGCAACAGATCGCTGTTGGTACTCCGGCTGTTTTACAAGGGTAATGGTTATCGGCGAAAGCACTGCCGTTGTGCTTATCGGGATGCTGATCCTTGCCTTTGCAGATCCATCCAAAGGAGCTGAAACATCATACGTTGCTTCGGTTCCATTAATTCCTATCTTCACACTTTTCGGTGCAAATATCCGGTGCTTCGGGTCATGCAGGAAACCCATTTCCAAAACTTTTGCACCTTTAGCATCTTCTGCTGATATCCTTACCGATAGCGGCTCGGTTGTCGTCAGCATCCAGTTGTTGTAGTAGTCATAGAACCCGACAGCCCCATCAGTCAGCATCCTTACATCCGGATAATCTTCGTCGGGAACCGAGAGCAACTGGAGCTTTTTCCCGAGCAGCAGATTTTGGTAGGGCCTGTTGATGATCTCGCTTTTCCAGTAATTGCAGTAGTCTGCTATTTTGTAGCCCGTTTCATTATACGGCTGATTTGCTTTTGTTTTTAATTCGCCAAGGCGTTCTACGAGCGCGGGAACATCCGCATTAATAACGGCAGGAGTAGTACCCGATTGTGTTGCATACCCGTTGGCCTGGATGCCCTTTACACGCATCACTTCAAGCTTCTGGAAGGTAAAAGATAACAGCAATTCCCTGAACGCCTCACGCTCTGCTTCCGGCATCGCCTGCCCATATTTTTCGAGCAGCACCGGATAAAGGTCGTTGAACGCTTTTTCGTCAAAATACTTTTTGAGTGCCGGCATCATCCCCCCGTATATAGGCAGTTGTTTTGGCGAATTAAACGCCGCCTCCTCAAGGCTGATATAATAATCGGTAAGGTATTTGGCGCATGAAGGGTATTTGCCTGCAATGTAATTGCCAATGTATTGTTTAATGTCGATATTGGTATCACGAAGCAGTTGGGCATAAATAAAAGCCTTCAGGCCACCGAATGCGGCCGTGCCTGTTTCATTTCCGTTGATGAAAACGCCTGTCACGCCGTTAGTCTTATAGAACTTAAGGTTTTGCTGTGCGATCATCAGCGTTGGGTAAAACTCGTTGAAATTATCAAAGTTAAGCCCATAGTCCCACAGGTACACTTTTTCTGAAACGGATTTCCATGATTTCAGTGTACTTTCTACAACCTCTTTTTTGTTGGAATTTTCGAGAACAACGCCTTTCGGGAATGTAATCGTACTGACCATCACCCCCGCGTTGCTTTTTAGTTTAAAGGGCGGCGCCTTTTTGGTGGAAAGATAGCCAACGCTAAAAAACTGCTGTTTGGGGAATTGCTGTGCAAGCCTGTTGAGCAATGAAAAAACCGCAGGGCTTGCATCGCCCCGTTTGTTGCCTGCTGCTTTACACTTATCGCACATACAGGCCAGATCATTGTCATTGGGCGCAATCATAAAATGGTTGAGCTTCGGGTTGTCCGCAAGGCTCTTGTTTATAAAACCTTTTAATGCCGACTCCAGTTCGGGGCTGCCAAAACAAAACTGGTCTTCATTCGGTTCGCCGTCCACTATGGCAAGCATCGCCGGTGTTACTTTAATTTTTTTACCGATGCTGTGCCCCCAGATTGCCCATGTATCATCAAGGCGTTGTGTTTTGTTCCACTTCGCAAAATCGGCATCCATAGCTTGTGCAAAATAAGGCTCGCGGTACTCAAACTCATAATGCTCGCTGTAATCAAGCCCGGCGGGTATTTCCATCTTAAGCCGGGCAGGCCTGAACCCTTTTGCCGCCAGTCCGCCATATTGTGTAAAGAATGCAGCAATGCCATCCTCAAGCGCCCGTTGGGTTCGCCCGGTAATAACCAGCTCATTCTTGTTTTGCTTTAGAGAAAAATTACCTGCGGAACCAATTCCTCTGTCAGAAACCTTTAAAACGATCGTAAGCGCATCTGCAGTGGGTTCCTGCAGCACTTCGCCTGTCGCATCAGCAAACAGCGCCGCAAAATATTTTACATCACCCGGTGCGCCTGCTATCTTCGGATATACCTTTCCCATTTCATAGACGGTAAATGTCTGCGACTGCGAACTGCAGGCTGTAACCAACAGGAAGAACAGGGGGAAGATGCTATTTATAAATTTCATTGGCATATTAAAAACGCGTCCGTAGTGTTAGGAACAGGTTATACTGGTTCAGGTAAAAATCGGGCGAGATACGGTAGTTGTACCAGTTGCCCATTATGCCGATACTCGTGCGGTGGCTAGTATAATGGAAATATCCGGCGCCCACCATCGTGTTAGTATACGAAAGGAACGTATACGTAAGGAAATCCAGTTTCTGGTCTTCGGGCGCATTACCTACAGATGCCATTGCGATGGCATAATCCATCTGGTTGCGCATATAAAAGCGTCCCTGCGCCAATATTGTATTGTATATCTCATCGCTGTCGCTCATGATCATAACGCGCGCATTAAGCCAAACGCTGCCAAATGTGCGCTCCAGCCCCCCTACCCCTGTAATTAGTGTACGGTCGTCCGGAAGCTTGGCATACCGTAGCCCCAGCTCACCCTGCCAGTACACCTTAAACGGTTGGTAAAGTGAAATACCTATTTTATACTTTGTAAAATAACGGTTGGCAACCCCTGCGTTAAGCAGGAAGTTCGATTTATTTTTAAAAGTATGGTACCAGTCAATCTCGCCCTGCATTCCCACACCGGTCTGGCGGGCGGCGTAGTTGAGGCGTGCTGTATAGTTATTGTTTTTACCGAAACGCATATACTCCAACGTAGCCACCGAAGTATTTACCGGTATCGAATCCGTTTTCACTTCAAGATAGCTCATGATCACCTGGTTGCGCAACGATTTCGAATCAAGGTAATCCAGGTGGTCTTTATGTTCTTCCAGCTTATGCGCGGGCGGGATATATTTTGCCTGGTATTCTCTCGCCTGCTTGTAATCCTGCATCAGCTCGAAAATAAAGCCTTTTTGATACAAAAGATCTGGGTTTTCGGAATTGAACTCCAGCGCTTTATCAATCACCATCATTGCTTCCGGATATTCTTGGCGCTTTATATAAACGTTAGACAGACGTATCGGGGCAATGGAATCCTTCGGTCGAAGCGTAAGTATTTCCTTATATACGTCGATTGCCTCGAGCGTGTTATCTTCTTCTTTCTTTTTAGCAAGATAAAATAGTTCTTCTATAAGCGCACCGCGTATCTCTGCATTATACGGATAATCTTCTCGTAGTTTTTTAAGCGCAGCGACTGCCTCTTCATGCCTTTTGGCATCACCCAGCACACCCGCCTGCTTTAAGCGCAGCTCTTTCGAATCGGGAAAACGCTTCAGCGCATCATCTATCAGCTGTAGTGCCTCCTCATATTCTCCTGTAGAAACCCTGGCGCCAATACCATAATTGTAACCCAATATATTATCGGGATCAGCGGCTATAAGCTCATCTGATAAAAATTTTATCGTGGTATAATCTTCCTTGCCGTTCAGGAATTTAATGTAATTCACCGCCAGGTCGGCCATCATGTATTTGTACTGCAGGTTGTCCGGATATTTATCGCGGTACTGGCGCGCCAGCTCATAGGCTGCCTCATACTCCTCCATTGCGGCAAGCAGGTCGATCTTCTTCAGGATATACTCCTGCTCTCCGGGATGGCGGCGTATCAATTTATCGATCTGCTCCAAAGCCCGGTCATACGATTTTTGGGCAAGATATATCGAATAAATATAGTTTTCTGAAGATTTGCCAAGATCAGGGTGCTGCGTAAGCCGTATAAAAACCGGTAATGCTGCCTGGTAATCGCCATCGGCAAAAGCAGTCTTCGCGTTCTGGAACGTGATGTTGTCGTACTTTTCGCGGACGTCGGCATCCTGTGGATATAGCTTATACAACCGCTCTACAATGCTGCTTGCTCCCTGCTTATTGTTCGTATTCTCGTAAACCAGCAATTGCTTAGACAGCAGGTCTTTAGAGGTTGGGCTACTTTTCAGTCCACGCGAAATCATTTCCTGCGCATCGGCATAGTAGCCGCGGCTTATAGCGGTATTAAGCAGGTAGTCCTGCGCTTCTGAGTTCCCCTTGTCGCGCTCATACAGCTGGCCGTAAAGTTCGTAAGGGTCTGAATTGCGGTAATACCTGGCGGCTTCGCCCATAAGATAATTAAGCGTATTGCTGTAGTAGGGTGACGGATTGCGGCGCATCTGTTGCTTAACCAATTCTATTGCTAGTTGGTACTGACCCTGATCCTGCAATATGCCGATCTTTTTATTAACGATGGCAGTGTTGCCGGGGAGGTAGAACAAGCCCCTGTCGGCTGTACTGAGCGCGGCCGCCGAGTTCCCCATCTTTAGCTGGGCATTCATGAGGTCGAGATAAAGCTGTGCGTCGTATTTAGATACTTTAAGCGCTTCTTCATATTGCTTTACAGCGCCGGCTACATCACCGCCCTTCGTCATTTTTACTGCATCTTCGCGCAACACATTGTTATACATCTCGCGCACTTCCTTGTCTTCAGGATATATCTGGAAAAGCCTTTTGGTTTCGCGGTTAGCCTCCATCCTGTTGTTCATCATGTTGTACAGGTTGATCTTGCGCATCCAGAGCGTTTTGCTGTAGGGTGTTATTTCCAGAAGCTCATTTGCATAACAAACCGCACTGGAGTAACGCTTGGTTTGTATCTCTATGTTCAGGAGGTAATGGCGCGCATCTACGCGGCGGGGGCTTTTTACCAACACGTCCTGCAGCACGATACGTGCTTTTTCAAGCCTGCCGGTTTCCATGTAGCATTTGCCTAGGTACTCGCGTATATCCATATCCAGCGGGGCAAGCTCCGAAGCCTTTTCACAATACTCGGTCGCCTTGCCAAAATTCTGCTTTTTGCCTTCATTTTTGGCCAGTACAAAATAATCGTCTGACGAAAGATCGTCGCCTTGTGCATAGGTGGCCTGAAAAAAAGCCGTAACAAAAAGTGCAGCCACAAGGCATATTATCCTTAAGAAACTTGGGTTACGCATTTGGTGCCGGATTTTGTGTGTTTATGTTGGGTTTCTTATTGTTGTTATCAAAGCCCTGGCGGGTCATGGTGCCCCATTCCATTTGTCGTGAGGTATAGAAATTGAAATATCCTTTAAGGCCAAACCATATCAGCAGGGGGTGGTACACAAAGGGTTCGATGAACACCATCAGCCAAAGCTTAAAGGTTTCGCGGGAGGTACGGTACTGCCGCTTCACAAAATTATCCAGCAGCAATACCAGCGTACCGAACATGATACCAAGTGAATAAGAATAAAAGAAAATATAGGTAGCCATTGGCCAGTTTACATCTCCCTTCAGTATTAGCCAGATAAAATAAAGTATCCCCGAAAATTCTATGACCGGCGCCAGGAATTCATAGATAAGCTGAAACGGGAAAACCACCAGTCCAAGCTTCCGGTACCGCGGGTTGAAAAGAATTTTACGGTGTACAAAGAATATCTGTGCCAGCCCGGTAGCCCAGCGTGTACGCTGCCTGCCAAGAATTTTTACGTTTGGCGGGCCTTCTGTCCAGCAGCAGGATACGGGTATGTAAGCAACGCTGTATTTTTGGTGGTTGTTTATCATGTAGGCCACCATTTTGGTCATCATATCCATATCTTCGGCGTGCGACTCACCGTCATAGCCACCCGCATTTACGGCAACTTCTTTATCAAAAAGCCCAAGGCCGCCCGATATGTTGGGTACGCAGTTAATAAGGCTCCATCCCATCTTACCGAAAAGATAGGCGCGAAGGTATTCCAGTTCCTGAAAGCGAGGTATGAGGCCGTCCGGGGGGCGCACCCTTTCAATAACACCGTCTGCCACGTCGCAGCTATTGCTCATGCGGAGGGTAGCGCCTACGCCAATAACCCTGTCTTTGCTGTTGAGAATGGGCTTTATCATGCGCAGCATAGTGTTCCTTTCCAGGATGCAGTCTACATCGGTACACAGAAAATAAGGGTATTGCGATGCGTTGATGCCTGCATTAGATGCATCGGCCTTAGTACCGCCATTCATCTTATCTACAATTGTAAGCATTGAATACTTTGGATTTGTAGATTTAAATATTCTTTTGAAAGGCTTCGTCTTTATGCGCTCTACATAGGCATAGGGGGTTTCTACCAGTTCAAATTCTTCTATAAGGAGTTCGAGCGTTTTATCTTTAGATCCGTCGTTTACGATAATAACTTCAAAAAGAGGATAGTTCAGGGTAAGCAGTGACTTTACGTTTACGATGATCGTTTTTTCTTCGTTGTATGCCGGGGCTACTACCGAAATACCCGGTGTAAGTGGCGATTCAAGCAGAAACTGATCATCCCAACGCGAGTTGTAGGTGCGGTATCTTGTGATATTGATGAACGACAGCACGCCCAGGATTAAGTAGGCAAGGAACATCGACGAAGCATAAAAGAACACAAAATACTCAAAGAAGTTATAGGTTACTTCCATGTGGGGCTTAGCAAATTATTTTTGGGGAGGGGGAATTCAATATTTTGGG
>JAGKWW010000083.1 GCA_021151665.1 Flavobacteriaceae bacterium
ATATATTACTTTATTGATATTCAATGCTTAAGATTGACTTAAGGTGCTATATAGCTCGAAATTGCCGGTTTTCAAAGCTAACAATATTTTTAATAACTGTTAAAACTTTGCGGCAAATAGTTATAAACGTGCGGTAAACAGATATTATTTGTTATAAAAAACGATTGAGTTCATCCTTGTAAGTGTCTCCCACTGGGATTACAAAGTCGGCAATCTGCACTGTTTTGTTATAGATGGTCTTAATACGTTTTACGGGAATTATGTAGGAACGATGAATGCGTACAAAGTCGTTGGCAGGAAGTTTTTCCAACATGCCTTTCATCGGGATGCGCGTCGTGATGGCAGGCTTGCCCTCGAGGTGTATACGGATGTAATCGTCAAGCCCTTCGATCAGGATAATATCATCAAAAGCAATTTTATGCAATTTATAGTCGGCACGTATCAGCAGGAAGTTTTGCTCCGGCGTGTGCTGCCTGTTTCGTAATTCCTTTACTACTTTGTCTGTAGCCGATTGAAACCTTTCGTACGAAAAGGGTTTTAATAAATAATCAATAGCATTTACATTAAAGCCTTCTACGGCATATTCGCTGTAGGCAGTAGTAAAAATTACCAATGGCGCAGGGCTGAGTGTCTTGTAAAAGTCCATACCGCTTATCCCGGGCATTTGTATATCCAGAAAAATCAGGTCTACCGGGAATTTCTTAAGGAAACGCCCCGCTTCGCCGGCCTTGGTAAAGGTTTTTTCGAGTGACAGATAATCCGTCGAAGCACAAAAATGTTCTATCACTTTGAGGGCGAGAGGCTCATCGTCTATGGCTATGGCTTTTATCATTGAAGGTCTATCTTTAGCGATACTTGGTAATCTGTATCTGTTTCTTTTACATCGAGCTCATATTTTCCCTTGTACAGGTATTCCAGCCGTTTCAGGGTGTTGTCAATGCCTTGCTCGGTTTTTTCCTCATCAGTAATTACAACCGCCGATTTTTTATTACGCACAAACATTTCCAAATGGTTGCCCTGTATAGTAATACAGATGGCAATTTCTGATTCTGCTTCGGGGTTAAGCCCGTATTTAAAAGCATTTTCAATGAACGGTATTAAGAGAAGCGGCGATATAGCTTTGCCGGCGGGCGCCCCTATCACTTCAAATGAAAATTGGGTATTTTCATCCATTCGCAGGTGCTGGAGGGCAATGTAGTTCCGTACATATTCAATTTCTTTATCCAGCGCAACGGTTTCCCGTGAACTTTCGCTTACCACGTACCGCATAATTGATGAGAGCTTCAGGATGGCGCCCGGGGTGTCTTCCGACTTAATAAGCGCCAGTGAATAGAGGCTGTTGAGTGTATTAAAAAGAAAATGCGGATTGATCTGCGCCTTCAGGTACGAAACTTCTGTTTTAAGTTTTTCATTTTGGATGTCGCCCAGACGGATGTTAATACGTATCAGAAAGGAAAGCGAAAATACCAGGAGGAAATGAAAGATGCCGCTCGCCTCCAGAAAGAACCTTACATCCGGGCCGTGATGATGGTGGCGTGGGAAAGGTAAAGGCATATCTTTCGGAATATGAATTGTGCCAAACCGCGCTACCAAAAACGGTAGTAAGGCGATCAAAACGAAAGACAATGACACTATTACAAAATAGCTACGACGCCTGCCGCTAAAATAAAACCTGGGGATAAAGTACAGATAATTGGCGTAAAAAAAGATAAGCAGCAAAATATAGGAGGCAAAACTCCTTAAAAACGGTGCAACTGTAAACAGGTTGATATTTTCATCAAAATCGGGAGAGGAAAATACCGGGATGCTTAAAAACAAGGCGCTGCCTAGTATATGCAGCAGGTAGGGAGGGATTTTCTTTACCATTTTATCATCAGCAATGGCCAAAATTACAAATTAAAACCATCACGTTCATGATATTGCGGTAAATGCAGCCTTTATGAGGGTAAACAAAAAAGCCCGCCTAAATAGCGGGCTTTGTCATTAAATCGCAGCCATATCGTGGGCTGTAATGTAGCTTTCAATTGCATCCCATAATCCAATTCGTTTCGATAAGGCCTCCTGTGCCGTTTCTTGTACCTCTTTCCACTTTTGTGCATCATCGCCGCAAAGCTCTGCCATCATCTGCATTGCCATCGGGCCGTGCTCATCGCCGTCCAGCTCAATGTGGCGCTCAAAATAATACACCAGCTTATCAAGGTTAGCCTCGGGGAAGTTAGCCTGGAAGTTTTTGAGTATTTCTGTAAACATCGACGGGATCAGGTCTTCGCGGCCAAAGGTGAAGGCTGCTGCAATCTGGTGCGCTTCGCCGTGCTCAATGGTACGGAAGGTGAAATCAAGAAATGCCTTAATATTCTCGTGCAGCTTCGCCTGCTTAATGCTCACAAATATGTTTTGTGTGGCAACCACGTTTTCAAGAAAGTTTTCAATGCCCGATGTATCGGCACCGCAGGCTTTCATGGCATCAATATACATCTCGTAATGGCTCTGCCTCCGGCCGTCACTATTAACGTCGGTTTCCTCAGCGAGGACGATCTCGTTGATGAGGTAACGGGTCTGCGGATTGCCTACGGGCATCCACGGTGTAGTGGTGCAGGTAAGCTTGGATTGCAATGCTTTCAGCAGCGACATGAAGTCCCACACTGCGTACACATGGCCTTCTACAAAGTGGCGGAGGTCATCGGGTGTTTTTACTTTTGTATACAGCGGGTGATTTAACAACAGCTCCTTTTGCGAACGGATGTTGTTGTTGATAGTAGCTATATTCATAGAATTCTTTTTTGCAAAATTATAGGTGCAAACTGGATTAATAATTGATTTTGTATCGTTTTTATCAATTCAAAAATAATGCCTGATTATACCTGATATATACGTATAAGATGTGAATAAGGTTTATACGTTGCGTATTCAGGCTAAAAAAAAGCCCCATTGCTGGAGCTTGATTTTTATTTGAAGGCTGCGTGGCCCGTAATGTCCATTCCCGTGATCAGGAGGTGGATGTCATGAGTACCTTCGTAAGTGATAACGCTCTCGAGGTTCATCATGTGGCGCATAATAGGGTATTCGCCGGTGATACCCATACCACCCAGTATCTGGCGTGCCTCCCGGGCTATATGAATTGCCATATCAACGTTGTTGCGCTTAGCCATAGAGATCTGTGCCGATGTAGCCTTGCCTTCATTGCGAAGTACACCTAGCCTCCAGGTAAGCAGCTGCGCTTTGGTGATCTCGGTGATCATTTCGGCCAGCTTTTTCTGCTGAAGCTGTGTCGCGGCAATCGGCTTGTCAAACTGTATACGCTCTTTAGCATAGCGAAGTGCAGTGTCATAGCAATCCATTGCAGCGCCTATAGCACCCCATGCAATACCGTAACGCGCCGAGTCAAGACAGCCCAGCGGTCCGCCAAGGCCTGATTTATTAGGCAGCAGGTTTTCTTTCGGAACTTTTACATTATCAAATATCAGCTCGCCAGTAGCCGAAGCACGAAGCGACCATTTATTATGTGTTTCAGGTGTGGTAAAGCCTTCCATGCCACGCTCTACAATAAGCCCGTGAATACGGCCTTCCTCATCCTTAGCCCATACCACAGCAATATCAGCAAACGGTGCGTTAGAAATCCACATCTTGGCGCCGTTAAGGAGGTAGTGGTCGCCTTTATCTTTAAAGTTAGTTACCATCCCGCCCGGGTTAGACCCGTAGTCCGGCTCGGTAAGGCCAAAACACCCCATAAACTCGCCGCTGGCAAGTTTTGGAAGGTATTTCATGCGTTGCTCCTCGTTACCATACTTCCATATCGGGTACATTACCAGCGAAGACTGTACTGATGCCGTAGAACGAACACCGCTGTCGCCGCGCTCTATTTCCTGCATGATGAGTCCGTAAGAAATCTGGTCGAGGCCTGCGCCGCCATACTCTTCGGGTATATAAGGGCCAAAAGCGCCGATATCGGCAAGGCCTTTAATGATCTGTTTTGGGAATTCTGCCTTTTGGGCATAGTCTTCTATAATAGGAGAAACTTCGCGCTTTACCCATTCGCGGGCAGCATCGCGCACCATTTTATGCTCATCTGTGAGCAGTTCATCTAAAAGATAATAGTCAGGTGCCTGGAAAAGATCGGGTTTCATTGGCTAAATTGTTTTAACAGGGGCAAAAGTAGCGAACAAACCTAACAAATCCATAAAATATTGTGGTATTTTTTATGGATTTAAAAGTATGGTGAAAAGCATTACATCTTCAGGTAAAAATCCTTTGTCAATGCAATATATTCCGTAGTGTATTCATGGCGGCCGATCTCGATAATCAGTTCATCAATTTCAGCTTCTTTTTCGTCGAATGAAAATGCCATCAGGCTGCGCTTGGTTTCGCTTCCGGGTGTCCCTTTAACTCTTGTTATTTTAAATGGGTGCAGCCCTTCATCTGCAGCGAACGTTATAAAACGTTCTTCCTCTTTATAAGGAAGGATAACAGCAAGTACTCCATTATCAGAAAGCAGAATGCCGGCGGCTTCGGCGAGGTCTTCAAAAGGTAATGCGTCGGCAAAGCGGGCAATGTCGCGCTGTTCATTTCCGGATGTGTAGTCTTCAGTGTAAAAAGGAGGGTTTGAAACGATGAGGTCGTATTCGTCTTCCGGCTCTTCCATAAATTCATCCAGCCCTGCATGGTAGCAGAAAAGCCTGTCGGCCCAGGGCGACTCCTCAAAGTTTTCTACACATTGCTCATAGGCATCTTCGTCTATCTCCAGAGCGTCTACCTGCTCGGCATCGCAACGCTGGGCAAGCATCAATGCAATAAGCCCGGTACCTGCTCCAATATCCAATATATTATAAGGAGTATGGCTTGTCGGGGCCCATGCGCCAAGCAGTACGCCATCGGTACCCACCTTCATGGCACATCGGTCTTGCTTAATAGTGAATTGCTTAAAATTGAAAACAGACATTAGATGTAAGATGATAGATAATAGACTTAGAGGACTGTGCAAGCTTTAAAACATCACCACAGTCATAACCCGAAACCTGAAACCCGGAACTTTTAAAAATTAACCCAGATAAAGATCAACAAGTCCTTCCGGTGTGTTAAGCACGATCTTTTTGTTTTCGCGGTCTACTTTTACAATAAACTGGTCAATCATCGGGACAAGGATCTCGATATCGCCTTTTTTTATTTCGAAAAGCGGCTGGGCAGAACTGTCATTTATACCTACAATGGTACCGATGTCGCCGAGCCTTTGGTCTTCGGCCGTAAAACCTATAACCTCGTGGAAATAGAATTTGTCGCCTTCCAGTTTAGGAAGTTTGGTAAGCGGAAGGTAGAGTGCATGGCCGAGAATTTTCTCTGCGGCTTCTTCGCTGTCAATATCCTCAAACTTTACGCGGAGGAATTCGTTTTTATGCAGGCGGCTTTCTACAATAAAAAATGGAACCAGATGATTGTTGATCTCAACAAACACTGATTCCATATTTTCGAAAAACCCGGGATCATCGGTATCCAGCCAGGCCAGCACCTCTCCCTTGTAGCTAAATTTCTTGGCGATCTTGCCTAAATAAAAACAATCTTCTTTACGCATTAGCGCCGTTGGGGAAATTAAGCTTCGGTTTCTTCTGTGTTCTCTTCAGTAGCTTCGGCAGCGGCCTCTTCGCCTTCTGTAGCAGCAGCTTCAGCAGCAGCGGCAGCAGTAGCTTCTTCTTCAGCTTTTTTAGCTGCAGCAACACGCTCCTCATTTACTTTTTTCTCAGCTTCAAGCGCTTTGGCTTTAGCATCTTCTTTAGCAGTAGAAAGGCCTTGTTTCTTGGCATCTACTTTTCCGGCTTTCTCATCCAGCCATGCAGCAAGTTTAGCATCAGCCTGCTCTTGTGTAAGTGCGCCTTTGCGTACACCTCCGTCAAGGTGGTGCTTAAGAAGCGCTCCTTTATAAGAAAGGATAGCCCTTGCAGTATCTGTAGGCTGTGCACCGTTGTGCAGCCACTGTGCAGCAGCGTCAACGTTCAGCTCGATAGTTGCAGGGTTGGTGTTAGGATTGTAAGTTCCAAGTTTTTCAAGGAATTTACCATCTCTTTTTGAGCGGGAATCCGCTGCTACTACCCAGTAAAAAGGTTTTCCTTTTTTACCGTGTCTTTGTAGTCTGATTTTTACAGGCATAATCTTTAGATTAAATTGTGAGGTACCCGACCTCTGTTAATTAAGGGTGCAAATATATAAAATCTTATCAAACATGCGTTTGTATATTATTAT